>CAWIJV010000003.1:0-590926 GCA_963836585.1 uncultured bacterium
GTTGCAAGATATTATCGCTATCCTGGGCATGGAAGAACTCTCAGAAGATGACAAAAAAATTGTTAACCGTGCCAAGCGCATTCAAAAATTCCTCACGCAGCCACTTTTTACCGCAGAATTTGCCAGCGGATTGCCTGGCCGTTATGTGCCTAAAGATAAAGCGGTTGATGATTTTGAAAAAATTATAAACGGCGACTATGATGATCTGCCCGAACAAGCATTCTATATGGTGGAACTCTGGAAGAAGCGCGGGAAAAGGCGCGCATTTTAATAATGGCGCATAATATGCAACTAATAATTGTAACAGCGGAAAAAAAAGAGATCATCGAAGCAGCCTGGGTTGAGCTCGACACGCCCACCGGTAATTATATTATTCAACCGGGACATGCACCTATGATTTTAGCGCTCTGCCCTAAGCAGCCGCTTATTTACGCGCATAAAAATGGCAAAGAAGAGATTGTGATGGTGCAGCGCGGCATTGCGGAAATCACTCGCTTACAAATTACAATACTGCTGTCGCAGTAAACTAATGCACCATGAGATTTGAAGCTTCCAACATTTCATAAACTTCTTTACGATGCGCAATCATACCAATCTTAATATTGCTACTTTCGATCTCTGGCCTAAAGACAACTCTATAATCACCTACTCTAAGGCGATAAAAATTGTAGTAGCCTTGTAGTTTCTTAATATCAAGATTATGTGATTGCGTAAGTAAAAGATCTATTTTCTCTACAACTGCCACGCGTTCTTTTTTAGGGATTTTTTCAAGTTGTTTGAGAGCCTTTTGGAAAAATTATTCAAATCCATAATACTTCATACTACTTTTGCTTAATAATTTCTTATGAACTTTAGAAAGATCAACGTATTCAGTTTTTTCGGCAAATATCTTTTCGGCTTCTTCTCCCAAATATGATTCTTCAAGCCGTTCCATGATTTTTTCAAAGATACTTATATTGAGAATTACTCCAGTTTTCTTACCGATATTATTAACAATATATTGAGCAGGAATTTCAAGACTATTTTTTCCATTGTTATACCCTTTAGATACAGTATAAGTCGAATTGTGAAATTAAATTGTTAAACCTACGGTAAATTGGCTCAGATTTTTGAGCATGTAAGCCGCCAAGGCGGCTTTTACGTGCACTAAAAAGCTCTCAGCCGATCTTGCAAAGCTATGAAGCGCTTTTAGCCTATTTTTCAAATAGCTAAAAACCCCTTCAATCACCTGTCGCTGACTTAAATACTCCTCATAAAATTTGTTTAAATATGGGTCCATATTTTCCCGCTGTTTAAAGATACATTCCAAATCTTGTGCGCTTAATTTGTCTCGCAATTTTTGAGGCAGACATAGCCTTTATCCCCGATCAATTTGCCTTTGATATTCGCTATAAATGGCTCTATGGAAAGCAATTTTACATCATGAACATTGGCAGGAGTTATCATGCAAGAAACCACTTCCATGTTTCGATTAATGATGATGTGCAGCTTGAAGCCATAATAAACGAAAATATTTTTGCCCATTTTTGCCCCAGATGCCCACTTTGGGCAATCGCTGGGATCAAAGTCACTCACGGGTAAGCACGTTGAATCAACAATATAAAGCCCCTTTTCCGGAGTCTGATTGAGTTGACACAAAATTCCTAACATGAGATCCAGGTACTCTGAAGTTGAGCGAATTCCTCGAGTAAACTGCTCATAGCATGGCACATTTTTGAAATAATCAGTCCAGTAAGAAGTTACATATTCATAAAGCTTTTTGTCTGTCTCAATGGAATCAAAATGCCCAATTATTGTCATGGTAATCAACTCACTTTTTTCGTAGCTTATTTTTTCTGCCTCGGCAAAACTTTTTGCCCATTTTCTGCTCAACTTGCTTGACCACTTCATCAACTATGCAGTATAGTTCTACTATGTTTTTCAAGGATAACTCCCTCTTTGTTCATTTTGGGAGTTATCCTGCTATTTTAAGCCTTTGTTAATTTCACAATTGACTACAGTATAAGCGAGTGTAGCATTCTCTACCAATAAGAGTCAAACTGAGCAGTTCTCATGAAGAAAAAAATAGGCCATATCGTGTCTGGCTCGCTGGAGCAAGGGCTCCTGATGCGCATTGACGCGCAGACCAATCCTGAGACCATCAAAACAGGAAAATTTGTCTCGATTGTGGGTAGCCAACACAAATATTTCTCGCTCATTACTGATTTAAGCCTGGCCATTTCTCATCCGGATATTCTTCTGTTTCCGCCCACTGAATCGGAGCAGTTGCTTCTCTCATTTTTAAAACAACGAGACATCTATGCCACGGCAAATCTTAAGCCGATGCTTATGCTGGGCGCTGAGGGGCGACCCATGCCGGTCAAAACAATTCCTCCCCATTTTTCTACCGTGCTTGAGGTGGATAATAAAGATGTCGCGCTTATTTTTGGCAGCGAGGATGATGCGAGCAAAAAATATTTTAATGTGGGCACCCCACTGGATATGGCAACTCCCGTCTGCCTTGATCTTGAACGGCTCACCGAACGCAGCAACGGAATCTTTGGTAAAACCGGCACCGGCAAAACATTTATTACACGTCTCGTGCTTGCCGGGCTCATCAAGCACAATAAAGCGGTGAATCTGATTTTTGACATGCACAGCGAATATGGCCTGCAATCGCGCAAAGAGGGCAATACCAACTCATTTGTAAAAGGTCTTAAAATGCTTTTCCCTCATAAAGTGGTGCTCTTCTCACTCGATCCGGCATCCACCCGCCGTCGCGGCACCACGCCGGATGTAGAGATTACCATTCCATTGCAGGCAGTGAAGGTGGAAGATATCTTATCACTGGGCGATGAGCTGGGGCTCCATGCAACTGCCTTGGAAGCTGCCTATCTGATTGCGGCAAAATACAAAGAAAATTGGCTTGCAGAGCTTCTGGCCCAAGGAGATAATCTCAAAGAGTTTGCCCAGCAACTGGGCGGGCACCCTGAATCGATTGCTGCACTGTTTCGCAAACTAAAACGCATCGAGCGATTTCCTTTTTTTGTAAATGCAAAAGCAGGCGCCTACCGCGATACGAATGTGATTGATCAGATGATGGAATATTTGGATAGAGGCACCAGCGTAATCGTGGAATTTGGCAACTATACCGGCACCTTCTGCTACCTGCTGATTGCCAATATTATCACCCGCCGCATTCACCGCGAATATGTTGCCAAGACAGAAAAATTCTTGGGCTCACAAAAAAAAGAGGATGAGCCAAAAAAACTGATGATCACCATTGAAGAGGCGCATAAATTTTTAAATCCCAGCGCCGCACGGCAAACGATATTTGGCACTATCGCGCGTGAAATGCGCAAATATTATGTCTCGCTGCTGGTGGTTGATCAACGGCCATCGGGCATCGATCAAGAGATCATTTCGCAAATCGGCACCAAAATTGTGGCGCAACTGAATGATGAAAAGGATATTCAGGCGGTGCTCACCGGTGTGAACGGCGCACAAAATTTGCGCTCAATTTTAGCATCATTGGACAGCAAAAAACAGGCGCTGCTCATGGGCCATGCACTCACCATGCCGATTGTGATTCAAACACGAGAATATGATGAAGAATTTTATAGAGCTATGGGCACCCAGGTGAGCTCCGAGCAGATTGATCAGTTTGTAAAAGAGATATTCTAAACATGGCTTATGCCATCAGTTTTTTAATCAGCCCTTGTGTATTCACAAAATGAATGGTTAAACCATGATATTGACGTGTAAATGAGTGATCGATATTACTAGAAACCACAAAATTATCACCTTCAGGATACAAGGCTCGAAACGCCTCAAAATTTTTTCCTATCTTGCCCATTTTCAGATCATCAGCCGAGCTGATAAACTTGCATTCAATGGCAACACGAGCCTCATCCTTAGCGCGTAATACAAAATCAATTTCGTGATCACTCTTATCTCTCCAGTAATTGATGGCGCGTGTTTGCAATTGACCATGCATCTCATTCAAAACACAGTGCTCCCACAAAAGCCCGGTATCTTCTGCGCGCAAACTATTTTTCCCCTGCGCATAACACACAAATCCGGTATCAAATCCATAAACTTTGGGAGCCAACACAATTTCAGTAGGCCGATGAGTGGAATAAGGCCTTATCACATGCACTACAAAAGTGGCTTCAAGAACATCTAAATAGTTAGCGATAGTTGGCCTAGCTACCTCGCAGGCCGTCGCATATTTGGTTGCCTCAAACATTCCGCTACTATTTGCTAACAATAATTCAGCAAACTTTTGGAACGACTCCCGTTTTCCAATACTAAAAACCTCTTCAATATCTTTGGCCCAGTAGGCATCGATCCATTCATGAAAATCTTTTTCCGGCAACTGTTTTTTTTCAAAAAATGAAGGCATTCCCCCAAATAAAAAACGATGACGAATATTTTCATTACCAAAAAGTTCCATCTCCTGCAAAAGCATCGGCGTGAGCCAAATTGATCGCTTACGACCGGTCAAAGTATCCTTAAATTTTGCAGTTGCACCTAATGTGGATGAGCCAGTTGCGATAATTTTTACGGTAGGATAATAGTCGGCAGCCAGCTTTAACAGCTCGGATGGATTATCAAGACGATGAATCTCATCTAAGGCAATCCTCTTGCCTTTTTGGCCTTTTAAAAAGCCCTCTACATCCTCAAAAAGCTGGCGCACTCGGGGAAGTTCACAGTCAAAGTACTCTATGTCGCCAAGGCTATTACATAAGCTCGTTTTTCCTATGCGGCGGACCCCCATAAGCCAGATAACATTCTTCTCTTGCCATGCTTCTTCTATCATTTTTTGCCAAAGCGGCCGATCTATGATCATAAACTTTTCCAGGTTTAAATGCTCTAAATGTAATAATAATCTATCGTATATTTCTTTTATTTGCAATAGATCAGCGGCCGAAACTTGGAATAAAGGAGCCCCGGCACCCTTGGGCCTAGATGGGTATGCAAGTGTAGCCAGCATACCCAGAGCGATAATCAAAAATCGGGCTTGTGAGATCGTACTCTTCATGTAGGTAGCAAACCACAATTACCGGATCACCTACAAGAATTTCGAAGAATTTTATGGGATAGATGCTTTTTAATTTCCTACAGACGTTACCTGAATGGTAACATTATTGTTTTCATCCACAATGGCTCGCAATGATTGGCCTTGAATAAACGCCTAAAGATCTATTTTTTCTTTTGCGCCCAATGTTTCTGCAGCCCAGGTGATAAGGGCAAAAGCATCTTGCGATATGGGAGACTTGTTTCTATCCGGATGCCATTCCCGCATTTTATTCTTATATGCTTTTTTTGTTTCATCTTCGGAAGAACCTGCTCGTAATCCCAAAATGCAGGCGGGCCGTGCATAGATACGGTGGCCAACCAGTTTTTTGTAAACTGCCAATGGCGCATTGGGTCTTCCATCATCCGGCTTATAATCTTCACAAGCAATGCCACCGTCTTCGTCGATGATAAAGGTAATTCTATCTTCCAGCGCTGCAACAGGAATATCTAGTAAAAAGTGGCCTTCTGTTGCCCATCCAAAACTGCATTCTTTTGGCGTAACAAACATTAATTGCAGAAGCTCTTCCATCGATTGAATCTTGTAAACAAAATTGGAGCTATGTATGCCGCCCACTACTTCTGATGCATCGACCGGCACCGCCATCAAGTTGTATCTCAAACCAAAAGGAGGAATAGGCGCGGGAGCAGCTATACCAGCTCGCGTACTATACCACGCGGATACTAACTGAAGTGACTGGTTTGTAGTTATAACCGCTACCTCTTTTCTGGCAATTTTGGGCCTCTGCATGGCACATAGATTGAAGCTCACTATCACAATCACAAGAAACAATTGTTTAAAATTCATGAAAAAGATCCCTTTGCAAAATTAAAATTATCACACTAAAAAAATTATACGCTACCCAACAGCTCTTTACAATGAAGCGCTCGCCGGTTTTTTAATCCGGCGTATTGCGCGAAATTCTTCGAAGCAAAAAAAACCTCGGTTTTTATTGCGAAGTAGAATGATCACCCATGGATTTAATGCGGGTTTTACTATGCTTGACACGCGTACCAGAGCAGATAAACTTGCTACCAACTAACCATAATCCTAAATGCAAGCAGAGCAGACCATGAATAAAACAGTACCATTTCTTGTAATTTCATTATTAGTAAGTTTTATTTTAGTGTGGCGAATGGCGCATAAAGCACCCGGCCAAACTCGTCAACCTGAAAATGTGTTAATTGTCGGCACTAATGCTGAATACGCACCATTTAGTTTTGTCCAAGGCAAAACAATCACCGGATTTGATATTGATCTCATTGAAGAGATTGCAAAACGTCTTAATAAAACCGTGCAATTGCACGATATGCCATTTGATGGATTAGTTCCTGCATTGCAATTGGGAACCATTCAAATCATTGCCGCAGGCATAACGCCAACTCCCGAACGGGCAGAACGAATCTTATTTACCAAGCCTTATTTAACCGGCGATCAACTAATAATTGTGAGCAGAGCAGATGCACCACTCAAGACAATTGATCAATTAAAAAGCAAAAAAGTAGCCGTCAATGAAGGATTTACCGCTGATTACTATATGTCTAAAATCAAAGGCCCTGAGCTGATTAAATTTGCAACCGCAATTGAATCATTCATGACTCTTGAAAGTGGACGCGTTGATGCTCTTGTCGCAGCACAAAATACGATAAAACCATTCCTAGAACATTATGGCGCTGATAAATTTTCCATTTCACCAATTCCAGCCACAACTGATGAATATGCGTTGGCAATTTCTAAAAAATATCCTGAGCTTTTAGAGCCTATCCAAAAAGCGCTCGATGATATGGCTGCTGATGGCACTCTGGAAAAACTTAAGAAAAAATGGGGCTTAAAGTAATTTCTTGGCGCTTATCCGAAAATTTAAAAACCCGCTCGTGGTGAGTGCGAGCATTAGCGAGCGTATCGAACCATGCGGGTTTAATAACTATCACATCAATTAAAATCTCTTTTTTATAATTTTTTTAAAGAATTACAATCATTCTTTTCAATAAGAGCTTCTTTTTCCTCATAATTTTTAGGCCGCATGGTTCGATACTATTTCTCGCCAGAGGGCTCGAAATCACTCACCACGAGCGGCCTTTATCAATTTTTATCCACTATTTTTTAGATTGAGTTCACGTTAATTTCTTATTTTTGAAGCTTTTCATTAATAAGATCATTTAAGCTAACTCCACGTTTTGCAGCTTCGATCGCTAGTTGCGCATGAAGATTCAGGATCCATCCTCAGATGCAATTTTCCAGAAAAAGTTTTTTCAGGCTTTTCATTGAGCTCTTTGCACCATTCAAGGTATACATCAATTGATTTTCTAAACTCTTTTTCTAGTTCTTTAACCGTTGTTCCACGGAATGTAATAGTATCTTTAAGTCCTACTACTTCACCATGAAATATTTTTGCATCGGAATCATATTCCACTTGCCCGATATAACCTTTATATCTCATCATAATTTATCCCTGCATCTTTTAAAAATTTTCTCACCGATTTCACCGCAGCTTTATCAGTTATCTTTTGAGGGTGAGGTCGGTGAAAAACTAATTTTACACCAAGTAGTTTTACACAAACTCGTGATCCTTCACGCTCTTCAATAATTCCGCCAAACCCTTTAAAGAGAGTTTCTATGTCTGTCCATCTAATATCAGAGGGAACAGGATCTTTAAAAATTAATTCCAAGGTTTTGCGCTGCTTTTTATTCATTACAAACCTTTTGCTTTAACATTATTATAAGAAAAATGGTACCACATAATAATACCATTGTCAATAGCCAGGAGGCCAGCTTTTAACTATATTTTCCAGCAGCCAATACTGCTTTCTTTTTGCTGCCACGATAATTAACGTGTTCGACTCAAAAATTTTAAGAAAAGATGCTCTACCAGAAAGAACTATATTAAGGCCGTTCGTGGTGAGTAACGAGCGTAGCGAGTATATCGAATCCATAAGGCCGTTAAAATTAATGTATTTTTCAATTTATTTTTTTATGGTTCGATACAAATTGCTTACGCAATTTTACTCACCACGAACGGATAAGAAATTAAACCTCAAATCGAATTCGCGTTGACTAATGTTTTACTTAGTTACCGTGGCACTTTTAATGTTTATTCAACATTGCTCAATCTTAGCCAATACATCATGATAACCAATGCGCGTTTGAGTATAAGGATGATCTCCATTGGTACCATTACGATTTCCATTGTGTTCAAGTTTGTTACGGTAGAGAAGCGCTCCTTTTTCGCCACCGTTTGGAATAACTCTTGCAGCAATAATATCGCACAGAGCTTCTTCTGTTTTATTCAACCATGAATAGCTGACGCCACATGATGATTGAGGATTATCATCCATCCAACCCAATCTTATTGATAATAAGGTTATTGGAACCCAGGAAATCATAGCTAAACCAGTCACCTTAAAAGCCTTGCTGGCTCTTTTACTCATAGATGAACTTTTAAGTTTCTCAGCAAGCAGATATGCGCAGGCACTCATATTCGTTCCCGCAAAACCGCCTAACAGCAAGCCTGTATGCAGTTTATCCATCCAACAATGGGGATTGATGAGAGAATTTCTATTTATTGCTGCGTGGGCCAACTCATGACCCAAAAGCGATTCTTGTTCACCATCAGATAACTCGCCTATTCGCGGATCAATATGAATTATTTTTCTGCCGTAAATAATGGAATTGTTCCACGAAGCCCAATTATTTTTTTTTAAACACTCCATTGCTTCCGGACTGAAATATTTGAGAAAAATGGGTTCATCTTTTGCCAGAAGACCTTTATTTATAAAGCACTGTTTTACTAATGCGAGCTTACTTTGCAAAGCATTATGAGCATCTTGATTCCCCCACATTTGCAGATGATCTTTATAGAGATGGTGATTTTCAATGACTGCTTTTGCGGTTAGCAAATCGTCATACGAGTTTGATTGTTCCATGCCTTGTATGTGCCATGAAGCACCTATTAATAGCAACAAGGGCCATACTATTATTCGTTTCATAATTAAACCTTTATTTTATTCATTTACACTATTTTTATCTCAACACTAATTTAAAACTCATAGGTAACTCCTTAAAAATTGGGCAAAAAAAATCCCCCGGTTTTATTCGGGGGATAGCTTTATTCTTAATTAAAAAAATTATTCAAAGCGCAAGTTCCCCCGGGAAGGTAAAGTAAAAAAAGAAAAAGGAGAAAGTGCGGTAATTATTTTTTATCTTCATACCCATAGATTACCATAAAAATTGCAAATAGCAAGATCTTTTTACCACTTTAATCCCAAAAAATGCTCGATGAGATTGGTGCTGATAGCCCTCAGGAAAACCTTAAGAAAAAAATGGGGGTTAGGGTAATTCAAAAACGCGCGTGTTATTACGTGAGGCGATTATTGCTTCAACTTGAGCCACAATATCCGGGTTATCGCATTTGATAGAGGCTTTAACTTTTAAGCTATCTGCCTCCTTTTTCACGCGAACTCTATACGTGATTCCATTACAGCATTTTCTAACTACTGCTTTATAGGGAGTTGCTTTAGGTAATTTTCTTAGCTTCGCAATTTTAGTGTCACTATCTCTCAAAATTTCTCGAACTACCGGATTATCGGATTGCATTCCATGATTAGAAAAAGTGATTAGAAAAGGTGAAATGAGTAAAAATAAGTGTCTTGCGTTCATAAGTAGCCTCAGTATTTTAATGTAAAATTTTTTTCTTGCGCCAAGATTTCGGCTTTCTTTTCAATCCCACGGTTGTATCCACCAAGCCCACCATCGGAACGGATCACGCGATGGCAGGGAACTGCAGGATCATAATTTTTGCTCATTATCATGCCAACAGCGCGAGCAGCCCTTGGATTGCCTGCTAAACCTGCAACTTGGGCATAGGTCATGGTCTTGCCTTTGGGAATTTTAGCAACGATTTCCAGAACTTTTTGCGTAAAATTACTATTCATATTTCCAATACGCCTTTAAAAATTGTTACCATCTGCTAGAATCATTTTAATACAATGAAAAATACTATAGTTAAGAGTACAATATGTCATATAAAGATCAAAAAAATAATTATATCTCATTCTTGATTTCAGCTGTTTCTTTTTTGCCCATTTTTGTTTTCATGTTTTATGCCCGAATAAAAGGATTAGTTGGCTGTAGTCCAGCTTGAACAGAACCCTTTTATGCCGGAGCGATTCTTGCTCTAGTTGCAATCGCAATCCAATTAAACGCAGGTCTTATTCTGGATAGATTTATGCTTGGTGCCAATCTTTTTTTGATAATAGCGTCTGCATTATTTTTCTTTAACATAACTCCTTGCTTATATTTTTTAGGGAATTATAAAGGGGCATTCTTTATTGGCTGTGTACTTTTAGTAGGCATTCTAGCCAGCTTTGCAACTCGAGCAGGATTTATTGGCATCTCACATGCAAATAAAGAAATAATTAGATCCAATTCTTTATTTTTAATCGGTGCTGTGGTTATCGCATTTGTGTGGGCACTTATAACAAATAGCTACGGTCTTTTTGTTTCCGCCATCCTCCCTTTTATAGTCTTGCGAATTATGGCTGGAAATTTACAAAACAAAATAAAAAATACATAAGACTTTTATAAAAGAATAAGTGAAATTCTTTTATAACATCTTATCGAGGATATTCCTGTATTCGGGGTTCAATTGGGCTTCTTGAGCAGCGGATATAATTTCATCTTTGCGTACCCATTTATATCCACAATGCTCATCGCTTAACGCTATTCTGGGAAAATGGGCACTTACTTTATACATTAAAAGCACAAGCTCTTGACCATCAGGAAGAGTGTGCGGATGCCGATGAGCATCCAGCAGATCATGAATGATAATATTTTCTATTGTCGGAATTTCTTCTTTGAGCTCTCGCATAAGAGTATCAGTGATCGATTCACCACCCTCCATGCGACCGCCGGGCAAATCCCAGTAAGCAGATCCGTCAACCCTATTTTTACACTTTAATAGTAACGCTTTATCATTATCTATAATAATGCACTTAATGCCCACATAAAATGTTTTTGGCATGACTCTTTCCTATGATACAGTAAGATTTATTGTATAAGCTTCTAAAAAAGACAGATTTTAACTAGGCTTATACTGTAATACTTTACCAATTAATTTGGAAAAATATGATCGATTTTAAACTCATTCAAGAATCATTGCCCCTTCTTTTGCATGGAGCAATGGTAAGTATACAAATTGCAGCACTCGGTGCCTTCATTGGAATATTATTTGGAACACTGCTTGGGTTAGCTCAAACAAGCAAATCAAAAATTCTGCGATGGTTTTCCACCATTTATGTGACCATAATTCGCGGTATTCCCATGCTCATTCAAATTCTTGCCGCTTTTTATATCTTACCTCAGTTTGGCATATCACTGGATGCATTTTGGGTCGCCGTTATTGCAATCGGATTAAATAGCGCCGCATATGTCAGCCAAATTATTAAAGCAGGTATTCGTTCGATCGGCAAAGGGCAAATAGAAGCCGGACATGTCCTGGGTCTAAGCACTATGCAAATCACCAGATATATTGTTTTGCCTCAAGCTTTTCGCGTGGTAATCCCCGCACTCGGCAATGAGTTTATTACGCTTGTTAAAGACTCAGCACTTGCTTCCACAATTGGCGTTGTAGAACTCACTAAAGAAGGCATTTTTATCCGCGGAAGAACATTTGATTCCATCACCGTCTTTTTCGCCGTTGCATGTATTTATTTAATTATTACAACGACACTTTCGCTATTCATTAACTGGATTGAAAAAAGGATGAACCGACATGTTAGACATTAAAAACGTCAGCAAAAAATTTGGCGCCAAAACAATCCTTGATCATGTTTTTTTGCAGGTCGCAAAAGGAGAGATTGCAGTATTGTTGGGTGCGTCAGGCGTCGGCAAATCAACCTTATTGCGAATTCTTAATCATCTTGAAACTTCTGATTCCGGATCATTTTTTTTAAATGGCAAACCGCTCGATTTAAATACCGTTAATCAAACGCACACGGTTGGATTTGTATTCCAAAATTTCAATCTCTTTGATCATTTAACCGTAAAAGAAAATATTACGCTCGCACTTGAAAAAGCACTCGGTAAAAGCAAAAAAGAAGCAGATGCAATTGCCAAACAATTATTAGATCATTATGGACTTTCTGATAAAGCAACCGCATATCCTGCAGATTTATCCGGAGGACAAAAACAGCGATTAGCGCTCGCAAGAACATTAGCTCTCAAGCCACAAGTTATTTGCCTTGATGAACCAACCTCTGCACTTGATCCAATGCTCACCGCATATGTTGCAAATATTATTCAGGAGTTAGCAAAAGAAGGATATATCGTACTTGTTGCAACGCATGATACTACTTTGCTTGAGCGCCTACAGTGTTCCATTTATTTAATGAAGGATGGTAAAATTATTCAAAGCGCATCATCGGCAGAATTGGCGCGAAATCCCAGTGCATATCCGCTTATTAGCAATTTCCTCCAAGGAACTCATTAATGCGCAGAGCTCTTTTTTTTATTTTTTTAGTGATGGCATCACCATCACACGCGATGCTTTCTAAAATAAAGACAGCGATAAAAAATTTTATCACAGAAGCTAGGATGCCTCCTGTACATGCGGATGGCCCGCGAGATTACTACTGCGGAATATTTAAAATAATTGCCATCGAAACTCCTATCACAGCCTATTATTTCCCCTACACCTCACTTTTTATAAATGGAGCGGCTCTTTGTCTCTTAAGCAGCGCGTATATCAGAGAAATTAACAGCGATATGGCAAATAGACTACGCCAACGGGTAAATAGGCTATTTCACTATGATTCATTATCAGCGACCACTTTAAATGAACTGATGCAAACAGATGCATATGGAAATTCGGATCCTCTGAGTCTGGAAGAGCAAAACACGGGATTTTTAACCATGGCATTGGCGCACTATCAGGCGTGTAGAATTTTATTACTACCATATGACGGGGCCAAATATCTCACTGCCGCTAGAATCTCTATAAGGCATCATGCCGATACCGCGCAAGCATTGCGGGATCTTAGACGAGAAGAGATGCATGATGGCGTTCAGTGGCTTGCAACAGAACTTAAAGAATCTGATGAAGAGGTGGAAAAATCAATGTCAAAAATCGAATAACTCATAAATTTTATTAGAGATGCTCATTAAAAAAAACAGCTATGCATAAAACAATACTATTATATACATCGATCTATTATTACTTTGCGACCGGCATGGAAGATGGAATTCGCTATCTGAGTAAACCATATTCTATTTCAAATAGTCGCAGCCAAAAGGGTAAGCTCTGGGATATTATCCAGCAAGACAGAGTTGGTGAATTCCGTGGCCAACCTTCCGTTCATCTCAGCCCCAATCAATGGCTGGGCGATTACACGATCTTGACATTTGCCATCGCAGCAGGCGCAAAACAATGCGCCCAATCGCTTATCACTCAATGGAATGCTGATGTTAACAAACTTGATAAAAAAAAGCATTCAGCTTTGGTGAAAGCTTTGGAACACAAGGAATGGGCCCTTGCACAGCTTTTGGTGGATTATGGCGCGAGTGTGAATCTGCCTCAGGAAGGAGATGGATCATGGGGATTGCGCAGCCCATTGGGGATATTTCTTACCAGAATCTCGGGAAGAAGTTATATATGGGAATCTTATATCCCGCAAATGCGTTGGCTGCTAGAACATAATGCCAACCCAAGCTCCTACTGCTTAAATGGTGTACCCCTTGGGTATATGGCTCCGTACAGCCACACAAAAGAAGGATCACACTTCATTAAATTGTTGTGTGATCATGGAGCCGATGTGAATGCATATATCACCGATTCCCACAAAACAGTACTCCACTGGTGTGCGCAACGCCGCCACTGTGTACCATTTAAATATCATCTACTCACCGTCTTTTATCTGTTACAGCGTGGCGCTGATATTAATGCGTGTGATGATAATTATGTTACGCCGCTTCATGAAGCAGTGTTCAATAATGAGGAGCCTGACACGCCCGTCCGTTGCGGCGCTGAAAGAACCAATGCAGATTTGATCGCATATCTTCTTTATATGGGTGCTAACCCAACCTTAAAAAATAGTCGCGGGCAAACACCACGCGATCTTGCAAGGCAACCGGAAGTAGTTGCTATGCTTGAGCATCCTAAATTGGTAGCCTTACCTGAGAGAGTAAGGGAAATTTTGGAGCCGTTGAGAGTTAATTGTGAAAAAATCTTATAAATACTTTTTTCTAGCTATATTTTCTTTTTCACTTGCAGCAAGTATACAGCCTCCTCTTCTTTAAAGAGTATCTCACCCTCCTGGAGATGCGAAAGATAGAATAAATTTTTTAGGAGAATGCATGAAGCAGCTTTTACTATATGGCCTCTTTCTATACGCCACAATTAACTCTATGGATAGTGAATACGCACGGATAAAATCACTGCTTACCAAGCCACATGAATTGGTGACGTATCTTGAATCGCAGGATGCCTATTTGCACACTCCTCTAATGCGGTTACTCGATAAAGCAACCGATGAGCAAATTCAGGATCTTTTGCCACATCTTAGAGGGTACCCTTTTAATCTGGAAATAAAGGGCCCCGCCCAGGAGACGGCCTTCTTTAATGCGTGTGATCGCAAGACTATTCCGGCCACGGTTTTAATGGTTTACCTGGGCGCCAAAGTAAACGCCCAAACCTGCTGGGGAACCCCCCTTTTTCTGGCAATTATCAATCAAAATATCGATCTTATAGCCTACCTGCTTTATGAGGGCGCCTCCTTAAATACTGCCGATGCATCGGGTAAAAAAGCGGCCGATCTGGCCCCCACTGTTGCTATTGCCCATCTTCTTACCCATAAACTGCATCACATTCCCGAGAAAGCCAGGGAAATACTCCTTTCTCTGGGCCAAAGAATCACGGGAGTACAGCCAGGCAAAATGGGCAAGAAAAGGGCTTTTACAGGGTAAATATTACAAATAGAAAATTTTACAAGAGGTGCCTTTTATGCTATAGTTAGGTAAAGCATACTGCTTTTGTGGAGGTTATATGTTCAAGAAAACATTCGGTATCTTTTTCCTTACCTATTCGCTTCTGGCGCCGGCAATGGCGGTCCCTGGGTTTAATCCGGGCACTGTGATTGATCATATTAACCAGGCAGGCCAGTTTACCGTTACCTTGCCCGACACGGCAAAAATAGCCTCGGGGATGCCGATTTTTACCACCAAAGGTATTCCGGTAATCGTTTCAATTGTTGTGGGAAATGTTTCGGGAAATATATCATTCTGGGCATTAACCACCGGCACTGGCTATCTATTGCTGAGCCATTATAATCCAGCTGCTCCCTATGTTGCTGCCGTCACCGGCGGATTGGGCTATGCAGCCGGCCAAGAAATGGGAAATGCAACGCAAGGATTCATGCAGACCACTTGGGGCAAAGCATCGCAATTAGCATTGCTGACAACCCTGGCAGGAGCATCAATGCTTACTACCAATTCAGTCTATGGCCACGCATTTTTAGCAGCAACACAAGCACTCGGTTTGCACACCGCGCTTACCTATGCTCAACAATTACTTCCGAGCAAGACCAACACTCGCCCACAATCTCAAAATGGCATCTTTGCATCTATTAAAAATATGGTGAGTGGTGGCGTGAGCGATGCGCTCTACGCGCACACGGCTGCAGCGATGGCACATTTGGCTCAATCGTGCGATCCATCAACATTGTTGCACATCTTATTATATGAACAAGCATATCGATTGGCACTTGCCGGCTCATCTGCTGCAAAAAAATTATTCCCCCACTAAACCTTGACAACTTTTTTCACGGTTGTTAGGATCATCCCAAGCATATTAAAAAGTAATTTTTTACAATGTCCCTAATGAACAGTACTTCTTCGTATTGTTCACCCCCCTAACCCTTCAGCTGTTCCTAGTTGAAGGGTCTTTTTATTTATAAAATGTACGCGTGAAAAAAAGTTCGCACACTCAGCATCTCTTTATCCGCACGGGCAATCTCGCAGCTTTTGCAACGCAGCAATGGTTTGATGGAAGCGCTCTGTTCAAAAAAAGAAATAATCTGATCCAAATTCCCTTTGCATTCAGTGTATACTTCCTGCACCGTGCACCATGATTTATTTTTTTGTTTGCATAATTTTGCGCTACTCACGTGCAATCCATTTTTTTGCGCAAGCGTTACCAGCGCGCACAGCGGCGCATCTTTTTTATTTTGTGGCGCAGAAAAATCAGCTTTAAGATCAGTTGCTCGCTGCGTTAATTGGCGTGCCATTAATGCAACATGCCGCTGCGCATGAGCCTCTTTATAGACCGTGGCAATTGCAGACTCTGTGGCACTATTACGGCCAACCAATGGCGCATACCATCCATATCGCCAGAGAATCATAATCGTGATTAAACAAAAAAAGGTGCATCCATATAAAAGATGCACCGGTATTTTTAACAGGTGAAAATAGAAACGTTTGCTTTCCATACTAAACTCCTCTAATTGTTGTCCTTCGATACCCAGCCGTCGCTCTTCGAGCTATGGCGGGCAGGCACCTACAATTGCCACTTGTCCGCCGGAGCCTTGGCGCAGGCGGATTAAAAATTCATTTTCGTCCACTGCATTGGGTCTACTTGAATATTATTAATACGCATCTCCCAATGCAAGTGATAGCCGGTAGCATAGCCGGTTTTGCCTAAAGTACCGATCGGATTCCCTTTGGCCACCTTTTGCCCGACCTGAATATCGGCAAAGTTATCAAGATGGAAAAAGAGTGATAATAATCCCCACCCATGATCAATAATCACGGTGTTACCCGTAAAGCCGTAGCGTTCTTTATGCACCACCACCCCATCTTGCGGTGCCCAGACTACTGCGCGCGGCATATTGGCCAGGTCAAGGCCTTTATGCGCGTATCTTCCTTTTTCTTGCGTGGTGCGGATCGTGCCAAATTCGCAGGTGACACGCGGCGCATCAAGCGGCACCACAAATGGTCCGCGCCACATTTTTTCATGCGGAGATTGTGTTATTAAATTTCCCACTACTGCTTCCAATTTTGCCGTATCCATACCGAGCGCTTTTTCTTCGGCAACTTTTTCTGCGCCTATTTGCAACGTCTGTTTTTTAAACGGGAAAAGCACCACCTGGAATTTGCTTTCCAAATTTACTGTGTTACCCACTTTATCCAGAATATCCACATTCAGCAGATATTCATTGGGCGCTTCTTCACATGAGATAGGAACAAAGCATTCATAAATGCTGGAATTTTTAGATTCAGCAAAACAATCATATTCAGATGAAAGCACCTTTACTTTCGCTCCCTTCACCTCTTTATTTGCTTGGAATTGCAGATGCATGGTGCGGCCCTGGAACACTTTATAATCTGATTCAGAACGAATAAAGGTTGCTTGCAGCGGTGTATTATCCACAAAGAATGGTCGCTCTAATTCTGCTTTATGCTTAGCAAAGGACGCGTCAACTAATTCAATTTTAATCGAATGCTTACCATTAGTAATCGTTTTGGAAGGGATAATAAACGGGTGCTCATGCTCGCGCAAACTCAAGCGATAATTGCTGATGAGCGGCCGACCATCCAGCCAAACGGAAAGATCCCCTTTTTTATTGCTGGCAACTTTGCAGGAAATATCTCCCGCGTAATAGCCATTTTCATCGATCCCAATCATAGAAACCTGAGGCATGGTATCATCAAAAAAATACCGATGCAGTTTGTATCCGGTCCATCCAATTACCACCAAAGTAAAAGCCATTACGCCAAAACGAAAACTATAGAGCATTGCACTCACCAATAAGTTTTAAAAATTCTGATATGCATAAGTTGAAACTGAGTACTAATATAAAGGTTAAAGGGAACTCTTTCTAGAGTTCCCCGTGGTA
Source organism: uncultured bacterium (assembly GCA_963836585.1). Taxonomy (GTDB): domain Bacteria; phylum Babelota; class Babeliae; order Babelales; family Vermiphilaceae; genus BTUB01. The sequence goes on from CAWIJV010000003.1 coordinate 17,944, forward strand.
AAACTTAAAAATGTTTAAATTTAGATATCAAAATTGATGTCGTTTATCTGCTCATTCAAAATATCATTGGCAATATTGCTGGTGCTCACACCAGGCTCTAATTTGAAAGGACGAATTAGATTGCCTGCATCGTCTTTGTAAACATCCACCTTCATATTCTTGATGAGCCCTGCATTATCTTTTTCCAGTTCGGTGAGAAGAGGAAAGTGCGTCGCAAGAATATAGAGGTTGTTTTCAAGCTGTGCAAGCATTTGGGCAACTTTAGAAGCCGCATTTGCTGCTTTTTCTGATCCGGTTCCGGTAAATAGTTCATCAATTACAATGAAACCAAACTGATCTTTTTGCAATGCCTTCATGGTTTCGCACAACATTTTTGCGCGCATTACTTCTGCTTTGAATTTAGATTCACCTAAAGCCGTATCATCATTCACACGAAGATAGCTGCCGATAAATGCGAATGGAGAAATTGTCATGACATCTGCCGGCGCAATACCAAAGGTATGCCCCAGGAGCAAGCTCAGCATAATCGCCTTGAGAATGGTTGATTTGCCGCCAGTATTTGAACCGGTCAAAACCACCTTAGCAGCATCAGCTCCTTGCCCAAGTGCCAATGAGTTGGTGACTACCGTTTTGTAATCAACAAATGGATTCCAGAAGCCTTGAATATCCAACACTGGTTTTGCAGTTTCTGTAAAATTAACAAAGCAATAACCAACTCGTTCATTGCGCATCTTTTTATAAAGTTTTGCAACAGAAAGACATGCATCAATTTCGCCTAATGCAGCAAGAGCCGGCGCAAATTGTTCTTTTTCATTGGTCATCAAACGATTGGCAGCGAGCACGCGACCAGAAAGAGAAAAGAATGATGCATTATTTTTAAATGTATTTGCTTGGAGCAATTCAATTAATTTTGCAAAGTTAGTTTTTTGCGAACCATCAAAAAGCTTTTCAAGATCTGTAAAGTGTAAAAGGCCGTTTGCCATTGGGCCGTTTGCAGTCGCTACATCTTTTAATTGCTTGCATACATCTACAATCGTTGCAACATCGATCAAACGAGTCTGCAAATAATTAATCGCATTTTTAGTTTGCGTAGCTTCAGAAATGAACCCTTTTATAAGATGTATTTTGTAAGCAATAATAGCTCCAAAAACAAGATCTTTAACCGCAGTCGTTATATACGCTGTTTTCTTTGTTTTCGCCAGCATTTCATCATCTACATGAATGCCACTTTTTTCATACATTTCAGCCATTTTCGGAAGTTTGGCATCAATGTCTTTGAATTCTTTAATATACGCCCGAGGATCTACACAAGATGCAACCCATTTTGCCGTGCGAACAATAGCATCCTTTAGACTATCTTCCATTTCTATTTGATCACCAAAGTCATCGATTGGCTTACCATTTTGATCAACCTTAGCAAATTTGAGAACAGCTTTTGCCGCTACATAATTGATCGCTGTTAGAAGAACAAAATCACCACCAATTTTCCAAGCAGTACCCAAATTGCCTAAGCGCGTAAGCCCTTCTAAGGCATACTCATTATTATTGAAATTCGTTAACCCTGCATACGCAAAATAGAGATTATTAAAAAGCTTTTCGCTCATTGGATCATTCGCTTGCCAATAAGAAAAAAATCCCGATTCAACCTTTTTTGCTCGATCAAGAATGGCAGACAATTGATTAAAAAGTTCTTCATTTTCAACCAATTCCTTTACTAATGCCTGACGATTCTTCAGGGTCTTAATATCGGAGAATGGATGGGCAAGCGAGTATGCTAATTCCACATTGCCAAAAATGGTACTGCAATCAAACTCATTCATTAAAGTTCTTTTAGGATCGTGTCCACTCCCATAATACACATCAAGGTCTTTTAAGGTAATGCGCAGCGCTTCAGCGATTAAGGGATTTACCGCTTGCTCTTTTTCATTGCGCGCTTGGATTCCAAACAAACATTGGCGCTTTTCATGCTCTGAAAGTACCGGTAGTGATAAATCAAGCTTCTCTTTGCCTTTTTTATCAGAGCCAACAGCGGCAGTAGCTTCTTTTTGATCTACTTCAACAATCCCAAAAGAATTGATGTATGCATCCCCTATTTCCTGAAAAGAGATCGGATTCTTATTACCTTCGGTCTGGCTGCCTACAGCAAGCGAGGGGCAGATCAACCCGGCAATGATAAAGGATGAAAAAATTTTTCGTGAAAAAGATTTATCCATAGAATTCCTCATTGAAACAACACAGTTATAATAGCTTACATATAGACCTTTTAAGCTTATCATCGTTATTGCTGATAGCAAGCATTTAAAAACGGGGGGGCATTTTTTCGGTTTACTCTCGGCCATACCTGGTTGACTTTGACAAATATGCAATTTTTGAGAGACTAGAAGCATCATGTGAGGTATACCATGAATCCCCTAAAAAAACACACTAATACTATTCCCAAAGCCGCCGGCGTCTACTATTTTAAGAATAAAGACGGGGTGGTAATCTATGTGGGAAAAGCTAAATCCCTGGCTTATCGGGTGAATTCTTACTTCCAAAAGGGGCATGATTGGAAGGTGGTAGCCCTTCTGGAAGAGTATGCCTCAATCGACTATATCCTTACCAAAAATGAGACCGAAGCGCTTCTTCTTGAGGCACAAATGGTGGCCCAGCATAAGCCAAAATATAATGTACTCCTCAAAGAAGGCCAGCCTTTTTTATACCTCTTTTTTAGCACGAATGATCCAATGCCCACCATCCAGGTGGTCCGCAATAAACGCAAAAAAGGGACCTATTTTGGGCCATTTTTACACAAAAAGCAGGCCCGTGGCGTAGCCCAGTATTTGACGGAAACTTTCAGACTCAGCCTCTGCAACAAAAAAATTGCCAACGGCTGCTTGGATTATCATTTGGGAAAATGTGCCGGCAGTTGCCTGGAAACGTTTGATGCCGGCGATTATCTTTTTAGAATAAACCTGGCCATGGAAGTATTGCGCAACAATCATAAGCAATCACTCAAAAATCTCCAAGAAAAGATCAAAGAATATAATAAGAATATGGCCTTTGAGAATGCACGCCGTCTTGCCGGGTATTTAACCAATTTAGACACCATTTTTGAGACAATCAAAACACGTTTTAATGAAAAAAAGTATGAGCATGCTATTTTTGTGGCAACCACCCCTACTCACATCACTCCCCGCGATAGCGCTCTGGATGAGTTGGCAGAATTTTTGACATTACATCAGCGACCACTCACTATCGATTGTTTTGATATCTCTCACTTTCAAAGCAGCTATATCGTGGGCTCATGCGTTCGCTTTAGCAATGGTGTTCCCGATAAGAATAATTTTAGAAGATTTAAAATCAAAACACTGGAAACCCAAAATGATTATGCTGCGCTTCAAGAAATTATTTCGCGCCGCTACCGCAACGCGCAAGAGATTCCTGATATCGTGATGATCGATGGAGGCAAGGGGCAATTGAGTGCTGCCAAGAAAGTATTACCAAACGCAACGATTATCAGCTTGGCAAAACGGGAAGAAACCATTTATAGCGACAATCTTCCGGAAGGCAAAAAACTTGATCTTCATAGTAAAGTTGGTCAACTGCTAATCGCCATTCGCGATTATGCGCACCATTTTGCCATCAGCTATCATAAATTACGTCGCAAAAAAGAAAGTCTAAAAAAATAATTTCTTTATCTTTGTCTTAAGATCGATTTGGCGGAACCTATCTGCAATTGTCTCAGCAATTACATCAGTGCGATCTGCCGGAACAAGAGAGTCTTCAAGACAGGCAATTCTATAATTAATCACTTGAATTTGTTGATGTCTAAGATTCCAGTTTTCTATTTCTCGCTTTTGCCATCTTTTTATGGTCGCTAGCATGGGCTCTATCAGCCTATGCTCTTGCAAATAGGCCACCCATTGCCGGCGAATGGTTTCTTTTTCTTGCGCTAACTCTCTAATATGAGTATTTACTGCTTCTTCATAATTAGGCTTTTTTTCTTTTCGCAAAGAACGCACCATCTGCTTCAACTCTTTATTTGCTTCTTGCATGCTTAAACTTTTGAGCCTTTGCGCCCATGGCTGCTGAGTAGCATCTGCCGGTTTTTGCACGGCATGGCGCTGTAAACGAGCATTAGTGAGCAAATATGTCCCACACCAATAGAAAAAATATCTGTTTTCTATTCTTGTCTTTTCAGGATTCATGCTCATCATCTGATCAACTTCCTGATCCGAAAGCTGGTAACCATTGAGAACTAAACGAAATACATCCTCATATTTCACTTTATATACGAGTTTTAGAAATTCACTTGGTTCTTGAGAATGCACCAATGGCTGCTCCATGCCATGGCACATACTCCAGCATAGTGTGAAAAAAATAAGTTGTTTCATTTTTAGTTACCTCGGTGCTTAATGTTTCTAGGAATATCTATGATTTACCTGTTGCATTCAAAATACAATTTTGGTGTATAATTGCCCTAAGTATACTATAAATTTATAATCACTAAACTATCGAAGGTAATTTCTATGAAAAATCTGTTGCTCATTCTGCTTCTTCCTTCTTTTCTCATCGCCATGGATCCCCCGGCGCCGGCTGCAGTTGCCACACCAACTTTTTCTCCATTTCCTTTTGATGATGATCAAAAAAAACTTATTTCATTTGCTGAGAGCGCGGTGACAGGAACTCTCTGCACCCACAAAAGCCCTTTTGGCATCTGGCTGCAATTTCCCGATTTCCAAGACACACCGCAGGCATACACCGCATCAGTAAAAGATGTCGATTATGCTATTAGATATATGGCAGCACTCGGGTTATCAAAAAGCATCGAAAGCGATGAAGAAGGCCTCAAAAATCTTGCTGATAAACAAAGAACGGCTTATGCGAAAGTATTAACCAATCAACGTCTTGCGCAAAATCGCATGCGGTTACAAAAATTGGCTGTTAATCCCATCCCTCTGAAAGTCCTTGAAAGCGCTGTGGAAAGATATATGCCCTCATCACGGGATTCGGTGCAAAAACAAGCATTAGACTCTGTTACTTCTTTAAAAATGCTTAATCGAGCAAAAAGTGATCTTCCCATGCTTTGCGAAATAGCCGCATCGCGCTTTTTTATTTTCTGGGATAATAGAGATTTGGATCGCGTAACACGAAAAGATCAAACGCGCGATATAGAAGGCGTTCGGCAAAACCGTGCTGCATTTTTTGCCGCAATTCAAGAAAATGATGAAACAGCGCTACCGGCGATCATTTGCATCCCCATGATTAAAAAGCCTGCCCGCTCGATTTTTGGGATAGTTGATAGAATGATTGACTATGTTGAGAATTCGGAATATTTAAATAATGAAAGCCCTCAAACTTCTGATGACGAGATTCTTTAATGTATTAAAAAAGGATATGTAATGAAGATACTCTCATGGATCATTTTTATGCCATTGCTGGCTCTTACTATGGCTCCTCCTGTGGCCCCTGCTGTTGCAGCGCCCCCTTTTTTTAATAACAAGCGCACGCTTATCTCTTTTGCCCAGAGTGTGGTGATGGGCACCTGCAAGCCATATGATAGAGATAAAATATTTTGCCTGGAATTTCCCGATTACAAAACGCCTCACATCCTCTCTTATGTGGAGCCGGCACAAGATGCGCACTATGCCATTAGATATATAATAGATCTTGGGCAATTAAAGAGCGCGGAAGATCTTGAGGATCCGGATCACCAACAAATAGCAAAAGTGGAGCATGCCATAGCTCAAATTCAAGAGGCAAAAGAAAATGAGACTCTCTTGGCCGATATGGCCATGGCTCGATTTTTTCATTTTTGGAAAAATGATGATCTATATCCGGTTACTCCCAAAGATCGCGCACGTGATATGGATGTAATCAAGCAAAATCGAGCCGCCTTTTTTAATGCAATAGCTACCAATAACTCTCGTGCTTTGCAATCGCTTTCAAGCAGTTCTATGGTTAAGAAGCCAACTCGTCCACTTCTTGAGGTTCTAGACAAAATGATCGAATATTTACAAACTCGTGGAAATTTTAAAAATTACGCCCCAGAAAATTCTGATGAAGAAATTTTTTAGCCAGAGGTAAAACCGTGAGCAACCAAAACGCAGAAAAGCAGCACCAACTTTTAGAAAAGTTTTGTGTTAACATCACTAAACAGGCTCGCGCCGGCAAACTTGATCCGGTGATTGGCCGGCATGAAGAAATTCGGCGCGTAATCCAGATATTATCGCGCCGCACTAAAAATAATCCGGTACTCATTGGCGAGCCGGGCGTTGGCAAAACTGCCATCGTTGAAGGGATCGCCCAGAGGATAGTGAATAACGATGTGCCCGAGAGTCTCAAAAATAAGCAGCTCTATGCGCTTGATTTGGGTCTTTTGATCGCCGGCGCAAAATATCAGGGTGAATTTGAAGAGCGCTTAAAGGGAGTGCTCAAAGAGATCGAAGACGGCAAAGATGACATTATTCTCTTTATCGATGAGCTTCATATGCTCGTGGGCGCCGGATCGCAGGGCGGCGGCATGGATGCATCTAATTTGCTCAAACCGGCGCTTGCGCGGGGAACTTTGCACTGCATTGGCGCCACAACTCTCAAAGAATACAAAAAATATATCGAAAAAGATGCAGCGCTTGAGCGCCGATTCCAACCGGTATTGGTTGAAGAGCCCACGGTTGAAGATGCCATCTCCATTTTGCGCGGCCTCAAGGAGCGCTATGAGCTGCATCATGGTATTCGCATAAAGGATCAAGCGTTAGTTGATGCGGTTTTACTCTCAAACAAATATATTTCAGATCGCTTTTTGCCCGATAAAGCGATCGATCTTATTGATGAAGCGGCTTCGATGATCAAGATGGCCATCACTTCCCAACCGGAAGCGATCGATAAACTTGAGCGAAGAATCAGACAGTTGGAAATTGAAAAAGTTGCGCTCACCAAAGAAAAGGAGGATCCGGTTGCAAAAAAACGTTTGGCCGAACTTGAGCAGGAGCTGGCCAATTTCAAAGAGCAACAGCAAAAAATGGTGGCCCAATGGAAGGCCGAAAAAGCGCCCATTGAACGCATAAATACTCTCAAGGATCAGATTGAGGCAGCCAAGGTGCAGTATATGGCAGCCGAACGTGAGGGGGATTATGCAAAAGCATCTGAAATCAAGTATGGCAAAATTACTAAACTAGAGACTGAGATACAAAAAGAGGAAGAGAAGCTCAAAAAATTGGACACCTATCTTATCAAGCAGCTGGTTGACGAAGATGATGTTGCGGCCGTGCTCTCTCGCTGGACCAAAATACCGGCAGCGAAACTTAAAAAAAGTGAATCGGAAAAACTGCTTGCCATGGAAGAAACTCTTAAGATGAAGGTAATTGGCCAGGATGAGGCGATCGAAAAGGTTTCTCATGCCATTCAGATGCACCGGGCCGGCCTGACTGATCCCAATCGCCCCATCGGCTCATTTTTATTCTTAGGGCCCACCGGCGTAGGCAAAACTGAAGTTGCCAAATCGCTTGCCGATTTTCTGCTTAATGATCCGAGCAAGATGATTCGCATCGATATGTCTGAATATATGGAAAAGCATGCCGTGGCCCGCTTGATCGGCGCTCCGCCAGGCTATGTGGGATATGAAGAGGGTGGCCAACTCACTGAACAGGTGCGGCGCAACCCCTATTGCGTGATACTCTTTGATGAAGTAGAAAAGGCCCACCCGGATGTTTTTAACATTTTCCTGCAAATTCTTGATGAGGGCCATTTAACCGATAGCCAAGGGCGGACCGTCTCATTTAAAAATACGATCATCATTATGACCAGCAATATCGGCTCGCCTATTATTCTGGATGCAAAAGAGTTAACGGATAAAGTTAAAAGTCAGGTTGAGCGGTTGCTTCAGCAATCATTCCGGCCGGAATTCTTAAATCGAATCGATGCGATTGTCTTCTTTAGAAAACTCTCTGAAAAGGATGTGGAAAAAATTGCCGAGATTCAGCTGCAGCTGGTAATTAATCGATTACTAGAACGGCATGTTACTATTACCATTGATGATCCGGTATTAAAATATATTGCCCAAGAAGGATACTCGCCGGAATTTGGCGCGCGGCCCTTAAAGCGAGTGATTCAACAGCAGATTCTGGTGCCTGTTTCACAACATCTGCTCAAAAATCCTGAGGCTAAAAATCTTTCCGTGCAGTTCAAGAATAAGAAAATAGCTATTGCCACATAACTTTACTGTTAAATTTTTTCAAAAAAACGGTATTATAAAGCTATCCACACATTTAAATAAAGGTATTAATCATGCTCTATGGCTTACTCGTTAGTCTATTTGTCTTCAACTGCTTTTTACTGGTTCTTATTATCTTAATTCAACAAGGCAAAGGCAACATGGGATTAGGAAACATGGGCGGCGGCGCTCAAATGCTCTTTGGCGGCTCAGGCGGTCAGGACCTTTTCCAAAAAATCACCTGGGGCCTCGGCGCCATCTTTATGGCCGGATCTTTGATGCTGGCGATCATGAAATCATCCCAGCCTTCCCATCGCTATAATCCTCGCACAAATATTCCGGTATCCTCCGCACCGCAACTGCCAACCGATGCAGAGTAAAACACATGGTTCGATACACCTCCTTGCGGAGGTTACTCAGGATGTGTGTCCGTAGAATGATTTCCAAATAGAATTTTACCCTTCAGGATAGAAAGCCTTATTCTAGCAAGCTTTCTTAATTCAACATTTCTGCTATGCTTATTCATATAGTTTTTTACCTTTGGAATGAGGAAAAATACCATGAAAAAGCTTATTGTTCTCGCTCTTCTCTCTTGCGTATCTCTGGCAAATACCCCTGCGCGGCCAATTCAAGGCATTGTAAAACCGGTAAAAGTAGCCAAACGGGCATTTTCCGCGGCCAAGCAGGAGCTCAAAGAGATCGCTCAAGATGTTGGCGGCCAGTTTAAAGAAGCGGGCCAAGATATGTATAATGCGATAATCGCTCCGGTAATTAATGCTGTCAAAAATGTTGCCACTTCTGTTGCAGATACTTCCAAAACAGCATACCGCCAAGCAGCTTCTTCTCATATTGCGCAAGAAGCAAAAGAGATTGCTCAAGAAGTCGGCGAGCAGATGGCTGAAATTGGCCATGAGCTCTATGAAAATGGGGTAAAAACTCCGGCAATTATTGTCGGCGATAAAGCCGCAGTTGTTACTGCAGCCATTAAAAATAAGGGCTCACAAGCCTGGGGAGTAACTCTGGCCACCGTGGAAGCAGTTAAAGAAGAATTAGCTAATTAAACAGGAATCAATCACATGAAAATACTTAATGTTATCGCGCTGCTCATCGCAGCAATGGTTACTTCACCCGCTTTCAGCAACGATGCAGATATCTTCAGAGAAATGGTCACGCTCAGCCAGGCCAACGAACAAGCACAAGCGCAAGAAAATGTTGATTGGTATGATGTATCAACCAAAGTAGCCGCTGCAGGATGCACAGAGCAGATGGCAGCAGCTAACAGGGCATTCTACTATACTGATAGCACCGAGCATCGCAATGAACAATACCAAAAATTGGTAGACTGCCTCAAGAAGTAACGCATACACCGTGGGTTTGTATTTTAGTTTTTTTATGCTACAGTGGTTCTTAATAAGAACGGCATGTACCAAAAATCATAAGGAGCAGATCTTATGAGAATTAATACCGTCATTTCATGGTGGACGCATATCACAACAAAGCGCAATCGCCAAAACTATAACTCAACCAGTCATCTTATGAAATTCAATCGCCATTGTTGTGGCGACTCTTCTTCCCCTTCATTTCCCGGCTGTAGCCTCAAGTGAATCATTATTTCCCTGATGTTCACATTCCTAAACTCAATTAAGTTTTAATTATTTGTTTTTATCTGCAGGCACACCTGTGGCATTTAAACCAATAAACATTCTGTATAACTGGTAAAGGATACTACCATGGAAAAACTATTAATTTTTCTAACCGGCCTCACCATTTTCTTAATAAACGTCGCACTGGCAACTGAAATCGTTACTCATCACAATACCGTGGTTCATGCCCATGATACTCATAATGTTGGCCATCAATTTTATGATGCGCTGATTGAAACACCAAAAGATGCGATGGTGAAAGGAGCCATTGCTACCAAAGATCTGGGCAAAGAAGTTGCCGCAACGGTCGCAGTTTCTCCTGCTACGCGCAATCTCAAGGAGGCAACCAAAGAGTTGGTGATCGGAACACCGGTCAAAACTGCCCATGCTTTAAAAAATGGTGCCATAAAAATTCTGGATGCCACTAAATCAGGCGCCGCAACATTTTATCGCGTTGCCATCAAGCAGCCGGCGCACGCCATCAAGGAATCGGATTTTGTGCAAGGCACCAAAGAAACATTGGTTGAAGTGGGGCAACAGATAAAAGAGGTGGGCCATGATGTGTATGTCTTAGCCATTCAGCGCCCTATTGGCGCGCTTAAAGCGGCCGGCCATTATATGGCGCACGGCGATGAGCATGAAGAACATTCTCACTCTGATCATCTTCGGGAATATAGAACATACGTAATCATTGTTGATACGCAGGTTTCCGATAGTGAGGCAGTTGCTCTCGCTCAAGAAGTGATGAGCGCAATTCCAGATAATATACACAAAGAATAATTCACTTTATAAGAAGAGGCAGAATTGCAATTCTGCCTCTTCTTTATTAACTCTTGCTTAGGCTTTTTTTCCCAAGCTATACTGCAATTAATAGGAGAACTATCATGAAAAAACTATTATTTTTATTGTGTGGTCTGGCCATATTCCCTGCGCATGCCTATAAAGAAAAATGTATTGGGCCTCTGGATCCTGATGCAATGTATAAAATTGCCGCCCCATTTGGTGGTGACTATGATTTCTCATATGAAAAATATGATGAGGCTGGCAAAAAATATACCTGCTTTGTGAAAGTAAAAGATTTGAATGATGCGATTGACTTCGCAGTCAAACGTCACCCTGATCTGGCTCGTTTAACAAAATATAAGCAAAAAAAATAATCACACTTCAAAATCTTTATAGAGCAAGCTCGGCTGAATGCCTTTATTATTTTGATATTTATTACTCATGTAGCGGCTATATTCGCCTTCAATCGTATGATAAAAGATTTGGCACACTTCCACACCCGGATAGATTTTGATCGGCTGCACGCAGAAGATTTCTAGCGTCCAGTAGCCATTAAAGCCCACATCGCCAAAGCCTGCTGTGATATGGATAAACATGCCCAAACGGCCAATTGATGACCGGCCTTCAAGCATCGGCACATGACTATCAGTGCGCGTATATTCAAGCGTTCTACCCAAATATAATTTATTTGGCTCGAGCACCAATCCTTCTTGAGGGATCATAATCTTTTTAACCGTATGCTGTTTTTTCATATCAAGCACACCGTCTTCATACGTTAACAGCTCATCATGCAGGCGCAGATTATAACTATTGGGCCCCACCTGCCGCTCATTAAATGGGTCAATGAGAATATCTTTGCCTAGTTTTCGCTTGATCTCTTTACCCGATAAAATCATAAAAACTCCGAAATTTGTCAGTTTTTTGCAACTTTGGTACCCTTGATCATACTATAAAACTATTTGTTTAACAGTAATTGTAAGGGAAATTCAATGGAGTGCAATCATGATAGAGCCATCCGTTAATTCAAATAATATAGTCATCGATCAGATAAAAAATGAAAGCACCCAGTTTTATGGGATCGCCGGAGAGATTTCAAAAGTTATCGTGGGCCAGCATGAGGTGATCGAATTTATTTTGATCGCCATTTTATGCAAGGGCCATATCTTGCTAGAAGGTGTTCCGGGTGTTGCAAAAACCACTATGATCAAGGCGGTGAGCAAAGTGCTTGATCTGCAATTTAGCCGCATTCAATTTACGCCTGATCTATTGCCCGCTGATCTGATCGGCACCCTCATCTATAATCAAAAAACTCAAGAATTTGAAACCAAAAAGGGCCCGATCTTTGCCAATTTAATTCTTGCCGATGAGATTAATCGCGCGCCGGCAAAGGTGCAATCGGCACTTCTGGAAGCGATGCAAGAGCAGCAAGTAACTATTGGATCCACCACATTTCTGCTTGAGCAACCGTTTTTAGTGTTTGCCACACAAAATCCGATTGAGCAAGAGGGCACATACCGGCTCCCTGAAGCGCAAGTTGATCGCTTTATGTTTAAGCTCGCCGTAGGATACCCAAGCAAAATAGAGGAGCGAGAACTGCTGCGCCGCAATCTAGATACCAATATGTTGCAGCATATGCTCAGTGCCTCAGAAATTCAGCGCGCGCAAGAGCTGGTGAATCAAGTGTATGTTGATGAACGGATTATCGAATATATTGTGAATATTGTACACGCAACGCGCAACCCGGAACTTATTAAATTAGAACAGATTAAGCCGTATATTGAATGCGGTGCATCACCGCGTGCCACCCTTGCTTTATATCATGCAGGGAAAGCCCATGCGTTTATCAAGCGCCGCCACTTTGTGACCCCCGATGATATTAAGCGAGTGGCTCCCAAAATATTAGCGCACCGAATTATGCTCAGCTATCAAGCTGAAGCAGAACATATCACACAAGAAATGCTCATCCAAAAAATTATTAATGCGGTTCCGTGCCCATGAGGTTCGCTTGACAAAACCTTCGCATGATGAGTATTGTGTGAATATTGTTCAATGGTTAAGGGAAACTGAATGAGACAACCATTTTGGGTTATAAACAGTTTTTTGTTGCTACTTGCTCTTAAGCATGGCGGGCTTTATTTATTTTGGGCGCCCCCAAATTCCCAAGCGCGTTGATATTGAACCTGCCCCCTATCGGGCTGCAACTAAAATGGAAAGCGCTAAGTTTAATATTGCAAAAATTTATGAAGATGATCTTTTTGACACCTATCAAAAAGAATTGATTCCGCACAGAATCTTCTGAGCTCATGCGCTGCCCCTGAAGCGCCGGCACCAATGCCGATTAGAGTCCCTGAAGAGCCCAAGGCCTCAATTTATTGATCCACTTCCGGTGACGTTCAAAGGTATTATTGTGGTGCTCTCAGATGATGCTAAAAACAGAGCGATCATCATGGATACCCGAACCAATAAAGAATCTTCCTATAAAGTGGGTGATATGATCGAAGATGCGCAACTTATTCGAATTTTTAGCAATAAAGTGATTCTGATGCGCGCCAACGGCCAGCAAGAAGTGCTGTATCTGCGCGAAAAAGATGCCAAACTGGATCCAACCTATGCAAGCGGGGAAAACTGGGAAGGCATCATTTCCCAAAATGGTCCCCTAGAATTTGCCATCAATACGGCAAGAATTTTTAAACCGCATTCAAAGCTTAGGCCAATTTATTGACACTCTCGAGATCTGACCACTGCCTATAAAGAAGGGCAAAGTGTTGGTGTTCGCTTGACCAACGCCGGTCCGGGCACCTTGGGTCAGGCGCTTGGATTCAGTAAAGAAGATGTGATCATCAAGGTGAATAATACCTCGGTGGGGCCAACTCAAAATCGACTGGCTATCTATAAAGCAGATTACCCAAAGCAAGACAAATGATACAATTCGCGTTACACTAATAAGAAATGGCCAAGAAATTACCCTCACTTATCTTCTTAAAGAAGTACAGCAAGCACGCAAACAAGAAATGGGGCAAAAAAAGTAGCCAATCCTCAAGAATTAACTGAAGAACAAAAGAATAAGATGGAACAAAAGCATTCTTTTGCTCCGTCGCTCCGAGAAATTCGAGATCGTGAAAAGATGAATATGCTGCAAAAAGAGCAGACGACCAACGCAAAATGTGTTATCAAAGTAAATGAGTAACCATATGAACAAGAAATCATGCATTGTTCTCCTCGTTTTGCTCGCAATGCTCGGCGTGCTTCCCGGCTGTGGTGGCAAGCGAAATAGAGCAAAAAATCTAAGCCCTCTCTAAGACAAACCTCTTGAAACATCAATTGATTTGCCTACCAGTTTTGATGAAGAGAAATTGAGTGCGATTCGGGCATCACCACCGAACCTGCGCTAATCTTGGAGGCAAGAAACTGAAGACGCGTCCGGATATTTCAAGTGGCAGCAAAGCCCGAAGAAAAACCGATCGTTGAACCACTTGCGCCCGAAATTCATAAACCAAGAGCCTGAACAAACGCCAACCATGAGCTGAATGAGCCGGCGATCGAATTTAATTTCGAAAATGCTGATCTTGAAATGCTCATCACTCAAATTTCAGAACTTTTTGACATCACCTTTATTGCCGATGATGCTATTACGCCCATGCTGCAAGGCGCAAAAAGTGTAAAAGGCAATAAAATATCCTTCAAGACGCAGCGCACACTTACCCGCCAGGAAGCGTGGAATCTTTTCCTAACATTCCTGGAAATCTCAGGATTCACCGCCATTGCTGAATCAAATCCAAAAATTCGCCGCATCGTGACTCTCGAGACTGCGCAGCAAATCACCACTCCCTGCCTATATTGGCGTTGCCTGCTAGCCACATTGCCTGATAATGATGAGATGGTGCGCTTTGTCTACTTTGTTGAAAACACGTCGCTGGATACGATTACGAACCATAGTTGATTCGATGCGCTCTGCCAGCTCATCACTCGTGGTATTACAGGAATTAAAAGCTTTCGTGCTCACCGATAAGGCATACAATATCAAAAGCTTAATGAACATTGTGCATGAACTTGATAAAGTCACTATGCCACAGGCAATGTCGGTCCTTAAATTGCGCCGCGCTGATGCTAAAGAAGTAAAGCAACTGTATGATTCTCTGGCTCAAGTTGATGAAAAATCGGTGCAACAGCAACGCTTTTTCCCGGGCAGCAAACTTCCATCTAACCACTATTTCTCTGAGCAAATAAGTGTATTTGCTGAGCCACGCACCAACTCATTAATTTTACTTGGGCCCGCCGAAGTCAATTAAACGCTTAGAAGATTTTATTATGCAATCGGTGGATACTGAACTAACGGTGCCTTATTCGCCGCTCCATGTGTTGCAACTGCGCTATGCTGATGCCACCACCGTGGCTAATATTATGAATGAGGTAACTAAATTTGGCGCAACCACCGAAGCCGGAAAAGTGGGCGGCGTGCGCGGCGGGGATAAATATTTAAAACCGATCACCTTTACTCCTGAACCTGAAACCAATCGCATTGTGGTAAAAGGAGATTATGAAGATTTTCTTAAAGCAAAAGAAGTGATTCTGGAACTTGATGCTCCGCAACCGCAAGTAGGCATTGAAGTGCTTCTCTTGGGCATTACGCTCAGCGAAGCCAAACAGCTGGGCGCACAAATTAGAACCCTGAACCGGGCCGCATGGGCTTCTTGGCACCAATGTTACCTATCAAACCTCAGGATTATTTGGCAACTAAGGCATTCAAGAAAATCCTAATGGCAATGGCGTTAATCGTCTTTTGGGCAACCTGTTCAATCTTGTTTCTTCAGGTGTTACGCGCGGGCAATACGATTATCTCTTTGGGCGATTCGCTCAGCGTCTGGGCAATCATTCAAGCATTCAAACGGCAAGCAACGTGCAGGTACTTGGCAAATCCATTCTTGATCGCCACCAATAAAACCAAAGCAACCGTTTCATTGGGTGAAGTTCGCCGCGTGATCACCGGCACTATCGTGGGCACCTGCCTGTAAATACCTATGGTGATGCGCCGGCTAAATTAGAAGTTGCGATCACGCCACAAATCAATTCTGATGGAATGATCATTCTTGAATATTATTGTCTCGCTTTCACAATTCGTGGGCGCGGCAAATCCTAATAATGCCGTTCGTACCGTGAGAGAGATTAAGACCAAGGCGATTGTGACTAATAAAGAGGTGATCGCGCTGGGCGGATTGGTGCGAAATAACATTGTAGAGACACAAACTAAAGGTACCAATATTGGGCGATATTCCTATTTTAGGATGGATCTTTAAAAATAAACAAAAGACTGAGTCTAAATCAAATCTCTTGGTGCTTATCTCTTCCCGCATTATTGAGCCAACTGCAGATGAAGATATTATTAGATTTACCCAGAATCATATTACCGATTACACTGATGCGGCTAATGAGATGGTCTATCCATCAGAAAAACGGGATCCGGTAAATCGTTGGTTCTTCGGCACCACCATACACTCAATGAACAGTGCCACCGATGAGTTTATTTATCGCAACCAAAAGCGTGCATTGGAAGAAAATAAACTTAATATGAGACATAGTTCCTCCTATGCCGATGGCGCAAGGCCCTGCACAACCGGCACCTACCAAAGTTGCTGCCGTTCGCCCGAGAATCGCAAACGCTTCCACGCTCTAGCAAGGAGGTACGCGCATGATAAAGAATATATTTTTACCCGAACAGATTCGTGGCTATTATCCGCTGCCTGTAACCATCATAGGATTTGATATTGGCAAAACCTCGGTAAAAGCAGCGGTGATCCATTGCAAAGGCACAGAAATCACTATCGAAAAGTTTTTTGAAGAGCCAATCACTATCGGCATCTTCTGCCGATTATCAAGAGCGGGCCGTTGCCGCAATAAAAATTATTTTAGAGCAAGTGAGTGCGTTACGATAAAATTGTTTCATCGCTTCCCAGTGGCCAAGCAATATTTAAAGAGCTCAAGCTTCCCTTTCCGGGAATTGATACCATTCGAAAAGTAATCTCCTATGAAGTGGAGCCGTTACTTGCCCTTCTCATTGCAAGATGCAGTAATTGATTGCATCATTACTAAAGAAAATAGCGAAGAAAAAAGTTCAGAAATCTTGGTAGCAGCGGTGCAAAATCAAGTTATTGCTCAACATTTGGCGCTCTTTGAAGCGGCCGGTGCGCAGCCTGAAAAAGTTACCATCGATATGTTCGCGCTTTATGGGCTCTATACAAAAATTCCTTCCTATGCTCAGCAAAAAAATGGCATAGTGCTTTTGGAGATTGAGCCACAAACCACTCGCATGGCCTATATTTATAATGGCCAGCTGCAAATTTATTCGCACCTTTGCCAAAGGGTTGATTGATCAAGCGCGCGTGATCGCCACAGCTACCGGCCTTTCAGAGCAAGAGGCCTATCAAAGTATTATTCGCTATGGGCTAGAATCTAATCATGATCAGGCGCATACGCAGGCAGCCAAGCAAGCATTTACCACTGTCTTTAATGAAATATCTATTCACATTACAGTCATTCACCAGCCAAACTAAGCCACCACAATCACTGCAAAAAATAATGCTGTTTGGTACCAGTGCGACCATAAAAGGATTACCGGAATTGGTAACCGATCTTGGCACATGTGCCCACGGAACTGTTTCAAGTAAATAGCTTGGTGCACAATGGCTTTGGCATCAGCGCGAAAGTTTCCATACCCCAACCGAACATCGTCAGTTTAGCCACGGCGCTGCCACGCACGCCCACATCCTCATTCAACTTGCGCCAAAAAGAGTTTTCACGCTTGGATTCTCATCTCTTTTTACAACAAATTATTGCTGCAGGCCTATTATTGGGACTCATTTTGGGCGGCCTGCTAGGCATAAGCTATTTGGCAAATTCTCTCGCATGCGCAAAGAAGCGCGCCAATCTGAGCAAGAAGTGGTGATGACGCTCAAAGAAAAGATTGCCAAGATTCCTGCCGATCAAACCGGGCTGGATGAAATGCTCGACTCTGCCAAGACAATCGTGAATCAAGAAGAAAAAATATGGTCCGCCTTCACCGGCGCTTCCCGTTCACGCTTTCTTGGAATACTTACTAGAATTAACCAGTAAGATTGAAAAACAAAAATTAGGGCTGGAAATTGAACGGCTGGCAATCAGCGGCGATACGATCACACTCAAGGCGCAAGTGCGCGGCTACGAAGAGTTGCGTCAGCTGGAATCTGAATTACGAAACTCTAAGCTCTTTAGCTATGTTGAATCACCGCAAGATCCAAAGTTTACCATGACGATCAGGCTTGCAAAAAAATTAGGCGCGCGGGGGAATCAATGAGTTTCTTGGAACAGTTACAAGCAAAAATAAATAATTTAGATGAGCGTACCTGGTATCACTATGTTGCCGTCGCGGCCGGGCTTATTTTTAGTATTAATCGTGCTTATTTTATTTTTTTATTTGAGTAGCATTAAAAAATGGGAGCAGCGGCTCGAGTCGATTAATGATAGTCGCCAAGAGGCAAAACGAATTATTGAAAAAGCCGATCGAGTAGCCAAAGCACGAGACTGAAGTGACCACGATTTTAAAAGAAGATCCTAATTTTAAAATAAAAGAATATATGCAAGACACCCTGCACCAAAATAGGCATTCGTGAAAATGTGGCATCAGAAAATGTGGTGGCCATTGGGCAGGATGAGCATTATTCAGAAACGGTCGCCAATTATCAACTGGCAGGAATTAGCATGAAACAGCTCACACAATTTTTGGATGAGATTGATGAAAATCAGCGCGTATTTACCAAAGAGCTTGAGATTACTAAATCGAAAAAAGTTCCGCGCGCCATTGATGTGGGTATTGTCGTTGCAACCTTGATGCCGAAAGAAACCGCGTAGGAGTTGATATGAACTGGAAATTGTTAATACGATGGTTCGATACGTCTCGCTTCGCGAGACACTCACCACGATGCTTCGACGAGCTCAGCACGAACGGGGGACCCCCGATCATCCCGAGCTTGTCGAGGGACCTGAGTAGTCCGCCGAAGCCTTGGCGTAGGCTGACGTATCGAAGGATCTCAAAATTAATTTTTACGTTATTGTTTGCAGCGCAAATAATATGTGCTCACCCTGAGCAAGTGCACGGAGTCCTCAAAGAAAAAGTGGAGCATTCGGATCCACAAAATCCAAAACGCCCCTTGCGCCGCCGGCATATAAAGCGCGAAATAAAT
Source organism: uncultured bacterium (assembly GCA_963836585.1). Classification (GTDB taxonomy): domain Bacteria; phylum Babelota; class Babeliae; order Babelales; family Vermiphilaceae; genus BTUB01. The sequence continues at coordinate 36,777 of CAWIJV010000003.1, forward strand.
TTTTATTTTGATAACGAACCACTCATAGATTTCATCAATTTTCTAGCCGCTGAAAAAGAGATAAATGTGGTGTTTCCCATCGGCGCCAATGCTATTAATGCAAATGTCACCCTTGCATTTAGAAGACAAAATAAGCCTCGATGAAGCATGGGACATTCTATACACGCTTCTGGATATTGCCGGCTATTCGATGATGGCCAAAGAAGAGACCTATAATATTGTAAAAACCACCAAAGAGAGTCGTGCGCGAAGCGCATGCCACTCTATATTGTAAAACCGGATGAAATTCCCGATTCGGATAAACGTATTCGTTATCTTTACTATTTTACTCACATCAAAGTGAATGATGATCCCAATAATGAGCTGTTGGCAATTGCAAAAGATGTCCTCCCGCCAGAAACCACCGCTTCACGATTGATGCTCTGAGCAACAGCCTTCTGCTCAATGGCAAAGCAAATGATATTAAGGCGTTCATGCATATTATCGGCGCGCTCGATCAAGTGGATGCAGAAGAAAGGCCGGAAGTAATTCAATTGCGCTATTTAAATGCGGAAACTATCGCCGCATTATTTAATGATCAAATTCTGCGCGCGGCCGGTGATGTGAATCAAAATCGACTGGGCGTAAAAGTTCCCAACAATAATACCTACTTCAAAAAAGTTCGAGTGGTCGCCGATCCACGCACCAATCGATTGATCGTCTTTGGCGACCGCAAGCGGTGAACGCGTAAGAGATTTTATTAATAAATATATTGATGTTGAACTGGAATCGGGCAAATCGATTTTGCATGTGTATCAATTGCAATATTTGGATGCAGTGAAATTTGAACCGGTACTCAAAAGCATTATTGAATCTTCAAAACAGGGTGGCACCGAACAATCAAAAGCAGGCGCCACCACCCCCGGTGGCACCGAGCGCTTCTTTGATCAAGTGATTATTAAAGCTGATCAACCAAAAACAATCACGGGCGAACAGCCGGGCGGCTCCATGCAGGGAAGCAACAATTTGATTGTTGCCGCACGCAATGATGATTGGGAGCGAATCAAAAAATTAATTGAAGAGCTGGATATTCCGCAACCGCAAGTAATCATCGAAGTGCTGGTTGCCGATTTAACCATCATGGATATTGCGTCTTTGGGCGCCAATATTCGCAATCCATTGGGCACCGGCATTCCTAAATATGCAAATTTCCAATCGTCTCAAATTCCTAAGGTTGCCAGCAGCCCGGTTACCTTCTTGACCGACACTCTTACCGATCCGACAACTATTCAGGCAGATCTACTCCGCAACGCATTTGATTCTACGGGTACCATTCAAAGTACTTGTGATCCGGTTAATACGAGCGATTGCTTCAGCACCGCCGGATTTTTATCCTCCGGCACCGCAGTACTTTCTTTGAGCGATGCGGCCACCGGCAAAACATGGGGCATGGCGCAGGTGCGCAAATATCTGGATGCGCGAAAGATCCTTTCGGCACCTCATTTAATGTGCACCAACAACACTCCCGCTGAAATTAAAATAGCCCAAGAACGATTGGCCATCGATCAGGGTTCGGGTAGCACCGGTGGTACCACCACGCAAACCCGTAAATGGATTCCTGCTGAATTAAGCGTACGAATTACGCCGCGCATCAGCTCAGCCGATACGGTGAACTTGAGTGTGGTAGTCAATATTAATAATTTTGATTCATCAGCAGCAACTTTTACCAACGCAGATCCTAATACTGCCAATCAGACCACCAGAAATGTTACCACCAATGCGAATGTAAAAAGCGGTAACATTTTAGCGCTGGGCGGCTTAACACGCGTTGACACTGCCATTGATCAGCAACAAACGCCTATTTTGGGTAATATTCCCATCATTGGATGGTTCTTTAAGGATCGCACCAACAGTGTGGTCAAAAATAATTTGACGGTATTTATTTCGCCAACTATCGTAATGCCCCGTTCACGCGATGGCGTGAGCGATTACACCACCAAACAGGTGCAGCTGGCAAAAAGCTACTCTCAAGATGCGATGCTCTTTGAAAATCTGCGCGATCCGATTACCCGCTGGTTCTTCAAAACACAATCAGATGATGCTACCACCTCAATCGATGATTTTATTGCGCAAGATGAATTTATCGCGCCAACACTGTTTGATGTTCGTGCGGAGGACCGCACGACTGCTGAAGTTAAAAAAACAGAATCAACAAAACTTGCTGCAGCGCCGGAAAAACCAAAAGCTCCCCATGATACAGTAATCGCACAGCCATCACGAGAAGAGAAACCGTTCGTGCTGAGTGCGAACGGAGTGAGCGTATCGAAGCATGCAAATGGATCAACCAATTCCGATTTGAAAACCATTGTTGCTAATGAAGAGAATCCATTTCAAAAAGGCCTCACATGAACAAAAAATATATTGGAATAATAGCCCTCTCCACACTTTTTCTTGCCTACATTTTCCATCGCAACTATGCCTTTATTCCCACTGCACAAGATTGCGGGGCTGCTATCAACCCTCGTGGTCGCCTGGTGGATGATTTTGAGCGTGGCATTAAATGCATGCTTGCTGGGCATAAAGATGTATATTTAGGAAATATAGCGGGCGTCATCTATGAAAGAATTCCTAAACAATACGAAAGCAAAGAAATTCAACTGATCCGTTTGCCCGAAGGCGGATTTATTCTCTACACTAAAAAAGGCGAACGCAACGCGCGACTATTAGAAAAATTAGATTCAGAAAATATAAATATTAGACGCAATGATTTTTTGGCCGGTTATTTGCTCGGCTATGCCGAAGAAGATATTAAATATTTTTACGATCAAAACAAAATCTCCACCTTTGAGCAAGATAAAACCAATGCAATGAAATGGATTGCCGCTAACACAAAATAGGCAAATCTGCTCCGTTAAAAATTGTTTAAACATCTTTAGAAAATGGATTATTTAATTTGGAAAACAGCTATGAAGATATCATCAAAACTATTTTTAATACTATGCAGTGTAACAATTTCCACTCCCCGCAATTCAATTGCCCTGTTTGAAAAATTTTTTAAGAAAAAAATCGAAAATCCTCCCATCGAATGCCCTTGCTCAGACAAAATAGGGCTCATAAAAATTATAGGCAAAGTGAATCTAGAAAATGTTGAAATGATTCTCAAAAAAATCATTGCATTTGCCGAAGATCCACAGGTTAAAGGTGTCTTGCTTGCAACAAGCTCAGAAGGCGGAAATTCTGCTATCACCGAGCTCATTTTTAGAGAGCTGCAACTGCTATCGATGGCAAAACCGACAGTCACGCTGGTAATAAATGATTGCCTGTCTGGGGGCTATAAAATTGCCACTGGAACCAATTGGATTATTGCTCAAGCAGCAAGCTCTATGGGCAGCATTGGCTCCATATCTGTTATAGAAAGACACAAAAATTCTCATATCAATAGAAATGGCTATGAAGCTGATATTTCTTATGAGATTATACAAGCAGGAAAATTTAAAGCGCTCGATTATCCGGAATCTCCCGCACTCAGTGATGAAGAGCGTGCCTATTTGCAGGCAGATATGGATGCCACGTATAAAGTATTTTATACATTAGTTGCTCAGCAAAGAAATTTGCCGCTGGAAAAGCTCAGCGAATGGGCAGACGGCAAAATATTCACCGGAGAAAAAGCGCTGGAGCTTGGCCTTATTGATCAAATTGGCGGCTATTCAGATGCAATAAAAAAACTGCAGGAACTCATCAAAGAGCGCGGAATCCCCCTTGACCCAAAATGGGTTTTTAGAGAGTGGTGATCCTTGCCGGTTCTTCTGCCAGCTCTTTGCACCAATCCAGGTAAACATCAATGGACTTCCTAAACTCACGCTCTAATTCTTCGGGATTTGTTCCTTGGAAAGTGATGGTATCCTTGAGCCCGATTACTTCACCATGAAAAAATTTTTCATCGGAATCGTATTCAACCCTGCCTTTATAGCCTTTATATTTCATTGATAACCTTTAAGCTTAAATTCAGCTGAGATAACACTGTAATATGGTACCATTTATGAAAAAGCAAAACAAAGAAAATCCGGCAAAAGAGATCCCCAAGGAAGAGCTGTGGCTCTTTGACCCTAAGAATAAAGCCATAGTTGATGAGCTTAAAAAGGCTCTCAAGCAAAAGGCCGTCCATAAGATCAATTTAGATACTCTGTAAATTCATGATTAGTTGTATTTCTTCAAAAGAACTATTCGTTCCTGATCAGAAGGATGATCTAGAAATCCGAAGGTATAATTAATAAGTTTTAATGAGGTAAATGGATTTAAATAAGAAAACCAAGAGCCGCTTATTGTAGGGGCATCTTTTGCGATAGCTTTTTCGAAAAATGATATGCCTCCTTGAGCGCAATCTAATAATTGAGCAGACTCTCTATCAGCTTCTATTTCTAGAGATTGACTAAATTTATAATAAAAATATTTACTTATAAACCAATGGACCAAAGGAGCAGTTGCAATAGCGTGATTACTCGTTTTTAAAAAATTTAGTATGCGTGAACAATAGCTTTTTTCATCTAATTTTAAAATTTTTTCAGCCTTTTCAAACAATACTTGTGCAACCTTATCATATGCTAGCAAGGCACTTGATGTCCCAAGCAATATGCCCAAAGCAGCAAAACTTCGTTTTTCTGGGTGATAATTCTTCGCATGCGTTATTTCATGTCCAATTACAAATGTTTTTTCATCTTCGGAAGAACTATTATAAAATTCATGATTCATCGTAATTAGGTTAGCGGATCCAATACTTGAAAGGCCCGCAGTATTTCCAGCAGCAGAAGAAAGAATTAAATAGGTTAATTTATCGAAATTCATTTTTTTTAAAATTAAACTCAGTGATTCAGAAGAATTCATATGAATAATCTCGATCCGCTTATCTTTATTAGATGAAGAATCAAAATGAGAGAGGTATGAGAGAATTTCATAGGCAGCAATAATACTCAGTTGCACGCCTACAAAATTTTTCTTATATGTAAAATACGGAGCAAGAGTTGAAATAAATTTTTTTGATCTACTCGAAAACGTTTCTTCTTGATTAGTTTTTATAGGATTAATATTGGGAATATTATCCATAGCACTTGAAGACCAAAAAAAGAACATCGCTAAAATCATCCATTTTTTCATTAAAAAAAATCCTGCGTCAATAAATTAGATATATTATATATTTATATTATCAAATTGGAAATCTATGTAAAGGTTTCGGTGGCGTTACACTTTCAATCCCCCCTATTTTCAGGGCAAATACCCTGTTTTCCCCTTTCATTCGCAGCTCGCCCCCCTCCATCTCTGAAGCCAGGCGGACCTACCCGCTGCCCCCCATCTTGAAGGCAAAATACCTATTTGACTTTGTCATAATTTCAGATAGAATTAAAATAACAGTAAAAAATAGTGAAATTTGGAGGTTTTTATGAATTTTAAGGTAAAAATGGCAATTATTCTATCTCTGGGGCTGATTTTAGGCCTTTTTGGAGGCTTTTTAAGGGGTATGGAGCTAATAACCGATGCCCAAGGCAAGCGCTGCACCCTCAATTTGGGGCAATTTCAGGCCCTTTCTCGCTGTACCGCCTTTAAAGAGGTGTCTCGCTATAACGGCCCCATTTCATTCAAAACTGATCACTATTTACCCCAGGCAACAGCTCAAAATCTCATTAAATTGGCCCGTTTGATCCCCAAACAGGGAGAAGCAGTCTCTTTAGGAGAAATAGCCGCTTTAAGCGATACTGAAAAAATCACCTTATTTACCCTGGCCAATTATATGGAAGCGCCTGCTGAGCTGACTCAATCCCTGGCCCTCGAAGTATTCCATCAAACCCGCCCGGCCTTGGCAGCTCTCTCAAAAAAGCAACCATTTTCAGGGCCACTGGATCGCTTGCACACCGCCAAAAAATTACCAAAATTGAAGGAATTGCATACCCGTGCACGCCAAAATCTGCCCTATTTTCCTGATTTTGATGCTTTTCTAGAAATGCATGGCACACAAAAATTAGCACAGTTGATCGACTACCATCCTGAAGGCACCGAGCTCAATTTGAGTCCACAACGATTACATGAGGCCTTAAATTGCTCTAAAAAAATCGCCGGCCTCAAGGGCATTGAAAAATTAAAAGAGTGCCCATGGGCTTCACAAATTACGCATATCTCCGCTCCGCAGCATCTCATTGGTAAATTTAAAGTGAGCACGCTGCGCGCAATATTCCCTGCATTGCAAGATATTAACTTCAGCAACAACTGCGTGAAAGAATTATCCCATAAAATGCTCGCCGGCATGCCGCCACAATTTGCAATGAATCTTTCTAATAACTTGATTCACACAATTCATGATGGCGCCATCCAAGAACCGGGGCAATTACAGCATGTAGAAATTAATGCCCAAAACAATCTCATTACTCGGCCGGTAGAAAAAACAATTTTCAAACAATCGGTTGCCGATCGCGTTGCCACGTGGTGCAAAGCATGTGCTGCCAAATCAATGGTTGCCGGAAAGTCATTTGTGCGGCATTATGACCGGGGCAATATCGCATTTGGAATAGCCTTTGCATGTTTTGGCGCATCACTCCACTACTATACTTCAGGATTCGGTCTTCCTCGAGTGAACTGGGAATTATTTGAACAAGCAATACACCAAATAGCCGATATAAATGATACAATAAAGCTTCTCAACGCTTTCAAAATAGTAACCGGTAATTCAGATTTAACCACTAACAATGAGATGCTGTCTCACACGGTAGAAACTTTGTCACAGCAAATTTCAAACTTATTAACAAAAGTCTCAATACCATTTGATGATAATAGAATTCCCACAATATCGTATAGTCTCGCAAAACTTCATGAAGCAATATCAGCAATCATTTCTCAAAATTTTTCCCTTCAACAACCAACAACTCCTTGGGGGTCGATTGCCAAAACAGCAGTAGGTTTAGCGCTTAAGACTATTGCCACATTGACTGCGTTTGATCTCATCTGTGGTAGCTTAAGTATTCACATTCCTCTCGATCTTGATTCGGCTGCTCGTCGTGATCCCTATAGCATTCGCGTAGCAAACGATAGAGGTGCTATAGATTTCCCGTCGAATTATGCTTATAAATTGTTTGATAAAAATTAATGGAGAAAATTATGAATATGAGAAAAATGTACCTAATGACCCTTAACTTATTGTTCCTATTTGGCCACGCGCCTCAACAATTTGCAATGGAATATGTCAAAAACAAAATATCTTCAGCATTAAGCCTTAGCACAAAAACCATTAAATCTGATTTAGGATTTGTGCAACCAAAAGTTGCGCAACCTTCCTCTCTAACAAAAGATTTTATTACTGGATGCCGTCTCGCCTGCTATGGCTTTGCAGCTAATATGGCTGTTAGTTATTTAACTTCTAAATTAATACCCCTCAGCTCTCTGCCCCCCCAATTTGAAAAAGGCAAAGAACCAAGCTTTGTAAGCTCTATTATTATAGCTCCGATAGTAGAAGAAATAGTGTGTACTTATGGGATTTCAAGACTATTTGGTGAAAAATATGGTCAAGTAATAGTTCCACTTATTTTTGGAGGAATGCACTATCATGATGATCCCAAAAGATGGGCCTTTAATATAGCCATGACAGGGTGTACAAGTTTCCTTCACATTAGAAATTTTCATTCGAAAGAAAATTCAATACGAGCTTCAATATTTAGCCATGCAATACATAATGCGATAGCATGGTATTACTGACAAGAAAGTAGGTTAATTTTACTGCTCAAGCAGCGAGAGCATACGCGCATCTTCAATCCGCAACAGCCCCCTACAGCTTATCGCCTAAAACATATTCACTTTGAGGATCCCTGAGTGAAGTTCCCGTTTTTTGAATAATACCCGTATCAGTGAGTTTTATGAGGCGAAGGCGCGCAGTTCGGCGGGTCACTTTCCACAGCAAAGCTGCTTCTTTAGTGGTTATTTTTTCTTTCTTTTTAAGGAAAGTGATAAGCTCTTTTTGCCACGCCTCAAGGGTTACTTCCTGCTTCTTGCGGGCAAATAAGGTAACTTTAAATTGATTGTTTTCTTCTTCAAAGGTTGGAGTTTCTAAACCCAAAAGAGCACACTCTTTTATTATCCTGCCCAATCCTCTTCCCCATTGCTCTATCCATTTCAGATTATAAAATACACGTGCAATTACACGATTTCTGATGCGAGAAGATCCAGCCAGCGCTTTTTCCATAGTAAATCCAAAAGGAAGTCCGCCAGGATTGGTAATTTCTATTCGATCATCAAAAATGGCTATAGATATAAAAACTCCCTTCATAGCATAATCAGCATGCACAATAGCATTTGTTATCGCTTCTCTGATTGCTCGAGGAGGATACTGTGGAATATCCTTCCTTTCCAGTCTTTTAATTTCAGAGCGCACCGACGTATTTCTTTGAACAAATTTTATTGCTTCTTCCAAAGCGAGTGGTAAATAGATATCGATGTCAGCTCGATCGAGGGCCTCATCTCTATCAATGCCTATAAAACGACTACAGCGAATTATTGCCTCCGGAAAAAGCTTGAGCCTATTGGTTCCAAAAAGAATTACCGCACCCAAAGAAGGCACCTCTTTGTTTTCATGATCGGTAAGCAAACCAAGTGAGCGAGCGCTTGTGGGAGTGATTTTCTTTTTAACCCGATTAAAAAGCTCTTTAATCACTTCCCAATCGAGATCAGAATACTTTTTATGCACCGCGGGCAGCTCATCATAATATATATTTTTAGCAATATTTTTTAAGGCGTGCAGGGTTTCTTCATCCACGAGACGATTGGTAGACCCCAGCCTGACATAGGTTCCCTTTTCCATACCCACAGCTTTTAAATGGCAGGGCCCAACTGAATGAGGAACATTAATAATAATAAGATCTTTAGTGCGATAGCTTTGTATATTAATATCAGTCATTATTTGAGGCCAAATGGAATCATAAATCACATTTGCCAGCCGCTCTTCTTCGGTAAGTGGATCGCTCACTCCCACCACTCTCTTTGTTCCATTTTCTACTCCTACAACAATCATTCCGCCAGCAGTATTTGCAAAAGCAATGACCGTTTTTATAACTCCTTGCATCGATTGCAAGTTTTCCTTAAACTCTAAGGTTTTTCCTTCATTGCTATTTAGTATCTCTTCTATCATAATAAGTATCCTCTTCTACGGTCAAATGGACTTTTTTACAAGTATTAGCTATGAAATTAACACTGAAATGCTATGAAGTCAAAACATTTCATAGCTGATTTCATTGTCGTCTTTGCTTACCCCCCCGAAAACTCATCTCCAGGCGGACCTGCCCGCCGGCCCGTCCGACGTCCTTCGATACGAAAACTACGTTTTCTACTCAGGATGAGCGGAAGGACGCGTTTACTCCCGAGCCTTGTCGAGGGGCTTGGCGAAGTCGGAAGCGTCAGCGCAGGCTGGGTTGACAATTATATAATTTCAGATAGAATTAAAATAACAGTAAAAAATAGTGAAATTTGGAGGTTTTTATGAACTTTAAGGTAAAAATGGCAATTATTCTATCCCTAGGGCTGATTTTAGGCCTTTTTGGAGGCTTTCTGAGGGGTATGGAGCCCAGCTCTATAATTGATGCCCAAGGGGTCAAATTTGAGCTAAATGAGGCCCAAAAAGTGGCTTTAGCCCAATGTGGCACCCTGAAGAACCTTCTAGCAGATACCCAGGAACCTCTCAATTTTGAGGGTCAAAATATACCTGCTTTTGTTACTCGAGCGAATCTGGCCAATGTGGCTGCCTTCATAAACTCGACCATCCCTGTGAGCCAGATTAGTGATGAGAAGTCCATCGAGTTCTTTAAACTTGCCAACTATCTCCACGCACCCAGAGAGACCCTTGAGCGCTTGGCAGAAAGAGCATATCCAGTTATTTGCAAGCAGATAGAGAATCTCAATCCTGGTGCCGATACCGAATTATATAAAACCATCGCTTTTCATTTGCCTTATTATCCGGATTTTAATGCATTCTGGGCAGAGAATAAGAAAAAAATAAATAACTGCTTGGTGCGGCTGGAAGATGGAAAATTTGCTCTCAATCTGGATCACATAATGCTAAAACACAGGTCAGATATACACAAAAAATTGCATTCTTTGGATGGCGTGGAGCAGCTTGCTTCATATCCATGGGCAGATAAAATACGTGTCTTACGTGTAGATGGTCATCATATCTCATCATTTGATTTGAAAAAGCTCAAAAAAACATTTCCCAATCTCATCAACTTTTCAATCGAAGATAATGCCCTTGCCCATGTTGCAAATGCCATAAACGCTAGCAATATATATATTAACATGCGCCGTAACCCAATCCAAACACTGTGTATTGAAAATCCGGGGTGCTTAGATGGAGTGCAAGTGGATATGCATCCACCGGCAAATCCTGTGCAATTCAAACAGACTTTGTTTGGTAAATTAGCAACATGGTTCAAAGCATTTGGCACACAGGCTACAACACCATTAAGATCGCCTATTTCAAAAGAAGTGATCTTAGGCAGTGCCTGCGGTAGCGGCTTATTAGTCTCATTAGTACATTTTTTTTGGAACAGATCATGCTATCAAGCATTTATCAAACAAATGTATTTTAATATTTTACACCCTACACATAGTATGAGTATACGCCCACTTCAATTTCAATCGTCATGCCTAGATATCAATTCTGAGAATCCTTTGTATCCTCTGGTAATCGATGCATGCTTTGGAGCATTGTCTGATCTATGCATAGTCTATGGCAAAGAAGCTATCGGCACACAATTAGGATTTGGTCATGCTTATCAGCACCGTCTTCAAGAAATAGTTCATAATCCTTTGAGAGTATCGGTTCATATTCCACAGCCGAATGATGAAAACAATTTTATAAATTCATACTTCCCGTCGAATTATGCTTATAACTTATTCGGGAAAAATTAATGGAGAGGATTATGTGTAAAAATTATATCACCTCACTACTCTTACTCTGCACAGCGCTTGCAGCATCATTTGCAGCCTTTGGAATGCAGGCTGATTTTGAAGCAAAGCTGCGCGAGAAATATCAAGCGCCGGCCGAATTGGCCGCCATTCTTGATGCTGCCTATGAAAGCAATGAAGCTAATATTAAAGAGTGCCTGAGGCAGAAATCAGTTTGCAAATGCCCGCGCAATCTTCCGTGCTACATCAAAACGAATTCTGTTATGCCGCGCATACACAATTTAGATAAGCTGCGGACGCTTTTTGCCCAACAACAGCTGGATGAGCTGATCCTTCCGGAAAAATATCTGTGGCGAGATTATGTGGTAGCCGAAGAATTGGTACCTGCTCCGGATGAGTGTAACATTCTAGCCGGCATCACTAAAAAGCAGCTAGCGCAATTGATGACTCTCTCTAAAGAAGGCGGATTTTCTGATTTTATTGGCGGCAGACGGTTTGGCTGTGCAAATGTCTACTTTTCACAAGATCGGCCGGGGAAAAAATTTTGGCAGAAAAACTTTAAATCACCGGCTAATAATACAAGAAAAATAGCAATCATAGACACAAAATGGTTTACGTTTGGCAATTTTGATACCAATGATCTTTGGGAGTTGCTCACCAGAGGAACACATAAAAATGAATGTGACAATGCAATGACCCATGGGATGATGAGAATTCATGCTCATGATGGCATAGCGCAGCTCAGCTTTGAAGAGTTCTGGAAGAAGTGGGAACACTGTTTTAGATAAATCCCCGCTACTGCTCAAGCAGCGAGAGCATAAGCGCATCTTCAATCCGCAACAGCTCATTATATTTTGCAATATGCTCGCCGCGGGCCGGGCCGCCGATCTTGATATAGCCGGTGCTGGTGCCCACGGCCAGATCCACGATAATGGTATCATTCGTTTCTGCCGATCGATGCGATAGCACACACGTCATATCATATTCTTTGCATAATTTTATTGCTTGCAGCGCTTCGGTAAGCGTGCCCACTTGATTAGGCTTAATCAGCGCACCGGTTGCCAGCCCCAGCTCAATGCCCTGCGCAATACGCTCAGGGGAACTCACAAACAGATCATCGCCTAAAAGCTGCACCTTATCCGAAAGCTGCGCCGTCATAGTTGCCCAATTATTGGCGTCAAATTCACTCAGCCCATCTTCGATAGAAAAAATAGGAAATTTTTTCACGAGCCGCGCATAGAGATCAATGAGCTCTTCACTGCTGCGTTGCTTGCCGCCCCAAGCATAGGCCCCTGATGCACGATCATAGAGATGAGATGCGGCAACATCCAGAGAGATTAAAAAGCGATAATTATATACTTTTTGCACAAATTCGATCGCTTCCATTAAGAGTTCCAATGCATGCCCGTCATCTTCAAAGGGGCCGCATAGGCCGCCGGCCGGGCTCACACTCACATAAGAAAGCTCTCTTTTAAGCAGATCATGCAACACATGGTAAAGCGTAACGGCCGACTCCATAGAAGCCCTAAAGCTCTGCGCGCCCACCGGAATCACCATCATCTCTTGGATGCTCACATTGCCGGGCGCATGCATGCCGCCGCAGATCATGGTAAACATCGCAAAGGGCAGTGTCACGGAGCTATATTCGCATAGATAGCCGATCAGCTCATAAGCCTCCATACCTTCAATGGTCGCCTGTGCCCGCAGGGTGGCAATACTGGCAGCCAGCATGGCATTGGCCCCCAGGCGTGATTTATCAGGGGTGCCATCGAGCTCAATAAGAGCCAAATCGGTGGTCACCAGATTGGGCTCTTTGCCGACCAACACCGGGCCAATATGATTCTCAATACTATTAATCGCCTTAAGGAGCCCCATGCCCATAAGCCGATCGCCCCCATCGCGCAGCTCTAATGCCTCATTGCTGCCGCGAGAAATCCCTGAAGGCACCGAACCGGCAACATATGAACCATCTTCTAAAGTAATTTCACACTCAAGCGCCGGGAACCCGCGCGCGTCATAGATTTCTCTTCCGGTTACTCTTGCAATTTTCATAGCATTCACCCTTTTTTACCCAAAAAAAGTTTTTCTTAGTGGTACTATACACCCAAAGAGTGTTGGTTGGACATGGTTTGTAATGATTAGAGATAAAAACGTATTAGGAACAACAAGAGTGCTTTTGAGGAACTATTTTCTTGCCATCAACATAGATTGGATATTCAGGAAGATCAAACATCACTTTGTTAAAAATTTTCATGCTCCAGGCAGTAGAATCTGCACCGGTTTTTACCACAATCCAGGTGTCATAATTAAAACCCGGATAGGTGGATTGGCTTGTGTTACCTGCATAGATATTATCGGGGGCCACATTGAGCGTAAATGCGCCAAAGGGGGCTAACGAATGTGCATGTTTGTCATCCGCCCATAATCGGTAAACTCCATCATGCTCCCACAGGCGATGCATAATAGTGCCATAAGAAGCATACTCATAATTATGTGCATGCTGGTGCCCACGGAAAATCCATGAAACGGTGTAAGCAGGCTTGCTCCACTGTTGCAACACGCCACGGGTTAAATCTTTGCCCCACTGCCAGGTGCGATTGCCGGAATTATAATCGAATAGCTTCGTGCCATCATCAACAATTGCATAGCTCCACATCCATCCCAAATGGATCGGGCTGCGTGGGCCGGTAATTGCTATACCATCCGAGGCACCAATCTCATCCTTGAAAGTCCATGAACTGAGTACCTCTTTAAAAACCTTTTTTAATTTCGAAGGCAATTTTTCTATCTGCTTGGCGCGCATCAACTTTCCAACCTTTTCAAACAGATGCGTATTGAGCGGCTGCGCTAAAACAAGCTCCAAAAGATTGCTTGGCTCATAGCCCATTTCAATAAATCCGTGGCAACCCACTAAGAAATTTACTATTTTGGTACCCGAACCAATAAATACCGCAACCGGCATAAAATCATAGATGCGATTTACTTTTTTCATATCTTCTTTGGAGAATGCGGCGCCTAATTTTTGCTGCAGCTCCACCTGAAATTGCGACTGATTGGTAGACATATCGCAATCCTCATGATTGCCGCGCACCAAAATCACCTGATCAGGATTTTGCAATTTAAGCCACAGCATCGTGGCAAATGTTTCCACACCGGCATTTCCACGATCAACATAGTCTCCCAAGCCCACGAGCAAAACACCCGGTTTGAGCGTGAAAGAATCATCAGCGGCAAAATATCCTTTTTGGCGCAACTCTTGAATCATAGAAACGGTTGAGCGCACATCGCCATGGCGATCGCCAAACATAATAATCTCAGTGCCCGGCGCAACGCGCATGGCTTGAATATAGGGATCAAAATCTTTTGCTTTTGCGTTAAAAAAGGAAGGAGAAAGCGCAGCGCCATCCACCCAATGTGCAGAATTTGTAAGATCACTTTTTTTATACAGATCAGTCACCTGCTCCAGCGCACTCATGAATTCTTTATAGCCTATGGCAGCCACTGAATAATCGTGCTCAATACCGGGATTTTTTGTGACCATCTCTTTATAATGCGGAATGATGGCGCAACGCTTTTCCCACGTGGTAACCAAAGGAATTTGTTTGGCATAGCCAATGCTGGATGCCAATATTCCCATAACAATAAGAAATGATGTCATAAGCTTAGTCATACTCATTATCCTTCAATCTCTGCCTGTATCTTTTTGTACAACTCTTTTTCTTTTTTTTGTAATGCGGCAAGCGTTTTTTTGTCGCCACCCATAATTGCTTCAACTTTAATGCCGGTTCTAGGATCGAGCCCACCATCGGCTTGGGTCATTACCATACAAAATTCAAGATCATCAGTATCAAGTGAAGAGGGATTTTCTCTTATTGCTTTCATAATCACGTGGATATCATCGGTGCTACCAATCCCCTTAATCGTAATAAAACGTTTTACGCCGCCCATGCCGGCTCCTGAGCTGCCCGATTTGCACAGATAGACATACCGGTGAAGATCTTTGCTCGGAATTGCCACCACCAAAATGGTGCCTGTTGAACCTTTGGCATACGCTTTTTCTAAATCTTCAATCTCTTGTTGATAGCGAGAGTATATCTTTTTATATCCCAGAAGATCGAATGCGTCGCGCGCAGTAATTGAGATGGGCGTCGATCCAAAATTTAAATTGTTTGACACATAATAGGCAGTGCTGCTGCTCGAATCGCCCAGATTTGCAAATAATC
Organism: uncultured bacterium; assembly: GCA_963836585.1. Lineage (GTDB taxonomy): Bacteria > Babelota > Babeliae > Babelales > Vermiphilaceae > BTUB01. Next base: position 51,911 of record CAWIJV010000003.1, read on the forward strand.
CATAGTTTAGAAATAAGAGCTTTTGCCGCATTTTAGCATCGCCTTGCTTTCTGCCATGTTTGAGCAAATAGGCACGCATGCTATCTTCGGCGTCTCTTTCTTTTTGAGTGGTAAGCAACGGCTTTACATGGGCAAAAAGAAAATCGGTAGTCGGTTCATTCTCATGCAGTTGCCACAAGAAAGTATAGATACGTTCGGCAAATAGATAGCCACGCCTTTGGCCATGCACAAAGGTATAATAGCCTTTTTGAGCATATACGCGCTCTGTTTCAATAACGCTGGAGGCCAAATCTATCAGCTCATTTTTTGTTTGATAATCAGCAACGATATAATTTTTCAGGCCATTCAAATTATTTTTCAAATGAAAACCGGTATGAGTGAGCTCAAAAGGAAGATCTTTGTTATGCTTTACGCAATAGTGCAATCCATCAAATAACTCTTGCGCGCCACCTCTTGCAACGGCATCTACTAATTTTTGCTCATGGGTAGTAATCGGGGCAATACTCCCCATCCACAAAGCAAAAAATGCGAGAGCAAACATGCGCCATATCATGATTATACTCTCCCTGCTTTACCAACATAGGAGATTAACTTTTCAAGTTTGGTATTTTTAATATTTTTGAAGGTGCCGCTGGAAACTGCATCACTAAAGACTGTTGCGGCAAGATCTTTTACCGCCTGCTTATATTCCTTCATCGCATTATCTTGTACCGTTGTATATCTAAAGATTTTCACGCCACTTTCAGGATTGAGCATGCAATTTTGAGAAAGTAATATGCGTGCTTGGAACTTATCAAAATCACCCATCGTTGATGGATCTTTAATATATTGATCTAAAAGTGGTGAAATTTTAGTGTGGCGTTGGCGAACTCCATCATAAATTGACGCATCAAGCTTATCTCGATAAGGAGTCCCAGACCAAATGCTTAAATATACATATTCATCAACTTTATCTTTAGGAACAAAAACCTGCATTAAGTTTCCCTCAGAAGTACCAATTAAATAATTAAGATTTACTAAATCTGAAACAAACTTCTGGTCAAGGCCGAAATGATTAAGTAATTTGGTAAACAGATCTTTTATAAGAACATCATTGATGTAAGCACTATGGCTATTCATAAAATAGTAAAAGCTGTTTTCTCCATCCCACCACATATTGCCAAATAATGATAAGTTAACGCACATCATATTTTTCATTAAATCAGAACGTGAATCGAACCAAGCATGCATAGCCCCATTCGCGCCTTCTTCATTGTCAATAAAAGAGTTAACTTCCAGTTCTTTTTCAGCTTCATACCATAAGCGCATAAATTCGAATTCAGGCAGCGGCTTGTTAATATTCACCAAAGAATAAAGTTCTTTTAAAAAATCCTGAAAAGCTCTAAAAATTGCCTTTTGGCCATGATAGAAAACATAGTACTGATCACAAAGTTCTTTTTCTTTCTGAATGATCATACCAACTAATGGTTTATAAAGTTGTTGTCTTGTTGCTAATTCCAGCTGCTGGGACGCAGTAAGCAACTTCGGCGCTGCTTTCAAATAGGCAAGCGTAGGAATTTTTTCGGTACGAACAACTGATACTTTTTTAATATCGGCAGCTATTCGTTGTTTTAATTCCTGAAGCACCTGAATATGGCCAACCAAGGGAGCTGAAGTAATCTTTGCATCTGCCCACGCAAATAGTAACAAAAGAGATGCTAAATAACCTTTCATTTTCATAACCTTCACTAGTGAAATAACCTCGTATTTTTATCTCATGTAATCAATTAAGCGGCCCAAGCTGGTCTTTTCGATATTTTTATACGATTCTGCTGAGAGCCAATCGGTAAAAATATCACCGGTAATTCGTTTTAATTCTTTGTGATATTTTTTACTGTCAGATTCTTTCATGGTGGTATATTTAAAAATTTTTACGCCACCTTCAGGATTCAGCATAAAATCTTGCGAGCAGAGCATTCGCGCTTGAAAATTGTCAAAATCACCCATGCCGGTAGGATCTTTAATATATTGATCAAGCAATGGAGCAATTTTCATATGCCGATTTCGTTTGTTGTCATATATTTTATCGTCAATCACTGTGCGATACGGCGTGCCGCCGGCCTGGCTCAAATAGACATAATCATCTACTTTGTCTTTGGGAATAAAAATTTGCAACAACATGCCTTCGGAAGTTTTAAATTTCTCATTGAGAGCGATCAGATGACTCACATAGGAGGCATCAAATCCAAAATGCTTAAAAAGCTCTTTTAATAATTTCTCGGTGAAGCCAATGTTTACTTTTGAATTATCTTTAAAATAGCCAAAGCTATGCGATGAACTGTTAAACAGGTTACCAAATAAAGATAAATTCACGCTAATTAATGTTTTTGCCAAATGGGGGCTGAAATCACTCCACCAATGGGCACCTAAACTCCCGCCCTCTTCATCATCCATATACTTCTTGATCTTTATCTGTTTTTCAGCTTCATGCCACATGCGAAAAAATTCAAACTGCTGCGGATGCCGGGAGATCGCCATCAAAGTATGCAGCTCTTTCAAAATATCGTGGAAAATATGGAATGAGTTGGGCAGACCGTGATAAAACACATAATAATCACTGCAATAGCGCCTTTCTCGCTCGATAGCCAGATCGATAATATCGCCATACTCTTTTTTATATTTTTCTATCTCTTTCTCAGCAACATTGCTACCACCAAAAAACCACCCAATCACTTTATTTCTTTTGACTGCATCAAGATAGGAAAGAGTGGGCGTTGCATCAGTAAAGGTAGGGGTCTCAATCTTTTGAATTGTTCGAGCAAAATGCTCCTTGAGCGCTTGAACCATAGTAATATGAGGTAAAATATTATGCTTGGGCCTTGCAAATGATGGTGCAAAAAATAGAAAGCCGAGCACTGAAAAATAGGCTAATTTTTTAGCGAAAAACATGTAAATCCTCCATATCTGATTATGTATTTACTATAGCGCCCCCACTCAAAATGTCTAGCCCAATATTCATTAATATTAATTTATAGGTATATGCAAGTTACAATCTGAAATTAAGCAATTCTATTCCCTTTCTTATGGGCAATTGCGTAGACTATGAATAAGCTAAAAATAAGGAGAAATCATGAAAATCGACCCACGATACCAGAAAGAAATCGTTCATATTTTAACCGATATCTTCCCGGGACTGCAGCTCTACCAATTCAGCTCAAAAACCCTTAGTATCGGCCCTTTAGAGGGCAAGCAGCCTGCTATCCACCTGGCCCTAGACCTGGGCAGGATTATAGGGGAAACTGACATTCTTGAGGCCCAAAAGGCCCTTAAGGAGACCTCTATCCCCTATACTATCTATTTATATGATTTAAATGGGGTTTCTGAGCAGGAAAGGCAGGCTATTATAGCCAGTGCCCAGGCTTGGAAATTAGGACTTTGACCCAGCCTACGCTCTATCGAGCTTCGGCGGGCAAGTTACCCCTTAGTCGCCACTTTTGGCACCAGCTGAAGGCCATATTCTCTGAGCTTTTCCGGCTCAAGGAGGCTCGGAGCTTCCATCATAGGATCCATGCCACGGGCGGTCTTAGGGAAGGCGATCACTTCTCGGATTGAGCTCGATTTGGTCATCAGCATGATAAGCCGATCAAGCCCCAAGGCGATCCCTCCATGGGGTGGAAAGCCCAATTCTTGGGCCTCTAATAAAAAGCCAAACTTTTCCTGGACCTGCTCTTTTGAGAGGCCAATCAGATCAAAAACCTTATCTTGCACGGCCGCATCATGAATTCTGATAGAGCCACCGCCCAGCTCGATGCCATTGAGCACCACATCGTAGGCGCGTGCCCTGATCTCATCGACCGGCTTATTTTCCCACCCCGATTGCGGGCTGGTGAACGGATGATGCATCGCATTCCACCGTTTAGCGCCAGTATCATACTCAAACATAGGAAAATCGGTAATCCAGGAAAAATGGAACTGATCATGTGGAATAAGATTTAGGGTATTTGCCAGCTCAAGTCGCAAACGGCCTAATAATGGCCAGGCCTCATGATAAGGGCCGGCAATAATAAAGAGCGTGCTTTTAGGATTAAGATCCGGGAGCAGCGCTTTTACTTTTTGATAAAAATCGGCGGGTAAGAATTTAGCTACCGGTGAATCGGCAACCCCATCTTTGAAGCGAATCCAAAGGAGCCCTTTTGCTCCCAGTTGCTGCGCGCGATCCACCATCGCGTCAAGTTCCGAGCGGGCAAATTCATAATCGGCCACATGCAGCGCACCAATTTTGCCCTTTTTTTCTAGGACTGCTTGTAAAAATTTAAGCTCGGTACCCTCAAAAAGTGAACTCGCGTCATTAACTTTTAACCCAAATCTCAGATCCGGTTTATCAGAACCATATTCGCCAAATGCTTGATCAAAGCTCATGCGGGGGAATGGCGTTTTAATATCGATGCCCAGACCCTTTTTCCACATATGCGCAAGCAACTGCTCCATTAAATCTTGGATATCTTTTTCAGTGATAAAAGACATTTCCACATCAAGCTGCGTGAATTCAGGCTGCCGGTCTGCACGCAAATCTTCATCCCTAAAGCAGCGGGCTATCTGGAAATATTTTTCCATGCCGGCAGCCATGAGCAGCTGTTTATAGAGTTGCGGCGATTGGGCTAACGCATAAAAAGAGCCTAAATGAATGCGGGAAGGCACCAGAAATCCTCGCGCCCCTTCGGGAGTATTTTTGGTGAGAACCGGTGTCTCAATCTCATAAAAACCACGGCTATTAAGAAAGTCTCGCATAGCAAAAATAATATCATGGCGCAGTTTAAATTTAGCATGCATCTGCTCACGGCGCAGATCAAGATACCGATATTTTAAACGCGTATCTTCATCCACGTTTTCAGCATCGGTGAGCATAAATGGCAGCGCTTTTGCTTTATTAAGAATAGTCAATTCCTGCACTTGCACTTCCACCATACCGGTGGGCAGCTCTTTATTGATAGTGGCCTCAGAACGCTTGACCACCGTGCCCTTAATGCATAGCACAAACTCAGAGCGGAGCGTATGGGCAAGCTCATGCGCCTGAGCATTAAAATCGGGATTAAACACCAGCTGCACTATGCCTGAGCGATCGCGCAGATCAATGAAGATAAGCCCCCCATGATCCCGGCGGCGATCCACCCAGCCACACAAATCAACTATTTTTCCCAAATACTGCTCAGTAACTTGTCCGCAATGAGCGGTTCGCGCATAGTGCATAATGACGTATACCTTAACGGTTAAATGCGAATAAAAACATGATACCAAGCGTAGCACGGTTAATCAGGCTTGTTAACAAGCCATACAAAACCCCCTTTTGCCCCCATTTTCTTCTTGCAGAGCCCCAGTAATATTTTCAGGCTGAAAATTATATGAATATTGCAGCCATTCTATTGCTATTTTATAAAATTAAATTATCATAGTTAGTGTAGTATATTTAAATTCCTGTGGAGGTTATTTTAACTATGAATAAGCATTTGTTATTGCTATCATCTTTATCTCTTTGCTTGATTGCGCCTGCTTGGGCGGCCCATGATAGCAACCGTCTCATATTGAATAAAAAGTTTACACGGCACGCTCAGGAATTGGGCCTGCCAGGCGAGCCGAGCAATCAAGAGCTTGATGATCTAGCCAAGCATTATTGCAAAAACCATACCAAAACATTTGTAGCAATTATATGGCCCCGCGGGCAACTGTACATTGATTTGATTAAATCGATGATGAAGCCAAAGTGTGAATTGCTCTATCAAAAATGTTTTTATCTTGAAAATGATGGTCCAAAATTCTTGGATCAGTTCGCACATCCGGCCAAATCAGCCAGCAGCATTCTCAAAAATGCCACCAACTATATTCCGGTTGGTATGGTTGGTCCCTTTAAATTCTATACATTGCTTTTCAAAACAGAGATGCCATTAGCTGATATTATCTTTATGAAGAATACGATTCGAGCTGCAATAGGCGCATCATATTTCTCAATTCATATCGATGACTACAATACAGAAAGTCAGCAACTATGCGATGCAATTTTTGATGATGCAATATTAGATAGCATCAGTCACAAAGTTTTCTAAATCTTACATTTTTAAAAAAGCCGTTCATTTATCTATGAGCGGCTTTTTTCTTGTCTCAATTAAAATGCAAATTCCATGCCAATGTTAAAGGTATAGGCAATATCATCGCCAATGCTGGGGAACAAGTTTGGCCCCAGTGGCTTGCCCTTAATATCTTTAAAGTGCTGCCCCGGGAAAAAGAGTGAAGTGATGGCAAAACATTTTAAGCTGTCAAACGGATAATAGCTCAGGAATGCATTGAGCTCGATACCCAAAAATTTGCTTGCCTCTTGCGTAGAATTTTGCCCGAGTACCGCATCATATTTTAAGCCAGGGCTTGGTTCCCAATAGGCAAACGCATTTGGATTAAACACAAATCTGGTTTCACATTCAGGATTCCAGGTGAGCCCGGAGCCAACAAATGCAAGATTGGTAAACCCTGAATGAGCCATCGCATAATCTTTATTGGCAACCGGATTTTCCGGTACCGTGCCCGGACGTTTCACTTTGCCCACCGTTCCCAAGAAGAAGACGTTTTTCACCCGTTTACCTGCATACACTTCTTGCAAGCCGATAAATCCTTTAAAATCACCATCCATCACCTCAAAATTAGGATCTTGATCGCCTGATGCATAGCAACCGGTCACCGCAACTTGCAATGTTTTGCGATAGACCCAATAGCTGGCATCTGCCACCATCATCCATCCTTTATATTTATTAAAATAACCACCACCATCAGGCGCGGTGCGGAATCGGCGATCAGAGTTTTGCAAGCTCACCGGCCCGGGCACATACCCAACGCCGGTAAGATTCTGCGCATTCGCAATGCGGTTGCCCATTTTGCGTCACATCACCGGTATTAGATGATTGATTAATTGCTTTTTGAGAAGTGCTGCGTGGCACATCAGGCGTTTGCAGACCATTATACTGATCGCTCGTTATCATCAATACATTATTATTCACCGATACAATTTGACCATTGTAATTTTCAAGCACGGTGCGATTGCGATCCCAGGGTTTCACAAACTGGCTGCCCACGTTTTTGGCAACATCAAAACCAAACTCAAATCGCGAACCAAGATATTCAGCGGCAAGCCCAAACGTGCCCAAGCGAGCACTTGCATCTCCATTGTATTCCACGCGTTGCTCAGGATCATTATTATACATGCCATAGGGCTCTATCACCGCTTTGCCATAGCAATCATTTTTCATGGCAGTCCATTGCAATCTCCCCGCAATCAGATAATTATCTTTGCCAAATCCGCGCATTGGATTATCTCTGCGACCAATTTCATGCTTGTAAATAGGCTTACTGGTTTCTGACAAACTATTGCTCTTGCTTTGCAAAATTGATCCATACAGATCATAGGTGAGCAGATCAGGCACAAATTCACCGGAGAATTTTAAGCCGAATGCAAACTGATCAATCATCGCATCAGAATAGAAACCCAGTGGCCCTGGCCCCAAGGCATAGGCAGCGCCCAGAGAAATTCCTCGGCCCAGCTCAAAGGGAAAGGCGCCCACGGTAAACTGATGATTGTTTTCAAGATTGAGGTGCAAGAATTCAGCAAGACTAACTTGCAACCATGCTTCACGCATCCAGAAGAATAGGCGTGGGAACGCATGATGATGTTCGCCAAATTCAACGCCGGCCGCTTTAACATGCGCAGGCAAGGTATTGGCAATCGTGCTTGGGCTTCCCCAAATTGCGCGATTTCGCACCGATGATTTAAATTCTGCTACCGGCTTGCCATACTTCTGTTTGCCATACACTAAATCGACAAACCAATCATTGGTATGACGAAAATAAAAGATCTGATCCTGAAAATTTTCATTATTTAAGCAACGTAAAATTTTTACCGGCAAACAGCTCCGGTTTCCAAAATCCCCAGAAGTTGATTTCAATATCGGCATCATTTTTTACTAGTAGCGGGGTTTTTGTTTTGGCACTCACCGCGGTGCACTATAATCATAGCAAAAAAAGATCAAAAAATTACGGGCACAGCGCTTCAAAAAAATCATAGCAACTCCGGGAGCTTTTATCTGAATAAATAAAAAAATGGTATTAGCAGCAAAAACTAGGGGTTATGATACATTTAAAGAAGATGTGATAACAACTGAGTTTTTCCACTAAAAAAGGTACTAGAATTCAGTTTTTTGTCAAACAAAACCTAAGCAATATAAGGGCTTTATGAGCATAAACAAACATCAGCTTCTTCTGGGAGCGCACATGTCAATTTCCGGCGGCATGGAAAAAGCGATTGAGCGGGGCGCTTCTATCGGCTGCACCACCATACAAATTTTCACCAAAAGCAACCGCCAGTGGCAAGCAAAACCGCTCGCTCAAGAAGAGATAGATGATTTTAAGGAGACGGCAAAAAGATTAAAAATGGGGCCGATCGTTGCACATGCCACCTATCTTATTAATATTGCGTCGGCTGATACCAAGATTTCCAACGCCTCCACTCATGCACTTGCCATGGAGCTTGCTCGCTGCCAAAGCCTAGACATTCCTTATTTGGTATTGCATCCGGGCTCATATGGTAAAGGCACTCCTGAAGAAGGCCTTGAGCGAATCAGTGCGCATCTTGATGCTATTCTTGAAAAAGTGCCGGGCACTACCATGATTCTCCTGGAAACCATGGCGGGCCAAGGCACGGCGCTGGGATGGACCTTTGAGCAACTAGCAACGATTATAGAAAAAACAAAACATAATAAACGGCTGGGAATCTGTTTTGATACGTGCCACGCCTTTGTGGCCGGCTATGATTTTAGTACACCAAGCAGCTACGAGGCGCTCTGGAAAGATTTTGACCGCATCGTCGGTTTGAATCGCCTAAAAGTAATCCATGTAAACGATTCAAAAAAGGGTCGCGGTTCTCGCGTTGACCGCCATGAGCATATTGGTAAAGGAACATTGGGGCTTGAACCATTCACTCTTTTGTTTAACGATCCGCGCTTTTTTGATGTTCCTAAGATTTTAGAAACACCAAAAGCAACTGAAGAGCCGTTTGCCGAAGATACAATGAATATGGAAACTATTAAGAATTTGCTGAGCAGCGAAACAAGAAAACTGCTGAATGTCGAATAGAGAGTAAATCCCGCCACGTTCGCTTCGAGTGAGGGCTTCAACCCCGAATCGAGAGGTTATGATCTGCAGGAATCCACAAGTAAAAAAACTTCTCCACTCGTTTCTTCTGCCGTCGCTAAAGCTATGGCGGACAGGTCGAAACTTCGGTCGAAGCGAACGGGACTTCGGATATTTGGAGAAAATTGTGGAATTGTTGGAAGTTACTGACGTGTAGATGCGAGTAAAGTAATAGATAGGGACTTTAAAGTTTTTATGAGCTAGGAAGAAATTGTAGTAAATTCCCTAAAGCCCTATCTATTACTTTCTCAACAAGCAGTGCATCTAACCATGCGTTCTTATGTCAAACGCAAAATCAATTTTGAACCAAAAACAACAAAAAACAACAATGTTGAAAATGTTAAAAATTGCAACAACATAGAAACCCTGTATTTATCGCATTTTTTTCATTTTTGTGATTGTTTTTGCAAAAAACAACAAAAAAGCAACAGATTTGTTGCGCAACGAAGAAGAAAGTCTGAATTGATAACGATTTTTATTTTTTAACTTCAGGACGTTCGAGGAAACATTCAACACGATCATCGATTTGCCAATCGGTAATGTTTTCTACCATAAAGGCACATTCATAACCGGTATGAACTTCTTTGACCGCATTTTTGTCACGTTGCAAGCTGATGATTTTGCCTTCGCCGATCTTTCTTGATCCGCGCCACGCAACCACAAATCCATCGCGTGAAAAAATGCCTTGCCTGAGATAAGCGCCGGCAATAACACCTAAATTCTTTATATCAAATACTTTGCGCACTACCGCTTCGCCCACTTTAGTACGCACCATTTTGACAGGAGCCATCGCTTGAGCAACCTCTTGAAGATATTCAAGAAGCTTGTAAATAATCTCAAAAGAGTGAATCTTAACACCCACGCGTTGCGCAAGCAACAGTGCATTAGGCTCAGCTTTGGTATGAAGTGTGATAATACGAGCGCCCGTATCTTGAGCAAGCACCACGTCACTTTCATTCACATTTCCCAGACTTGCTTGCAACACCAAGAAACCACGCTCTGCTTTTTTTGATAATTTTGCAATAGATTCAGTAAGCGCTTCTTTTGAAGAATTGGTATCGGTTTTTACAATCAGCACCAGAGATTTTTCATCACTGAGTGTACGTTGCGGCATCATCGATCTGGCAGGAGTGCCCAGTTGTTTTACTTTTAAGTAAACATCTTTGCCTACCACTTCAAAATTATCTCCCGCTTCAGGCAGCTCATCAAATCCGGCAATAAGCACCGGATGAGAAGGCCCCACCTGAGTAACTCTTGCGCCAAATGAATCAACCATCGAGGTGACGCGCCCGGTAGTTTTACCGGCCACAAAATAGTCACTAACTTTTAATACACCATGTTGCGTAAGCACGGTTGCAACAATACCACGCCCTTTTTCTAATTTTGATTCCAACACATAGCCCAGCGCATTGCCCTTGGATTGCCCCTTGAGCTCCATCAGTTGGGATTGCAAGATCACCATTTCCAGAAGCTTATCAATTCCTAATCCGGTTTTGGCAGAGATAGGTACATAAATGGTTTGGCCGCCCCATTCTTCAGGAAGCAGGCCATGTTGCGTAGAAAGATCGCGCTTTACAATATCAACGCGCGCTTTATCAACTTTGTCCACCTTATTAATGGCCACGATGATAGAAACTTCCATCGCTTGGGCACTTTTAAGCGCCTCTATAGTTTGCGGCATCACGCCATCATCGGCGGCTACCACCAAAATCACCACATCGGCAACTTTAGCACCGCGAACTCTAATTTTTGAGAAGGCTTCATGGCCGGGAGTATCAATAAACACCACATTGCCCTGATCGGTATGTGCCTCATAGGCTCCCAGATGTTGCGTAATGCCGCCCTTTTCCTTGGCGGCTACTCTGGTTTTTCGAATAAAATCGAGAAGCGTAGTTTTGCCATGATCCACATGCCCCATCACCACAACCACCGGCTGACGCTCTTGAAGATGCTCGCCTGTGGTTGTACGCACCAGTTTTTGTTCTTTAGGCTTTTCAGTTACTGGTCTAATGGTTGGAATTTGATAATGCTCTGCAAGTCTGCTCACCAGATCTTCGGTGAGTAGCTGATTTTTATTTGAGAGAATGCCCCACTTTAACAGGGCAAGAATGAGCTCACTGGTGCCCTTTTGAAGCACCACGGCAAGATCACTTAAAATATAGGGCTGCAGCAGCAACTCTTGTGGCGCTGCCGGCACAGAAATTTTCTTTTCAGGAGATGATGATGATGCCATGGGCTGAAGAGGGGGCATTGCGGCGACGACAGGAGTCTTATTTACCGGTTGTGAAGCTGGCGATTTTGACACTTTGTTTTCTTCCTTTGGGGTTACAACCGGTTCTGGTACAACCGTTGGAGCTGAAACTTGTTGGACTGGCGCGGGAGCCATCGAGCCATCTTTTTGCGGCTGTGGCTGAGTTTTTTTGGCAAATTTAGTATTCAAAAAGCGTAACGCCTCATCAGGCAATACCGCCATATGACTCGAAAGCTCAAACCCTTGCTGGCTCAAAAGCGCAATCAGCTCCTTGGAGGAAACTCCCTGCTCTTTTGCAAACTCGTATACACGCATCGATAGCTAAAACTCTCTATTAAAATCAATCAAATTCTTCTAAATTCATGGCAATTTCTTCTTGGGCATTCGCGGCAGGCGCTTCGGTTTTAATCAAGTGAATATCGTAGCCACTCAACCGGGATGCAAGCATTATATTTTGTCCCATTTTCCCAATGGCCAGCGAACGCTGATCCTCATTGAGCCATACATTTGCGCTCTGCTCGCCTTCAATCTCAACGCGGTTAATCTGAGCCGGCTTGAGGGAATCTCGCACTCTAATTTCAGGGGATTCGCTCCAGGTGAGCACGTCAATTTTTTCTCCACCAAGCTCTTTAAGAATCGGCTTAATGCGAGCTCCGCCCATACCCACACAGGTACCCACCGGATCGATATTTTTGTCATTGGAAACCACGGCAACTTTAGACTTATAGCCAGGCGTTCTCACAATGCGCTTAATCTCAACCAGTTTTTCAAAAATTTCAGGAATCTCCAACTCAAATAATCGCTGCAAAAACAGGTCAGACGAGCGATCCAAAATAAGCTGATTATCATTGCGCGGCTCGGGGAGCACCTCTTTAAGCAGGGCTCGGATGGTGTAGCCCGCGAGGCATTTTTCACCGGGAATCATGAGTGATTTAGGCAGGAACGCAAGCGTATCGCCAATCTTGACGGACGCTCCGCCACTCTCACATTTGTGGATAGTCCCGTGGATAACGGTGCCTTCTTTGTCTTTAAACTCTTCATAGACGGCTGAAGCCTCTATTCGACGAATGCTATTGGCTATCACCTGCTTTGCACGCAAAATCTCAATGCGACCAATTTTACCATCAAAGGGAACGGCAACTTTATCCCCTAATTCTGCCTTTTCATTAACAGCACGTGCTTTACGTAGGGAAATCTGGAGATCCTCATCTTCTACCGTTTGGGCAACCTCTTTTTCGATCAAAATCACCATTTCGCTGGTTTTTTTATCTAGATCGACCTTCAGGGTAAGGTCAGGGTATTTTTTTGAGTATGCAGCAAGCATGCCTTCGCACATGATGCTGCTTAGAGTGTCTTTGTCTAGGCCGCGCTCTTCAACGAGCTCGTCGATAACGTCCGTAAGTCTCACTAGTGAATGCCTTCTAAAATTGGAGATGAGTTTTTAGCGATATGTGTAAGTTTAGTATAAACGGGCAGCAAGCGCAATAGTTGAGCCAAGTCAAACCGTTTCTGGTCTTTTTAGGGGACCCCCTCTCCCGCCTATTATTATTTATATATATATATTTAATACTTCTAATAATAATAATGCAACGTGTTTTTGGTGGATAACTCGGTGTGCAACATGACTTAAAGCCGATTTTATAAGGGTTTTTGCAAAAGCAACATGGTGGATAACTTGGTGGATAAGTGGTGGATAACTTGTTGATAACTTTTTTGTTGCACTGGCTACGCTCATTGGAACGCTCTTTTCATGGGGTACCTGCCGAATACCCTGATCTGTAACCGCTAAAAAATCTGTTGCAAAAGTTATCCACCACTTATCCACCACTTATCCACCAAGTTATCCACCAGACAGCCAGGGTCAATCTCGAGCAAAAATATACAAATTTGTGGCAATATGAAATTTTTGAGCAAAAAAGGTGAGCGCATAATTTTTCTGCTTTCGATCGCTGCAAGCCATTTTTGGAAGCAAAAGTGGCATTTTTCCAAAAACGCCTTTTATTTTTCATTGAAAAGATCATATTATTATTTTCCATAAAACATTTCACTTTTTGAGAGCAGAAAATAAAAAATAAGTTTCAGTATGAAAAATAGCGTCAAGAAAATAAATATGACACGCAATTTTCCATATCATGATTGTTTCGATTATAGGATTTTTGGCCTCTTTTGAAATGGCATATTTCTTGCAGAAATATTTTATTTTATTTTTAAAAAGGTTTTTGGCATAACTGAAAAAGTGAGCGAAAGTGAAGAAAAAACCCTTTACTCAAAAGGCTTTTTTAAAATAATTTGTTGCGTTTTGAGGGAATTGTTCATTTTGCAATGCTTGTCAAAAAGGGTGTTTGTTGCACAATGTTGCGCAAAAAATGGCAAAATTCGAAGAACTATCGCTTTTTGAGTATCTCAAGTGCCTTTTGAATATCGTCAAATATGGTGGTCATTTCTTTGGGATTGCGCAAAATATAGGCCGGATGAAAAGTGGGCATAATAATAATGTTGGGCAAGCAATCGGCGACAATGGGGCGGCCGCGCACTTGAGATATTTTGATTTCATAATTGTTCAAGAGCCCTTGCAGCGCGCTGGCGCCCAGTGTACAGATAATTTTTGGCCTGATTATTTTAATTTGATTGAATAATAAAAGCTTGGTGCAGATTGATGCCTCATTTTCTAGCGGCTTGCGATTATTGGGAGGGCGGCATTTTACGATGTTGCTAATGTATACATCTTTGCGCTCGATGCCTGCCAGCTCGAGGAGCTTCGTGAGTAATTTTCCTGAGCGGCCCACAAATGGTTTGCCTTGCCGATCTTCATCTTGCCCGGGTGCTTCGCCGATAAACATTAAGCGTGCATCGGGATTCCCGTCACCAAAGACTACCTTGGTGCGGCCCAATGTTCCCAGCGGGCAGCGGGTGCAGTTGGTGTAAGGGGCATATAATTTTTCAAGAAGTTGTTGTTTGTACTCTTTAATATCCATCTAAATCTCGCTATTTTCTCAACGTCCGTTCGCTTTTATCCTTCGATACGAAAACTGCGTTTTCTACTCAGGATGTGTAGAAATACACATGGTGAGTGCTGCGCGTCAGCGCAGTGTATCGAACCATCAACCATTATTATACCTCATGCAGGATTAAGTACATATTTAGTTAAGAACGTGATCCAATTATTTTTAGCAAAATTTGCCTTTTTATAAGAAGGATGGATTCTTTTTTCGGGGAAAAAGATGGAAATACCGCGCGCATTAGGCAAATTGGTTCCTGAAACACTGTGAATCACCGCTTTTTTGATGAGTTCTACTCCGGCTTCAAGTGTGCGGGCCAGGTGTGTGCTTAATTGATCAGCATTTTTGAAGTTCTCGCGCAGATTCTTAAGAAGATTGAGATAAAAATGATGCAGGTCAACATAGGTTGGCTCATTAAAGTGGGTCAGATTATTTTTAGCGCGACTGGTTTGGATAATGTTTTTATACACGAGGCTTTTTTCTGATTCCAGTGCCTGCGCCAAAAGAGTGCCCAACGTATCAATATTTTTCTCTACTGCTTCGATAGCGCTTAGATCAAGTGCAGATTGAGTGTAATCGATGAATCCTGGATGGCTTCCAAATGGGCGATATGCTTTGGCAAAGGCGTTCACAATGTGTGTTGCGAGCACCCGTTTGTCCGGCGCGCCGGAATTGAATAATGAGAGCGCTTCATCATATTTCCATCCCGGGCCCGGCTCAACTTCTTGAGAACTCACTTGAATAGTAGCATAGCGTTTGGTAAATTCAGCCACCTCGAGCATAGACATTAAGCAGGCATCAAAGGCGATTATATCAAATTTATTTCCGTGGAGGTATTGAGTGACCACCGTGTTGAGCGCATGTTCCATTTTTTGGTTGGTTAAATAGTTGCCGGTGCTATCATCCCAGCACATTCCTTTATCATCAAGCGCTTCAATAAGATCAATAAAGCCGATCGTGCGGTCAAGCTCAAAACTGTTGGTAGCAGCATTATAATGAAACAGAAAGTTGGTATCAAAGTGGCGGCGGCCATACGGATCGATGATCCCGGTTCCATGATTCCAAAGCACTAGCATATAATGCTCGGCCGGATACTCGGTGATTGCCCAACGGCATACTGAAATAAGTGTTTCCGGATCCCCGCTATCCATAGGAGTTTTTTCATTCACAATATCTATTTGCACTGGATTATTTCTTTCAATAAAAAAGCGCCGACTCATTTTTTTGTTGCCGGCAAACCGTACATCCATATGCATCAACATATTTACAAACTGATTGGACCCAATTAATGACATCTGTTTTTGGTTGCGCGGCGCAAAATCCCGCAGATTGTTATCCGCGGCAGCAAATACGATAATGGTCCAGGGTTTTTTAGCATGCGTGGTGTGTGTTGCGCAAGAATTAAACAGACTAAATAATGATAGTAATGGTATAACTATCCCAAAATTATAACGTACCATGATCCCTACTCCCCTTGTAATGGTCGTTCTACGTATTCAAGGTATAAAATAAGGAAGGCGGGATTCAATATTTTTGATTTAGATTGCCTTTTTGTGCGTTTCAATGTGAGCAAACCAGGCCAAAGCAAATGTAAGGCCGAAGCTTAATTGAAAATCCAGATAAAAAAGTTGCAGTGGGTTGGCGCATAATACTATGCCGGTTGCTAAGGTGATAAGATGCACATATTGAAGGCGAGTTTTTAGCAAGAGAATACTTTTTGCCAAAAAAAACATAATAAGGGCCCGGTTAAATGAGACGCTTGCCCAGGAAAGGAGAGAATATAATGAGATTAATGCGATCAATATCAGCTGTTTGCCGATAAATAAGATTGGCAAAAGGCTCAAAATAAAGTGCCAAATGATGCCGAAAATTACCAAGTGAAGGCCCGAGCGGGCCAAATAGTGGCTGGTGCCCCAGATTCTAAATGGTTCTTTGGCATGATCCATATATTTTTTTACTCCGGCGCGATTTCCCAAAAATATAGAAGAAAACAGCGCAAAGCATCCCCGCTCAATTTTTTGTTGCAATGAACCAAAAAGAGTGTTGCGCAACTGGTGCAAAAATCGGTTGCAAGAAAACCGCGGGCGATGCAAAAGTTGAATTTCCGGCGCATCATTAAATACGGTTGCGCTGATTTTTTCTTTGGCCAAGTAGCGGTTAAAATCTTGATTGTCTGTCTTTTTAAATATAATGTTGCGCAATTCGATCTCATCGGCCACTTGATAGCCGGGATTATGATTGCTGTAGAGCACAACCACATCATCAACTGCTGCGCAATTATTTTCACATGTGATGCTGCGCAATCCAATAAGCATGTGCCAAGGGTTCCGCTGCGATTGAACTTTATCGATGCTGATAATAGTTCCTCGAATACTCAGGGGAATGCCCTGATATCGTGTTTGGAAAGCGCTGTGATGCGCTAGCTGCTGGTGGCACAAAAGTGCACCGGCAAAAAAACTAAGAGGTATGCCCAGTGAAATGAAAAATGAAATGAAATAATAGTGTGTTACACAAAGGGCCACAAGTCCCCATGTTAATGTACCACCTATAATAAGATAAAAAGAGAATTGCAATGCGGCACCAGCAATTCCCGCCATCAGTGCAACTACGCAAAATAAAAGATAATGAGTGCGGTGGCCAATAAAATATGCTGAAGCAAAAAATTCTAAACTCATAGTTGTAGCTTAAGGATTTTGATTACAAATGCAATAAAAAGCATGCTAGGCACAAAAATTCTTGGCGAAGCATAAGAAATAGAGATACTATTAATATGTTAAGTTAAAAAAATTAAAATATGAAAGCGCACTATGAAACAAAGCATAATTAAATGGCTGCTCATTCTAATGACTACACAGAATTTATTTTTATATGCAATGGAACAGCAGCACCCACAAGGATGGTGGTCTCGAGCGCAGACATATCTTTTGTCATGGGTGAGTTCTCAGCAAAAAAAAGAAAAATATAATGCAGCAGCAACTGCCGGGTTGATAAAGCTTGTGAAGGATAACTATGAGTATGCAACAGGAGTCTTACGCCTTGATGATAGAAGTCTGTGTGCGCAAGCTGCTATACTGCTGCAGCAGGGAGCAGATCCCAATGCTAGCGCTCGTATTTCTCCTTTCAATGATCGATTGCTATTGGATTATGCGGTGGATGGATGTGTCCGATTACTTCTAGATGCAGGCGCTGATCCGAACAAGAGAAATCCCCAAGGAAATAACCACATTTTAAGGTGGGCCCATAGCTCAATGCTCCCCCTATTGTTTGAATATGGGGCCGATCCTGATATGCCAATCGCAGTAGGAGGCAGCACACCTCTTGAGATGAGGCAGACAAGTGGTCTTGAATTGCTGGATAATTATCAGCTGTTTTTGAGAATGGGAGCAAACCTTAATATTGCCAATGAGTATGGCGCAACTCTATTAATGCGCGCTGTGTATTTTTACCAAAATGCGGCTATAGTGGATACATTGCTTGATGGTGGCGCTGATCGCACTATGCTGAATAAAGAAGGAAAGACGGCCGAAGATTGGGCACGCAGGCTTCAATTGATGGAAATTGCCGATCTTCTGTCAAAGACAAGAAAAATTATTTAAAAGAAAGCTAATATGAAAAAAATTCACAAAAAAATTCTTGATAATGGCCTTACTATTTTAGTTTATCCTTCGCATACCATTCCTAAAGTTGCGGTGCAATTATGGTATGGCGTGGGTTCAAAAGATGAAAAAGATGGCCAACGAGGGCTGGCGCATCTGCTTGAGCATATGATTTTTAAGGGCACACAGATTTTATCAGAATCTGATATTAATATGATTGCGCATAAATTATCGGGCAATTGCAATGCGTTTACCAGCCATGATTACACCGGCTATCTTTTTGATTTTCCCACCCAAAATTGGCATCATGCACTGCCATTGCTGGCCGACTGTATGCGCAACTGCACCTTTAAAGAAGATCTGCTTAATGCTGAGCTCAAGGCGGTGATCCAAGAGCTCAAAATGTATAAAGATGATTATAAAACCAGCTTGGCCGAGGAGATGCTCACCGCAATTTTCCATGCGCATCCGTACCATTATCCTATTATTGGCTACAAGCAAGATTTGTGGAGCATTACCCGTTCCGGGCTTTTAGATTTTTACAAGCAACATTATGTGCCCAATAATGCAACGCTGATTATTGTGGGAGATGTGCAAGCCGAGCAGGCGCTTGAGCATGCAGCGCAGGTATTCGCAGTAATCCCGCGTAATGCGCGCTATAAAAAAGAATCGTACGCAATCGATGCTGATATCGCGCGCAAATCGGTGACACTCCGCCGTGATGTGCAGCAATCCACGCTCATGTATGCCTGGGTGGTTCCGGGAGTAAAAGATCATCAGCAATCGCATATAATTGATATGATTATTTGGATTTTGGGTGAGGGCAACGGATCCCGGTTATACAAAAAACTGGTGAATGAAGCAATGCTAGCCACCGAGCTGCAAATTGATCTGTATGAGCTATTTGATGCGAATATTTTATTCTTGCACATTGATCCGGTTGATGAAAATGCTCACGCAGCAATACAAACAATCATCGAGCAAGAGGTGAGCCGCTTGGGCAGTGAATCGGTTTCTGATGAAGAATTATCGCGCGCGCAAAAACAATCGCAGATGGAGCGGCTGGGTGTATTTGAAAATAATCAAAAAATAGCCTATGAGCTGGGCAAGCTATTTTTGGCGACCGGTGATGAACAGTTATGGTTTGGGAGCAACGGCCCCGATAATCAAGCAGTGAAAGATGAGATTAAAAAATTATGCGCGCAGTATCTGCGCCCTTCACTCATGCATACTGGGAAGCTCTTGCCCTTTGAAGGAGAGCAAAAAAAGCAGTGGCTTGCATTGCAGCAAGAGTCCGATCAATTGGATGAGCGGATATTATTGCGCAAAGTGCGTGAATCCACCGTTGAGTGCGGTGTGTTTGTGGAGGAGGTGACCATCAATGAGCCTGCCAATTTTAGCTATCCCCAAGCATCTAAAATTAGTCTAGAGAATGGTCTGGATCTGCTCATGCTCGCGCGTGATACGAGCCCTAAAATAGATTTAGTACTTGATTTTAAAATGCGCAATTTTTATGATCCGGAATCAAAACAGGGTCTGCTCAATTGTATGATGGAGATGCTTGTTGAAGGTACGCAAAAGTATCCAGATGGCGATATTCAAGATGTTGCTGAGCAGCAAGGAGTCATGCTCACGGTGCAGACCGGGCTGATATCGCTGAGTATGCTCAAAGAAGATTTCCAAGAAGGACTTTTATTGCTTGAGCAGCTCGTGCGCTATGCAACATTTCCTGAAAAAAGTTTACCTAAAATTCGCCAACAGATTGCGGCTGAGATTGCTTCCTACTGGGATACTCCGCATGAATTTTCCGGGCAACTGGCGCGATCCGCGGTGTATGGCAAAGCGCATCCATACCATAAAAATCTCTTTGGGAGTGTTGGCAGTATACAAAAAATTTCTCGTGAAGATCTAGTGGATGCTTACAAACAATATGTAACGCCCGCACAAGCATCTTTGGCGGTTGTGGGGGATTTGCAGGGCGTGAATGTGGCGGCAGCAATCCAAAAATATCTGGGCGCATGGCAAGGGCCACGCGTTGATGATCTGCAGTATCCGCCGCTGCAAGAAGTGAGCGCAACGCGTGCAGCAGTATCCGATCAATCGAGATCAGACAGTGCTGGCATTTGTGGGCAAATCAGTAAAGCGCTTGGATCCTGCCTATGATGCACTGCTTTTGTTTGATCAGGTGTTTACCGGCGGTGTTTTGGGCTCCATGAGCTCCTATCTGATGCAACTGCGTGAGCAGACGGGTATTTTTTATGGCATTGGCGGATCAGTGGTTGCCGGAGCAGATGAGCAACCGGGATTAGTTTATATAAAAACAACGGTTTCCAATGATCAGGCTTGCGAAGCTGAAAATCTCATTGCTGCGACGATCGATGCGGCGCACGATAAACTTACTCAAGAAGATCTTGAGCATGCGCGCAATGCGCTTATCAACTCGATGGTTGATAATTTTGAATCACTTGAATCGACGGCACAATCTCTATTATTTATCAATCGTTTTAAATTGCCGGCTGACTATTTTAATACTCGTATTGCTCATTTAAAAACTATTACACTGATCGAAGTAAAAACAGCCGTGAAGCAGATTCTTGATTCCAAAAAATTGATGCGGATTAAAATTGGCCGCGTTTAGGAACGGGATTTTTTTCAATCTTTTTTTTCTGTTTTCACTTTTTGAATGTGCGCCAAAACGGGTGCAACATCAACCTTGGCTAATTTGGCAATATAGTCGAGCCGCTCGATAACAGTTTCTCCGCTTGGATTTTTGTAATCGACCGTTTCTGGATCGAGCAGTTTCAGCAAGAAATCAAAATTGTGAGCATCGATTGCACAAAAAATCATATCGCGCCGCAATTCATCTGAATTCTGCCGTATACAACCAGGATTGAATACGCTGCGGCCCATGCTTGAGCACTGCATGCTTGCAAGTATGATCATGGTGAAAAATACAATATTATGTTTCATGGATTTCCCCCTTCTTTATTTCGTATGATACAAAAAAATGGGAGAAAAAAGCAAAGAATGTGATAAGCTCAGAATATATTTAAGGAGTCCTTAATGAAAAAAGTATTGTATTCGCTGATAGTGTTAGTGGCCATAGTGCCCCTACTTGCTAAAGATAATCATGATAATGATTTAGATGATAAATCCCAGGAAATTCAGATGAAAGAAGCCCAAAAGCCGCATGTATTAAAAAAAGTTCTAGCCAATGGTATGACGATTCTGGTCCGCTCGGTGCGCTCGTTGCCCAAAGTATCATTGCAGGTCTGGTATAAAGTGGGCTCAAAAGATGAAAAAACGAGTGAAAAAGGGATTGCGCATCTGATTGAGCATATGATCTTTAAGGGTACCAAAGATCTTTCTGAATCTGATATAAATATCATCACCCATATGCTTTCTGGCTCCACCAATGCGTTCACATTCTATGATTATACCGGTTATCTTTTTGATTTACCGGTGCAGCATTGGCATGAAGTGCTGCCGGTCTTTGCCGATTGCATGCAAAATGTTTCCTTCAAAGACGATCATCTGAACTCCGAGATGAAGGCGGTGATTCAAGAGCTTAAGATGGGGCGCGATAACTATAAACGTACGCTTATATTAGAACTAGTAGCCAGCATCTTCCCCGATCATCCGTACCATTATCCGGTGATTGGCTTTAAGCAAGATCTTTTTGATGTACATGCTGATCGCTTGCGCGCCTTTTACAAAAAACATTATTGGCCAAACAATGCCACCTTGGTGATTGTGGGCGATGTGGATCCGGAAGATGCTTTTGCGCAAGCAAAAAAATATTTTGAAAAGATTCCAGCCAATCCTGCTTATAAAAAAGAGGAATTTTATCATAATAAAGATCTGATTTCTCATAACGTGACGCTTTATCGTGATATTCAGCAGCCATTTGAGATTATCGCCTATGAGATTCCGGGCGCCACCACAAAAAATGAACATCTTATAGAGGTGCTTGCCTTAATTCTTGGCGCCGGCAAAGGATCGCGTCTGTATCGAAAATTGGTAGATGAACTGCAGCTGGTTACTCATTTATCTGCTTCGGCTACTTTGCTTTTTGATTATGGTCTTTTCTTTATTTCATATTACCCGAATAATATTGATGAGATTCCAAAAATAATCAGATTATTCAAGAAGAAATAGATTCCATTGTTCAAGAGGGCATTTCTGATCTTGAATATACACGCGCGCTTAAGCAAGCGCAGATGGCCTATTATGAGCTCTTGGAAAGTATTGAAACGCAGGCGCGTGAAATTGGTAAAAACTATTTGGCTACCGGTGATGAAAATTTTGCATTTCATTTTTTGGATAAGCCTAAAAAAGAGGTTGAGCAGGAGATGCAAAAATTATTGGCGCAGTATTTTAGACCCGCATTTATGAATAGCGGACTTTTACTGCCGCTGAGCGAGCAAGACAAACAAGAGTGGCGCAAGATGCAAAAAGAATCGGATGAATATGATGTAAAATTTTTGCAAGCGCGCCCGCGCACCTCGCCGATTGAGGGGCCATTGTATGCCAAAAAAATAAAGCCTAAAGAAGCCAGCCATTTTGATTTTCCAAAATATTCCACGCTTGAGCTTTCTAATGGCATCAAGGTGTTCTATTATAAAAATGCCAACACGCCAAAAATAGATCTGATTCTTGAGTTAAAGGCGCGCGGCTATTATGATAGCGCGCAGCTGCCGGGGCTGTATAATTTTATGGCGCTGATGCTGCAAGAAGGCACAAAAAAATATACCTCCGCACAATTGGCTGATGAGCTGGAAGCGCGTGGCATGGCATTAAATGTCGGCCCGGGCATTATGAGCATGAGCATGCTGGCTTCTGATTTGCCTAAAGGCCTGGAACTTTTAGAAGAAATAATTACTGCGCCGCAATTTGATGAAGATGAGATAGAGAAAGTGCGCGTGCAGACTACTGGCGGAAATTAAAAACTTCTGGGATAATCCGTCGCAATTTGCACGGCAGCTTGTGGTAGAAAAAATATATGCGGGGCACCCGTATTCAAAAAATATTTTGGGCACCAAAGAATCGATTGAAAAAATTACCAAAAAAGATTTGGTTGAATTCCATAAAGCCTATTTCTCTCCCGATGGCGCGCGCTTAGCAATTGTGGGGGATATTGGTAACTATGATCTCAAAGCGGTGCTGGATAAAACGATTGGGTGCCTGGAAGGGGCCAAAAGTGAGTGCAATCACTTTCCCGAAATTGGAAAAAATTACCGCATGCGAGCAGATTTATCCGATCAATCGTGATCAAGTGGTGCTTTCTTTTGCGGGGCTATCGGTCACCCGCAAAGATCCTGATTTTGATAAGCTGTTGCTGTTTGATCAGATTTTTTCCGGCGGTGTTTTGGGATCACTCCATTCAAAATTATATCAGCTGCGTGAGCAATCGGGCCTCTTTTACAATATCGGCGGCTCGCTCGTGGCATCCTGCGCTGAGGAGCCGGGCATGGTGATGGTGAGGACCATTGTCTCTTTGGATCGGCTTGCCGAAGCGGAAAAAGCTATTAAAGAGGTGATTCAAAAATCGGTTGATACCATAACCCCTGAGGAATTTTTGGAGGCAAAGCATGCGATTAGCAATTCGATTGTAGATAATTTTGCTACCAATAAAGGGATGGCGGCCGTCTTTTTGAGTATGGATCGATATGGATTGCCGCGCGATTATTATGATACGCGCGCAGAAAGACTATCGGCCATTACTTTGGATCAAATGAAAGAGGCGGTGGCAAAAGTTCTCAACAATGAAAAACTATTTACGCTAAAGATTGGAAGGCTGGAGAAAGAAGATGCTTCGGTTCCTGAAAAATAACTGAAATATTTCCCCCGTTCGTGCTGAGTTTATCGAAGCATGTTCTGGTTAGTATTAAATCCGTTGATTAATTTTTTTACATATTTTTAAATGATTTGTGATTTATCAAAATATGCTTCGACAGGCTCAGCACGAACGGACTTCCTATGTCACCTACCATCACCGAATTTCAAAAAATAATTTGGCAGCATTATGCAGCCCATGGCCGTCTTTTTGATTGGCGCGGCGCGGATGATCCGTACAAAGTTTTTATTTCTGAAGTGATGCTGCAGCAAACGCAAACGGCGCGCGTTGCCGTGAAGTATCCGGTATTCATTGCTGAATTTCCTGATTTTCCATCGCTGGCCAATGCTGCACTCAAAGATGTGCTGCGCGCCTGGCAGGGCATGGGTTACAATCGCCGTGGTATCTATTTGCATCGAACTGCCGGCATCATAGTAAATGAGCATCAGGGCACTTTGCCCAATGATCCGCTGCTTTTAGAGCAATTGCCGGGCATTGGCAAGGCTACTGCATCATCAATTTGCGCGTTTGCGTTCAATGAACCGACTATTTTTATTGAGACCAATATTCGCGCAGTCTTTTTGCACTTCTTCTTTCCGCAACAAGAAAATGTGCACGATAAACTTCTGCTGCCCTTAGTGCAAGCAGCGCTTGACGTGGAAAATCCCCGCGAGTGGTATTATGCGCTCATGGATTATGGAGTGCTGCTCAAAAAAACGATCATCAACCCGAGCAGAAAAAGCGCTCATCATACCAAACAATCAAAGTTCGAAGGTTCTGATCGGCAAATTAGAGGCATGGTTTTAAGGCTGCTCACTAATGAAAGCGAGCCAATGCCTCAAGAAATAATAGTGCAGATGGTGGGCAAAGATGCCGAGCGCGTGAATGCTATTATTGATCAGCTGATTGCAGAAAAATTTATTGCCCGGAATAACGAGATTTTAAGCGTTGGTGGCACGTGCAGGTAGCTGTGGTTATTGTTATTTGTTCTAATGGGAATATCTGACCGCCTGGCCAATCTTGGTATAGCCCATCAGATGCTCGATGTTGATCGTCGCATAATGTAGGTGCGTTTTTACTTTTTGTTAAAGAGCAAGCATTGCTAGAAAATGGTGCTGCTTCCAGCTTGGATTCGCTCGGAGGAGTGCAAGCAAAAAGAGATGGCGCTGTCGCAAAAAGAACTACAGTAGAAAAAAATATGAGATTCATATGCTGCCCTTAAGAAATATTGAAAATCATAGGTAAAAGTAAGGGTTTTTACCACGAAAGTCAAATATGATTTACCAGAACATGCTTCGAGCCAGCCTTCGCCAAGGCTATGGCGGCCAGGCTGGCCGTTCCTCCTGAGCGAAGTCGAAGGGTCAGCACGAACGGGGTGAGTATTGAGCGCAGCGTTTACTCCTGAGCGAAGCCCGGCCTTCGTAGCCTCTATATTTAAGCCAAGATGCTGTGCGCAGAACTACGGCGGAGTAGGCTCGAAGGGTCAGCACGAACGGGGTTTATGAGTTTCATCTTCATCCTGAGGAGCACGAAGTGCGTCACGAAGGATTAAAATCTCCCCGGGAATTGGCGAGTGATCGCAGCATTAAATTCATCGGCAACTTGAGTAGCCGTTTGCAGTTGTTGCATAAAAAGTTGTGCGGCAGTCGAATAATTTTTTTGGCTCCACAGCAATCCTTCTCGTTCAACATCTTTTTCTTCTTGTGTTAAGTATGATTGCAATGATTCAAATTGATTTTGACCATCCGGGTTGAGGGCAACCAGCTCTTGCACAATTGCTTGAGTATTACCCGCTAGTGATGGTTGATCGTTTTTGCCGGCTAAACTATTTTTTATCAAAGCGGTCCGAGTGTTTAATAATTGCGTTAGGGTAGCAGCGTTACCCCCATAATAGGCTTGCACTAATTGGCAGATATTAGTTTGATTAGTTTCAAGAAGTTGTTCCACGCATTTTGCTCGGCAACGGGTGAGCGTGCCGCCAGATGAGCAAGAATAGTATTTTTGACAAAAAGTGTACGCAATTCTTGGCTCAGGGCAATTTCTTTATCAACGCGTTTGCCGATGCTTACTTTGCAAAATTTTGCTGAAAAAAGATAACCGCCGGCAAATCCCAGGCCGGCTGCTATGAGTGAGAAAAAAAATATTCGAGTGCGATGGTTCATGATAAGTTCCTTTGGGACAGCGTTCGCTGCCCCAATTAATATACTTTTTACACGTGCAGTTGCGGTTGCGTTGCAAATGATTTTGTTGGGTAGACCAATGGCAATTCGTCAAATAATCCTGAAAGTGAAAACGCACGTTCAAGCCGCGTGAGGCCTATGCCGGCGCCATAGCGTGGAAAGAAATCGAATGACAAATACTCATCAAGCTCTTTGAGCACCCGATCTTTGCCAAATTTGAAAAGCAGCTCAGCATATTTGCCATTAGAAAGCGCAAGAAACTGTTCGCGCATAATATATTTATCTGTTTCTCGCTCTGCTGAGCCGATAGTTTCCATGCCGTGCATGAGCAGATCGATTTTGTTGAAGATGCCGTTTCCTGCATATTTCATATTCCAGAATGGCTGGGTGCGCGCCGGAAAATATTCCAGACTGATTGCATTTCCTAGCTCTTGCGCCATTATTGTTTCATGCTCAGCTTCTAGTATTTGAGTATCATATCGCTTGCAGGCATTCTCATACGATAATGCAATAGGCGCTTCAAATCCCAAGTGTGCCAAGAGCTCTTCTTCCAACTGTTTTAAGTCGGCAAAAGTTCCATGCGATTCGAATTCAAACATAGGAAAAATTCTCTGGTGGCGACCCTCAACAGGAAATGGCTCATCGCGATAACTGGTGGTTACACAAAAGACCCCCGGCCATTCAGGATTTAATAAAAGTTCATGCTCCAGCCACATTTGCCCCGTTTGCGGCAATGGATACTCTATGCCATTGAGACCAAATCGTGCAACCGTTTCCGGTTGTTCGCAGGCGGCTAAAATAGAAAGACGGGATTGGGCAGGAACCTCAATAAATCCCTTCTTTTCCTGAAAAAAACTGCGCAACGCTCGTACCATGGTATGGTAGTGTAAAGTATTCTTCATAGATCTCCTCTTGATTATTGATGGTCAAATTGTTCAAAGGCTATCCGAAAATAAATAAATGTGTCAATGTTACGATGAAAATTTTTGATTTAAGAGGAAGAGTATGCGTAATTTGATAATAATGGTGTTTTTTCAGGGAGCTTTATGCGTTGCAATGGCCGATCCGGATGCACAGCAATGCCAAATTCTTTTAAGTGATCAAGAAAAGATTACTGGTGATACTCTCGCGCGAGCAGCGCGTAAATTAGATGTTTGGCCAATGTGCCAAACACAAGATGGTGCACAAATGCTTAATGAAACGCTCTTCATTCTTGCGCGCAAATGGCAAGAATCATGGGGCCAGCATGGCATTGCATTGGCTGCTCAGCTGCTGGCCAAGGGTGCTCAGATTTACTTTCAAAAAGAGTTTAATGATGAAGTAGCTGTGGGAGAAAGTGGGCCCTTTAAAATGAGCGAGACCACTTATTACCAAACGCCGGGTCAGGTTGCCAGTGGCTCACTCAAAAAATATTTTGAAGAACATTCAAAAAATAAAAACTAGTACCGTTTATGCCGTCTATCTTTGCGTTGGAAATTATCGCGACCACCATGCTGACGGCGGCCACCATCTCTACGGCCCGGGCGGCCTGAATGTGCCCAATCATCTTCAGAAAGAGGTGCCAATATAATACGCGCCTTGTGACCGGCAATAGTTTTGCCTTTTAATTTACCCAATACCGTTTGAGCGATTTCTCCGGGCAACTTGATAAAGGTTCTGCGATTGATAACCTTCAGTTTTTCCACATCAGCGCGCGTGATGCCCGCTTCTTGAGAAATGAACTGCTCGATATCTTCTTCGCTAATGCCGTCATCAGTTCCTAGATTGATCATGATTTCTTGCAGATCAGAACCTTCTGATTCATGCTGCGCATCAGAGCGGTGTGCAACATCAGCCATATTAGTAAAATGGAAATCTTCTTTCTTGTTGGTTGGGAAGAATTTTTCGGCTACGTAGGCAAGCACGATGCTTAACAGCTTTTCTTTGCTATAGCCCCCAATAGTATCCTTAAGTTCCGGAGCAATATGGGAAGTTTGAGTTTGTGTGAGTGATTCCAGATGTTCATATGCTCGCTGGAGATATACTTTTTGAATATCTTGGCTGCTGGGCACATTGATCGGGTTGATCATGAGTTTAAATTTACGTTCCAACATGTGAATATAGCGCATCTCATTTTTGCTGCCGATAAAGCTGATAGCTATTCCTTCTTTGCCTGCACGTCCGGTTCGCCCGATACGATGCACATATCCTTCATGATCATTAGGCAATGAATAGTTGATCACGTGGGTGAGATCAGAAACGTCAATCCCGCGCGCGGCCACATCGGTAGCCACCAAGATGGTAAATTCTTTATTTTTAAATTTTTTAATAACGGCGTTGCGCAATCCTTGGCTCATATCGCCATGCAATGCATTGGCAGGATAGCCGGCAGATCCCAATTGATCTGCAAGATCAGCAGTGAGCATTTTGGTTTGGCAGAAAATGAAGCCGTAAAAATTTGGATTACTGTCAATAAAGCGGCAGAGTGCGGTGAAGCGATTTCTCATAGGAACCAGAGAAAAATATTGCTTGGTGCTGGTGGTGCCTACTTGCTGTTTGCTCGCGCTTACCGTAACCGTATTTTTCATATGCTGGCGCATAATGGCGTTGATGCCCGATTTTACCGTTGCTGAAAAGAGCCAAATTTGCCGATTTTCAGGAGTTGCCGCTAAAATTTCATCCATCTCTTCTTTAAAGCCCATATCAAGCATGATATCTGCTTCATCAAGCACCAAGGTGCGTACATTGTTTAGGTTGAGCGTTTTGCGATTAATATGATCGTTGATACGGCCTGGGGTGCCCACAACTACCTGGAGCCCTTTCTTGAGCGCAGACATCTGATCACGCATAGAGGCGCCGCCATAAATGGCTTCCACACTGATGCCCAGTGGTTGTGCGATCGGGCGTAAACTTTGGGTAATTTGGACCACAAGCTCTCGGGTTGGGGCAACTATGAGCGCCTGAGTTTTTTGGTCAGCGGCGGTGATGCCTTGAATGAGGGGGATGCCAAAGGCAAGGGTTTTACCCGTACCGGTTTGGGCCTGGCCCCAAAAATCGACTCCTTCAGGAGCCAATAAAAGAGGGATCGATTTGCCCTGAATGTCGGTCGGGGTAACGATACCCAGCCCATCAAGAGCAGAAATAATTTGAGGATGTAAAGGGAGTTCCTTAAAGGAAGTAATCATAGGGAAAAGACTCACTAATTAGGGGGTTAATTGGCCATCGGCCTGCTTCTGATAGCGGATACAACTTGAGGATACCGTGCCACACTCGGCGCTAGGGCATCGCTATCAGTGCCCTAATAAGTATTATTCTAATGGTAATGCAGATAGCAATTTTGTCAAATCAGAGTTTTTCCCGTAAAAATCGGGCTTTTTTATCTGATTTTGACAATCTGAACGGTGCCATCCCAATTGATGATAATGCGAGCCTCTTGAGCTTTAAAGGCTGATATAGGACCAGACATGCCTCGAGCAAATGATAAGAGTGCGAGGGTTCCTGTATAAGGCTCTGCAAGCTCATTTATGCTAAGGCTATGCACCCCAAGCGGAGTAGCAATGGTGAGTTCATTGCCCGGCAACAATAGAAATCCATCATCAGAGAAATTAACCTCTAAATCATCTGCTGGAATTGCTGGAGGAATCAGACCGAGAGTGGAAGTTTTGCTGGCTTTTGCATGAACGCCATAGATACAGGTTGTTATGGCACAGCTTCTTCTCATCTGATTAGTAATGCTTTTGATAAGCGGTGCGCGATTTGGCTCTTGCATTGCCATCAAAGGGCTTGCGGTGATTAAAAATAAAAGAAGTGCATTTTTCATGCGTGATCCTCAAAAAAATGATTATTTTATAGCTATTGTATTTGCTTTGAAAAATTTTGCTATTTCTTCTTTGGTGATTTGCGATGTGGCAACTTCAAGCGCCAGCTCATAAAGTTTGGCTTCCTTGACGGAGATAAAAAGATATCGCTTCATGTTTTGGCAAGCTTTTTAAACACCGCATCGTGTTTTTTCATGATACGCTTTGCAATAGTAATTATTTTTTCTGAAGTATCTTTTTGTGAAACGCTGCTTTTTCTAGTGGGACTCACCAAAAGCCCTTCATCAGTGATAGATAAATTCACCACCGATGCCGCATCCATTTTGAGTTTTTTGAG
Organism: uncultured bacterium; assembly: GCA_963836585.1. Classification (GTDB taxonomy): domain Bacteria; phylum Babelota; class Babeliae; order Babelales; family Vermiphilaceae; genus BTUB01. The sequence goes on from CAWIJV010000003.1 coordinate 82,111, forward strand.
AATTGATTTATCAATAACAAGCGTTATGCTTTTACCATGCTTGGTTAATTTCTTCTTCATCTTTTTTCTCCTTAAACTAAATGCTTCTTAAGCAACTCTTGAATCAATTTCGGATCCCCTTTGCCTTTGGTTTTTTGCATCATCTGCCCCACAAAGAAGCCAAACATCTTTTCCTTGCCTGCTTTATATTCTGCCACTTGGCTCGGGTTTGCAGCGAGCAATTCTTTAACCATTGCTTCAAGTTCTTCTGATGATCCCATTTGCTCCAAGCCTTTCTCTTTAACGATTGCTTCAGGATCGTAGCCGGTAAGAGCAACCTCTTGAAACACTTCTTGTGCAGCGCGATTATTGATCACGCCTTTTTCAAGTAGGGTGACCAACTTTGCCAATTTTGCAGGAGTCACTTTAAAATCGGCCAAAGCAATCTTGTGTTCTTTGAGGTAGCCCATCACATCTCTGAGGATCCAGTTGACCACCTGTTTATTTTGATTAATTTGATGTGCCTGTTCGTAATAATTTGCCAGATCGATATCATCGCACAATATTTCCGCTTCGTAAGCGCTTAGGCCATTTTTGGTGGTGTATCGCTCAAAACGTTCAAAAGGAAGTTCGGGCATTATTTTTTTGGTTGCATCGATAGCAGTCGATGAAATTTCTAATAATCGGCAGATCCGGATCCTGGAAGTAGCGGTAGTCTGCCGCCTCTTCTTTGGAGCGCATCATAATTGTTTTCTTATTTTTCGTATCCCAGAGGCGCGTTTCTTGGCGCACTTTTTGGCCGCTGTTGAGCAGCTCAATTTGCCGCTCGATCTCATACTCAATTGCATCGCCGATAAATTTGAATGAGTTGATGTTTTTCAAGTTCGCAGCGAGTTCCTAATTTTGTATCGGTCTTCTTTTTTACCGAAACATTGGTGTCGGCCCTAAATGCGCCTTCTTCCATATTGCCTGAGCAGATGCCCAAATATTGCACGATGGATCGCAGCGCTTTTAAATAGGCTTTTGCTTCATAAGTGCTATTAATATCCGGCTGTGTGACCACTTCTAAAAGCGGCGTGCCGGTGCGATTAAAATCTACAAAGCTTGCATTAGCCGGTGCGCATGAGTATTTTTGCCCGCATCCTCTTCCATATGAATGCGGATGAAGCGAACATTTTTGACCTGCCGTCTTCTAGACGAATGGGAACATACCCATTGCTGCAAATAGGATCTTCATTCTGGCTAATCTGATAATTTTTGGGCAGATCGGGATAAAAATAATGTTTGCGTGCAAAGGTGCATACCGGCTGCAATCGTTGAGTGGGTAGCAAGGCCTGCTTTGATGGCATATTCTATCACTTTTTTATTGAGGGCCGGCAATGAGCCCGGTTGTGCGGTGCAGATATTGCAAATATTGGTGTTAGGCTCTTGCCCGGTCTGATTAGCGCAGGAGCAAAATATTTTGCTGTTGGTGTTGAGTTGTACGTGGACTTCGATCCCGATCGTGAGTTCATAATCGGGATAATGGTCAAGGACGGATGGCGTTTTTTGACATACGATTATTTTTCGAATTTGTAATTGGTTTATGCTTAAATTTTTATCGCTGAGTAAAGTGATTTTGCACTTATACAATTTTTCTAGAGATAAAATGGCATTGTATTCAACGCTGGTCAAGTGGTGTAAAGATATCCGGATGCACATGCACCGTGATTTGCGTCCCCTGTTTTGCGTGTTTTTAATTTTTCTTGCAGTTGGCGCAAAATCAGATGGCATTCAGTTTCAGTCGATTTTACCGCGCCCAAGCCTTTGCAGCCGGTACATTTACTCATCAAGTTGTTGCAGCAAGCGTGATGCCTGAACGTTTACGCGTCATTTGCACCAAGCCAAATTCAGAAATCTTGAGAACTACTGATTGGAATTTATCTTTCTCTTTTAGCATTTTCTCAAAATGTCTAAACAGTTTTTGCTTGTTGGCGCCCGAGCTCATATCGATAAAATCGATTACGATCAGTCCGCCAATATTGCGTAGCCGTAATTGGCGCACAACTTCTCCTGCTGCTTCAAGATTTGTGGCAAGAATTGTTTCTTCTAAATTCTTTTTGCCGGTAAATCTTCCGGTGTTTACATCAACCACCGTCATCGCCTCAGTGCTTTCAACAATCAAAGAGCCCCCCGATTTTAAGCGGAACTTTTTTCTCAAGTGCCGCTTCGATCTGTTTTTCAATTTCATAGATATTCAAAGAGCGGAGCAGGGCCTTCATACAGCTTGATGCGTTGGCTGTATTCGGGGGCGATCGATTTTACAAACTTGTAAATCTTATTCAAGCCCCTCCTTATTATCAGTGATCACTTCGGTCCACATCATCATCCAGATGATCGCGGACAATTTGGAGAGGAAGTTCAATATCTTGGAACACTTTTTCTTTGGGTTTTGCTGCTTTAAAAGCATCTTGAATATGGTTCCAAGTCTCCAGCAAAAAACTGATATCTTTTACAATTTCATGATCCTGGCGGCCTTCGCTCGTGGTGCGAATAATGGCCCCCATGCCATCAGGAAGCGCCGATTTTACTACCGATTTAAGGCGGCTAGCGCTCATCCCGTTCCTCAATTTTTTTGGAAACGCCGATGCGGGGAATATTGGGCATTAAGTACAATAAATCTGCCCGGAAGGGTAAAACAGGTAGAAAGCTTGGCCCCTTTTTCATACACCGGCTCTTTGCTCACCTGGACCAGAATCTGGTCACCTTCTTTGAAGATCTTGCTAATATCGATATGCTCTCGGCGGATGCGGGGGGCGGGTGCCTCATCATCATCCAGCTGGGAGTGCCGGCTGATCTTCTGGATAGCCAAATCACGGTCAATTTCAGAAATGTGCAGAAATCCGGCCTTTTCTTGGCCAATATCCACAAATGCTGTTTGGATGCCCGGGAGCACTTTGGTTACCACACCCTTAAAAAACGCCCGTTCTAGGGGGTTTTCGGTGTGGCCGGTAAAGTAAACGTTTTGCAAGAGCCCATCACTGGTTATAGCAATGCGGGTTTGCCAAGGATTCTCATTTATTAAAATTTTTTTCATGCGGTCTGCCATTTTTTGAGTATAATTTTCTCTTTAACTATAGCGTATTTTGCTCATAATGAGTAGAAAATTGGCTAAATTTGTGTTAAAGTCCTATCCCGTTAAGTAAATTTATCTATCCTTTATCAACTAGGGAGTATTCATGAATAAACAATTTCTACTCTTACTGGCAGCCATTGCACTCATACCCGGCTGCGGCTTTTTTAGATCAAAAAAGGCGGAAAAACGCCCTATAAATCAGCGCGAGGTGATGACCGATGTGGATATCCCGGTGGCCAAAGATGGCATCAAGGATTTCTTTGATCAAGATATCGATACAATGGCACTCGTTGATGGTGACGGGGATCAGTATGCCTGGATTGAGGGGTCAAGAACGCCGATGGCTTTAAAAAGGTCTATTTCGATTTTGACAAATACGCATAAAATCCAGTGAAAAAGAGGCCATCGCCCAAGATGTTGAACGTATGAAAGACATTGCTTGATAAAGAGGAAAAATCCGGCCAACCGGTGACCTTTGTGATCAATGGCAATGCGGATCATGCGGCCGGTTCATGCTTCATATAATCGCATTTTGTCTGAAAAACGGGCAAAAGCGCTTAAGGATCAGGCAGTTGCGGCCGGAGTTCCTGCCAGCAAAATTAAGATCGTCGGTCGCGGTTTTGACGCGCCGGAGATTGTGAATGGCAAACCGGTGACCGGTGATAAGGATCAGCAATGGCTGAATCGCCGCGATGAAATTCAAGTTGTTGCCGTTGCAGCATAAAGCATAAATTAATGGGCCCGGCTGAACGCCGGGCTTTTTTTTGAAGGAGTTTCAAGTGAAGATTGTAGTAATAAGCTTCGCTCTTCTTGCTGCAGCACCCCTGCCGGCAATGGAAAGAGATTTCCTGCCGCCGCAAGTGGTGGCAGTTTTTTTGATAAAAGATACTCCTGTGCACAAACAGTGCGTGGGCATTTTAAGCAATGATGGCAGAGTAGCCGTGGATGTTTTTGAGAGTCAACGTGAAACTCGTAATCGTGCCCGCTTTACTTCCCACTTTAGTGGAGGCATTGAAAAGAAAACGAGCAAACGGATTACAAGGCTCACTCCGGTCCAGGCCAAGCAATGGTATACTCGGTTTGTTGCAGCATTTCCCTCTATGTTTGTGCATAGATCAGTTTTGGAAAGTTAAATGAATAGAATAATTTTTTTATCACTCTGTTTAGGAACAGCTATGTTTGCTATGGACAATAATAATCGCCAAACACCGGTACTATTACCGGGCATGACCGAAAAAGGTGCCAGAAATCCGATCAAAATAGAATACACCAACTATCGGGGTGAAAAAGGTGTGCGCACGATTGTGCCCATCAGCTTCTTTTTTGGCACCACCGAGTATCATCCGCAAGAGCAATGGCTTATAAAGCTTTGGGATGTGGATCGCCAAGCCGAACGGATTTATGCGCTGAAAGAGATCAGCAGATGGTGTGTTGAATAAAAGAGTTATTCAACTTTTTGCAAGCTCTCGGATGGAATTGACTGCCGCGGTAGCATACTAGCAACTACTGGCGTGCGCACTGCTTCAGGATTGCTGGCACGGAAAGGCATTTCCTCAAAATTAGGCGGCGGAAAGCACCATAAAAGAGCCGCGTTAAGCATGCAACAAAAAGAGCAGCTGCGCGATGGCGGCTGCGGCGTTTGCTGTTTAGTCATAGTATTGGTTAAAAAACTGGTAATCAAAATGATGAATAGTAGTTTTTTCATGAGTTTCCCTTTCTGAATTTCTCCATATGTTCAAGACGCTTCAGCGCTTCTTCGCTTGCTCTTGGCAACTGCTTAAGCGCCACAAATTCTGCGGTATTCAATTGCTCAGGTGATGGCAGCGGAGGTTCTTGCTCATCAGTATGATAATCGCAAAAACATTCATCCAAAATGCCTTCTGCTTCCAGCGTAGCCAATATTCGCTGACATTCTGCGGCGCGATCTTGGTTGCTTTAATGATGGGGGTGTTCCCATGCCCACCACATTTCCCGGATTTGCTCCCAAAGGTTCCCGGCACTTAAAAATTTTAAGGAGTGGTGATTTAGCGGGAGGCAATGCAGCGCCCATGCGTGTGAGCATTTCGGGCGTTGGCAATCTATCCATTCCCGGAGAAGGTGGCATTGGCTCAACCTGCGAATGCATCTCTTCCAAAGTAGGATCGTGCAATCCTAATGCTTCAAGGATATTGATAATATTGTCGGGATTCACTATGGGTTTAGGAATGGGCGGTGATTTAGCAGGAGGTTGCTGGGCATCCATGCCATTGGGTATTCCCACAAAAAGAAAGGCAAAAAATAATATTTTCATAAGAATCCTTTATATGTTTTACACATCCTGAGTAGCCACGATAGTGGCATATCCAGCCTTCGCCACGGCTTCGGGCGGACAGGTACATCTCGCGGAGCCTGTCCTGAGCAATGTCGAAGGGCGAGCTACTCACCATGTGTATATTACGGGTAAGCCAATTTTAAAATCAACTGTAGTATATCATTAGGCATATTTTTAAAATCAGATGTTGCATCTCGTTTAGCGCGTGCTTTACTCAAATAAGTAAATAAAAGTTCTCGGAGCTGTGCGCGCCGTGCCTTAAATTTTATTGCGGTATAAATACTCAAAAGTCCGCAACGCTCCTGCGAATGTCCGCAAAGTGCCGATTCACCGCGGCTATCTTTAAGAGTGGGATCTGCTTTGCATAGCATCAATAGATCGATCAACGTTTTGCGAGCATTAAAAAATAATAGTTTTTTTCGGGGAGAAAATAAAATAGGGCATTTTTCATCACGGTATGTGGTGATTAAGTCAAAGAGAGGTGTTTTGCCTTGGCGATCCCTGGCATTGGTGTTAGCATTGGCAGCTAAGAGCCATTCGATTGCACTGCGCCGATTATTATTAGCGGCCGCGTTAAAAGAATCAAGGTTACTGCGGCATACCGCATGCAGTGGGGTCAAGCGGGGAGCTGTTTTTTGATACATTTCATGATTTGGGTTTGCATTATGCTCTAATAGGGTGGCAAGAGTGCGGGGCTGGCAGTGCCATGCGGCTTGAAACAGTGGACTGGTTAATGTGGGATCGTGCGAATCTGCCGGCATACCACAGTGCAAGAGTAATGTGGTCACCGCAATATGCTGATCACTTTGAGCAGCATGGCACAGCAGCTGGGCAGGGCTGGGAATTTCTTCACCGTTCATGGCGATTAAAGATGATGTAAAAAAATTAGCGAGTAAAAAGATTTTTTTCATGAATGAGCTTTCATATTGTCATGCGATTTTTTAAGTGCATGTCAAAAGTGTAACAAGCGTACTTCCCGGGAAATATCGATCCGCAAGATCGAAGAGGAATTTCTCCCTGATTGTCTTTAGCATCTCTAAGGGCACCGCGATCTAAAAGCGCCTGCACAATTTCCATTCTTTGTGTCATGGAAGGATTAAATGTTGCACTGGGATATGGTAAGCAGATGGCATGCAGTGGTTTTCTACCGGAATAGTGTTCGCACGTTTTATTAGGATCTGCTCCTGCCAGAAGAAGTAGTTTTAAAGTAGCCGTTGCGCCATAGATCGTGGCGATCCCCAGAGGGGTGTTATCAGTAGATTTGATTGTAAAATCTGGTGTAGCGCCACCGGCCAGCAGTTGTTCGGTTAATCCAAGATAATGATCATGCATCGAAGTCCAATGAAGAGGCACTATCCCGGAGAATATAGCCTCTTGCTCAGAAAGTGGCAGATTAGGATCAATTTTTTGCTTGATAACATTCTCAATAGCAGCAAGTGTCTTATTCCGAACAAATTCTTCCGGCCCTTCACCTTCCTCATCGGTTGATATATCTTCCGTGGCCTGCGCGGCTTGAATAGTTTGCCGCCTAGTTTCCGCTAGCTCACAGGCATCAGAAAATCCAAAAAAACTATCCTCCATGGCTTGCATAGTTTGAATAGTTTGCTGAGTACACATTAAAAGTGCAAAGATGATTAATAGTTTTTTCATGCTATTTCCCCACGCAGAATTCTCTAAACACCATATCCATGCTCGCCTCACTAACCTCTTTTCCCGATAATTCTGCCAATTGAGCGATCGCATCATTAAGATGCACAGCCAGCAGTTCATACGCAATAGTTTTATGCGCGAGCATTATTTTTATGGTAGCAAGTTTTGTTTCGAGCGCAAGCAATAGTTGGTATTGCCGCTGATTGAGCAAGAATGGAGATGCCATTTGAGCAAAGAGAGCGGTAATTTTTTCTTCGATGGCCTGCTCGAGAGCATCGATGTTTTTTCTGGTTTTACTGGAGGTGGGGATGGGTGGAGATGGACTCCTTGAGTCCTCCTCAGCATGAATAGGATTTTCTTCACATTTTGTGAGCACCATAATAATTTTACCGGAATATTTTTCCTGCAGTTGCGCATACACTATTTTTTCTTCAGCAGTCAGTGTGCCAGTTGCATCTTCTACCAGCAAAATAATATCGGCCTTGTGTGCTTCTTCAAATGAGCGAGCGATGCCTTCTTGCTCAATAGCATCTTCAGTTTGCCGCAATCCGGCCGTATCAACGAGCGTCCATGAGTTGCCATTTTTATAGAGGCCTGCTTCGATGCTGTCGCGCGTGGTGCCCGGAATTGGGGTCACAATTGCTCGCTGTTGATTAAGCAGCGCATTAAAGAGAGATGATTTTCCGGCATTCACACTGCCAATGAGTGCGATGCGCACTCCCTGCCTGATCTGCTGCTGTTGGCTAAATGTTTTTTTGATGGCGGCGATTGATGATATCACTCGGTGAATCATGGTGCCAATCTGGCTGCCAAATTCCATCTCCTCATCAATAAATTCAAAACTTGCCTGGCAGAATGCGAGTGCTTTGAGTAACTCTTTTTCAATATCGGCAAGCCACGAAGAGAAACTGCCCCGCAGTTGCGCCAGCGATTGCTTGAGCGCCATCTGAGTTTGCGCATGAATTAATTCATTAATTGCTTCGGCTTGCACTAGATCTATTTTGCCATTGAGCACTGCACGCTTTGTAAACTCGCCCTCTTGTGCCATGCGAGCGCCGGCAAGAATGGCGAGTGTGATAATCTGCTGAATAATATGCTGATTATTGTGGCAACTGATTTCCACCGTATCTTGGCCGGTGAAGGTGCGCGGAGCGCGCATGAGCATGATGAGCGCAGTGTCTATGATGGTGCTCGTATCAGGTGCACTAATGGTGCCATAATGAATGGTGTGCGAGGGAAGCTCGGCCAATTTTTTGCCGGAGGCAAGCGTGGTGATTGCGTCGGCAATGGCAACAGCATCGGCGCCGCTCATGCGAATAAGCGCAATCGCCCCGCTTGCGCGGGGCGTACATTGAGCGATAATTGTTTGTTCATCGGAGGAAGACAATATCATGATCTTTGTAGGTGATTATTCTAAAGCCCGTTCGTGCTGAGCTTGTCGAAGCATGTTTTGATAAATTACAAATCATTTAAAAATTATAAAAATAAAAACGGATTAAATTAACCAGAACATGCTTCGACAGGCTCAGCACGAACGGTTCTTAACCATTCTTCATCAGGCATGCCATCCTCCCCTTCAATAAACTCAGGATAAACTCCGCCTTAGCGTAAGAGGATCACAAACGGTCCAAATAAGTTAGTGCCTTTTCATCCTGAGGAATGCCGTAGGCATGTCACGAAGGATATCTTTTGCTTTCCAGCACAATTCGCAAGGAGCGCAATGGCTTGCCGGCTTTTTCACGCACCGCTTCCATCGCAAGCATGCCCCAGCTTTTTAGTTGCGTTTCTTCTTGACGTGCGTCATCAATCACCGATTCGCTTAAATTTACATTAAGATAGTTGTGAGAGACGCGAGTATTGGTAGTGATGTTTGGCTTGCCCATGAGCACCAGTGTTTCGGTAATCCACTCTTGAGCCGCTTGGACCATTTCCGGCGTCCAGTTTTCCCGCTCGCCGTTTTCGCTATATGAAGAGCGTTCTTCGCGTTCGCCATCATGGCGCGGGTAGCGGTTATCAGGGCGACGATTGTCCCGATCATACCGGCGTGGACCTTGAGATGATCTATTGCTTTTATAGTCTGAGCGTGGTTCGCGGTACGGGCGATTTTCAGTGCTTTCGCGTGGTTCACGCATTGCTTCGCGCGGCTCACGATGCTCTCTTGGTTCACGCGTTGCCTCACGCGGCTCACGATGTTCTCGCGGTTCGCGTGGCTCGCGCGTTACTTCACGCTGCTCGCGATCCATCGGCTGGGCCGGACGCTGATCATAGCGCGATCCTTGAGGATAGCGGCGCGGCTGATTGCTGCGCTCCGGTCTATTTGCCAGTGGGCGGACGGCTGGTGTGCGCTGAGTATGTTTTTGCTCAGCCTGTTCTCTTATTTTTGGGCCTGACTCATCAAAAAAGAAGGCAACTTTGGCCGATTTTGCCGTTTTGAGGCCGAAAAAGCTGGTCTGGGGAAGTTCCAAGACCTTTACGCTGAATTCAGCAGGCTGGCCAGCGCGTTGCCAGGCCGTTTCTATTGCTTTAGAGATTGATGATGCTTCTTCCATAATCGATTTCATATGTTTTAGTAACCTTTTGGTAATTGTTTTTTTGTTTCCCTACGGGGGCCGACTGCAATTTTAGCAAAGTCGCGAGGATCTTGGTCAAATAAAAGAGTTATCGAGCGGGTTTCTTATTGACCTTATCAAGAAATTGTCTTGTTGCCAAATATATGGTGATCCTGAGCCGTTATGGGCTTCTTGGTTTGGGTTATTGATAGATCTTGCAAATCCGCCTTCGCTAAAGCTTCGTCGGACAGGCACGCTAAAAAACGGAGTTTATCCTGAGCTTGTCGAAGGGGCGGGGGCAGCCTACGCTTAGTGCTAATAAACTTTTTATTAGCTTTTATATCAATCCATTAAAAAAACTGGCCTGCCATACGAAGCCTTGGCGAAGTATGGAGCGGGAAACGGGACTCGAACCCGCGACCTTTGCCTTGGCAAGGCAACGCTCTACCAATTGAGCTATTCCCGCCTTCGTTAAAACTACGGCGGGGCAAGCCCGCATTAGTCATTAAAGACGCTTTTGTCTTTTCTGTGGTTATTTCAAGATAACGGTTCAAATGTACCTATGCGAGGGGGTTTTGTCAATAAGCGGTATGAGTCGAATTTTTGGTAAAAATCCTTTACGAGGGTCGCATATCTTGGCATCATGTAAAAAGATATTTTTTTACATCTTAAGTGAGGATATGCCATGATGCGCTACAACAGTTATATTGCTGCAGGAATTGTAATAATGAGTTTATCCGGCTATGCGATGAATGTGTCGCAAAATCAGCTAGAGCAAGAATGGCGTAAGTTGCTTGATACATATGGTAAATTTAGCTGGATTTCGGTGCAGGAAATCAAAAGCTTTCTTGAGGCAGGAGCTAATGTTGATGAGCAAGAGAAAGGACAAGTCTTACTTTTGCATACTGCGCTAATGAATGCTGCTATATTTGGCCGCTTAGACTTGGTCAGAATGCTCATTGAAGAAGAAGGCGCGGATCGAACGTTGCGCGGTGGTTTTAATAAGGAAACCGCTGAGGACATGGCGTGCCGAAGTGGACATCAAGAAGTGGTTAATTTTTTGTCGCAACCACAAAAAATCGCATAAAAAATTGGGTTACATGAAATTGCTAAAATTTTTTTCAACGATAGTAGTAATACTGATAAGCTCGCCCATCACTGCAATGAATAAGCCATTGCGGCAGTATGATCCGAAAGCGACTGCTGAGTTAAAAGAACTTATTAACGATTGTAATTGGTGGCCTCGCGATGTATATAATGGTAAAACTCTCAAAATTAGGAAACTATTAAATAGAAGAGCTGATCCAAATGCATCGCCATTATTTGTGCGCGTAGCTTCTTGCAATTGGCCCAGCATGGTGCAATTGCTGCTCGATGCCGGTGCTGATCCTAATAAAAAGGATGGCGATGGGAGAGCTGCTTTAGTAGAAGCAGCGCGGCATTCTGGGCTAGAGGTAGTAAAAATGTTACTTGCTGCAGGCGCTGATCCCAATGCTCAGAGTGTTTATGGCGATAGGGCATTGATAGGCGCTGTTTATGGTGTACACAGCTGTACTTACGAAATGATAGATGCATTGCTCATAGCCGGTGCACAGCCAAATCTTCCGGGTTACCAGGGATATTCGGCACTCATGAGTGCAATAGAGCCTCGCATAGGTGAGAATAAAAGAAAAAAAATTGTGCAGCGACTGTTGGAAAATAATGCTGACACTGATTTTAAAGAGACTGCATGGGGGATGACTGCCTTAATGCGGTCTGTTAATTATGGTGGCTATGCGATAACAAAAATGATACTGGCGGCAGGGGCTGATCCCAGTATTAAAGATAATTCAGGAATGAATGCATTGTTGATTGCCATCAGAAATGATGACCATGAACATGTATTGCTATTGCTTGATGCCGGCGCCGATCGCACGGTCGGCCTTGCCGAAGGAAAAATGGCTAAGGATTATGCGTGCAAAAGAGGTCATGCTAAAATTGCTGGGCTGCTCTCGCGACCGGCAAAAATTGCATAAATAATTGGAACTGATATGAAATTGCTAAAACTTTTTGCAGCATTATTGTTTATAAATTTTAATACTAGCGCAATGGACGCTCCTACCGAGCAGTTGCAAGATCTTATAAAAACTTATTATTTTTATGCTGGCTGCCATGCGCTGATGCTGGATCGCGTAAGAGACCTACACGCGTTGGGCGCTGATCTTGAGGTTTCGGCCGGGTTTAATCATGGCAGGCCCACGGTATTGTTTTGCTCTGTATCCACTTACCACTATGAGCTCGTTGAATATTTACTAACAGCAGGGGTTGATCCTAATGCTGTATCTGTTAGAGATCTGCTAACACCCCTAATGCTTGCAGCTATGTGGGATAGTCAGGTTGGTAAAATAACAGAGCTTTTGCTGAATTCTGGTGCTGATCGCACTATGATCGATAGTTGTGGAGAAACAACAGCAGATAAAGCACTTCGACATGGGCGTATGACGGTGCTACAGTTGTTGACGAAAACAAGAAAAATTTTATAAAAAAAGAGAGAGAAAATGTATGATTAATACACTTTCAGGATTGATAAAAGAATGCAATGATGCGGTGCTTACCATTGAGGTGCAAGGAGTGGGATATGCGGTGCAGGTGCCGCAGCCTTCATTATTTGTTGCCGGGCAACCGGCAAATTTGCTCGTGCATATGCATTGGAATCAAGAAAATGGCCCCGCGCTTTTTGGATTTAGCAATGCCTTGGAAAAGGCGGTCTTTCTTATGATCACCAGCTGCTCGGGCCTTGGGCCCAAGTTGGCGATGGCAGTGCTCGCGCAATTGGGTGCAGCAGAATTTTTAGAAGCGGTGCAGGCAGCTAATGAGGATGCGCTCTCAAATGTGAGCGGCATTGGCGCCAAAAAGGCTGAGCAGATTATTGTGCAGCTTAAGCATAAAGTGGCCAAACTGGTAGAGAGCGGCGCGCTTGCCGGATCGTCGGCCACGCTAGAAAAACGGCACGAGATTTCTCAAGTGCTCAAATCACTCAACTACTCGCCACAAGAGATTCGCGCTGCTATGAGCTATGTGAATGAAAAATATCCGCAAAACAGTGTGGCATTTGATCAGCTGGTGCGCCATGCGCTCGCTTTTTTGGCGAAACGTCTGTAACGCATGGTTCGATACAACGCCTTCGGCGTCACTCACCACGAACGGGTACCGTTCGCCCTGAGTAGAAATCGAAGATTTCGTATCGAAGGGTCAGTTAATTTAATTTCTTCAGAAGCTCCATCTCTTTTTTATGCATCTGAGTATAATCACGCTCTTTAATATGATCGTAGCCGAGCAGATGGCAAATGCCATGTACCAGCAATCGCTGCAGATGATTTTCAAAGGTGGTATTCCATGTGGGCAGATCCTGCATCACATATTCAGGGGCGATAATCAGATCGCCCAAATTTTTATCCTCATCACTTTTTACCACAATGCGCTTGCCTGGTTTAAGATCAGGATGGTAAAGAAATGAGAGCACGTCGGTTGGCTTATCCATACTGCGATACTCTTTATTATAGCGGCGCATAGTTGCGTTACTCGTGAGCAAAATGCCTAGATCAAAATCGCTATAATCGAGCGCATCAAGAATAGTTTGCGCGTCTTTTTTTAATTGTTTTAGATCGATTTTGATTTTGCGCTGCGTGTTGCGGATGCTGATCATAATTTACCCAGATAGATGGTGGCGACCCACTGATCAGATTCTTGTTGAAGCGTATTGGCTTGCTCGTGCCCGGGGTGAAATTCAATTTCGAGCGCATGAGTCACGCCGCGCAATAGTTGCCCGTGTTGCTGCAGCTGATGCATCGCCTCTTCATCAGCGCACAGCACCGTGATTTTTTGCAGTGGTGCATTCAGTGAAAGTTTTTGCCCCGTTTTTAACTTGCGTACTTGCGTAATGATCTCAATCAACCCTTCCATGATCTTCGCGCTCTGAGTAAATTCATATCCTTGCTGGATTACGCTATAGCGCAACTGATGGATTGAGGGAACCGCGTACTGTTTTTGATACAAAGTGCCATACAATTGTTCGGTGATGTGCGGCAGATAGGGTGCATAGAGTTGCAGCAGGCGCAGGCCGACATGGGATAATGTCCAGCGTGTTGCCTTAAGTTCAAACTCAGTATACTTCTCGGGCTTAAACAGTTGATCTTTGATGAGCTCCAGATAATTGTCGCAAAAATTATTCCAGAAAAATTTTTCAACCGCATCAAGTGCGAGGCTAAACTCATTTTGATTAAGCGCCATTTGATAGCGCTCAAAAGTTTCAGTTGCCGTGTGCAGCAGCCATTCATTGGTGATGCCCAGCGGCGTTGAAGACTGTTGCTGTTCAACATACTCTACATGCTCATGAATAAAGCGAAATGCGTTCCAAATTTTGGTGACCAATCGCTGCCCAATTTTAAGTTGTTGCTCTGAAAATGCAATATCTTGGCCCAGGCCACCTGAAGCGGTCCAGTAGCGGATTACGTCAGCCGGATATCGCTCGAGCAATCCTTGCGGACTGGTGGAAGCATTGTCTTTTGATTTGGAAAGTTTTTCTTTGCTATCGGCAAGCACGTGGCCGGAAATTACAATATCATTCCACGGAATTATCTCATTATGCATCCAGGTTTTTACGATGGTGTAAAATGCCCAGGTCCTGATAATATCATGCGCTTGCGGACGCATTGACATGGGCAGAAATTCTGCAAGTTTTTTAGTCTCAAAGACCGACTTCTGTCCCGGGAACATCAGATCAAAGCAAATATACGGCGTGAGCGACGAAGTGTTCCAGGTATCCATCACGTCTTTATCAGGCACGATATCTTTTTTACCGCAGGATGGGCACGCTTGCGTATAGGGCGTTTCTTGCGGATCAAGAGGCAGTTGATCATACGGTGGCACAATCACTTGCTCGCATGCAGCGCAGTGCCACACCGGAAAAGGGATGCCATAAAACCGCTGGCGCGAAAGGCACCAATCCCAGCCGATATTTTCAACCCAATTAACGTAGCGAGATTTCATGTAAGCCGGATACCAGTTGATGGTATCTGCCAGCTCTAAAAATTTTTTCTTGTGGTCTTTGAGATTCAAAAACCACTGCGGCAGCATGATAATCTCGATCTCTTTTTTGCAGCGTTCATGAACGCTCACTGTGTGCATGATCGGTTTTTGTTCGGTAATAAATCCGCCCGATTCCAGCGCCGCAACCATTTTGGCGCGGCCGGCCGTTACTGTTAGGCCATTAAGATCAATCTCCGGCCCATGGGAGATCATTTTGCCATCACGGCCAATTACTTCAATGTAAGCAGATAGGAGCGGTTTGTATTTTTTGTACCATTCCACATCGGTTTTATCCCCGAAGGTGCAGCACATTACTAAGCCGGTTCCTTTTTCCGGGTTCACTTTTTCGTCTGCCAGAATAGCCACCGGCATGCCAAAAATAGGAGTAATTGCCTGCGAGCCTTTTAAATGTTGGTAGCGTTTATCATCCGGATTATAGAATACCGCAATGCAGGCGCCCAATAGTTCCGGGCGCGTGGTGGCAATTGAAATAGTGGGAGTTTTTGGATTGCTAGTTGCGAAGGTGATGGTATAAAATACTGAAGGTTTTTCTGCATCATCCAGCTCGGCTTGGGCCACCGAGGTGCGACAGGTGGTGCAATAGAGGGCCGGCTCATTTTTGCGGTAAACAAAGCCTTTTTTGAGCAGCCGCAAGAATGATTCTTGAGAGATTTTGCGCGTTGAAGCAGAGATTGTGGAATAGCAGGCATCCCAATCGGCAGAAAGCCCCATACGTTGCCATAATTTTTGAAACTGGTGCTCCGCTTCAACTGTTTCTTTGAGGCAGAGATTAATAAATTCGGAGCGTGAAAGTTTGTGGGCACTGATATCTAATTTTTTCTCAACATACCGCTCGGTGGGCAATCCATTATCATCAAAACCGAAGGGATAAAAAACGCTTTTGCCGCTCATGCGCGCAAAGCGGGCCAAGATATCGGTCTGGGTGTAAGAAAATATGTGCCCGATATGCAGGTTGCCTGATACCGTGGGCGGTGGCGTGTCGATACTAAAAAATGGGCCAGGGTTATTGGCTAGCGAGTAGGTTTTTTCCCGGTGCCATTTGTGCTGAGCATCCTGCTCGGCCGCTTGATGATTGTACTGTTTATCCATTGGAATGGAGTCTCCGCTCGAGATAGTTTTCTATTTATTCTACTAATAAGATTTTAAAAGTAGAAGCTCGATCTTGCCAATGGTAAAAAAAATCTGTAAAAGTGCATGTTTGACCGGTATGCGTATTTCCTTTAATATTGATGAAATATCGCTTCAAATCTATGGGGTCTCATGATAAACGTTCAAATTGCACAATCATTAATTTCACTTATTTCATTTCTTATTGCCTATATTATTTCGGTGACGCTGGCCGGATTTTTTACCTCGTGGGTGGCCCTCAAGATGGGGGATGATACCCCGGAACAGTGTGGGTTTCTCACGCTCAATCCCCTGATGCATCTGGATCTGATGGGGCTTCTTTTTATTCTATTGTTTAAATTCGGGTGGGGAAGATTTATTCCCATTAACCCTTTTAATATCACCGGCAGATTCAAAATAGTGCGGCTATTAACCGCTTTTTTGGCCGAACCGTTTGCTTACCTCATTATCTCCTTTTCTTCATTGGTGGTCCTGATTGCCATCATGGGCAAAGAGGTTTTATTTGCGCCGGCCGGATTTTTTGAGTCATTTCCTCATGTTTCTTCCTATTCATTTGCGATTGCGCTTATTTTTATTTCAATGATCTTTGTTAACATGATGCTTTGCGTGATCACCTTTTTGGTGAATATGTGTGGCCTGGGGGTAATGCTCTTCATGGAAAAACACCCGGATTATATGGCATATACCAGCCTGATCATGGTGGCCGTTCCGATGTTGATTTTTTATCTGTTTCGGCCACAGTTGATGGGATTTGTGGGAATGGTGGTAAATGTTGCCGGGATTATTATCGCTTCGATTATAGGATTATTATAAAAGGAAGTATGAGAATGAAAAAGGTAATGGTCTGCCTGCTAGCGCAGCTGGCAGTAATGAGTAGCGCTATGGAGCCACCTGCTCCCGTCATGGCTTCCACTCCACAGCGGGCAATCGAGCAAGCAGGAATACTCAAAGTGTTTCATGGCCCTGATGCAGAGTTACACAAAAAGTCCTCTTTCATTTGGGCATATGTGGATGCAAGTATGCTAATTTTTCCTCGGAGGGGATACAGTTTCCTCATTATAAGCGAGCATATATCACTATGATATAAGCTGGGCCGAAGCGGATGAGCTTTTGCGCTTATTGCGATCCAAAACTGCTCGTGAGGCTCATCATGAATTGCAAAGCATGCTCAGGGCGCGAACTGCGCAAGGCCCATGTTTTAAATTTGCTGAAGAAGATAAGTTTATAATGCTACAGAGAAATTTGCATAAATTTCTGAGGAAAAGCCCGACGTGGCGATATTTGTAACTGCATTTAGGAGTCATGATAAAGACACTCTGGAAACATTGACTAAGGGATTAAAAGATTCAGAAAGGAGCCCTGCAAGTCTCCGGCTGGTGTTCCGAAGTACTAAAATTAGCGATTGCTATACAAGTTGATAGCCGGAGTGATGGAGCAACAGCAGCAAGCAGAACAGAGACGTCAAGAAGAACAGGAACGCGAGCAACAAGAGCAGCGGAACAATGAAGAATTTCGATTTACGCAGCGATCATGCTCTTTAACGTGAGCCAATAAATATGAATACAAAACAACAATTAGAGATTATAAAATCAAGTACCGGTGCGGTGATTCCCGAAGCTGAATTGGTAAAAAAATTGGAGCGGGGTGTGCCGCTGCGGATGAAGCTGGGCATGGATCCCACGGCGCCTGATCTGCATTTGGGCCATGCGGTGGTGCTTTCAAAAATGAAGCAGCTGCAAGAATTGGGGCATGAGGTGATTTTTTTGATCGGTGATTTTACCGCGCGCATTGGCGATCCAACCGGCAAATCAAAAACGCGCCCACCGCTCACCGAGCAAGAGATTGAAAAAAATACGCGCACCTATTTTGATCAGGTTTCTAAAATTCTTGATCCTAAAAAATTAACGGTTGTCTATAATTCCGAGTGGCTCAATGCGCTTTCTATTAATGATATGGTAAAGCTATGCGGCCACGCCACCCTGGCTCGTTTGATTGAGCGAGAAGATTTTGCAAATCGTATGAAAGAGCATCAATCGATCGGGTTTCATGAGCTGCTTTATCCATTATTCCAAGGATATGATTCAGTAGCGCTCAAAGCCGATATTGAATTAGGTGGCACTGATCAGACCTTTAATCTTTTGATGGGCCGATATTTGCAAGAGCAGTATGGCCAAGAGCCGCAGGTGATTATCACCACGCCACTTTTGGAAGGGCTTGATGGCGGTCCCAAAATGTCAAAATCTCTGGGAAATGCCATCGGCCTGGCAGATCCTGCCGATCAAGCGTTTGGCAAGTTGATGTCGATCTCCGATGAGCTGATGTGGCACTATATGCACATTTTGTTGTACATTTCTCCCGAGCAGATTGCCCGCATGAAAAAAGAGATCGCTGCCGGCGCGCTGCATCCTATGGATGCTAAAAAGAAGATGGCGCATGATATTGTGGCCAGATTTTGGTCATCATCTGAAGCGGTCAGTGCGCAGCAACAGTTTGAGGCGCTGTTTCAAAAGAAAGATTATTCGCAGGCCGATGAAGTGCAGCTCACGCTGCAGGCGCCGATTTGGATCGTAGATCTGCTCAAAGAATTAAAAGCGATTGGCAGTTCATCGGAAGCAAAGCGATTGATTGAAACTAAATCCGTCACCGTTGATGGCGCTGAGATTACCGATTTTAAAGCGATGATTGAGCCGCGCGCTGGCATGATTATTAAAGTTGGCAAGCATCGGATTTATAAGATTAAATAAATTGTCGCATAGCTGTGCGACAATTATAAAATTATCTCCGCTACCGTTGATTTTGCGCAGGCAAAATCAGATATTTCGTGTTCCACGGTAATCCGCGGAATGAGCGGATTAAGGCGGGTGAGAATTTCGCGAGGATTAAAGCTGCCTACCACATTTGCCAATTGTGTTGGCGTAATTTTTTCATAATCTCCCATAAGGATCACTTCATCCCCCACCTGTGCTTCAGGAATATGAGTCACGTCTACCAAAGTGGTAGTCATGGCGATGATGCCGATCACCGGTGCATACTGCCCACGAATTAATAAAATTCCCTTTGAGCTCAAGCGGCGATCATAGCCATCAAAATAGCCGACCGGTAGCACCGCGATTGTGGTGGGCTTGGTGGTTTTATAGGTGCGATCATAGCCGACAAACCGATCGGCAGCAATCGTGCGCAGTTGAAAAATTTTGGATTTAAACGTGAGCACCGGTTGTAATGCAAAATTCGGCATCGCATTTTGGGTAATCTCTTTATTTGATGCCGAGGGCCACCAGCCGTAGGCGCCCAAGCCGATGCGCACCAGATTTGTATACGGCATTGCCAAGGCGGTGGATCCGGCGCTATTGCCCAGATGCGCGTAGGGAATATCAATTTTTTCTTGCTTAAGCGCAAGAATTACACCAGCAAACGTTTCCTCTTGCTCACGATTAAAACTTTGATCAATATTGGCCGCTTGGGCCAAGTGGCTATAAATTCCTTCCAGGTAAATGCCCGGCAATGTGCGCGCATGATGGATGATAGAAACAGTTTCATCGGGCAAAAAGCCAAAGCGGGACATGCCACTATCAATTTTAATATGCACTCTGCAGGGGACTCCCTGCGCGATGCCTAATGCATTAAGCTCGTAAAGGGTGGCAAGATCGCTGACCATAGTGGCAATATTATAAGCGATTAATTTTGCCGGATCTTCATCAATAAAATAGATTACCAAGATCGGTTTGGTGATACCATTGGCGCGCAAAAGGAGTGCTTCAGAAAGTGTGGCAGTAAAAAGCCAATCAACATGGGTACTCTCTTGGGCCACGCGCGCAACTTCCAGAATGCCATGCCCATAGGCATTGCTTTTGACCACGACGCCTAATTGTTGCGGGCCAATAAACTGTTTGTAGGTGCTAAAATTATGCTTGAGGGCGGTTTTATTAATTTCGATCCAGGTATGCGGTGCGCTGATCATGATTTTTGCCGGCTTTCATACAATTGTTTGAGAAGAAAAAAATATTGATGCCAGTATAAAAAAAATTTTTACTAAAACCAATTCAAATCTTTTGCGTAAGTAAACAAAAGCGATCCGAATGGCTTGCAAGCTGTTTGGCAATGTTGATTGCCGATACAACGGCACTATTATGTGAATCGGTATCATGCGTATAAAATCCGGCGATCCACAGATTATTCTTGCCCTGCAGTTTGGCTAATGCTTTTTGTGCGGCAAAATAAGCGGGCGTTACTCGCGGATGCTGATAGCTGCGCAGCGCATAGAGTGGTTGCGGCAACTCTTTTGGATCTGAAAACCAGAGATTATAGGTGATCCAGCTTCTAAACAGCGGTATTTCTTGCATCCATGGTTTGCTAATGGTGAGTGCACTGTGAATAGTATCATACGCAATATTGGCCGTTGACCAATCGGCTTTGTCTTTTGGTAACAGCCGCCGGTCCCCATGAATGGCAATATGCGTTGAAAAATATTCGATTGTTTGCAAAATGTTTTTTATTGGATGTGCTGAGGGAATCTCTGAAAGAAACTGTGCAGCAGTGTGCGCATTGGTGGCGATGATCAGGTGATCGCAACTTGTTTTTTGATTATTGTTATAAATATGATACTGATTATTTTCGTGGGTTATTGCGCTAATGTTACAATCAGTATAAATAGTGGTATTAGTAAGTTGGTTAACCAGTGCGGTGACATAATTGCTCATCCCGCCAACTATTTCACTCCAGTGAGCAGCGGCCAGATTTGCCGGTTTATTGAGCAGGGCCCATTTAAGAAGATCATACGCGGCAAATTGTTGTATCTCCTGGCAACTCACACCCCACGATGCGGCAAAAAAAGGATACAAAAAGTGTTCTTTAAAGGCATCAGGCAATCCCAGCTCATCCACATAATCTTTAAGCGTGAGTGCGTAATCGCCCATTGCTACAATCTCTGCGCCTTCATCAACAAATCTTTTAAAATGAATAAGATCAAACCAGTGGGCCGGCGTGCATGAGCGCCAGATTACGTGATCCTCTTGCACGGGAGGCAGCACCAGCGTGTGACCGCTTTTGGTATTGTAAAAGGTATAGGTGAGCGGATACTTTCTAACCGGAACTTTTAAAAGCGCCAAAAGTCGATTGAATTCGGGAAACATCATATCAGAAAAAAATTCTGCACCGGCCTCTACCGGCCACGTGGTGCCATTGATAGTTACGGGTACCGTGGCCACATGGCCGCCCAGATAATTCTCTTTTTCAAAAAGAATTACGTGGTGATTTTGCTCAAGGAGCCAGGCGCTCACTAATCCGGAAGCTCCCGCGCCGATGATTCCGATGGTAGGTTGGTTTTTTATATTCATAGCTTTATCCCCCGCTCACCCTGAGCCTGTCGAAGGGTCTTTTGTACCCACTCGAATGGTTCGACGAGCTCACCACGAGCGGGAAAAAATTATTTTGGTAAATAGATCATGGATTCTTTGCGAATTCCTTTTTTAGTAATATTGTCTTTGAGGGGATATCCTCGTTCAGTAACTCCCTTGAACCCAAGCAAGGGCCCCACCTGCGGGCCAAAAATATAGCCATCGGCTTCAATCGAAGTACGCGATAAAATTGCTTTAATCGTCTCTTTTACCTTCTCTTTTTCGGGTGGCAATCCTACGCGAATATATAATGTTTTATTTGGTTCCAGAGTATAGACATCAATCCGATCCCCGGCTACCGGCATTTTCCCGATCTTTAGCGCGATTACCGTTGGCTTTTTGATGTTGATAGTGAGCGGCACTCGCCTGCCCGGGCGCAATTCAGTAAACTGCCCCCGTGCGGCAGCCGCCGGCGAATCGGCGCGATTAAAATAGATGGGTTCAATGTGTTTGTTCCACAGCTCAAAATTAGGATCAGCTGCCGATGTAACCATAACTGATGGCAACAGTGAAAATAATAAAAAACGCTTCATATTAATCTCCCGATTTTTGGTAATTTTAGTATGCCTGGAATTACAGCAAGCAAACAATAGTTTTTTTTGATTGCGCTTAGGCGCAAAATACGTATTATTAAAAATGAGTGAGAGCTGAAGCGATTGTTAAGGCAATTTCAAAACTGAATAATAAGTGTGTAAATTAAAATATGAAAAAAAGTTTTGCTTATATGAATGTGATCATTCTTTGTGGGTTATTATTGTCGAATGTGTCTTTGATTGCTCATAAATCTGATGTTTCTACGGCAGAGCGCATTGATGAGCAAAAAATAGAAAATTGTCGGAACAATTCTGGAAAACTTTGGCAGAAAATGGCCTGTTATACGATAAGATTTACTGTCTTTAGCCTCGTGGCGTGTGCTATGTATTTGATTTTTAGCAGTTGTGAAGAATATTTTTCTGGTAAGCCCCTCAGTAAAGAAGATGAGAGATATCTTCACCTCGAAGCGATGGTTTACCTACTGTTGGCAAATCATTGTATGCCTGATTTTTCTGATTGCGAAGATCAAAGGTCGCAACAAGATAAACAGCAGGAAGAAAATATTAACGCATCTTGCGCTTAACAATCCGCTTCTGATGTAGGGATTAAAACTATGAAATTAAAAATTGTTAAAAATGGCTTATTATTGCTTACTGTGATCATCCCTTCCTATGTAGTCTCGTTGGAAGTTGATTCCATAGGCAAAGAAAACTCAGTAAATAAAATAGAAATAAAACAGGCGCAGATAAGCGGAAAGAATAATTGTGATGAGGATTGGGAAGCGATAAAAAACTATGCAAAATCCAAGGTTATTCACTGGGCTTCTTTTTGGGTGAGATCTTTTGTTGCTTACTCGATATTTGCTAGTGGTGCCAAATATGCAAATGATGGTTGCCTTGATAAAGAAGAAGATAGGTATCTATTCCTCTTGGCGCTCATTTTAACGCTTGCTGCCGATCATATTGAGAGTAAAGGGCCAACTATTTGTTCGCTTAAAAAACCGCAACAAGATAAACAGCAGGCAGAAAATAAATGCGCATCTTGCGCTTAGCAATCTGCTTCTGATACGATGCATGAGAAAACAATTTGAAGGAGAGGGTTTTCTTATGAAATTGTACTCATTATTATTTCTTATCATAAGTAGTATCAGCATCCGTACTTTTGGCATGGAAGCTCCGCGGCCAACGGCCCCCGCGTCGCCGCTCAGCTCAAGTCCTTCTGAGGAAAGCGGCAGTGCTGCAAAAAGAAAAAGACTGCCGGTACGCGCGCCGTCAAAAAAAGCACGAGCGAATGAGGGATTTTCAATCGAATATCTGTTGGCACATGATCCGGGCATTTTTGAAGGGCGTAAAAAAGGCGATATCCTTGATCTTTCCGATATGAATATCAAGAGTTTAAAGGGGCTTTCACGGATCCCGGGGATTGGTGCGGTCAAACACATCAGTCTTGCCCATAATATGATTGAAGAACTCAACCGGTCTGATTTTGAAGGGCTAAAACATATTAAGAGTCTCGATCTTTCTAATAATGCTATCCGCGTTTTGGCGACTGATGGATTTGCGGAACTTGAATCGCTTGAGAATCTTTTCTTAAATCACAATGCGATTGTTCACATAGGGCATCATGCCTTTACGGGATTGAATCATCTTTTGATTCTTAACTTAGCAAATAATCAGCTGCGAGAAATTACCAGTAATATGTTTACGGGAGCCTACAATCTCACCTCTCTGGATCTTAGTAACAATCATATTAGAGACATAGAGCCGTATGCATTTGCTTCGTTAAGCTTTTTAAAGAAACTCAAAATGCGCAATAATCTGATCTCAAAATTAACGTCCACCATGCTAGCAAGCTCGCAATTTTCAAAAGCAAAATTGGCGGTGCCGGCAGATTTAAAAAATCTTGAACTATTGGATTTGCGTAATAATAAATTAACAGAGATTGGCACGGGTACCTTTGCCCATACTCCGCAGCTGCAGTCTATATTATTGAGTGATAATAATATAAGTTCTGTTGCTGGCGCCACTCTTAAAAAGCTTACCTTTTTAAAGATTATTAATCTGGCTAATAATCCGGTCGGTCAAACAGTTCTCAAGAAAGTGAAGGTGGCATTGCCTGAGGGAGCGGAACTGGTTACCACCGTTCCGATGGAAATTTCAGAGAAAACAGCGCAGGCCTTGGAGCAATTTAGGATTGCCAAACAGTTAAGTGATATAGAAAGTATGCTTGGCCCCAAACACCGATCATTTGCCTATTATCTAACTGAGGATATGGAGGGGTTTTTCTTCTACCGTCTGCATATAGTAAATGTAGCAATACGATGGTATAGCTTGAATAAGCTGAAGCTTACTGATATTTCCGATCTGCGATTGGTCCCGAATATTGATCAGGTGGAGCGTATTGATCTTCAGGATAATTTTATTACCACAATTCCTGCGGATACCTTTGTAAATCTTCCGATGCTCAGAGCAGTAAACCTCTATGAAAATATGATTGAATCGATTGACCCAAAGGCCTTTGTTAATGTCCCCCTAGTGAGTATTAATCTAGCTGGCAATCGTTTATCTACCTTGGTTCCCGCTGTGTTCCAACAATTTAAAAATGCGGTATCCCTTCATCTTGATTCCAATGGGATTTCTTCCATTCCACCATTCTTTTTTAAAGATTTTGCGCACTTAAGATTTTTATTGCTGGCTGCCAATAAGTTGACGCACATTACTGAACCGATGCTGCAGGGACTGGTGAACCTTGAGACGCTTGAGCTTCAACAAAATGGTATCACATATCTTGATCCAGTAGTATTCAAACAATTGCTAAAACTAAAAACACTGAATCTATTTTCTAATCCTCTTACTAAAGAAAACATTGCAGCCTTAAGGCAAGCATTGCCAGGAGTGAGAATTTACTCTAACTTTGATGTGTAAACTATCACATTAAATAGGCAAAAAGACGAATATCAATGGATAAAAAACAAAAAGCGCAGGGCGAACTCATTTATGGCATCAATCCGGTAATTGAGGTGCTTCGGGCCAAACGGCGCAAGGTGATTTCAATCTACACCACGCGCCCCACTCCCAAGGCATGGGCAAAAATCGAAAAGCTATTCCCCGATCGGCCGATCCCCATTCAATATGTGGAGCGGGATGTGCTGACTAATATGGCCCATACGCCCGATCATCAGGGAGTGGTTGCCTGGGTGCAGCATTTTCCGTTCCGCAGCAAAGCATTTGATCCGGCCAAGCATCAATTTTTGGTGTTGCTGGATAGTATCCAGGATCCGCGCAATGTGGGTGCAATTTTGCGATCGGCTTATTGCACCGGCGTGCAGGGAGTGGTATTAATTGCCCGCAATGCGGCTCCCTTAAATGCGGTAGCGCTCAAATCTTCTGCGGGGCTTGCTGAACATTTGGAAATTATGGTGGCGTCTTCAGCGCCGGCTGCAGTGCAGGAGTTAAAAGCAGCAGGCTATACCATCTATTTGGCCGCCTTTGGCGGTGCCAATGCGCTTGCAACCAAGTTTGAAGGTCCGCTTTGTATGGTGATCGGTTCCGAAGGGGAAGGAGTGCAACCGGCACTCTTAAAGGCCGGAACTCAGGTCACGTTGCCTCAAAAAACGGCCGACATCTCTTATAATGCCTCAGTTGCTGCCGGTATTTTACTGTTTTTGGTTGCCACGCAACAGAAGCGGATTTAAGGCTGTCGTCATTTTGAGACGCAAAATGACGGTTGCGTCGTCACTTTGCAAGAATTCACAGCGTGGGCTACATCAAAGAGGCGATAAGCGGCTGGCGTGTTTTAGCAGTCGTGATTTTTTCTTTGGTTAGCAAAAGATCCTTTATTGCCACCACTTCTACCTTATCAGGCTCCGGATGCCAGATGAAATAGCGGCTATCGGCGCTGCATTGGGCGCGCTGAGGATTGCATCTAATCTTAGGGAATAAGCGGGTTTCTTCACTTTCTAGGTTCACCACCAAAAGAGCGGCATCATCCTCACAAAAAAGATATTTTTCATCGGAGCTAAAAACTGCTTTGGTTTTCCCGCCAAAAATATAGGAAGTGAACGGTATTCTTTGCGCCGAACGTTCATCATCTTCAGAGAATGTTCTCACCCAAATAGAATCATGAGCGAGGGTAACTATTTTGATAAGATCGCGATTGTTGCCTATTAAGCAGAATGGAAGCTGAAGATTCTTAAATCTTTCTGGGGTGGCATGATACAATCGGTAAATCGCTGTCGACCTATTAACAGTTATAATCCGTGCACCATCGGCATCCAATGCAAATCGGTCTAATTGCTCGGGATTGCCTCTTTGGAAACCATTTTGCAAGGTGTAAAGAGGATCAAAAGTTTCAGGGCAATACACAGAGATAGTTTCTTGGCCTTGAAAGCTTTGCAGGCACAGCATGCCTTTTTGATTAAATTCCGGTTTATTGCCACGGATCTTTGTTACTATCGGATGCTTTTCTTTTTGCAGATCAATAATTGCTACGTCACCACGTGTTTCATAGGCGAAATACCGGTCGCCGGGACTAAACGCAAATGCAGTGGGGAGTGATGGCATCTCCGGAAAATCTTTAGCTACTTTGCCAACTAATGTTGAGCAAGGAAGTGAATGTATTTCTAGATCGTTTTTATATCCAGGCCCATCAAAGGCAATGTACTGCTCGTCCGGGCTTATTTTTACTGCATTAAGGCTGCTTGTTTTATAGGTGCGAAATAATTTGCGTGTGGCAACAGTCCATAAGTGTAGTTGAAAAACATATGCACTTAGATTTTTCAAAGCAGGAAGACGAGCATTTTGTTGTATCGTTTCCAGTAGCCCGGGAGGGGGGGCAGTCACTGTCATAAAATAAGTACCGCATGGACTAAATTTTGCATTTATAAAGGGTCCCCTGCTGTCTTCCAGTTCTCCGCAATCGATGCCTGCGGCATTATACAAGCGTAATTGATTATTGCGGGCAAAAATTAGGGCAGCGGTTTGCGGATGCCATTGCAGCATGTTGTCGCAAGGAATAATGCCAGATGCGCGGGAAGGTGCTTCCATGCAGAGCAGATTGATAGATACAAAAAGAAAGAACAGGATACCGTTTTTGTAAAGAATCATTTTGTTTTTTACCCTTCGTTGCTATATATTGGCAGCTGTGAATAATAGTATAATCTCTTAATTAATGAGGGTAAACAGATGAGCAAGTGCCGGCAGGGGAACTATAAATATTAAAAGAACCGTATGAAAAAACTTCTGATGATGATGAGCTTTACACAACTTCTGCTTGCAATGGAGCCCAGTGAAATGCTGCCGCTGCTTGCCTATCCGCCACGGGAATTAGCCGCGTATGGGGAAAAACCGTTGCAAGCGCATCAAGATATTCGCTGGTTGCCTGGCGGCATAAGATCTTTGCTCTTGCAGATGGTGCCGGTTGAAAGTCCTGCGGCGCAGGTGCTCATGGAAAGACCAATTAATGTTTCTCAAGAAGAGCAAGAAAAGTTGCATGAGCAAGGCCGCGCGCTAGGTCTGGATGAATTTAGACAGTTAGTGCAAACGCATCCAAAAACAAGAGTTCGCTTGGATCCTCAGCACAAAATAGCCAGGCTTTTGAGCGCAATCAATAGCAATGAGGTGGCATTAGTGCATCGAGCGCTCGTCGCAGAGATGCAGTGGGTAAAGAGTCTCTATGAACATTTTGCAGCAAATAGCGTGGTCCCACGAACTGAGTTTGAGAAAATAATTATGCAACGCAAATTTGCGGAGCGAGTTTTTTATCATGTGGATGAGGCGATTGCAAAAGAGGAGCGGCGGCTTGCCTGCTTGAGCAGGTGGACGCTTTCTACCGATCGTGCCAGTTCGGAGGAAAAAAAATGTGTTTTTGTTGCCAGTTGTATGGTATCACTGGTAAGCATAGTTATTCCTGTCCTAATAGCGGCGACTCATTTACCTTCTTTCTATTTTTCACCCGGTGATGCGAGCTCGGATGTTAGTTGTACGGCATTAGACGCTGCTCTGAGTAGCGACGCATCATCTGCTTGGGAAAACTGGCAGGACGCCTTTGTAAAAGATTGTGGTGAGACGTCCAAACTTATGAATGTTCCTTGCAATTATAACGCGTCCAATCTTTGGGAGTCATATAATTGTTGTAATGATCTTGCCTATGGTGCATGTAATCAAGAAGGGCTTTATTATAACGAGCATATTTATCCTCAGCTCATGCTCCATACATGGATGCCGACGATAATTGTTGGCTCTAGCGTAGCTGCTATTCAAATCGGTTTTGGAGTGGTGGCTTTTTATCGCCGTATCCGGCAACGCAATATTGAGGCGGTAAAGCGGGCAGCTCAGGCCCAAAGGCAGGAGTTTGAGAATGCCTGCAAGCATATAGAAGGCTTGCGAGCTGCCGAAGAAGTTTAGATGAAAAAAGTTTTACTCAGAAAAAACCGTGAGCTTGCAGCATTGTGGCAAATACCATTGCAAAGAGAATATTTTTTGTTTTCATGATAGCTCCAAGAAGTAGCAGTAGTTAGAACATATTTTTACCGAAAAAGTTAAAATTATTGACTATCTTACCAAGAAAAAGATACAAAGGAGAAGAATGATTACGCATTATGCGTAAAAAAGGTTATCGGGAATAATAGGGGATAGAATGAAGGGGAATCGTTTTAAACATATGCTTTTGATAGCATTTAGCGGTGCGCTTGCCATTGTTGCATGGCGCGCCGGCTCTCTTCTTTTCTCCATTAATTCTTATCAGTGTGTGGTGGACGCCCAATTATCCGCATCAACAAAAAAAATAGTTAAAGCAATTGTTGCGCAACAGTATCAACAATCATTTGCTTCGCTGAGCAATACACTCGCAAAAGCATGCCCGGCGCTCAAAAAAATATGCATAGAGCGATGCGCCGATCATCAGCTTAAGGTTACCGCGCAGGCGCTCGCGCCGCGTTTACGATTAGCTGACAATGCGGTGCTGACTGAGAACGGTGCCGTGGTGGCAGCAGAGCATTTTTGTGCGCACGCGCTCAAAGATGTGCCGCGAGTAGCAGTGCGCTGCGGCGGCCAATCCATTCGAACTTTCTTGCGATGTAATAGCGTGGCTCATGAAGTTGGATGATGAAATAGTAGCAGACTACGCGATCACCTATGTTGATGATTATATAATTCATGTGAAAGATACACAGCATCCTGAGCGTACCATTGTGGCGAGTGTAAATGTGCCACTAGAAAAAAGTATGATACAGATGTGCCAGCATATTATTGATGAAAAAATAGTAGTTGGGCAAGGGACGGCCCACGTATCATGGTCTGCTGACATACGATTTGATAAACAAATAATTATAAGCTCGCAAAAAGGGGGGGCTTGTCATGGCTAAAGTTTTTGCCGATCGGCTTGTTGTCTCAATTGATGTGGGGACTACTAAAATTTGTGTTTTGGTGGCCCATGTGATGGATAAGGATCATCTGGAAATTATCGGAGTCGGCAAAGCGCCTTCCGATGGCCTCAAAAAAGGAGTGGTGGTTGATATACAAAAAACCGTCAATTCTATTAAAGCGGC
Source organism: uncultured bacterium (assembly GCA_963836585.1). GTDB lineage: Bacteria > Babelota > Babeliae > Babelales > Vermiphilaceae > BTUB01. The sequence goes on from CAWIJV010000003.1 coordinate 111,404, forward strand.
CATCAAAGAAGCGGAGCTTATGGCGAATGTTTCGATTAATACCGTTGCGGTGGGTATTTCCGGCGGGCATATTCAATCAACTAATTCGCAGGGCATGGTTGCCATAAAGCAGGGCGAGGTAAAAGAGACTGATATCGCAGCGGTAATGAATGCCGCGCGCGCAGTTGCCATTCCTGAGGGTATGCAAATTCTGCACACCTTACCGCAATATTACCTCATTGATTCACGTGAAAAGGTGCAAAATCCTCTGGGCATGCATGGCATTCGTTTGGAAGTGCAGGCGCATATAATTATGGGTGCCATTGCCTCAGTGCAAAATTTGGTAAAATGTTGCCAAATGGCCGGTGTAAAAGTGACCGATATTATTTTGGAGCAGTTGGCCTCCGCATGCGCAGTGCTCTGCCCGGATGAGCGCGAGATTGGTGTGGCTATGCTGGATATTGGTGGTGGCACTTCAGATTTGGCGCTGTATCAAAATGGCAATATTCGGCACACTTATGTGTTGCCGGTTGCGGGAAATCATTTTACCAATGATGTGGCAATCGGATTGCGTACTTCAATTAAAGAAGCTGAGCGAATCAAAAAAGAGTATGGATTGGCGTGCGTTGATCTGCTGGAGCAGGATGATTTTATCAATATAGATTCGGTGCACGGCGTGCATGATCAAACAATACGCCGCTCGGATCTGGTGAGCATCTTGGCGCCACGTGCTCAAGAACTTTTATCATTAGTGCATGATGAAATTATTTCACGAAAACTTACTCACATGCTGCCATCAGGGCTGGTGCTTACCGGTGGCGGATCATTATTGCCGGGCATGAAAGAGCTTGCCCAACAGATATTTGATGTGCCGGTGCGCATCGGGATGGTGGGGATTGATCAGGATCTGCCGCCCTTACTGCAAAGCCCTATTTATGCAACCGGCTACGGGCTTTTAAAGAAGGTGGTGGAGCAGCGAGCCAGCTCGATGGATACCATCGCCGGACCAACAGTTAATAGAATATTAATGCGTATGAAATCATGGGTAACCGATTTCTTTTAGTTTAGGAGAGGGAGAGGAATATGATCGAATTTGATAGCGTTGAGCTAACCCGCGAAAGCACGGCAAAAATAAAAGTTATTGGGGTAGGCGGCGCAGGCGGCAACACCGTCAATAGTATTATTGATGCCGGTTGTGAAGGTGTGGAATGTGTGGTGGTGAATACCGATGCGCAAGCATTGGAAAATTCCAAAGCGACAATAAAAATTCGTTTAGGTGCTCGCTCAACCAAGGGCATGGGCGCCGGAGCAAATCCTGAAGCAGGCAAGCGCGCGGCCGAAGAGACCATTAATGAGATTATGGAACATTTGGAAGATGCGGATATTGTCTTTTTGACGGCTGGCATGGGTGGCGGTACCGGTTCAGGTGCGCTACCCGTGATCGCGCGCGCGCTCAAAGAGCGAGAAATCCTGACGATCGCGGTGGTTACCAAGCCATTTGACTTTGAAGGGAAAAAACGGGCCGCGATTGCCGATCAGGCTATTAAGCTGCTAAAGCAAGATGTTGATACGCTTATTGTGATGCCAAATCAAAATTTATTAAATGTGGTTGATGCGAGCACCTCAATGATTGATGCGTTTAATTTAATTAATGCGGTGCTGGGCCAGTCAGTAAAAAGTATCTCAGAAATTATTACGCGGCCGGGCCATATCAATGTTGATTTTGCCGATGTGCGCACCATCATGAAAGATCGTGGTTTGGCTATTATGGGCACCGCACGCGCGAGTGGCGTTGATCGTGCAAAAGAAGCAACATTGGCTGCGATCTCTTCGCCGTTGCTTGAAAGCATGAATATGCAGGGATCACGCAGTGTGTTGCTCAATATTACCGGTAGCAAAAATCTGAGCCTTCATGAAATTAGTCAGGCTGCATCAGTGGTTTATGAGCAAGCAGACCCGGATGCCCAAATTATTTTAGGCTCGGTGATTGATGATAGTTTGGGTGATGATGTGCAAGTTACCATCATTGCAACCGGATTTGAGGATGCGCAACGCGCGCAAGTATCGGCAGAGCAGGGAGTTAAGGTGAAGGGCACCGTTTTGGATACGAATGCAGTGTGTAATCTGGAGCAACCCAGAGAGCATGGCGTTGAGGTGAAATCGGCAAAGCAACCGATTGCCAACATCCTTTCATCGTATAAAAAATCGCATGAAATTCCTGCCGGCGAACTGTTGGTGGAAGGGGATGAGCTTGATGCGCCGACTTTTATTCGCGCCAAGCATCATGAGAAAGAATTAGAGTGAGGCAATATCAGGAAGTTGAACGCAAGAAGAAGATTGACTAATATAGGTGCGTCTTCTTCTTGTAGGATGTTTACTGAGCACTGCGCAATATTCTTTTTGCATGCGCTGCTGCCACTCTTGGGGAGCATTTTCGCGGGTTTCAAGTAGGCCCTGGGTAATGCAGTAAAAGGTGTGGGCGGCATCAAGATCTAAAAACACGGTGTGAATTATTCGGTCACCATTATCCAGATCTGCGATAACCTCATGATGATCCGTGCCGAAGTAAGTATGTGTTTTAACAATATCAGCAAAATGCACTGCAGATACATTCAGTGAGAAAAAAAGTGAACAAAAGAAAGCTATTTTATGCATAAAAATCCTTCTAACTAATCGGCTTACTCAACAATAAGTACTGGCCAAAATCTCTTTGAATAGCAAAACCTAAATGGCGATAGAATTGAATAGCATTTGGGTTGCTTCTATATACATATAATTGCAGTATGGAGCATCCGCGCTGCATACATTCTTGGGCCACCTGACCAACCAAAAACTTGCCCAAACCTTGGCCGCGAAATGCCGAATCAATTGCCAAGAGCTCGATATGGCCCGTTGCAATATCTTTAAAATAAAAGGTCACAAATCCGACCAGCTGCTCATCCAAGTAGAGCGCTCGAATGCTGAGCGCTTTATCTTGTTGCGAAAAATCTCCCGGCCGAAAAAATTTGAAAATTTTTTCTACCATTCCCTCATCATAAGAGGGGATCAAAAAAAGCTTGGACCACTCTTTTTTTAAAAGCACGGTGATGGCCGGCATATGCTGACGATAATCAAAAACTGAGTAGGTTTGCCTGGCGGGTGCGCATGCCGTGATTGCGGGGTGAAAAAAGGTGATACATAGTGATAAAACTATACCCGTTCGCTTTTCCATAGTGCTCCTTTTCATTTACTTTTTGCCCTGTTCCTCTTACGCTAAAAAGAGAATAGCAATTCTTACTTAAGAGGTTTATATGAAACGAGTATCATTTTGCAAATATTTTTTAATACTGGCCTTAGTTGTCGCGCCGCCGGCGCATGCCGGGCGTGGGCATTATCATCACCATGATGATAGTGGTATATTCCAAACCATAGCAGCGGTGGGTATCATTGCAGCGGCAGGCTATGGCATCTATAAGCTCTGCGATTGGCTCTTTTCAAAAACGGATGAGCAAGTTTTGGATGAAGCAAAAAACTGTTTTACGCAAGCGCATGCAGCCAATGCTCGCTCGGTTGAAATGATTCGAGCGGGGTTTGGCGCGTTCCCCAAGACAAAACAAGAGCAACTCAATGCGATACGGCATGTGGGGGAAGATTTCTTGTATCAATGCGCAATAGCTCATATGCATGAGCACGGCCGGCAGTTTAGTGTCTATGAATCTCAAGTTGCTTCTGCGCTATCGATGGTGCAGGATCGCATCAATTATGTGAAGAAGAAGCAATTGATCTGTCCGATTCTTGGGCAACTAGAAACTGCTGCCACTGATCTTGCGCAGCTGCGCCTTGAATTAGCATTTTGCGCCGATTTTATGCGTGAGCACGCTTCCTATTTTGATCTGTTTGATGCGGAAGCAAAATATATGGCTACGTATGAGTTTGAACTGAGCTCGCCGGTACGTGAAGCATTGCGCATGGCGGTGATGAAAAAGGGCGCGGGAAGCAGATGCAGCTACCCTTACATGAGCTATGTTGATACTCTTGAGCGGGATATTAAAAATTTAAATCATCAGATTGCTCGTTTATCTTACAACTATCATAATCGCATCAGCGCCGCGCGTCTTTTATTGGATCGCTTAAATCTGATTTATAATCTGGTGATTAGTGAAGATGCATATCGCCAAGAGTTGCGGGATTACAAAAAAGAGATGCTGGAGCGCGAGCGTATTGCTGCTGAAAAAGCAAAAGCAGAAGCGGCCGCAGCTCATGCGTATGCCGCGCAACAACAAGCGTATGCAATGCAACAGCAAGCGCATGAGATGCATCGGCACAATCATTTGCAAGCAGAAGCGAATCATATTGCCGCATGCAATCCGCAAGAAACGCACGTGCATGTTTATACATAGGATAAATAATTTCCAAATTTATTTTGGTGATGCGGGTGATGGTATTTATAAACATCTTCATGCGGTGCCAACTTCTGGACCACTGATTAGTAAGCCGCCTTTTACAGCTATTGCTCAAAAATTAAATCTGGATCAGCTCGTTTTTTTAAAGCAAACGCATAGCGATCACGGTTTACTGATTGATTCTTCTTTTCCGGCATTTGATCATGAGGGTGATTATTTACTCACCCAAAAGCCAAGAGTAGGAATTGGTGTGCTCACGGCCGATTGTTTGCCGATTGTGTTTCTTGACATCAAAAATAAGGCCGTTGCCATTGCGCATGCCGGGTGGAGAGGAAGCGTGCAAGGTATTGCACAAAAAACGGTGGCGCATATGCAGGCAGCATTTGGCACTCAATCGAGTGATCTGCAGATATTTTTTGGCCCGAGCGCTAATGCATGCTGCTATCAAGTGAGCAGTGACTTTAAAGAAGGATCATACGCGTTGCTTACCCGCAATGGTAACACGTATCTTGATATGCCCTATTTGAACATGGTTCAACTCGAGCAAACGGGAATCTCTCAATCAGCCTGCTCAAAAGAATTTAATCACTGCACCATCTGCGATCATCGGTATTTTTCATATCGCCGCCAGGCAGAAAATGCCGGGCGGCAGATGACGATCGTGAGTATTACGGCTTAGCAGCGGCTGGCGCTTTTGATTCTCCGGGCTGATAAAAATAAACATCTGTTTGTTTCGGGTTTGGTATTGCCTTTTTAATTCTCTCTTTTTCTGCTTCATCGTTCACAAGTGGGTTGCGATCCAAGAAGAGAACACTCAGTTTTGGCAGTCTTTTAAAAAGTTCGGTGTTCCAGTGCTTGAGCTTATTGCCGGATAGAGAAAGAAGATATAAAAGAGGCATTTGGCCAACTTCAAAGTGATCGATGTTGCAGTGGTCTAATACCAATTTTTGTAGGTGGGGGATTCCCGCAAACATGCTCGGCTCAATGCGCTTGAGGGGATTTCTATCCAGATAGATGGAATGTAACCCTGCTATGGTGGCGAATGCCTCTGCCGGAAGTTGGGCAATATTATTTTCTTTTAAAGACATTTGGTGTGTGGGTGCCATGCCTCTAAAATGTTCGGGATTGATCGTATCAATATTTTGATTATCAAGATCAAAGCCCAATAACTCCATGCCCAGTGATTCCGAAGTAACCTTGTTGGCGCCTTCGGTGCTATTGATAGGCATTCCGTGCATGTCTCTTATATTGGGAGTAAACGGGCTTCTATAGCCACGCCATCTGGAATAATCAAACACTTCACCCACGGAAAAGAAATACCAATCGGCTGGGGTTCCCGGTACTCTACGGTAATTTATTAAGTGATAAAAACGGGAAACTTCTTTTTTGATACCTTCATCTTCAAGGTGCGCAATTTCTTCGGGGGAAAGTTTCGCCGCGGCAAAATAGTAGCCGGGCTTTAAACCCAAACAGTGGAATGCTCGCAGAAGTTTAGAGGAAGGTTTTTTATAATCGCGCAGTGCCGGATCTTTCACTAGGGTTTGAGCAAAATTTTCGCTATCAGTGGTAAGGCCCCCTAATCTATCAAAGGCGTTCAGTATATCTGCAATCGTTTCTGCTCTAGGAGGATTAATGTGAAGTGCGTCAAGTGTAAACTGAGTTTCACCTGGATTTTGTGCTAAATGGTGTCTCAAATAGTCTGACTGGAGGGCCATAGTTCTAGGGATGGTATCAATGAAAGTTTCTCCATGCTTATGCGTGACAAGAGTGATTACTTGATCAGAGGTAGCTTGTTGAGCTGCAGCCGCTGCTGGCACCGGATCCATACTCACGAGAGATGCAACAGAAAAGAATGCAGTTGCTAGTAACAGATGTTTATGATTCATGTGAGAACTCCTTCAATGGGTGAGAAAGTAAAAGAACTATAATCGAGCGCATCCTAGCATAACTGCTTTGCTATTGCTAGCATGCAAAACACCCATTTTAAGGTGATTATTGTTGAATTTCCGCTTCTATGCTAGGATAATTCTGTTTTACCATGTTTGCACAGAGCAAAAGGAAAAGATTCCATGATAGCACGTATTTTGGCCATAATCTTGGGGACGAATAATGCGCGGCAATTGCGCAAAATTCAGCCCATTGTTGATGAAATTAATGCCCTTGAGCCAGGCATCAGCGCATTAAGCGATGAATCCTTGGCGGCAAAAACGATTGAGTTTAAGGAGCGTCTTGCTCAGGGCCACACGCTTGATGATATTTTGCCCGAAGCATTTGCCGCGGTGCGCGAGGCCTCAAAGCGTCGCATCGGCCAGCGCCATTATGATGTGCAGTTAGTTGGCGGTGTGGTGCTGCATCAAGGAAAAATCTCTGAAATGAAAACCGGTGAGGGTAAAACGCTCACTGCCACGCTTGCGCTTTATCTGAACGCTTTAGCGGGTAAAGGCGCCACCTTGGTAACGGTTAACGATTATCTGGCTCGGCGTGATGCAGAATGGATGAGCGCAATATTTAATGCCTTGGGATTAACCGTGGGTTGCCTGCAAAATCACATGGAAGATCATGAGCGCAAAAAGCAGTATGCCTGCGATATTTTATACGCCACCAACAATGAATTAGGGTTTGACTATCTGCGCGATAATATGAAATTTCGCCTGGAAGATTATGTGCAGCGAGAATTGGCCTATGCGATTGTGGATGAGGTCGACTCAATTCTCATCGACGAAGCGCGAACACCGCTCATTATTTCCGGCGCTTCTGGTGAAAGCAGTCAATTCTATGCGATCGCCGATAAAGTGATGCGGCGTCTGGAAAAAACTACCGATTATGAAGTTGATGAAAAGCAGCGCACGGTGCAATTGACTGAAAGCGGCAATGATAAGGTGGAAAAAGCGCTCAATGTGCCAAACTTATATGCGGTAGAAAGCTTGAATGTACTGCACCACGTGAATCAGGCTCTGCGTGCGCACGCGCTCTTTAAGCGTGATGTTGATTATGTGGTAAAAGATGATGAAGTGCTCATCGTTGATGAGTTTACCGGCCGTATTTTGCCCGGGCGCCGCTACAGTGATGGATTGCACCAAGCGCTTGAAGCAAAAGAAAATGTAGAAATTAAAAAAGAGACGCAAACGCTTGCAGCCATCACGCTTCAAAATTATTTTAGATTATATAAAAAATTGGGTGGCATGACCGGTACGGCCCAAACCGAATCGGAAGAGTTTTATCGCACCTATAATTTGGATGTTGTCTCTATCCCGACCAATAAACCGATGATTCGCCTTGATCAGCCGGATCTTATTTTTCTGACTAAAAATGCCAAATATAAAGCGATTGTGCAGGATGTAAAAGAGCGGCATAAAAAGGGCCAACCGGTATTGATCGGCACTATCGCAATTGAAACATCTGAGCTGATTAGCGATATTTTAACCGCAAATGGTATTCCGCATGATGTGCTTAACGCCAAGCACCACGCGCGCGAAGCGGAAATTGTGGAGCATGCGGGCCAATTTGGCAAAGTAACGATTGCGACCAATATGGCCGGCCGCGGAACCGATATTAAATTAGCGCCCGAATCGGTGCAAGCGGGGGGCTTATACATTTTAGGCACCGAACGGCATGAAAGCCGCCGTATTGATAATCAGTTGCGAGGCCGCTCGGGGCGCCAAGGCGATCCGGGAGAATCCCGTTTTTATATCTCCTTGGAAGATGAGCTGATCAGAATCTATTCGGGTGGCAATCTCAAGCGCAATATGGAACGCTTTGGCATGCAGGAAGATGAGGTGATCGAATCTGCCTTTATTTCAAAACGGATTGAAGAAGTGCAGGAGCGGGTTGAAAAACAAAACTTTGATATTCGTAAGCATCTGCTTGAATATGATGATGTGCTTAATCAGCAGCGGATTGTAATCTATCGCATTCGGCGTGAAGTACTCGAAAGCGAAACTAATATTTACGATTTAGTGCGCGAGATGGTCTATCAAACGGTAGAGGATGTGATTGCGCGCCATACCCAAACACGAACGCTAACTGCTGAACAAGCACAAGCAATGTGTGCCGATTTGGCCAGCGTCAGCGGCATTAAGCCGGCAGAATTTGAGGCCGCGAAACTATTTACGGCAAATCGCGAATCATTTGAAAAAGCAGTTGCACAGTTTATGCTTGAAAAATATGCCGGGCATCGTGATCGCCAGAATAAAGAGGTGGTTCACAATGCTGAAAAATGGCTCATGCTCGAAACAATTGATCAGGCATGGAAGCAGCATATGCTTAATCTTGATCATTTAAAAGAAGGCATTAGTCTGCGTAGTTACAGTCAAAAAAATCCACTCATTGAATACAAGCGGGAAGCATTCGAGATGTTCCAGGAAGTGATGCAGGATATTCGCCGCATTACCGTGCACCATATTTTCCATGTAAACACCGAGCGGTTTGACTCGCATGAATTAGAGAAAAAGCGTGAGCGGGAGTTGGATGAAATCAATCTCCTTGCCGGGCACAATAGTACCGATTCAGGTGACGCGCAGCCGCAAGCGGTGCGCGCCGATCAGCCCGGGCGCAATGAGCCGTGCTCATGCGGTTCGGGGAAAAAATTCAAGAAATGCCACGGTGCCGGTAAATAAATTTAAAAAGCCACACCAAATTTCCCCCAAACCATCCAGCGGTTTAAGCCGACATTGTCCGGCGGAAATTCGTATGAGCCACCGACGGCGGCAAGCATTGGATAATCACCTTCTTTCCATTCATAAGCAAATGATCCATACACCGTGTGCGTAATAGTGGCCGGATGCGCGGCCGATTCCAAATTAAGATCCGCTTCAGTGATTATATTATCAGTGTAATGTGCAACCGGCGTTGCGCAATCATCCGGCACATTGATGCTGATGGTTTGGAAACTGCTGGTTGCTCCGCCGCCCAGAGCGATTGCTTTGGGTGCAACGGTGGTGGGAAACGGGCACGCTAAATGAATGCATTCTGATTGCCGCGCGAAAAAGCTGTAGCCAGCTTCCAGCTCAAAGCAGGAGCAATAGTTAATAATATAGGCCCCATTAAACATGCGATAAAATCCCGGTTTTATTTTTACATCTTGCGTTAAAATATCAATGCCAGGCGTATGAAGCGTGAGCGCGTACGCCGGATCAGAAATTGCGGCCGCGGCTGCCAACTCAGCCTGATTTTGATCTTTGTAAAACTGCATGTATCGGCTCCATGGCTTATTGTGCAGATCAAATGAGCGCCGTTCAGTGTGTTCAAAAAGTTCCGTGATGCAAAAATCAAACTCATTATTAATAGTCAGATCGCCATCGAAGAATGTGCACGCTTCAAATCCAAAGATGCTACCGAGCACAATGCCCCAATGATGATTATGGCCGATGATCGGTTCAAAAAATTTGATCGCTTCGGGTACATTCCCCGTGGGAAAAACAACACCAAAAAATGAGTCAAAGTGAAAATCTTCTCGGTTTACCACTTCATATCCAAAGCGAAGGGTGAGATCGGCAAAACCGGTTTTGCCTTGATGTTGATTAGGGTCAACTCTGCCAAAACACCAGCCCGGTTGGGCGAATGCCTGCTCTACTGAGCCGACCGGTGGCAATGCAATGGCCGGATCCAAAAGACAATCGCTGTTGCAGAGATTAGTGGGGCTTGGCTCGCTGCTACTCGGTGAGCTGACGGTGATCGGGCCGCCACCCGCATCAAGAATAGTTTCAATTAATTCAACGCGGTTGCGCACATGCAGCAGTGGCCCGGAAAGTGAGATCCAAATACTTTTGCCATTTGAGCGCTCATAGATGCGTTGCTGATAATTAAAGCCGACACCGGCATAGGTTTGCCGCGGTTTAAATTCTACTGTGCTGGCAAAGGTGCCGTTTTGAGTATAAATATTAAAATTATTGGCTAAAACAGTGGTATTATTTACCGGCTGCTCGCTCACATTGAGAGTAGTGCTGCAAAAGGGCAAGAAGAATCTGCCCAGGCTTTCATTATGGCTCGATATGCCGCCGAGTGGCGTAACTTGCAGTGTGCCGCCTAACCAGGCTCTTTTATAAAAATCGCGGCCGTGACACAAATATTCGGGGGAATTGATGGTATACACCGGCCTGATGGAAAAAAAAGTGTGCGACACTGCTTTGCAATCGCATGAATGTTCACAGGCAAACTGAGTGCAGGTTTCATCTTGAAACAGTTGCGCGGCAAAAGGGATGGAAAATAGATTATTCCATGCAAATAAAAAAAGAGAGAAGATAAAAAAATATTTTTTCATACATGTTGAATACCATTTTATTTTTTTCTTGACAAGAACAAGCAAGTTTGTGGTAGTGTTGAGGAAGTATTAACCATTATGCCCTCTTTATGATGGGCCAAAAAATAGGAGCTTCTATGAAGCGTTTACTCTTACTTTCTCTCTTTACTTCAGGCGCATTTGCTGCCGTATGCCCGACCGGGTCGGCGCAATTCTGCAACGTCTGTGTTCAGAATAGCTTGGTGATTCTTGGCACCGGTGTTAGTGATAGTTGCACGAGCGGCGCACTCGTTGTGGCCGGTGGTGTGGGAATTGGCGGGGATTTAAACGTCTGTGGCGCTATAACGGCCGGTGGCGCTCGAAATGTTTCGCTGCTGAATAATGAATTACGCTCTGTTCCCTGTACCGGAACTAAGTCAGCATTGGAACTTGAAGTGCTGGGCAGTGCCGGAATCTTAGACAACCTGTATGTGTGTGGCAATGAAGAAGTTGGTGGCAATTTAACCGTATTTGGTACCGGAACTTTTGGTGGTTTAACGGTTACCGGTCCGGTTGCTATCAGTAATACTACTCAGAGCACCAACTGTACCAATGGCGCGCTTACCGTTTCTGGCGGCGTAGGTGTTGGCGGCAATTTAAATGTGTGTGGTACTGAATCTGTTGCGGGTATCGTAACACTATCCAATACTACTCAGAGTACCACGTGTTTGAATGGTGCCCTTACCGTTTCTGGTGGCGTAGGTGTTGCTGGTAATGTGAATGCTTGTGGTAACATCACCGCCGGTAACTTTCATACTACCGGTGCAAGTAATGTTGCCAATTGCGATCTTTCAGTGGGTGATAACACCAATAATGTAAATAATGGTTCAATTGGTGTAACGGCATTAGGTGAAGGCGCTTTACAACATAATATTGGATCTTATAACACTGCTGTTGGATGCCAAGTATTAAATGCTAATACCGCTGGTGCGCTCAATACTGCTATCGGTTATGAATCAATGAAAAATGCGAGTTTTGTGACTAATAACATAGCAGTTGGATATGCAAGCGCATTGAATGCAACCGGTTGCTCATATAATACCGTGGTTGGTGAAGCAGCATTTTTTAATGCCATTAGCTCGACTGAAAATGCGGTAATTGGCACAGCATGTATGTTTAATAGCAATAATTCAAATTCTAACGTAGCTATTGGCGATGATGCCTTATTTAATACCGTTAATTCAAGCAACAATATAGCGATTGGCTTTCAAACAATGTTTAATGCCACCGGTTCTACAAACAATATTGCATTGGGAACCAATGCATTGCTTAATGCTTCCGGTTCTAATAATATTGCCCTGGGTCAAGATGCAATGGAAAGTTCAGGCAATGCAGTAAATAATGTGGCTATTGGCACCAATGCAATGCTTGGAGGTACCGGGGCAAGTAATAATATTGCCATGGGCCAAAATGCAATGCAAAATGCCAGCAATACGATAGGCAATGTGGCTATTGGTACCAATGCTATGCTTCAAGCTACCGGTGCTACCAATAATGTGGCTATAGGTACTAGTGCGCTTAATAAATGTACTGGTGTTAACAATGTTGCTATCGGCAACAACGCACTTTCTAATAATCTTACCGGCTCAAACAATATTGCTCTTGGCGCTAATGCAGGATCTGCTTCAAATGCAGGCGGGAGCAATAATATTTATATTGGCAATAATGGAATTGCCGGAGCAACTGGCACTATTTGGTTGGGGGCAACGGGTGTGCATCATGCTTGTTATGTTGGTGGTGTGCGTGGCATTACTACAACTATTGCAGATGCGATTGCAGTGGTTATCGCTTCGGATGGCCAGCTTGGTACCGCTTCATCTTCTCGCCGCTACAAAAAAGATATTTCCGATATGAATTCACAACAAGAAAAAATGCTTAAGCTTCGTCCTGTTACCTTCAGTTATAAGGAAGACGCAGCAAATCGTATGCAATATGGCTTGATCGCGGAAGAAGTTTATGAAGTTTACCCAGAAATTGTGGTACGCGATGAAGTAGGTGAAATTTACTCGGTAAATTATATGGCGCTAATTCCATTGCTTCTCAAGCAAATCCAAGAACTTGAGGCGCGTAATAGTGTGCAAGATCAAGAAATTGGCATGTTGCAACAAGAAAGCCGTGTAACGCGCGATGCGATGGTTGGCATAAGAGGCCGTTATGATAAGGAAATTCAAGAATTACGCGCGATGGTGAGCCAATTAATTTCGATGGTTTCGGGCCAACAAATGGCCATGAATGGTTAATAACTAGAAATAACAACTTAAAAATACCATGGCCTAGCTTTAAAAAGCTGGGTCATGGTAATCAACACAAACGGATCTACAGAAAATATGCGAAGCATAAAAAGCATGCAAAAACAGCAAAAATTACTTTTCACGATACTACTGTCCTTTTTTTGGAACTCGGGGGCGGCACATAAAATAATCTATCTTATTTGCCCTCCCCGTTCCTGTTCGACCGCATTTTTGCGCCACATGGAGGCGCGCAAAGATTTTGAGATCATCAATGAGCCATCCTGGTATGCCTACAATTTGCTCTTTTTTAGCTATGAAGATCTTAAGCCCTCAATTAAACCCGGATTTCCGGTGACTTATCCGGAAGTGCGGCAGTCAATCCTTGAGAAAGCCAAGACCAAAAATGTGTTTGTAAAAGAGATCTCGCTTTCTGTTGAGCCATTTTTGATGGAAGATATTGCACTTCTTAAAAATCCTGATGTCTATTTTGTATTTTTGTTGCGGGATCCGCATGCTGCCCTTATCTCATTTAGTAAAAAGCGGTTTAAAGAGGTGCCGCTAGAAAAATTTGGCTATCGCTCCATGTATCTCCTGTTTGAGAAAATTAAGCTGGAGGCAGCCAATCCGCCGCTGATTATTCTGGCCGAAGAATTGAGCAATTATCCTGAGCAGATTATCTCCTCCTTTTGCGCACATTGCGATATTCCTTTCTTGCCAGAATCATTGCATTGGCCCGATTTGGGCCAGAGCTTTGTGGGCCAACAAGAGTGGGGGGAGCGCAAAGATCAATCGTTGCTCTATCATTGGCATGATGCAGCAATTCATAGCACCGGTTTTAGACCACTCACTGTCTATAACGTTGACGAGCAAGGCCGGCCAACCTTTGCAGAAGTAGCACCGGAAAATTTGCCGGAAGTGATTAAATTATATCAATACCTCCGTCCGTTTTATTATGCTCTTTTACAGGAGACCGATTATCTATGCTGCCGACGGCAGTGAAGGAATTAATTCATGATGCGGATGTTGGTTAATTTTATTTTGACCGAGTGGATTTGGAGTATTACCACAAGTGCCTGGTATATTTCTATCAATATTCTTTTACTCTTTCTTTTACTCAAACTATGGGACCATCTTTCGTGGGTTCGCGCGCTTGCCTTGAGTATTACGCTTACCATCGGCTCATTTTTGATCTTTTCCGGGTTGGTTTATGGAGTGTGCGTTAAATTATTGGGATTTTCTTTTGTGCTGCCCGAAGACACCTATGCCGGCAGTTATGATATTTTGAATTCAAGCTTAACGCTTGCCGCGATTTATATTGGTATTCAAAGTTTATTATTGTGGGGCATTGATAAACTTACCAGCATTCATTATTGGACCGCATTTGCTTGTATTGTTGCGGCTAATATTATGAGTGCCTTTTTGGTCTATAAATTGACCTTTTCGATGTGAATATCTCTGAGGGGGGATAATGAGGGCAAGGGACAATGACTTAGGTAAATCCGTTCTACCAATTATTTTTCTCGTCTCGTCCATCTTCGGGATGGACGATCATAAAAACAATCCAGTTACTTTAGCGTGCCTAGCTGCTCGCTGCTTGGCACATGAAACTGATTTTCTTGTTTCGCCACAACTTGCCGATTTGCCACCAGCGGTTGAGCCATGCCTTAAAGAAGTTATTCTCCGGGAGTTGATTGCGCCTTTTATATTACCGGTTACGCTGACCGATAGTCGCAATCAAGATAGCATTATTCATAATGGAATCTGTGGATTGCAAGGAATGCCTGCCACCTCTGATCAATTTGTTTCCGTTGCGTGCGATGGTCAAATTGTTTTTGGCAATCGCGCAAATTTGATTGAGGGCACTGTTTGCCAAACATCGATATCGATGGGCTCGCTTGCCATTGCGCGCACCGGACTCCCCCAGATATTTTTAGGGGGCTATAGTGGCCGTTTGCTTGAATTTGATTATGCAAAAAAAATGATAGTGCGTGATATGTCGGCTCATGGAGCAACCATAAATCAGATCAGCGTGAATGAACGTTTTCTAGTTTCTTGCTCAAATGATAAGACAATAAAGCTGTGGGAGCGCGATAGTTTGCAGGAGGTGCTCTCTTTTCAAGGCAAGGAAGCGGTGCATGGTGTTGGGTTTATAAATTCGACACGCTTGGCCTCCGGTTCTTCTGATCAGTCTGTCGGAATTTGGGACATCGTTTCAAAAAAATGTGTCGGGAGTTATCAGTTTGGGCCCGGCGTGCGGGTCTGGAGTCTGGGTATATTGCCACGTAAAGAAATAATTGTTGGTGGTCTGAACACGGGGATGCTGGGATTTATTGATGCCAACACCGGTCGCCTTATACGCCAGTGCAAAGCGCATGAGAGCGTTGTCTCATCGCTGGTGTGCCACAGTGATGAGCAGCATATTGTTACCGGATCTTGGGATACCGGTGTAAAAATGTGGGATGTTCGCATGCGGGCCTGCGCGGCAATTTTGGCGGCACATACCGATTGGGTGCAGCAGGTAACTTTTCTGGAGCCCAGCGATGAAATTTTAAGCGGTGCACGCGATCATATGATTCGCTTGTGGGATGTGCGCATGCTCAAAGCGCTGAGCAGATTTTCATTAGGCCGGCTCGTTGCCGTTGAAGGTCAGGTGAATGGCGCACCGCTGGTAGGCAATGATGCGCGGTTGGCATTTTTAAAAAGAGTTACCACTTGATGTTGCTCGAATCCCAGTGAAATAATCAGATCGATAAAATCCATCGGTTTGATGCCAACTTCTGCCGCTTGATGAAAAATACAGGTGGCGGGTGTCATGCCCGGAAGTGTGTTAATTTCTAGAATGATCACACGCTCGGCGCCGGTGGGGCTTTGCTGCGCAGTTTGGTAAAAACAATCGATGCGCGCGTACCCTTTTGCATCAACCGCTTTAAAAACTGCTTCCATCGTTTTTTGCACGAGCGCGAGCGCTGTTGCTGGTAGTGGTGCCGGGGTTTGATTTTCACCGGCGCCGGGGAGAAACTTTTCTTCGATAGATAAAATGCCAGCAGCACACACTGCTTGCGATGGTGGCAGTGCGCGTGGCTGTTCATTGCCCACCACTCCCACCGTGAGCTCCATGCCGGTAATATATTCTTCAACCAATGCGTATTCTTTTTCTTGAGAAAAAATAGTTTCTAGAGCCATGATAAGCTGCTCTTGATTGCAAACTTTAGTTACCATCACGCTGCATCCATCATCATGCGGCTTTACGATTGCCGGGAATGTAATAGTTTGAGTGAGGATTGAGTTTTGATCAGTGCGCCATGAGGTGCGCTCAATGAGGATGCCGCGCGGCACATCAAATCCTTGCGCCGCAAGAAATTGATTAGTCTTATATTTATCCATGCACAAAGCACTCGTGAGCACTGATGAGCCATTGTAAGGAATGCCGAGCATCTCCAGTGTTCCCTGCACTGCCCCATTTTCTCCCGGGCCGCCATGCAGACCGATAAAGATAAAATCAACTAAATGTGGCAGATCATGCCAGGTAATTTTTTCTTGGCAGGTCACCGATTCTGCAATTTCTTGGGTTGAGTTGAGCACCAGTTGTTGCTTGTTTAAACAAAAAAGTTCCATCGATTTGGTTACAAAAAGGGGGATTGCTTCATATTTATGCGGCGATAGTTTATAGGTAATATTACGGCCCGATTCGAGTGAAATTTCCCGTTCATTTGATGGGCCGCCCAGCAACACGCCAACGCGAATTTTTTTTCTGTTCATGGTATCTGCCTCTTTTTGCTCGCGTGCAACAAGCGCCGAAAGTAAGTTGTATGCATGCAGCTCTGTTTCAATAAGATGATTGATAATCTGAGTGTGGCTCATGTTGTGATAGGCCGCTTCGCGAAATAAAAAACTGCTGGGAGCAGCACCGGAAAATGAGTTAGGATCGATAATAATGATCGTGCCATCATCACGCACAAATCCATCAATGCGGGCCATGGTGGTTAAATTGAGCGCAGTCATCACCTTAATGGATGTTTGTTTAATAGCATTCAGTATTTCTGGAGTGCAGCGCGCGGGGGTAAATTCAGTAGCGCGGCCCGGCATATATTTTTGTTCATAGTCAAAAAGCTGCACCTTCTCATTGGTTACAATCTCTGTGGGTGGCAGCGCAACAAGAGTGCCGGTTGTGTAATCAGTAATCACGATGCAGGTAAATTCCATGCCATTAATTTTTTCTTCGACGAGCACGGCCTGAGGAGTGCCATTTACCAAGCATGCTGTGGTGACTGCCGTGCTCAGATCATTCCAGCTGTCAACTACACTCACGCCCAAACTTGAGCCTTCTTTATACGGCTTCACAATGAGAGGAAAGGCGATATTTGCTTGCGTAATTTTTTGCCGAATGGCGTCAGCATGTGCATCAAAATTAAGCGCCTCTTGAGAGCCGGCTACCACATCTGCCGCTGTTGCAATCCCGTGCATGCGCAAAAATTTTTTTTGCATGATTTTGTCCATGCTTAAGGCGCTGCCAAAAATTTTTGAACCTAAATAAGGAATGCCTAATACCTCAAGCATTCCTTGGATGGTGCCATCTTCAGCGTAGCGGCCATGCATAGCAATGTAGATAAAGTCGATGCGTGTTCTTAAATCATCCCATCGAATCTGCTCTGCTTCGTGTGATAAGCGTGCAAAGAAATCACTGATTTTGCCCCGGTGCAAAAAGTGCCAGGGGAGAATATAGAGTTGGTTTTGCCCCGTTTGAAAGAGGGGGATAATCTCATACCGCATGGTATCAAGATGATCGCAGATGGTGCGGCCTGAGTTAAAAGATACCTCTTTTTCAATCGATTTGCCGCCCATTATTACGCCAACACGCAACTTTGTCATAATTCTTGATTCTTTTTAAAGGAAAACCTGATACTTTGTAATAATGATACCTACTGTTAATTACACGGTAAAGAAATTTGTAACACGGAATTTATGAAAAAAAAAGATCGCATAGTCTGGCTCGATTTAGAAATGACCGGCTTAAATGTTGATGTCGATGTGATTCTGGAAATTGCCACGATTATCACCGATAATCAACTTAATACCATTGCCGAAGGGCCCGCGTTGGTAATCCATCAACCGCATAGCGCGCTTGAACTCATGGATGAATGGGTGCGCAAGCAACACGCTAAAACCGGTCTTACTGATGCGGTCACTAAATCATCTATCATGCTCGCGGTGGCACATGAAGAGACGCTTCATTTTGTAAAAGAACATTGTGGCCCACAAGAAGGAGTGCTTGCCGGTAATTCAGTCTGGCAAGATCGCATGTTTTTACGCAAATATATGCCGCGATTAAATGAGTATTTTCACTATCGCATTATCGATGTAAGCTCGATCAAAGAGTTGGCCGCCCGCTGGTATCCTCAGAGCCAGTTTTTAAAATTTGCAAAGCCGGATAATCATCGCGCGTTGCAAGATGTGCAATATTCTATTAAAGAGTTGGCGCATTATCGTAAATATTTTTTTGTTAAAGAATAATGCATTCCCGTTCGCCTCGAGCGAGGCTGAAAGCCGAGTCGAGAGGGTTTATTTTTAATGCTGCTTTGGAGCGCATGCAGCAGGGTTTTTTCTAAAGGCTTCCAGCCATGGGCAGGAAGGTTTTCGCAAACCCTCCTGCACCTCGTGCGTTTAAGGGGAGCTTCGCCCCCTTAAATATCCCCCTTTCTTTCGCCGCTCATCCTCACACGCCTTGCAGCTTTGCTGCGTCGGCGGTTCACAGCGGCTATAGGAAGCAGTAGAGAAAAAAATATAGCCGCCTCAACTCAGGGGCTCATCGCCCCCTAGAAGGGGGCGCTTCATCCCCATGTCGGTGAGGCTCCACGGAATTTTACATTATTATTTTCTAGCCCGTTCGTGCTGAGCCTGTCGAAGCATGTTTTGATAAATCAAAAGTCATATTTTTTGTAAGTTTAAGGACTAAACACTCAGAGCATGCTTCGATAAACTCAGCACGAACGGAGTGTGAAAGTCTGTGCCTATGTAAAAACACTTGTCATTTACAAAAACAAATAGAAGCGGGCGTAACGTGGCCCGCTATAAAACAGTCATTAGCGTTTTACTTAATCCTGTGTTTAATTCTTACTTAGAGCGTCGCGACTCCGAGAAGCAATCGCAGATTGCTGCGAGTGAGGAGAACCCAAATGCGTCCGCCATTAAGGCGGTAAGTGTTTGGGTGGTATAACGCTCGTCGGGATTCCCAAGGTTTCCTTGGGTGTGGGGGTTTCCAAAGGGTTTCACATTAAACCCTTTGGTGCAGGCGACGCAAGTCGCAATAAAAAAATAATTTCTACTCTGGCCGAGTAGGCCATTATAAAAGAATTATGACATTCATCGTATATCAAAAAAACAATGAGTCTGCGCCATCGCGCAATACCAATCCAGCCGCCAATTGCGCAGGCCTCGTTTTTTTGCTTCCTCAAAATAAGCAAATGCCTCCGGGTATTTTTCTTGCTCCATCAAAATGAGCCCATACCAGAGTGCATAGTGCCGTGAGAGGCCGGCCTTGCGGCTCCAGGGCTCCACCCATCGGGTGGCCAACTCAGCAAGCGCCTCCTTTTCCTCGCCGGCCGCGCGCGCAATGCACAGCTCTGCCTCAAGAAGATGCTCAGTGGCATAGCCATCATGCTCAGAGAGTCTGCTGATGGTGGCTGCTTGCACTATTGGCGAAACGGTACTACTTTCTGCCGGTGAAAATGCGATGAGTGTGTCATACACAATTGCCAATTGATAGTCGGGATTAATCAACAATAATTGCTCAACAATATCATGGATCGTGGGATAATCGGCCATAAAGGTGCCATCTACGGTGCTGAGCGGATGGTAAAACATGCGCGCATCATCAATAATGATGGTTGCATCTTTGAGGCCGGCTTTTTGGATGATGGCCAGTTCGGTGAGAATCGGTGTATTTTCATCGCCGCACGCAGTAATTCCCATGCTAAAATGCGCATCCAAAAAGAATACAGTTTTGCCTTTGAGCTGCTTGATAATGCCGGGCAAAAGTTGCACCGAATCTCCCTGATGCAGCTGAATATTTTTCTGTTTTTTAAAGCGCTTTTGCGCTTTTTCAAAAAGTTCTTTGCCCAGTTCAATACTATGCACGCAGGCAAAATGGCGCGCCATTTTTTCAGTGCTGTCGCCTAAATACGTGCCGGTTTCAACAATGGTTTGCGCACGGGTTGCTTGTGCAATCATTTCAATAAATGATTCTTCTAATGACATATTTTCCGGGCATCGGCTGCGCATGAAGGTAAGCGTTGGATCGTCTTCAGTGGTTGATGGTAAAAAATCATAGTAGTTTTGGTTGATGCCATAGGTAAGAGAGGTAAATAGAATGAAATAGCAAAGGTTCTTGTGCATAGAAAAAGGTGCTCCGTCACTCCCCGTTCGCCTCGAGCGAACCCGTAGGGTGAGTCGAGAGGTTACTTCTCGATTCGGGCTAAAGCCCTCACTCGAAGCGAACGGGGTTTTATTGTTTTCCATATTCATAAAATGATACTCCGTGTTTGCGCAACACAGAGTATCATGAGTATTATCAAAATTATAACAAATAAAATTTTTTAGGTTGGGCAGCTTTTGCAGACGCGGCTGCATTGATTAAGGTTAAAGGTGATCGTATTAATATCCGCGTACACAAAATTAGTTGAGATGATCAGCTGTGGGCTGATCGCATCACCGGGTATGCCGATGGTGATCACTCCTGATGGTGACACATCAAACTCTCCTAATTCTCCACTCACAACACTGGCGGCGGTATTGCTAATCACCGTTGATGCCGGGCCGCGCACTGATGCGGTTGGTCTAAAGCGAGCCGGCAGCGGTGTTGAGGAGGTGATCACATCGATGTGAGTGCCGGGATTATTGATAATAATGGCCGGGATTAGAACATTCACAATCGATCCCACGCGAATCACGCGCACCAATACATTAGTTGCCGGCGTCACCGGTTGGCCGCCCCAGATAAATGAGGTGGCGTAGCAGGTCTCTTCATAATAATCAAAGCAGGTTGGCGTATATCCTGCCAGCTCAGCGGATGCATTATTAAAGTATTGGCAGCCTCCTTCCCATAGATCTTTGGCGATTCCCATGCCGCCGTTATCAATGAGTGCAGCCGGGCCATTGGAGCAGAGTGCATTGGTGCCGCTGGTAACATCAACATCTTTGGCCGATGAAATTCCTGCAGCGCTGGTGATGGTGCCGTTGACGGTCAATGTGCCACCGACACTCATGTTGCCTTGCGTTACTTCTAAATTGCCCAATGAAAGTTTCATGCCGTTGTTTACCGTCATGCCGCCATTTACCAGTAAGCCGTTGTTGGAGACCACCGTTCCTTGGAATGTTGTATCATCTTGGATCGTGAGTATGCTCGCGTCACTCGGCATATTTAAATTTCCTGCGCTAATAATTTCTCCACCGCTGGCAATAGTCAGGCCAGCATTAAAGGTGGGCACCGCATTGGTAATAAATGCGCCGGTAGTGGTAAAGGTTCCATCAAAGGTGGCATTATTATCAACGGTGAGTTGCCCTTCGGTAGTGAGACTGCCATTTATGATCGCATCGCCAATGATGCAGACCGGGCCGGCGATAAACGCGCCGGTGCAACCGGTTGGCATGGTGCAGCCGGTATTGAGAATGGAAAGGCCATTATTCACAATTGAACCGTTAAATACTTGCAGTGAAGCGGGAATGGGGCCGGTGGCTGCTCCGTTGGCAGTCAGCAATCCGCTAAAAGTGGCCGGGCCGCCCACAAAAAGCGCGCCGCCGATGGTTTGATTGCCGGTGACTCCCAGTGATCCTTGCACCACTTGATTGCCAATTTGAGTGAGCCCACCATTCACGATCAGAGCATTATCAACCGTTAGACTGCCTAAGACAACGGCAAATCCACCCACGTTTACATTATTTTCCACCGTGAGGTCACGCGTCATGCAAGAATTGCCTTGCAGATTGCCATCGCCGGCAACGCTCAAGTTGCTTTTAAAATCGGCATTGCCGCCAACGAGGATGTTGCCATTTATTGTTTGAGTATTAACGGTTAAAAATCCCCGAATGGAAACATTTTCAGTGATATTTAAGCAACAAAATTGTGCAGTAAGTTCCGGTTTACACGGGCCGGTGCAATTAGGGCCGGTACATCCGGTAATGCCGCCGCCGCCCGTGGGCCCGGTGCAAATAAAGTTTGGGCAAACCGGGCAGGTGATCCCGGTAATTATTGATCGATAGAGTGCTGCCGGTTCCGAGCGGCTAATCGGCCCGGCCGGTTTACAAATTTTTGGCTGCCGTTTTTGTTTTTCCCGTGCAACAAGATGCCCGGTGAGTGCGCCGCATATCAGCAGTATGAGTAATCTATTTGCTACTTTCACAAGCATATCCTTTACCTAAAGAGTGTTAACTATTACACGGGCTGCCGCAGGCGAGCAAGTTGTAAGTGATGGTAGTAATATCTACTTGTGGTCCGGTGGCTGAGGTGAATGGTTGCGGGCCAAGCGCAGCGCCGGGCAGACCAATGATAATGGTACCATTTGGGTCTATTTCAATTTCACCCAATTGGCCGCCGTTGGTTGCACCGCTGGCAACTATGGTGGATGCCGGTCCGCGGATTACGCAGCCGGGGCTAAAGCGGGCCGGAAGTCCGGTGCCCACCGGGGTCATTACAAGGCCGGTGCCGCCGGCGCCAAATGCCATATTAGGAATCACTAAACTTACTAAATTACCGATGCGTACCACTTGAACGGTGACCGTAGTAAAACTCGATCCGAACTGGAACGTTACCGGGAAGCAGGTCTCTTCATAATAGTTAAGCGCAGTGGGTGTGCCCCCTTGGCTAGCAACATTATTAAAATATTCGCTGCCACCGAGCCACAGATCTTCGCTAATTCCCACGCCCCCATCAACCACCAATGATCCGGTGGTTGGGCTGGTGCTGTTGGTAAGGTCAGTGATGACTAGATCAAAGACCGTCATGGTTGAAGTGCTGCTGATTGCATTGCCCACCGTCAGTGTGCCGCCGCCGATGGTCACATTGCCGCAGGTTGCGATGGTGAGCCCGCCGGTAGTGATGGTTTGCCCGCCAAATACGGTGATGCCATTATTTACTGTTATGCTCCCATTTGCTGTGACCGGACCATTAAAGATCGATTGGCCGCCGACGGTCAGATTGCCGCTGCTCACGGTGAGATTCCCGGAGGTGATTGTTTCATCACCCGATGCGATCACCAGTCCGCGATTCATAGTGACTGCGCCATTGGCAGTAAGCGCACCATTCACCGTGGTGCTGCATCCATTAAAGGTTGCATTTGCACCAACGATCAGATTATCAAGCACATCAAGATCATCCACCGAAACATCCCCGGTGATAGTAACATCGCCGGTGATTGATGCGCCGCCGGCCGTGATCACTAAGCCGCCATTATTAATAATTTCTCCATTGCTTACCACCAATCCGCCGTTGGCACTGAGCAGGCCATTGATAGTGCCCGCGCCGCCCACCAGCAGTGAGCCGTTGACCGTTTCAGTCTGGCTGACTGCAAGATTGCCGTTCACCGTTTCATTGCCGGTGATAATCATCTGCCCATTGATAAAGGCCCCATCATCCACGTTGAGCCCGCCGGCAACCGTTTCATTGCCGCCTACGGTGAGCCCTTGGCCTACCGTTAAATTTTGCCCAATGCACACACTGCCGCCAAATTGGCTAGTGCTTTCAGCAATAAGGCTACCTTCAATATCCACGGTGCCGCCTACGGTGAGATTGCCGGAGGTTGTCTGGCAATTTACCACCAAGGTGCCGCCCACCGTTTGGGTGTTGTTAACATTAATACAACAAAAGTTGGCGCAGGGACTGCCGCCACCGCCACCGCCTGAAGATCCGCCGGTTGGGCAGATTACGGTGCTTGGGCAAAAGGTGGTAGCGCAGGCGCGCGTGCCGCCGCATTGAGATTGTGATGCTAATGGCATGCCGATTAATATGAGGCTGATCAGAAAATGATAGTTCAAAAACTTCACGATTACCTACTCCTTATGGGTAAAAAGCATTTCTTTAAAAAGCATGGCGCAAAATTAAAAAGAAAAGCAAGAAAATGAATGTAATGAAAAAGATAAAAGGGTTGAGCAATGTTGTTGACGGAATAAAAGTAAATTTACTACCATTGAAGGTGGTCAAAAAAGTTTTTTGAGAGTAGCTATGAATTATAAAAAATTTTTATTAATGATATGCGTGAGTATCTTCCCCTTAAGTAGTAGTTTCTCGATTACTCTTTCTCACAAAATACATCGCCGCTTATTGCTCATCAAAGATAAACTTGATAAAGCAGAGTTATCGCAGATGCCGAATTTTAGTGCAGTGGCAACTCAATTAGAAAAAGGTGCAGCAGATCTTGAAGATGCTCAAGTAGCACTTGCATTGCAAGAACTGGATCAGCATGAATCAACGCAGGTACAACTTTACGTTGATAAGATTAAAAAAGATTTGGATGAGCAGGGACTGCAAGAAGCATCTCGTTCATGCATCAGCGTGGCAAGTTCATGCGCCGGCGGATGCCCGAGTGCACCCATGTGCATCGGAGTAAGTGAAGCATCAAATAGCAACTTTGCTAATATTAGCGGCATCAATAGCATCACTACGATCGGCAGCAGCGCCTTATCAACAGCTTGCTGCTCAACCATCTCTACGCCAATCGATTCGATCAGCACCTTTGCTGGCCCGGTGAATATCACCAACGGCACACAGAGTGAAGATATTTTTACCGGTGCGATTACCATCAACGGTGGCGCCGGGATTGGCGGCAATGTAAATATTGGGGGCACCCTCAACGTTACCAACGTAACCAACAGCAATGATTGCACCACCGGTGCGGTGACCATTGCCGGTGGCGCCGGGATTGGCCAAAATTTAAATGTGTGCGGAAATACCACGATTAGCGGAACCACTACGATTACTAATACTACGCAAAGCACCAGCTGCACCGATGGTGCAATAGTAGTGGGCGGCGGTATTGGCGTGGGCGGCAATGCAAATATTTGTGGCACGGTAAATGTCTCAAATACCACGCAAAGCACCAGTTGTAATAGTGGTGCGATCACCGTGGGCGGTGGCGTGGGCATTGCAGGAAATGTGAATATTTGCGGCACACTCACCGTGGATAATCCCACCACGAGTAATGGTTGTGGCCAAGGTGCGCTCGTAGTGGATGGCGGTGTGGGCATAGGCCAAAATCTCTATGTGTGCGGCAATACCACCATGGAAGGTTCACTCACCGTGATCGGTGGCACCGCCTTATATGATTACGTGGATATCTATGGCCCGCTCAATGTGTATGGTCCAATCAACACCACCTATTATATTACCATCAATGGCAACACCGTGGTGGCGACCAATCTCGCAAACTGTAATTTATCCGTCGGTGATGACACTAATCCGGTATCAAATGGCACTTCCAATACTGCCATCGGCGAACATGCGTTACAGAATAATCAGACGGGAATTAATGATACGGCAGTAGGCTGCCAAGCACTGCAGCTCAATACCATAGGTATGGATAATACCTCAGTCGGTGCGCAATCGACAGCGAAGCTGAGCGGCAGTAATCGCAATACCGCGATGGGCTCTCAAGCGCTGTTCGCTGCAACGAGTGTGGATGATTGCACCGCAATTGGCTATGCGGCATTGCAACTGAATCAAACTCCACAAAATACTGCG
The DNA here is from genome assembly GCA_963836585.1 of uncultured bacterium. GTDB lineage: Bacteria > Babelota > Babeliae > Babelales > Vermiphilaceae > BTUB01. Next base: position 137,000 of record CAWIJV010000003.1, read on the forward strand.
GTGGGTGCTTTCGCATTGCAAAGTAATCTTGGTGGTCCAGTCGGCCCATTTAACAGTGCCTATGAGAATACGGCAGTAGGATTTTCAGCATTACAGGCTAATACTGAGGGATCGGATAATACTGCCGTGGGCTTTAATTCTCAGCTTGATGGTCTGGCAGGATATTGGAACACTTCCATCGGAAATCACACGCTCCTCTATAATCAAACATTTTTCAATAGCGGTTTGGGCAGTGGTGCAGCCACCTATAATACGATAGGAATTCTATTAACGGGAGTTGGCGCGAGTGCGCTGTGCTATAATATTGGCGGTAATTTGAATACTGCCTGCGGGACATCAGCGCTTTGCTATAATTTGCTCGGATCTTACAATACCGGTGTGGGAGACAGTGCTCTCGCCTATAGTCAAGGTTTATATAATGCAGCACTAGGAACAAGCGCACTGACTTATAATTTTTTGGGATTCTTTAATACGGCAGTAGGTGCGGGCGCTATGGAGTATGCAAAAGCTAGTTCTTATAATACCGCAGTCGGTGCATCAGCCTTGGGAGATTCTTTTTTTGGTACTTTTTTTAATAATACTGCAGTTGGCTATTTGGCTATGCCTGTTGCGAGCGCGGGAGGATATAACGCGTCCGTGGGAAGTTATTCTATGCTTCTTGCCTCTGCAGGTTTTTACAACAGTGTTTTGGGATATGCGGCAATGAGCGGTGTGGGTGGGGCGCCACTGGGCAATGTTGCCGTGGGAGCTGCCGCATTGCTAGAAAATGTGGCTTCTATCTATAACACCGCCGTGGGATACGCATCTTTATCGGCAGCGGCGGGAGATTTTAATACTGCTATTGGATATAATACGCAAGCACTTGGGACCGTATCCACATTCAATTTTATTGGCGGATATTTCTCGCGAGTGACCGGAGCTACAAATGTGGTGATTGGTTACAATTGTGGCGCCGTTAATGCGGTAAGTTCAATAGCGATGGGTAATACGGCATTGGCATTAGCTAGTACGTCTATAGCGATTGGAAATGGTTCTGAAACAGATGGAGTTTTATCAATTGCTTTTGGTTCAGCTGCAGTTTCTGCCGGTGCGCAGGCTATAGCAATCGGAAACGTGGCAAAGGCCGCTGGTGAGGATGCTATAGCCATTGGAAATACGTGTATGGCGACTGGAGAAGGCGCAGTTGCGGTGGGATCAACTTGTGTGGCATCAGGAGATACTGTAGTTGCTGTGGGTGTAGGAGTAACGGCTTCAGCGGAAGGTTCAATTGGTATTGGTTCGGGGGCGATCGCTAGTGGAGAAGACTGCATATCACTCGGGGTCGGCTCGGTTACCTCAGGATCTGGAGCAATAGGTATTGGTTCACCGGTAGCAGCTGCCGGAGGTTCATGTATAGCAATTGGGGTTGGCGCAAGTGCTGCCGGCACTTTTAGTATAGCTATTGGAACCTCAGCAGTAGCAGCTCCAGGGCAAATTTGTATTGGAAGTCCGCTTAATAAGATGGGGTGTTTTATTTACGGAATGACGCTCTCGCCTGCGCCCCTACCTGCTGCCGGATGGGTGCAAATAGCCCCTGATGGCGGGCTATTTTATTCCCTATGCCCGGGTGTTATTCAATATTGTGCAGCAGGAATCCCTTTTTCAGCTGAGGACGATATTGAGTTTATAGAAGATGAAGAAATGAGACATCCTGAGCTAAATAAGCTATTAAATTTAGAGATAAATTCGTTTAAAAAGAAGGATTGCTCAGTCAACCCTGTAAGATTGGAGCGAGGCCTTGTTAAAAGCAAAGTCGCAGAAGTATGGCCGGAACTTATAGAATCTACAGCTGATGGATATGAGTATATTCAAGAAGGAAAATTAAGAGTGGCAGAGTTGGAACTCTTACAGCTGCATCATGAAAAATTACAGGATCAGCAAAAACAAATTAATAAGTTGCAGCAAGAGGTTGATGAACTAAAGTTGAGATTAAAAATAAGATAAAAAATCTTTTTTCCAAGGGTAGTTATGAATTATAGATTCTTGTTTTTATTATTAGGCGCTTCTTCACTTGCTATTGGTTCCATCACACTTCCTCACAAAGTGCAAAGACGATTGTTACTCATCAAAGATAAACTGGATAAAGCAGAGTTATTGCAGATGCCGCAGTTTAATGCGCTTATTGTGCAGCTAGAAAAAGGGACCCTTGATTTTGAAGATGCTCAAGTAGCGCTTGCATTGCAAGAGCTGGATCAGAATGTATCAACTCAGGTTCAACTGTATGTTGATAAAATAAAAAAAGATTTAGATGAGCAAGGGTTGCAAGACAGTTCGCGTTCCTGCATCAGCGTGGCAAGTTCATGCGCCGGCGGATGCCCGAGTGCACCCATGTGCATCGGAGTAAGTGAAGCATCAAATAGCAACTTTGCTAATATTAGCGGCATCAATAGCATCACTACGATCGGCAGCAGCGCCTTATCAACAGCTTGCTGCTCAACCATCTCTACGCCAATCGATTCGATCAGCACCTTTGCTGGCCCAGTGAATATCACCAACAGCACGCAGAGTGAAGATATTTTTACCGGTGCGATTACCATTAATGGTGGTGCCGGCATTGGCGGCAATGTGAATATCGGGGGCACGCTCAACGTTACCAACGTCACCAACAGTAATGATTGCACCACCGGTGCGGTCACCATCGCCGGCGGTGCAGGAATCGGCCAAAATTTAAATGTGTGCGGCAATACCACAATTAGTGGAACTACCACAATTACTAATACCACGCAAAGCACGAGCTGCACCGATGGCGCCATAGTCGTTGGCGGGGGCATTGGGGTGGGTGGTAATGCAAATATTTGTGGCACGGTGAATGTCTCAAGCACCACGCAAAGCACCAGTTGCAATAGTGGTGCGATCACCGTGGGAGGCGGCGTAGGCATTGCGGGAAATCTTAATGTGTGCGGCACACTCACTGTGGATAATCCCACCACCAGCAACGGTTGTGGCCAAGGCGCTTTAGTAGTGGATGGCGGTGTGGGCATCGGGCAGAATCTCTATGTGTGCGGCGATACCACCATGGAAGGTTCGCTCACCGTGATTGGCGGAACCGCATTATATGATTACGTGGATATCTATGGTCCGCTCAATGTCTATGGCCCGATCAACACCACCTATTATATTACCATCAACGGTAATACCGTGGTAGCGACCAATCTAGCAAACTGTAATCTCTCAGTTGGTGACGATACCAATCCTGTATCAAATGGCACTTCCAATACTGCCATCGGCGAACATGCGTTACAGAATAATCAGACGGGAATTAATGATACGGCAGTAGGCTGCCAAGCACTGCAGCTCAATACCATAGGTATGGATAATACCTCAGTCGGTGCGCAATCGACAGCGAAGCTGAGCGGCAGTAATCGCAATACCGCGATGGGCTCTCAAGCGCTGTTCGCTGCAACGAGTGTGGATGATTGCACCGCAATTGGCTATGCGGCATTGCAACTGAATCAAAGTCCTGAGAATACCGCCATTGGCGCCTTTGCATTGCAAAGTAATCTTGGCGGCCCAGCCGGTCCGTTTAGTACGGCCTATGAGAATACGGCAGTAGGATTTTCAGCATTGCAGGGCAATAGCGATGGCTCTGATAATACGGGAGTGGGATTTATTACCCAAATGTATGGAGTTGACGCATACTGGAGCACGTCCATTGGCAATCATACGCTCCTCTATAATCAATCATTTTTTAATACCGGTTTGGGTAGTGCAGCAACTACCTATAATACAGCAGGCTTTCTGTTAACGGGAGTTGGCGCAAGCGCGCTGTGCTACAATATTGCCGGTATTTATAATGTTGCTTGCGGCTCATCAGCGCTTTGCTATAATTTGCTCGGATCTTTCAACACCGCCGTAGGGGAAAGTGCGCTTGCCTATAATCAGGGCTTTTTTAATACGGGCATGGGAGCAAGCGCTTTGACGTACAATCTGCTTGGTTATGGAAATACTGCTGTTGGTTATTTTTCTCAAGAGGCTTCCACTTTTAGTGCTTATAATACGACTATTGGGTTTGCTACGCAGGCGCTTGGAACTATGTGTTTTGCAGGTGGCTATTATGCATTGGCAGGAGGGGTTGAGTCAATTGCTATAGGTAATTTAGCAGAAAGTGTAGGAGTTCAATCAATTGCTATCGGTAGCAATTCGAATGCTGGAGGAGTTCAATCAATTGCTATCGGTAACATATCGGACGCGATAGGAGAACTAACAATTGCTATCGGTAATGATAATGAGGCGGGCGGGTCTCAAGCAATTGCTATTGGAGACGAAACGCTGGCATCAGGATTGCAATCAATTGTTTTGGGGGCCGAAGGAGTAGCAGCAGGAACTCAATCACTTGTTGTGGGTGCTGAATCTCGATCGGGAGGCGCGCAATCAATTGCGATTGGTTTCCAAGCGATGACGAGCGGAACTAATGCAATTGCCATTGGAAATCAGGTGGGATCAGACGGGATTACCGCAATTGGTATAGGATCTGAAGTGGAAGCAACAGGAGATTTGGTGATAGCAATCGGAAATGAAACTGAGGCGACTGGAGAAGGAGCAATATCAATCGGAAATCTTGCAGTATCTTCGGGAGAAACCTCCATAGCAATAGGGTCCGGTGCTGTTACCGTTGGTGATAATGCTATTGCTATTGGTGCTGATATGCTCGTGGGCGGTGCTGGTTCAATTGGTATTGGAGCAGAGGTTACGTCTGTAGGCGCAGCCGCTATAGCGATTGGCAACGGGGCTAAATCGGCAGCGGGTGTTAGTGTTGGTTCGGGGGCTAGTGCTAGTACAGCCGCTATAGCAATTGGCAACAAGGCCACGGCTGAAGTGGGCGCAATTGCCATTGGTTCCGGAGCAACGTCTCCGTCAGCGGATGGAGTTGCTATTGGTGTAGGGGCCATGTCACCTGCAGGAGGGGTAACAATTGGTAGTTTGGCCAATACAGAAAGGGGGGCTTATCTATATGGAATGAACAATACGATTAGCGTAACACCTATACCAGAAGCATATTTTGTTCAAGTTACCGCAGAAAACTTTTTGGTATATGGCTCTTGTGTTGGTTGCTTTATGGGGATCCCATTTTCAGAAGAAGAGGATTGGATACCTTTTGAATCTAATATAAATAAAAAAACAACATTAGCAAATAAATTTATTGATTTAGAGTTAATGCCCTTTAATGCATATAGATCTAATGATTTGAATATAGGTTTAGTAAAAGGGCAGGTTGAACAAGCATGGCCAGAATTATTGGGATATGCAAAGGATGACAGAAGCGATTGTTATCGTTATTATATCGACCAGAGAAAACTAGCGGTTGCTGAGATAGAAATGCTCCAATTGCACCATGAGGATATTCGTGATTGCAAAATGCGCATAGCGCAATTAGAGAAAGAGCTTGATGCTCTGAAGGCTCGCCTGCGCTCTTCATAAAAATCTTCTTCTTTACCTGTCAGAAATGGCACTTCTTATCATGTTTTAGCCTGTAAAAATCTTTCTCAAACTATGGTAAAATGGTCCCTGGCTGTGCTATATTACAAGTAGAAACAGTATTATGGTTTTTGCTGTAAAGAAAGATATTCTTTAAAAGGTAAAATATGAACAATAAATTATTTTTAAGCTTATTTTTAGCCTCTTTTGCACCCGATTCCCTACAAGGGATGGAGAGAGGTTATACAGGGAAGATGTCTCCTGAAAAAGGAGGAGCATCAAAGTCATCGGATCAAGCCGATATCGTAAGCGTCGTTCCTAGGGTGAACTCGTATAGATGGGGGAAACCCTACACTGTTCTTGGTAGCCAATTTGAACCAAGCTTGGAAGTCAAAGGAGAATCGGCAAGCGGTATAATTTATATTCGAAAATCAAATGATAGCCATGGCGCTGGAATGCCGGCATTAGGTTATGAAGGCGAATATTACCAAGCTGGTGAGAGTAGTGCTAAATGTCTTTCTCCTGAGTTGGCTGCTGAACTTGCTCAAAAAGCAGGGCTTAGGCATAGGCAATAGCATTTTTTGAATACAAAAGAAAATAAAAAATTTAAGGTAAAAAGGGGAGTTTTAAGAGAATATGAAGAGAGTAAAAATAGCCATTTTAGCCTTATTGGGGCTGTATAGTGCTCTAACGCAAGGTATGGAACGTCCTTCGCGTCCTCCATCATGGTGGCGTAGTGAAGTAACAAGAAAAGCCCGTCAGGATTATTTTGCGGGTCAAGGTCAGAATTCTACCCCGCAGGATGAGCGCGGGGCAACACAAAATAATTCCCCCACTGATACCTCAACTTCATCTACATCATCTGATTTATCTCAGGTAACTGATGCTAAAGAAAAACATCGTCTGGCTAAAATTGAAAAAGATATCAGAAAAATCAATGAGACCCTGGCTGAATTAGGCGTGGATTTACTTCCTATTGCGATTACAGCTACTACTGGGGCGGTTTCAGGATCAACAGCAGCAACTGTTGCTAGTCAAGCAATCATTTCTTCGCCGATGGTCGTCTTTAAATTAGGTAAAATTACCTATCGCTTAGGTAATATCATCAAGCATTTGGCTTTCTTATCAGCCGGAAGTCCTGAAGCCAAACGAGCACGTGATGAAATTCTGCCCACCTTGGCGGCATTGCGAAGAGGATTAGCCAAAGCGCCGGGCATAGCAATAAAACCAATATCAAAATTGATTGAAAAGATTCAAAGACTGTTGGATAAAGATACACCTGAAGGCAGATAACTTCTTCTAACTACGCGATTTGAGGGGCCTAAAGAGCTATTTTGCAGGTTATTTAATGCCCCCCATTGTCCTAATTGTAAAAAAAGCTGTAAAACCCTTGATTTATAAGCCTTTTTTACTGTAAAATTAAATTACAGGTAGAGATATAGTTAGTTTAATAAATACAGTAAAAAGGAGAGTAATTATGAAGAATGTAAAAGTTAAGGTATTATCCCTGGCAGCGTTAAGCATAGCGGGTCTTCAGGCAAGTTCTGAGCCGACAGCTGTTGTTGCGAAAGTGGCACGTACTCCTGAAGAGCAGGCTCAACTTGAGAAAATTCAAGCCAGGATGGTAAAAGGTTCGAAAGCAGTTTTTGAGAAATCTAAAGAAATTGTCACCGGAGCAAGATTTGCCACGGTTATAAGGAATTTGGGTTCCATTAAAACTACTCTGATTGCGATGATCCCTGATCTTACCAAGCTTGTTAAAGGTGACTATCTTGTGGCTACTTCATTAGTGCCAAAAGCATATGAGTTGGGTAAACTGGCGTTATCTACTAGTGACGAAATTACTGCATTAGTAAAATCGGATCCTAATGTAAAAACTCTATTAGCGCCTAAAATAGATGACATTGTTAAAGCCCTTGATGTTCCGTCCATTGTTGCAAAATTGCGTGCTGCATCTGCCGATGCAAACCCAATTGTAAAAATTGGAATTGACGGTATTATCACTGGCTTAGAAAAAGTGCCATCACTCCTAAAATCAGCGTTACAGAAGTAACATAATTTTAACTAGACAGGGCAGTGATCCTGCTCTGTCTAGTTGTTTTGTCGTGATGCTTTGGATTTTCAAAAAGTAACCGGAAATTTCCCGCTTGCTATCGAATCAAGACCGTAGGCGGTGATATTCGTATCCATCGGAAAAATATCATTGCCCGGATAAATGATGCCCAGATGATCAAGCTTCAGATCGGCCATTGCAATGTGCATCGATTTAGTAATCTTTGGCGCATCGCCATATTTAAATTCAAACCCCAACCGTTTGCCGCCTTTGATGATAAATAGATCCAGCTCAGCATCACCATGGGTTGCCCAGAAAAAACATTCTTGCGGCAGTGCTTGAAGCGCGATAATCACCTGCTCAAGAGCAAAGCCTTCCCAAAAAGATCCCAATCGGGGAAATGTCTGCAACTCTTTTTCATTAGTAATCAAAAGCAACGCATTTAAAATGCCGCTGTCACGAAAATATATTTTGGGCGATTTTACTTGCCGTTTTTGAATATTCTCAATCCAGGGTGAAAGCCGGCGCACCATAAAAGTGCCCACCAGAATGTCCAGGTAACTGCTCACGGTGTGATACGAGACCGCTAGTGATTTGCTGATCTCAGTCGCCTTAAAAATTTGCCCATGATAATGGGAGAGCATGAGCCAAAAGCGCCGCATCTGCTCTGCGGGAATTCTAAAGCCCAGGGCGGGGATATCATTCTCAAGGAAGGTGGTGATGTAGTGCTGGCGCCACAGATAGCTGAGCGCATCAGTATCGGCCAAATATGAGCGGGGAAAGCCGCCGCGCAGCCAGAGCTTGTGATCATCCTTTACTTCAGCCAGGCAAAAGGGTGGCAGCTCGATATACCCGATTCTTCCGGCCAGTGATTCTGAGGATTGGCGAATTAAATCACGCGAAGCGCTGCCCAGGATGAGAAATTTTCTGTTTTTTGTGGTGGTTACAGGGGCATCCGCCAGTACCCGCAACACCGGGAACAGGTCGGGCCGCCGTTGAATTTCATCAATAACAATCAGCGGCTCGGCGATATTTGAGAGGGCCAGCATCGGGTTTTCTAATTTGGCCAGGTCCAGCGGGTTTTCCAGGTCAAAAATACGAACTTGATCCGGGTAATAGCGGTCAATATACTGCCGGGCCAGGGTGGTTTTGCCCACCTGCCGGGGGCCAAAAATGCCACAAATAGGGTGTATTTTGAAGATAGTCTCAATTTGATCAAAATAAGTGGGCCGTTGCATAGCTTTCCTTGAAGGTAGAAGTTCAAAATTCTATTTTATGGGTACTTTTTTGATTTTTACCATGAAAAACAGAAGTCTGATTTCTGTTTTTCATGGATCTATTCTACTTCGCAAGATCCAGGGGGATCTTGCTTCGAAGAATTTCGCGGGGCGCTCCGTTATTATTCAATCAGCCGCAGCCTCCAACCGACTTGCAGGCAATAAGCTTACCAATCAGGAGGTTGCGGATATCTATGATTGGCTTAAGGCGAAGGAACTCATTGAAGCAATCGAGATAAAAAAGTCTCTCTCTCCAAAACAGCGGATTGATTAAATTCTAAATGTTGGCGGAAACCGATAATTACGCTATGCTCGATTTATACCTGTAAAAAATAGTAATAATTATTCAATTTGAGATTCTGATTGCCAATCTGTCAGAATTAAAGAAAAGATAAACCTATTAGCGGCGATGCCCCATGCTAACAAAATTACCTCTGGGTCTTTCTACGTTTGCCAAAATACGGAATTCCGGTCTTGTTTATGTTGATAAAACTGAGCATGCCTATCGGTTGATTACTGAGGGAAGCACCAGATATTTTCTCGCGCGGCCTCGTCGATTTGGAAAGTCACTTTTTGTTGATACCCTACGGGAGATTTTTAGTGGTAATAAGAGCCTCTTTGATGGTCTTTTTATAAGCAAGAGCGAATACAAATGGTATAAGTATGGGGTGATAGCATTAGATTTCTCTTCCATTGAAGTGCTTACTGCTGATGATTTTCGTGTGGGCGCATGCGAGCTTTTGCAATACATTGCCGATGACTATGATCTTAATATAACTCTTAATGAGCGAAGGCCGGACTCTGCATTGCGGGCTTTGGTGCGAGCATTGTATGCAAAGTTTGGCCGTGTAGCAATTTTGATTGATGAATACGATAGTCCTATTTTACAAGCTCTCTATAATTCTACGATAGGAGATGCAAAGGCAGTCCGCAATAGCGAGAAAGCATTTTTCTCGGTCATAAAAAGTATGGACTCGAGAATAGATTTTGTTTTCATTACGGGAGTTTCATCTTTTGCAAAAGCCGGCGTATTTTCAGGCATGAACAACTTGGATATTTTAACGCTTGACCCACGCTATTCAACCATATGTGGGTATACTGACGAAGAATTAGAAAAAGTTCTCATGGCACATATACAAGCATGGGCGGATTCAGAGAAAAGGCCTTGCGGCGCCCTGCGTCAAGAGATTAAGAATTGGTATAATGGTTATCATTTTTCTGCCGGTTCTCCCTCAGTGTTTAATCCATATTCAGTTCTGAAGGCTTTAGATCTTCGCGCATTTAATAATTTTTGGTTTCAGTCGGGAATGCCGACTTTGTTGATCGAAGAACTGACCAAGGAATACCGTCGGTCAGAATATCATATGCTCGATTTTGACAAACTAGAGGTAACCGAATCTTCGCTGGGCATCTTTGATGTTGGGCTTACCCCATTACCGGCACTTCTTTTTCAAACGGGATATCTCACCATTGCTAACTTTGATAAAGATAAACTTTCATTCGAGCTACGTTACCCAAATCATGAGGTAAAGGTAGCGTTGCAGAAGCTGCTTTTAAGCATTTACACTTCCCTCGGTCCCTCGGATACAGAAAAAATCGCGCTCTCTCTTTTTGATGCCCTGTTTGCAGTAAACATTGACCAATTGATTGCTATACTAAAAAATCTCATCGCACGTGTTCCCTATCAGCTGCATGAAAAAAGTGGAGAAAAGTTTTACCATGCATTATTGCAGGTGATTTTTGGATCATGCGGACTCTCAGCGCAATCGGAGTTATCAATCAGCCATGGACGCATCGATGCAGTTATCGCATTGCCCAACCGTTTTTATGTGATTGAGGTTAAGCTCAACGCTTCTGCTCAGAAAGCTTTGGCCCAAATAGAAGAACGAAAGTACTATGAAGTTTTATTGCATCACGGTAAGCCGATAGAATTACTTGGACTCAACTTCAAACGCCAACCAAAAACATTTGAAATAGAGCCTGCGCATAAAACTATTTCTCCGAAATATTAATTTTTAAGCATGTCCATGGCGAAATTTTTTGCAACAAAATTTTTACCTGTAAGATCATTAATTTTGTTGCGTATTGTCACAAAATAAGCACATTGCAACACGCATTTAAAAGTGTTGCGTAGCTGTTGCTTTTGCCGATTAGATCGGCCTCAATGAGAAAATTTTAAGATTATTTTATGTTGCGCAAACGCATGCTTGCAATATTAATTTTGACCTTTATGATTGGTTAGCGTGATCACGAAAAGAGGGGCTGGTAGGGAATATGAAGCACAACAGTACATTTTTACATTCTAACTACTACATAAAGGGTGCATCATGCATAAACTTTATCTCTTATCGTTGTTGTCTTTATCGCTTTGTGGAATGGAGTTAAGCAGGATTAATCCTGCTTTGGTCCGTGCTTCTTCTGATTTGGGCAAAATGAAGCTCTATCACAGCGACAGTCAATATCTGGTGAAACACAATGGTCTTTTGCTGGCCGTTGAAAATCATGATGTTGATCCAATACTCAAAACGGCTCTTGAGAAAAAATGTCTTAGCAGGCTACTTGAAACCGGTGCAATAAAGGTCCACAAGTTGTCGGATGGTAGCTTTGCATTAGAGAGCAAAGGGAATGGCCGAGGTGGTGGCCCACTTTGTGCTTGGTGGGCATATTGTTTTGCAAAAGGAACTTTATATGGTTCCGCAGCTGTTGCTGCCGGTGCTGTAGTTAGCGGGGCTGTTGTAGCTTCTGGTGGCGGTGTGATACCTGCTGCTATTGCTGCTGGAGCAGGTAAAACGATCAGCATTGGTGTTGGGGTTGCAACAGCGGGAACAAGTACTATGGCTGGTATAGCTGCGCCGCCGTTGCCGGTGGAGTTACCGCTGGTGCTGGAGCTGCTAATGTTGGTTTGGTTGTAGGAAGTCTTGCTGCATCAAGTGGATCGGCTACTGGTGTGATTGTTGCTGTTGAGGCGGCTTCACTGGGCTTTGGAGCATTATTTGCAGGTCCATGGTGTCCATAATAGTATTTTAAAACTAATACCACAGGACTCAAAAAAATCCTGTGGTATCACTATGAGTGATTGCATGAATCAAAAACTTCAACTAATTATTCCCTTTAAGAAAAATATGCATGATAGCATAATAAGCGTTGGCATTATGATTCTTATTTTTCTTAGCCTGTATGTGTCACTTTCAGCTGGTAATCCATTTGCTGAATCTTTGGGGCCGACTATTGTCAGCGGCATTCGCGTGATAATAATTTGTCTGATTGGTATTTTTATTGCAGCGCTGGCTTATAATCTCTCCTTAAGCAAAAGCAGCACGCCGGCCGCAATTTTGAGTGAAGAGGGTGTTTGGGTCCGCTATTATGGCCTTATTCCCTGGCATGAAATCACCGAATTTGGAGAATATATTCGAACCCCTATTGTAGGCATCGGAATTCGAGTAAAAGATCTTGATACGCTTTCAAAGCAGGCGGCATTTACTGGTAAATGTGGAATCTTTTGGTCCAAAAGATTTGGATATCCGCCGGTAATTCTTGCCAATCTTGATCTTGGCAATGAAGAGATCATGAGTTTTGCGAGAGAACTTGAAGCGAATCGTGAAATTTTTCGCTGAAATTACTTAATTTTCCGCGTGATTTCTTTATACGCCAACTTTCGTTTTTGAGGATCATCAGGATTTTGCATCGTGATCACGCCTACTTTGTTGATTACAATTGTATCGGGAAGGGTGATTGCATGAATAGGGAAGATCAGCACTTGATGATTTCCCAAAATTTGTGCGGCGGTGGCAAAAGAGGAGCTTGCGCTGATCAGGCAGTCGCACTGCGTGATGGCAAAAAGATCCTCGAGCACATTTTTGGTGTGGTGATTGCCCTTTTGGCGATAAGAAAATATGATGCGCGGATGATCGGCCAGCTGAGCAGAGTAGCGGGCCATAATAGATTCCGGGTCCGGATCATCGGTAAATAGATACACCAGTAAATTTTTGCCCGGCAGCAGATTAGTCAACTCTTTGAGCTGATCAATATAGTATTGATCAGGCGGGAATTTGATCGGCCAGATATAATCGGAATAATGAGTTTTTTTGTAGCAGTAGCGGCGCACTGCCTCGATAAACATGATGCCGGCCGGCCAGGGTATGGGCCAGGCATCTAGATGAGAGCCGGGCGGGCTATTCTTTTTAAGGTAGATGCCTTTGGGCATCGAGGGTGGGGCATATTCTTGCCGGGAGCCCAGGGGCTTATCAAATCCGCCTCCTTTGCGCACATGAAGGGCTACCGTGATCACTGCCGGCGGTTTGGGTAGGGGATCAATAGCCATAAGGGGGGTAAATGCGGTTTTAATTAGCTTTCCAAATTCAGGATATTCACGAGTAATAGTGTAAACTGCGGGTGTTTCTGAAAGGAATCGGCATTCAAACAGGATCGGCTCTGTGCTTGCCAGATGTTTGGCCACATCATCATGCCGTTGGATGGGGATCACTTTTGAAAACTGTTGCCTAATCTCGCTACTGAGCAGAGTGGCATCTTGGGAGAGTGCAAACTGATCAAAGTAGGGAAACTCTTGATAATAGACGGGTAAATGATGGGTCTGTGCAAAATAGAGCGTTTTGCTCACGGTGGTGATAGCATCGCCCAGGCGGCGCCATGATTCGATATAATAGGTGATTGCATGTGGTGATTTTTTTGATTTCGCCTCAATTGACGTGATAAGGGGCGCGATGAGCATGAAAATGGCCAGAAACAGATACTGCTGATACTTCATACGATCCTCTTTATTATACTTCTACTTTTTTTACCAATTTTTTAAGAAGAAAGATATGCTATTCTTTGCGAACGCATACTATTTTTTTTAAGGTGAGTGGATATGAACAAAAAATTATTATTTTTCATGATCATGAGCGCTATAAGTCTACCCAAGCCGAAGCTTATTGATTTTGGCTACAATTTTTACTCGCAGTGGGGCGAAGACGGCATCATTGAGAAAATTTTTGAAATCATCGGGGCCGAATCAAAACTGGCGGTGGAATTTGGTGCATGGGATGGCTTTAAATTTTCCAACACCACTTTTTTGTGGAGCAAAGATCTTTCATGGAAGGCAATCCTCATCGAAGGCGATGCAGAGCGCTATCAGGAGTTAGTGGAAAATACCAAAGAGTATAATGTGGTGCCGATCAATGCATGGGTGGGCATTGGTAAAGATGATTGCCTTGAAAAAATTTTGAAGCAGCATGGCATTAAGCAGCCCATTGATCTGCTTTCTATCGATGTGGACGGCAACGATTATCATATTTTTGCGAGTCTTAAAAAACTGCGGCCACGCGTGATAATCTGCGAATACAATCCCACAATTCCAATTCATTATGATGTGTATGCGCCCTATGCAAAAGATAATAATTTTGGCCAATCGGTGGGAGCATTAGCCAGAATTGCCGCAAAAAAGGGGTATCGATTAGTGGCGCTCACCCACACGAATGCATTTTTTGTGCGTGAAGAAGAGTTTGATAAATTCGCTGATTTTGAAACCGATTGGCGCCTGCTGAATGTGAATGATGGGCACATTGTGGTGGTGACCACGTATGATGGCAAGTGCGTATTCTTAAATAATAATCAATCGATCTATTTCTATGGGGTGGATGGCATGTATACCGGCCAGCTGTGCGGTGCATGCCAAGCATGGGATGGCTCACGGGTTCCGGCGATGTATACGGTCAAGAATGAGGCATGAGTTGCTTTGCAGTATCTTTCACTTTCAGTTTCCACATGATAGGTTTGCCATTACGGAAAAGCATCAGTGGTTCGGTACGAGCGACGATGCCTTCAATCACCTGCGGCTTTATACTGCATTTACTCGATGGTTTTGACTGTACCAGCTCCAAGATTTCTTGCTTGGTCATAATGCCGAGATCCGGCGGAGTGGGTAGCTGCAAAAGTGATGCTTTTTCTTGAACCACTTCGCGGGTGAGCCACCAAGGGCCAGCCAAGATATCAAATAGCATGAAGCCGACCTCTTTTTGATATGATGGGCCGGCCGCTTGAATATTGTTGCCATACCCTTCACCATAGAGAATTACTCCCGATTGCGCTTCGGGAAATGCGGTGCGCAATTTTTCCAGAGTGATATGATTTTTGATAAATTCTCCCAGGTGTGTAGGCATTTGACTATCTTTAGCGCGGCCAAAGACAGTGATCTTATTTGCATCATCTGCTTGGGGGTCATAGACAATTCTCACATTGGTGCCATCGATCTTTTCTTCCACACGCCAATGGCTTATAAGCTCAAATTCTTTGCACGAATAGTCATTGAGAATCAGTGAATGGTCATCAGGGCTTCGCTTAAAGAGGCTGTTTGTTTTTGGATAATCCATGATTTTGGCTCGTTTTTTTAATTGTGCAGCAGCTGCTGCACAATTAGATTTCTATAAAAAAACATTCAAATTACTGTTTTTTTGTGCTAATTTGACAATAAATGTACAAATTACACAGTTTTCAGGAGCAAATTATGTTTTTTCAGAGAAACTTGAGTAAAAAATTGGTTCGATACGCAAAATTTCCCGTCGTAGCCCTCCTGGGACCGCGACAATCGGGTAAGTCAACGCTTGCCCGGCATTTTTTTAAAAAACATACTCTCTTGCATTTGGAGGATCTTGAGCTTCGTGAATATGCCACTAAAGACCCCAAGGGTTTTCTGAAAACCTTTGAGAACAAGCATGGCCTTATTCTTGATGAATTTCAATATGTACCTGATTTATTATCATATATTCAGGTCGAAGTTGATACTAAAAGACGCCCGGGGTATTTTGTCTTAACCGGGTCTCAGAATTTTTTAATGAATCAGGCTATCTCACAATCATTGGCGGGAAGAGTAGGAATTCTTACTTTATTGCCACTTTCTATTCATGAGATGAAATCAGCTAAATTACTTACGACGCTTGAAGATGCTATCTTTAGCGGCGGTTATCCTCGCTTGTATACCGAAGGTTTTTTGCCTGAAGAAGCGTACCCTTCTTATATTAGTACCTATATCGAAAGAGATGTGCGTCGGCTGATTAATGTGGGTGATGTAAGCGTGTTTGAAAAGTTCATGTCTTTGTGTGCGGGTCGCATTGGCCAAGAATTAAATATTAGCGATCTTTCTATTCAAGCTGGTATTGATAGAAGGCTTATTAATCAATGGCTTTCGGTTCTTGAGGCAAGCTATATTATTTTTCTGTTACAACCGTATTTTAAGAATTTTGGTAAACGCCTCACTAAAATGCCCAAATTATACTTCTATGATACCGGGATTGCATGTTCTTTATTGAGGATGCGTTCAGCAGAGAATATTAACTTAAGCCCTTTTAAAGGCCCTCTTTTTGAAAATTTTATAATTGCTGATCTTTATAAACAATATTTTAATAAAGCTATTAAGCCGCCACTTTATTTTTGGCGGGATGCAAATGGTCGTTTTGAAGTAGATTGTTTAATAGAAAAGACAGATATGCTTATTCCCGTTGAATTGAAGGCAGGGCAAACTTCGAGTTCTCATTTTTTTGATGGATTACGCCGGTGGAATGAGATTGCCAATGCAGATCCCCGTAATGGATATGTTGTTTATGGAGGCGATATGAGTCAAATTCGGAGTGTCGGAAATTTGGTAGGATGGCAAGCAGCAGGAAAATTAATTGCAAAAATTGAGAAAATTTAATAGGGATTTGGCGTAAAAAAGCAATGGCTCTTGAGTTTTGCATGGTCTACTTTTTGGTACAAGCTGATCAGTTGGCTCATCGATCCGCTTTTTAAATAGATTTTTCGCGCATGAATATTTTTTACTTTTGCCACCGGAGGCTTGGCCGGGCCCAAGATTCGCACATCAAAATTATGCTGAGCGCTCAGTGCCTGCAAGCGGACTGCCAGCGCCATTGCTTCTGCATCCAAAATTGTTTCATCAGTATACCTCAGCTCAATTTCTACTAATCGCAAAAGGGGAGGATAGCCGATGCTGCTCCGTGCCTCAAGCTCAGCGGCGTAAAATTTTAGATAATCGATTTCGTTTACATAGTCAAAAATTGCATGGTGCATCATGGTCTGCACAATCACTTGAGCGCCCGCTTGCGCTCTGCCAGCTCTGCCTGCCACTTGGATCAGTTGCTGCAGCGTGGTTTCGGCGGCATTATAGATGGGAAAGTGGAGATTAAGATCGGCCCACAAAATGCCCACGAGCGTGACGCGCGGGAAATGGAAACCTTTGGTGATCGTTTGTGTGCCTACGAGAATATCCAGGTTACCCGCATCAAAATCATCCAGAGTCTGTTTCCAGAGTTTTTTTTGACTGCTCACATCCATATCTGCTCTGCCGATGCGCGCATGAGGAAACAGTTGCTTGAGCACGGTGACCACCTGTTGCGTGCCGATTCCTTTTTTAATCAGTTGTGCTGATTTGCAGGTGGGGCACTGGAGTGGCAGTGGTTGGCTAATACCGCAGTAGTGGCATACCAGTTGCTGCGTGTCATGCAAGGTGAGGCTCACCGAGCAGTGAGTGCAGGTAAACACAAAGCTGCATGCGGTGCACTGCACAAAAAAGCTGTAGCCGCGGCGATTTAAAAAGATGATCACCTGCTCTTTTTTTGCCAGCCGATCGGTGATCGCCGTCTGCAACTCTTTGGTGATCCAAAAAGAGGGCCGTTTATCTTTGGTAGTGAGCAGCACCGTTTTGATTTCCGGAAAGGCGCCCGCATAGCGTTGGTGCAGTGAAAAAAAATGCCATCCTTTGGTGCGAGCGGCATGCACGCTGGCGATGCTCGGCGTTGCCGATCCGAGTATAATCGGAATCTGCGCGCGCGCTGCGCGCAAAAGAGCGGCCTCTTTACTATTAATTTTGGGGTGTTTTTTTTCTTGGTAACCCACTTCATGCTCTTCATCTACAATGATCAGCCCCAAATTAGCAATCGGCAAAAGCACGGGGATATGCACGCCGATGATCAGCACCGGGTTGCCGGCAAGCAGCGCCTGCCAGAGCAGTTTTTTTTCTTTGGGCCGTGTGCCTGAGTGAAAGCCAAAAATTGGGTGTTGGCCCGTTAACTGTGCTTTGAGGAGTTGCTCAAAACGGAGCGCCAAATTCACCTCCGGCAAAAGGAGAAGGGTGGTTTTTTGTTTTTCGAATGCGGTTGCGATCAGCTGTTTATAAATCTCTGTTTTGCCTGAGCCGGTGACGCCATGCAAAAGCGCGGGCGTATAGATGCTGGCACCGATGGCGGGGCCAAATGCGTTTACAACCTGTTGCTGCGCAGCGGTGAGCGTAATGGTATGGCCAGAATCGGGAGATGCGGCGGTAGCAATTACTTCTTGCGCATCCTGATTCACAAACTGTTTAATGCGTTTTACAAAATGGAGCGGATCAACTTGATAGTAGCTACTCAGTTGTTGTAAAAAAAATTTGTAATGCGAGTCAGCAGGAAACGGCTCTTTGCCCTGAATATCTTTGATAGTGAATGCCGGCTTGCTGGGAAGTTCGCTCACTTGCGCATACACATAGGCACTCATGAACCGATCTTTGAGCGGCACTTTTACCACCGTTCCCACCAGATCATCTTCTAGCGATGGCGGCACATGATAGGTGAGAGGTTGAGGAAATCCGTTGAGAAGCTTAACATGGATGTATGACATGCAAATTATGCCCAGTAAAATTTCCTAAAGTGATTAACAATTGTTCATAAATGGTATAGACCTAAAGAGTATCATAAACCGTATTAAAATATGAGGGAATCTCGTGAAGATTAAAACTATTTTTCTTGCGCTGCTCTATGTGCCGATGGCAGTTGCTATGGAGGGAGACTATAGCACCGCTGAATATGTGGAGATGGCATTTGCTATCAGGAGCAAAATATTTGAACTGAAAGATGAGGTGAATGAAAATCGCAATGGCCATCTTTATTTAACGCTGCATGATCGCCTTGATCCCTCCAAAAATCAAACACGCATGGGTATTTTTTTGGAATGCCTGCATGGTTTGCCCGTAGCGCTTCATCTGCCGGTGGGCCATTGGCAATTGACTCATATGAGCTCAGTTCAGGGGCAGCATGATGCTCTATTATTGCAGAGCGTTTTGAGAACATTTGATGCGGTGTTGCATGAGAAAAAATCTCGTTTTAGCAAAAGTGAGCTCAAAAAAGCAGGCGTAGACCCGGAGACTAGAATCTATGCTCTGCGGCACGTGGCGCATCGCAGACTTGAAAAACATGCATATAAAGAACAAACTGAGTATATAAGCCCGGAATTGGCCAGAAGTGTGTGGCGCCATGAGGCAACTAAGTGAAGGCTCAATTTTCATGAACATAGATTCAAAGAAGACCGTTTTTCTTATTGATGGTTCATCATTTTTATATCGCGCCTATTATGGTTTGCGGCCATTGCACACGGCAAAAGGGGTGCCGGTGCAAGCGGTCTACAGTTTTGCGCGAATGATCCGCAAACTGATCGATACCTTTGGCCCGCAGTATATTGCCATTGTGTGGGATAGCCGTGGCAAAACAACGCGACACCAGATGTTTGAGGCCTATAAGGCAACGCGCCAAGCGCCGCCCAGTGATATCTTTGAACAGAAAGAATATATTATCAAATTTGCTGATTTAATTGGTATGCGCCAAATTGCCCAACCGGGCATCGAAGCGGATGATATTATGTTTTCCATTGCTCAAGAGCAAAAGCAGGCAGGCAAAACGGTGGTGATGATCACCTCGGATAAGGATATGGGCCAAGCAATTGAAAATGATACGGTGGTACTCTTTGATCCTTGGAAGGATCAGGTTTTTAATGAGGAAGCATTCTCACTCAAAATGGGTATTCCGGTGAGAAAGATGCCGCTCTATTTTGCTATTTTGGGTGATGCTTCAGATAATATTCCCGGTGTGCGTGGCATTGGGGAAAAAGGAGCGGCAGAATTGGCACGCCAATTTAGTTCACTTGAGGATCTCTATGCGCACATAGATCAGGTGAGCAAGGATCGCATGCGTGCAGCGCTACTGGCCAACAAAGAAAATGCATTCTTGAGCTATCAGCTCTTTTTGCTGCAGTATCATCCATCAGGATTATCCGATCAAGATTTGGCATTTAGCGCTTCAAACTGGGTAAAGGCGCGGCCGCTTTTTGCTGACCTTGATTTTAAATCGTTGCTCAAAGATATTGACGCGCAAGAAAATGTGCAGCGCGGCATTGCGCCGCAGGTTGCACAGAAAATGGTGGGATATGAATTTATTACTATTGTAAGCACCGAGCAGCTAGAACATCTGATTGCGCTCATCAAGCAGCGTAAGTTGGTGGCTATCGATACTGAAACTACCGGAATAAATCCACATATTCGCAACACCTGCATCGGTATTTCATTCTGTGTGCAAGAAGGCATCGCCTATTATCTGCCCTTTGGCCATAAAAAGCGCAGCAACTTTCGCAAGATTTTGTGGTGCATGCATTGCAGCCGCTGTTTGCTGATGCGCAAATTAATAAAATTTTTCATAGCGCCAAATTTGATTTGGAAACTTTGCATGGCATCGGCATTGAAACAAAGGGTGTTGTTTATGATACCTTGATCGCTGCAAATTTGATCACCAAAGATTGGCAGCGCAATGGCCTTAAATATTTGTCAGAGCATTATTTTAGTGAGCCGATGCTCACCTATCAGGAAGTGGTCAAAGATAATAAATACAAAAATTTTTCCTATGTCCCGCTTGACTTGGCCACCAAATATGCTGCTGCTGATGCGCATCAAACATTTCGATTAAAATCAATTTTAGAAAAAGAGCTCAGAGAGCAAAAGCTGATGGGCCTCTATCAGACGATCGAGGCGCCGCTCATGCAGGTGCTTTATGAGATGGAAGTTGAAGGCATCAGCCTTGATGTTGCGGTGCTGCAAGAATTAGGGCGCCAGGTGGATCATGAGCTGAATCTGATCATGGATAAAATAAGCAGTTTGGTGGGCATGACGCGCGATGAGATCAATCTTAATTCACCCAAGCAAGTGGAGCAGCTTCTTTTTGTAAGCTGTTGCTGCCGCCGCAAAAGAAGAGTGCCAAACGCACCGGATATTCAACCGATCAGGAGGTGTTGCAGATTTTGAGCAAGATGCATCCGGTGCCTGCGCTGATTGCCAAGTATCGGGAACTTTCCAAACTCAAATCAACTTATATTGATGCATTGCCCGAATATATTAATCCACACACAAATAAAATTCACACTTCGTTTAGCCAAACACAAGTGGCCACCGGGCGGCTTTCCAGCTCTGAGCCGAATCTCCAGAATATTCCAACCAATGTTGGCTATGGCATAGAAATTCGCCGAGCATTTGTGCCGCCGTGCGAGCATCTCTTTCTGTCTGCCGATTATTCTCAGATTGAGCTGCGCGTGCTGGCGTATCTTTCCCAAGATCAGCATTTGCTCGATGCATTTTTACAAAATCTTGATATTCACACTCAGACTGCAGCACGTCTTTTTGATGTGCCGCTGGATCAAATAACTTCTGAGCAGCGCCAATTGGGCAAGCGGATTAATTTTAGTGTGCTCTATGGCATGACTCCCTATGGCCTTTCGCATGATTTGAGTATCCCATTCGGGCAGGCGAAGCAATATATCGATAAATATTTTGCGCAGTATCCGGGAGTTTCGCAGTGGATGGAAACGGTGATCATCGACACTAAGCATCATGGATATACCACCACATTGTGGGGGCGCCGCCGGTATATTCCGGCTATTTATGAAAAAAATAGATCATTATATGAAGAAGCGCGCCGCGTGGCAATCAATACCGTGGCGCAAGGAACGGCCGCTGAGATTATGAAGCAGGGGATGATTACCCTCGATGGTTTGATTAAAAAAAATCATCTGGGGGCGCGTATGCTGCTGCAAATTCATGACGAGCTGCTGCTTTCAGTTCCCAAAGATGAGATTGAATTTACGCAGCAATTAGTAAAAAATACGCTCGAGCAGGTGGTGCAATGGAATGTGCCGCTCGTGGTGAGTACTCGCATTGGCAATAATTGGAAGGAAGTAACAAAATGAATAAAAATAATGGCATAGAACAAAAAGAACTTATTATACGCATGCTAAACGGATTGCTTCCCGGCGTAAAAATTTATCTTTTTGGTTCTCGCGCTAAAGGAACTTATAAGGACGTATCTGATATTGATCTTGCGCTTGATATGGGAAGAAAACTGGATCTTTCTGAAATTGCCCAAGCTCAGAATGTGCTTGAGGCAGTCAACATTCTGAGAAAAGTGGATATTGTTGATTTACAAAGTGCGTCTGAAAAATTAAAAAATTCAATTCTTAAAGAGGGTATTTTATGGACAGAGTAAATGAACGTAAAAAAGATTTAGAAAAAGTTCTCAAGTAATTTCATAAAAGCATAAAGCTTCTTGAGCAAACTAAAAACTCTCAAGCATCAGAGGATCAAATCATTGCCTATCGTGATTCTGTTATTAAGAGATTTGAACTATCATGCGATCTTTTATGGAAAAGTTTGAAAGATTTTTTGGAAGAGAATTATGGTATTTTGCAGGCTTCACCAAAAAAAGTTTTTCTCGAATGCGCAGCTCAAAAATTAATTACTGATGCTGATCTTAAAGAAGCATTGGCAATGGTTGATGACCGAAATTTATCAGTTCATATTTACGATGATGAAATGGCAGAAAATATTGCGCAGAGAGCGATGAAGCATTTTGCTTTGATGGGGCGGCTAGCAGGGCTACGCAAAAAATAATTGTAATCACTGCATCTTGCGATACAAAGGATCTTTCGCGCCAGTTTCCGGATCATTATCATAATCGCCGGCAAAGCCCGGAATTAAGCCTGCCACGCATGAATAATAATAGGAAGCGCTCAAACCATTATTATCGGTAAGTTGCGCATCAGCGCCTGCTTCAAGCAAGGCAAGAATAATCTTTTTACGGGTAGCATCCAGTGGTTTGTGAGGCCAATGTGGATCTGCCAAAATTGCATACATGAGCGCCGTTTGGCCATCGCTATCCTGAGCATTTGGGTTGGCATGCGCCTTAAGAAGTGCTACCACAATTTCTAAATTACCGCTTAGGGCTGCCAGCATCAGCGCAGTGGCTTTACTGCTTTTACTGGAAAGCAGTTTGCCAAAATTAAATTCGATGTTTGAAATGCTTGCCAGATTTGGGTTGGCTCCAAAAGAAAGCAGTATGCGGGCCAGCGTGGCATAGCCCTTATAAGAGGCGATCATCAAGGGAGTAATGCCTTGGGCATTGCGAATGTCAGGATTTGCTCCCGTTTTGAGTGTTTTTTCTACCTGCGCCTTATTGGCCGTGCGGGTGGCATCCAGCAAGGGCATTCTTGGCTGCTGCCCCCAGAGAAGCAGGAGTAGTAACTGCCTGAATGGCAGCGGGCGCTAAGAGTAAAAGAGTTAAAATTCGACCGAGAAAGCATAGTTATTACCTCCTTTTTTACTATACCCGATAGGCCCATTTTGTAAACTCAATATTGACTTTTTTGCGCATCAGCCCATAATAAAGATCAATACTATTCTAACTCCTTCAATAAAAATTTCTTTTTGTAATAATTTCTAAGGATTGCGATGGCAACGAGTAAAACCGGTGGATCGACGCAGAATAATCGCGACAGTCAAAGTAAGCGGTTAGGGGTAAAACTTTTTGATGGCCAAATGGTGCATGGTGGCGAAATCATTGTGAGACAGCGAGGCACCAAATTTCACCCGGGCAAACAGGTGGGGATCGGCAAAGACGATACCTTATTCGTTAAGGCGCCTGGCGTGTTAAAGTTTCACTATGGGTATAAGGGTCGTAAGTATATTTCAGTAATTCCTGCGGCATAACATTTTTCTCATCATGGTAATTCTTCACGATAGCGGAGAGCGTAATGATTAATTTCTTAAAATATAAAACAATTTGCGGCGTTTTTAGTCTTTTATTTTTGTTGGGGTCACTTGGTCTCTATTTTTATAAATGGCACACACAGGGCCGCACGTTTGTCTATAGCGTTGATTTTACCGGTGGCACGCAAGTGCTGCTTAAATTTGATAAGCCGGTCAGCGTATGCCATCTTAAAGATATCTTAGAAAAGAATGGTTGGAAAAATCCTACAACACGTGAATTTTCTGCACCGGAAGAAATTTTGATCCGAGTGAGTGAATTTAGCAATGATGCCAAAGGGCTTGCTGAGCGAATGCGTACGGCAGTTCAATCAGAAATCTCCGATAATGCTGTTTCTATTTTGCAAAGTGAGGCTGTTGGTCCCGGCGTGGGCGAAACTTTGCGCTGGCGGTTCTTCTTGGCAGTGGTAATCGCGCTTCTGGCAATTTTGATTTACATCGCCGTGCGATTCTGGTCATTTGCTTTTGCTATCGGTGCTGTGGTGGGTTTGATTCATGATCCGTTGGCAATTTTAGGCATTTTTCTACTTTTTGATATTGAAATTTCGATCAATGTTATTGGCGTGATACTTACGGTAATTGGATATTCGATTAATGATACGATCGTGATTTTTAGCAGAATTCGTGAGAATCTGCATAAAATGAAAGGATCATCATTGCACGAAATCGTTAATGTGAGTATTAATAAAACATTGCGGCGTAGTGTTTTGACCGTATTTGCTACCGCCTTGAGTGTCTTGGCGATGCTCTTTTTTGGCGGTGAAGCGCTGCGTGATTTCTCTTTGGCTTTACTCATAGGAATAGTGTTTGGTGCTTATTCCTCTATTTATATTGCAAGCCCCGTGATGATGCTGCTCTATAGAGATGGCAAATAATAGCCTGTTTTACAGCATTTTTTAGCTTTCAGAACAAGTTTTCTTGAAAAAGAGATGATGGTTTTGCTAGGATGATAGTAGAAATACGCCATCGGCACTATTTTGGCGGCATTGTTTTGAGCATATGCGCCAGCACACCATCTTAAACTAAAGAAGCTATTCCAAATAAAAAATTCTACCTATTAATTTTTCAAATATTATGGAGCTATTATGATACATTGTAACATCTCCGTTGTTTTAAGGACGTTTTGATGAATGATCAAGATTTAAAGCCAACAGCGCTTCCCGCTGAAGAAAATGGCAATGATGAGCAGCCGCCGCGCCCGCATCGTGGGCCTCCTCGTGAGCGGCGCCCCTATACGCGTACGCCAGGCGCTCCATCACCAAAAGAAGCTTTGCCTGAAGGCCGTTCAGAAGATCAAGCATATCCCCAGCAAGCAGCGCCTTCTGGCCCACGCGATTCGCGTGAATATTACCAGCGTGATTATTATCGCGAACAAAAGCCACGGCAAGTGATTCCGATTGAAGAGCTTACGATTCATGAATTATATGCCTATGCGCGCCGATTGGGCATTGTAGGCGCCACGCTTTTAAACAAAGCGAATTTGATTGAAAAAATCCGCTATATGGAGGCGCATCCTGATCTAGAAATAGAAGTTGAAGGTGTTCTGGAAAAGCTGCCCGATGGGTTTGGCTTTTTGCGATCAGCCTATTGTGACTATATTTCTGGCCCTGATGATGTGTATGTTTCTCCTTCGCAAATCAGACGGTTTAATCTTCGTACCGGTGATACGGTTTCAGGGGTAATTCGTAAACCAAAAGAGGGTGAAAAGTATTTTGCCTTATTAAAAGTAAACAAGGTTAATTTTGAGGATCCGGCGCTTGCTGCCGATCGTCCTAATTTTGATCGTTTGTCTCCTTTGCATCCCAATAAGAAATTTAATTTAGAGTTTGATCCTACTGCCTTATCAACGCGTATTATGGATCTTTTTACCCCGGTGGGTAAGGGCCAGCGTGCCTTGATTGTTGCGCCGCCTAAAGTGGGTAAAACGATGCTCCTCAAGGAGATTACGCAGGCGATTATTGCCAATCACCCGGAAGCAATCGTGATTATTTTGTTGGTTGATGAACGGCCTGAAGAAGTTGCCGATATGAAACGAATGATACGTGGCACTAAGGCCGAAGTGATCAGCTCAACCTTTGATGAATCTGCCGATCGCCATATCCAGGTTGCGGAAATCGTGATGGAAAAAGCCAAGCGATTGGTTGAAGGCGGCAAAGATGTGGTAATCATTCTTGATTCAGTCACACGTTTATCACGTGCTTATAACACAATGGCGCCCGCATCAGGCAAAATATTAACCGGCGGTATCGATGCCAATGCGCTCACTCGCCCAAAACGCTTTTTTGGCGCCGCACGAAATACTGAAGAAGGTGGTTCTCTTACCATTATCGCTTCGGCGCTGGTGGAAACCGGTTCTCGTATGGATGAAGTGATTTACGAAGAGTTTAAAGGTACGGGCAATATGGAAATGCATATGACTCGTAAACTCTCCAATCGCAGAATTTATCCTTCATTTGATCTATTAATGTCAGGCACGCGTCGCGAAGATCTGCTGTTGCCTGAAGATGATTTGAACAAAGTGTGGGTGTTGCAGAAATTCTTGGCGACCATGAACACCGTTGAAGGCATGGAATTCTTGATTGAGAAGATGAAAAAGACCAAAAATAATCGTGAGTTTTTTGAATCGATCAACAAGAAAGCTCCGGGCAGCAATGGCAGCAGCGGTTCCTCTAATTCTTGAAGCTCATTGAATCATGATGGCATAATGCGTGTTGCTCCGATGCTGAGAGCACTGTTGGGTCTGCACCATTTTCAAGAGCTGCGGTAACTACTTCCTGATATTCTTTTTCACTATGTGTTATCATCTGATGGCTGGCGCGCCGCAGAACTGAGTTCTTCATTTCGAGAGCGATATTGGCACCCAGTACCAGTTTTAGAAATTGTTTGAGCTCCAAGGGTAACGATGAGCAACACAGAGGAAATACCACAACATTGTTGTAAGGATAGCCACTCAAATCGTTATTGAGTCCTGTCTTAATAAGAAATGTTGCCAATGCAAATGATTGCGCTGATTCTCTCATTGCTATATTGAGCGCGTCAAAAAATTCTCCTCGATTACTTAATTTTTTCTCAGTTATGAGTGCTAGCAAAGAAGTGAATGGTTCCAATGCGAGCGCAGACTTCCATGTCTTGATGGGAGAGTTTTGCCATTTATCAAAAATCACGGCGATGAGAGAATAGTTTGGTGGCGGCTTTATATCGCGAGAAAGCAATGCTTTTAGCCGTTTAATCACTTGAAGAGTGAGTCCACGGCTCAGGCAAAACTGATATATGTTCTCTTGATATGCTACTGCATTGAGATACTCCTTTGCTGCTTCATTACGAGTAGTATTAGTACTGTCAAAAATAAAATGCTCCATGCATAGTGCCTTCAAGGGTGGTATAAGACGCTTGTTTGGGACAGGAAGTTCCATGCTGACGCTACTCAAGGTGCACAAGAATAATAGTAGTCTCTTCATAGCACATCTCCTTGTTAGGTGCTCAGAAGGTTTCTACCATATGGTGAAGGTTAGCGCAAGATATCTAGATCAAGCCCGGAAAATAGTCCTTGCTGGGCTTTATAGTTACCCACAAAAGCAATCATGGCTCCATTATCGGTGCAGTATTGAGCTGATGGCGCGAAGAATGCCAGATTATGGTTTACGCACCATTCGGCAAGATCTCTTTTGATAAATTTGTTGCAGGCAACACCGCCAACCAAGGTGATCGCTTGTGCCTCAGGATATTGCTTGAGAGCTTCGGTAAGTTTTATAATAAAAATATCTTTGATGCAGACCAAGAGCGAGCTGGCAACCTGCTGCTTGAAATGCAGATCATCTTCTTTTAAAAATTGTTTGCGTTGCATATCATAGGCACCGCGCTTTACCAGATCATAGAGCACTGCCGTTTTGAGACCGGAAAAGCTGAAATTAAATCCTTGAGCAGCCGCTCGCGGATAGTTAAAAAAATCTTGAAAGTCTACTGCCTCAGCCAACTGCTCAATAATCGGACCGCCCGGGTACCCTAATCCCAGGAGCTTGGCAACCTTATCAAATGCTTCGCCGGCTGCATCATCCACTGTTTGGCCCAAGAGGGTAAAATTCCCCAATTCTTTTACCAGATAGAGTGCGGTATGGCCGCCCGAGGCGGTCAGGCAAATATGAGGCAATGGCACCCTATGTTCCAAAAAAGATGAAAAAATATGCCCTTCAAGATGGTTAACGCCGACTAATTGTTTATTAGTTGCCCAGGCCACGGCTTTGGCAAAGCAGACGCCCACGAGTAATGAGCCGGGCAGACCCGGTTTATGGGTAACGGCAATGGTGGCAATATCATCGAGTGTTACGTGCGCTTTGGCAAGTGCATGTTCAATAATCGTATTTATTTTTTCCAGTTGGGATCGTGAGGCAATTTCAGGAATCACGCCCCCAAAATTTTTATGCAGAGCGATCTGCGAGTAGAGTTCATTGGAAAGAATGCCGCGCTGTGCATCATATACGGCGGCGCCTGTTTCATCGCAAGAGGTTTCAATGCCGAGAGTAAGCTTACTCATGAACCATTACCCACACATGGCCAAGATGGTTTTTGCCTGTGAGCTGGGGCGAAATTCTGCTTGCGGGGCAGCATGAATAGTGTCGGTATTTAAAGCGGCCAGAAACCATTTATCTGAAATTTCATGAAGTTTTACTTCCGAGCCGGCCAACTTAACAATATCCGGTTTTATAATAATTTTAGGGAATTCTACCACATTGCCGCCTTCGAGCCCTTGCACATAGTGTGGATGGTATCGCACAATAATGGTGTCATCGGGGATTCTGCCGCCGGCCAGAGTTGCCAAATCGATCTCTTTGATCACCCACTCATAATCATAGGTTGGATCGCTCAGTTTTCGTTTTTTTGTTTTGGAAGGAACGAGGGTGAGCTCAAGGGTATAAAAAGTATAGGGAACATCTTTTTTGAGGCGCAGGAAGGGAATGGTATTATCGGGTGAACAGAATTCCACGTCGGGAGTAATCAGCAGGTAAAAGAAGGTGCGTTGCCGCTGTTCAGGAATTTCAAAGGTAATCTGCTTGGCGCCATCGTTGGGCTGGCAGACAATCTTATGGCCGGCATAGTAAACCCGAATATTGGGAACCATCTCAAGGGTAGTAGGAAACTGTATGGTGCCATAGAAAACCCCTTTTTGCCCATATCCGGCCATTGGGAAGGTGGTGCTCAAGACCAATAGCCCCAGCACCATCGATTTTTTGAACATACAAGCCTCATGATAGCTAAATAGTTGAGATATACGGTATACTATAATTATATCTATCTATTTTTAATACTTTAAATTATGTCAATTATACAACAAATTAACGCTTTTGGGAAAAAACTGATTGTGGGGGAGCGTACTCCACACAAAGTTGCTTTGGCCTGCAGTTTGGGAATTTTCATCGCATTCTCCCCCCTGATAGGAATCCATTGGCTCTTAACGATCATTTTTTCTGCAGTGCTGCAGGTGAATATTGTGGTGGTCTATGCGGCAGCGCATGTGGTAAATAATCCCCTCACTATGGTGCCCCTCTATTGGGCCGATTATGCCGTGGGTTTGTGGGTTACTTCATGGCTATTTGGCAGTAATTTAGCGCATCATAATCCGGTGTGGATGCACTGGCTCAATGTAAAATTGGCGGGTCTTGGCATTCCCCATCTTTCACTGTGGGCATTTTTATTGGGAGGGCATCTATTGGGTATTGTTGCCAGCGCTCTTGCCTATCCTCTTCTGCTCAGATTTTTTAAAACAATAATAAAGAATCCTGAATCGGTATAGTATCATGAAAATTGTCGCTCAGAATAAAAAAGCATTTTTCGATTATGAAATTTTAGAAAAAATTGAGGCGGGCATTGTGCTCAGCGGCAATGAGGTGAAATCATTGCGCGCCGGAAAAGTTTCACTGGTGGGTTCATTTGCCACGGTGCATGATGGCCAACTCTTTCTGCTGAATTGCAACATAACTCCCTATACTCAAGCATTCCAGGCAAAAAAAGAGGATGCTACGCGCAGCAGAAAACTGCTTCTCAATCGCCGCGAGATCAACCGCTTGATTGGAGATATTTCTCGCAAAGGGATTACCATTGTCCCTCTCAAAATCTATTTTAATGATCGCAATTATGCAAAAGTAGAATTGGGCATTGCAAAGCACAAAAAAGCGGCCAACAAAAAAGCGACGATTAAAGAGCGGGATATTAAACGGGAGACATCTCGCGAGCTGCGCGGGAAATACCGGTATTAATATTTTTGCTTAATACTTGTTGGCATAATATCTGAGTAGCGCAGTTTGAGCATTCTCATATGATTCTTCCGAATCAAATTCTTGCACTTGCACAAAACCGGAATCTTTTACAAAAGCATCTTTGCTTTCTCGCACAATCTCTACAAAAATGCCCGGACAGTTCTGGCCGCTTTCATCTCCGCCGACGATAATTTTTTTGCTATGTATTTGTGAAGCATATTTTGCGAATGTGGTCATATGGGAAAGTTTTGCAAGAGGAAACGAGCATTGTAGATAGCAGCGTTGAAGGGGTTCCTGAAGTCTTCTGCCGCTGCGCAGTTCCATAGCGGTGATATTTTTTAATCCTACGATTGTGAGAATGAGCAAGAGGATATTCTTGTGCATGTTTGTGCCTTATGTTGAAAATGAATTTTAGTTAATCAGTCTTAATCTATCAGTCGAATTGTGAAATTAAATTGTTAAACCTACGGTAAATTGGCTCAGATTTTTGAGCATGTAAGCCGCCAAGGCGGCTTTTACGTGCACTAAAAAGCTCTCAGCCGATCTTGCAAAGCTATGAAGCGCTTTTAGCCTATTTTTCAAATAGCTAAAAACCCCTTCAATCACCTGTCGCTGACTTAAATACTCCTCATAAAATTTGTTTAAATATGGGTCCATATTTTCCCGCTGTTTAAAGATACATTCCAAATCTTGTGCGCTTAATTTGTCTCGCAATTTTTGAGGACAGACATAGCCTTTATCCCCGATCAATTTGCCTTTGATATTCGCTATAAATGGCTCTATGGAAAGCAATTTTACATCATGAACATTGGCAGGAGTTATCATGCAAGAAACCACTTCCATGTTTCGATTAATGATGATGTGCAGCTTGAAGCCATAATAAAATCCGAAAATATTTTTGCCCATTTTTGCCCCAGATGCCCACTTTGGGCATTCGCTGGGATCAAAGTCACTCACGGGTAAGCACGTTGAATCAACAATATAAAGCCCCTTTTCCGGAGTCTGATTGAGTTGACACAAAATTCCTAACATGAGATCCAGGTACTCTGAAGTTGAGCGAATTCCTCGAGTAAACTGCTCATAGCATGGCACATTTTTGAAATAATCAGTCCAGTAAGAAGTTACGTATTCATAAAGCTTTTTGTCTGTCTCAATGGAATCAAAATGCCCAATTAGTGTCATGGTAATCAACTCACTTTTTCGTAGCTTATTTTTTCTGCCTCGGCAAAACTTTTTGCCCATTTTTTGCTCAACTTGCTTGACCACTTCATCAACTATGCAGTATAGTTCTACTATGTTTTTCAAGGATAACTCCCTCTTTTTGGTTTATTTTGGGAGTTATCCTACTTCTATTTTAAGCCTTTGTTAATTTCACAATTCGACTAATCTATCAGAAATGCTAGAAGCAGAGAAGAAAAAAATGCTATGGTGCAATTAATAATATCTTAATACGAAATAGGAGATATAATGAGAGCAAAATTATTAATATTTCTACTGAGCTCACTGGTTTTGGCAAGTGCTAGCATGAAGGCTGAGCTATCGGCTGTAAAAGCAGTTCCCGTTGCAACGGTAGTGTTTGGCAATGAAACCAACGCACTCGAAACAATTTTTACTCTCGTGGAGTCGGGCGACTATTTTGGCAAACAAAATGTCGGAATCTATTATCCTGAATTTATTCCTCAAGGTGGCATTACACAAAGAGACTCTTTTGCTTTTGATCCAGGGGCACTCATCCATGGGCTGAATGTCTATCCCTTTATGTTTACCTATAAGGGGAATTTTTACTATCTGGTGTTGGCCTCAACGCAATTGCAAAAAGAAAAAACCGATTTTCCCTTTTTTGCTACGATTATAAAAGTTGCTACCATTAGTGGCAAAGAAAATACTGCTCAAATAGATACAATTGCTAACCTGTATTTTAAATCCAATGATACATTGGCTATTGGATTGTTGCCGGATAGATTGGCATTTTTAAATGTCACTCAAAATACCGGGGCAGGCTTTGTGGAGCAAATCAAAGCTAAGCCGGCGGGCCCTAGCTTGGTTCCGAAAAAACAACCGGCTCCGGCTAGAAAAAAGAAGGTGATACTCCAGGGTAAAACTAAGCCGGTGGCGGCTAAGCCGGTGAGGGGAACCCCTGCACGCGCTATAGGGCCACTCAAGCAGACAACGGTTCCAAAAGCTGCTCCTCGCCCACCCGTAGGCTCGAATATTCGTTGACCCTCCTGGGCTCTTTGAGCTGCGGGCTATGCATCGCCTTGACTTCGGTGGGCAAAGCATTTACTTTTAAAGTATAGATCTCTTTGAAATGTTCGGGGGCGTATTTGGTTTCGACGTGTTTTTGATGGTTTCGGGAGCATGCCGAGCGTTGGCTAAGTGCTCGTTAAACAATTAGTCAAAAGAAGAAATGCAGAAAATGCGTTCAGTTCAGCATCAACATTCTTGGGTTCGTTCGCGAATTCATTTGTGCCGATGACGGGCTTTGGCTCAGCTGCTTGCGCTTTTGCGTAAACACCTATAGCCGCTTTTAAAGCAGACGTGTCTGTCAGTTTGCTTTAAACGTATTGATCAGATAGAACTGCCATGCAAGATTTTGTAGTTGTGTAACATGGCTGTACACTTAACTGCCTTTTTGACCGTCGCTGTGTCTTTGAAGCTGGTCAAATTCGTATATGCAAAGAACAAGCATGTAGCGCTTGAAACTTGATAATATGCGGACATGGGTTCGACTCCCATCGCCTCCACCAGCCTACGCCAAGGCTTCGGCCGGCAGGGTACTTTTTTTAACGGATTGGCTTAAAATAACGAGGTTTTAATAGCACCAAGCGGAGTATGCCCTTCGAAGCTCCTCAAGGAGCGAAGTAGGGCAGTCGGTCTCATTCTTCGCTTCTTCTTCTACTCATCCTGAGCCTGTCGAAGGACGCCCGTAGTCCGGCGTAGCTTTAGCGTAGACGGACATTACAACATTTCTTTTTCACTTTCGTAGTATGCTCACCGATCGGGCAGCCACAAAAAAAGCATTCTCTATATCGTTCTGTGCATCCATGGCAGCCGGGCTTATTAGCATAGCTCCGGTAGATATCCTCTTGCAAATAAGAGCAACGGACAACCTCCGGGTTGTTGTGCTCGCGGTCCTTTCTTTGGCATTCCCCTTGCAGGGCAAATGCCCAAAAAAATAGTAACAATAGTAGCTTTTTCATAATCTTCTCCTTATTATCTTTTATCTTAAAAAAGTTGATCTATATCTGTAAACAAAAAGGCCTCTTATGAAAACATTTTTGTTTCTCGCCCTTTCTTTTTCGCCCCTCCTCCACGCAGATAAAAATTGCGAAGAGAAATTACGTAACCTTGAACATATGCTGCCCCTTTATGCGGCCAACGCGCGCGCATGCACCGCGATATTAGAAGGTAATTTTGCGCGTGATAAAGCGGATGAGAAGCTTTGTGAGCGGGCGGTAAATGATTATATGGCGCTCCTCAAAGAATTTTATAAGCTCATAGATACTCTGCAACGCCATTAAATTTTGGCAAGAAGCCTTTTCGCGCGCTCTTTTTATTTTATTTTATGAATATGTTTGCAAAATGCCATTGGCTCATCATACAGTAATGGTAGGTTAAGCGCGGGAACATGCGATGGGATTCGAAGGGGAGTGGGGTGAACTTAGCAACAGGTAAAAATGGAGATCTCCCGCGCTTGTACTTCATTTTATTTAAGAAATGGCATACGATACATACAATCTAATGTTATATCTCATTGAGAAAGCATGCCATGAAGCACTATTCACCCGATATTAATCAAGTAATTGCCGATCTTCATACCGATTCGCGAAACGGGTTGGCGCAATCGCAAGCGCGCACGCTTGCCAAGCAGTTTGGATTTAATCAGCTACCCGAACAAAAACCACCCTCGGTGATCAGAATTTTCTGTGCTCAATTTGCCAGCCCGCTCATCTATATTTTACTCTTGGCAGCCGCATCTATTTATATTTTTAGCACGCTGCGCATCGATGCGTTTATCATCGTGGGTATTTTATTATTTAATGCGGTTGTGGGTACTATTCAGGAACTGCGTACGCGTAAAATTTTTAATGGCTTGCGCCAATTTTTTGTGCAAGAGACGGTGGTAATTCGAGAAGGCGCAAAAGAGGTTATCGAAAATAAATGGTTGGTGCCCGGCGATATTATCATCATTCAAGAAGGGCAGCGAGTGCCGGCTGATGCGCGGATTATTGAGGCGCATGAGCTGCTCGTGGATGAATCACTATTGACCGGCGAATCGGTGCCGGTGGAAAAAGATGGGCCGCAAAAAAATATGCTCTTGAGTGGCACCTATATCATAAAAGGATGGGCAAAAGCGGTAGTGATCGCAACCGGATCTGCCACCCGAGTGGGCGCCATTCAACAGTCGATCGAGCTTATACAAACTGATGTGCCGCTTGCGCACCAAATGGAGCGCCTTTCTTGGTTAATTATTTGGATCGTGCTGATAATGTCGGCCATTTTGCTCGTGATCGGTTTGTATTCCGGTAAACCGTTTCAAGAATTGATGGTGCTGCTGACGGCGCTCTTTATTTGTGTGGTGCCCGAAGGATTGCCGGTGGTGGTGACGGTGGTACTTGTCAGTGGTGTGCATCGCATGGCCAAGCAGCGGGTGCTGGTAAAAAATATGCAAGCGGTGGAGGGCTTGGGCCATGCACAAGTGATTGTGATCGATAAGACCGGCACGCTCACCCGCAATGAGATGATCGTGACCCATGTTTATGTGTCCGATAGCGCATACACCGTTTCAGGCAAGGGATATTTTGTACAAGGGAGTTTGTTTGCAGATGGACAGCTGGTGCACCCCGAATATGATCCTGCGCTCCAAAAAATGGCCGTTGGCCTCACGCTGCTCAACACTGCTACCATTACTTTTGTTACCCAAAAAAGGAGCTTTGAAGTAAAGGGTGATCCGACACAAGCGGCTCTGTATGTCTTTGCAAAAAAGATGGAGATGGATGAGGTGCGCCTTGAGAATGAGTATAAAAAATTGTTTGAGATCCCCTTTGATGCGGTGCATAAATATCATGCCGCCTTTTATGAGCATGCAGGAAAAGGTGTCGGGTTTATCACCGGTGCGCCGGAAGTGATAGTGCATCTTACCAAAGCAGATCACAAAGCACAGGAGATGTTGAGCGCTTATTTGCACCAAGGATTGCGGGTGGTTGGTGTTGCTGTGTGCCACTTTGATCCTACTGATATGCCGGCACTTTTTGTGAAAAACTATTTTGTGCGCGTGATTTCAAACAGCAGTAGTTTTTTAGGGTGGGCCGGTATTGAAGATGCGGTGCGCCCTGAAGCGGTGCATACCATTGCGCGAGCACGGCGTGCGGGATTTCAGGTGATTATGGCGACTGGGGATCATCAGCGCACGGCGCTTTCTATTGCCAAGCAAGTGGGTATTTATCGTGAAGGGGATGAGGCAGTTGATGGCGTAGAATTAGAGGGATTATCCGATGAGCAGTTGCAGGAGATGATGAGCCATGTCACGGTATTTTCTCGCGTGAGCCCGGATCAAAAATTGCGCATTATCAATGCGCTCCATGCGCGGCACTTGCTCGTTGCTATGACGGGTGATGGGATTAATGATGCGCCATCACTGGTGGCTGCTGACATTGGTATTGCTATGGGCGGCATCGGATCGGAAGTTGCCAAAGAATCGGCAGATTTAATTTTGTTGGATGATTCGATAAAGAATATTATTGCTGCCATTGAAGAAGGGCGGCACAGTATTTATGCGCTGCGGCGTGTAATTTTGTATTTTTTCTCTACTAATTTGGCTGAAATTTTTATCATTCTTCTCTCTTTTATATGCTCGATACTTTATCCGCCTTGGGCAATCGCCTTTCCTTTAACGGCCGCGCAGATTTTATGGCTTAATCTGATTACCGATGGCTTTTTGGATAGTGCCATCGCCTTGGAAAAAAAAGAGCGGGGGCTGCTCTTTGAACAAAAATGGTTCACGCCGCAAAAGCATATCATTGATGCTCCACTGATTGCACGGATGCTCTGGGGGGCCATTCCGATGGCGATCGGCTCGTTTGGCGTTTTTGTTTTGTTCAGCGGAGTAGACATCGGCTTGGCCCGCACCATGTGTTTACTCACCTTGAGTATGTTTCAGTGGTTTAACGCCTGGAACTGCCGCTCCGATACCCTTTCTATTTTTCAAATGGGCCTCGGGGGCAACCGCTGGCTTTTACTGGCAACAATCTTAGTGATCATTTTGCAAATAGCATTGATCTATGTCCCTTTTTTACAAACAATTTTTGCCACGCAGCCGCTCAACAGATATCAATGGCTCTTTGCTGCGCTGGTAAGTTCTAGCATTTTGTGGCTTGAAGAAGTACGCAAATGGATTATAAGAAGGCGCTCATAAACGCTTCTATTTAGCTGCCTTCTTTTTTGCTTGAATAGAAATTGAACTTGAAGTGGCAGTATTCTGATGCCTAATAATGTTTTTTCTGTTGATGAGTGATTCGCTTACGCTAAATCCTGCGCTTTTTTTGGATTTTTTCTTTGGCACGATTTTGATCACAATTTCCTGATCTAAGATATTGAGAAATTTAAAAAGCCGTTCTAGTGAAAATCCGGCTAATTTTCCTTTGCTCAAAGCAGAAACTTTGGGTTGGTCTATTTCAAGTAATTTTGCTGCAGCTGTTTGATTGAGCCTTTTTTTCTCGATAAGATTATTGATTTGGCGAGCAAGTTCTGCTTTTGCCAATCGTTCTTCCGGGTTTGGTAATCCCAAATCGGCAAAAATGTTATAGGTATTATTTTTTATCATATTTTAAGCCTTCTTTTTTTATAGCATGGTTCTCATGGGTTTTTAATTCAAAGTTTTTATAGATCCATATGGGCTTATGCGAGCCCTGAACTCCCGTGCTTAGATTTCTTTTGAAATACATGCAATACTAAACAACGAGGCCTGCATTTTTATGGTAAACCCATCTGGACGATAGATGCCGCATGGCCATCTATCGAATCAAAACTGCGAGTACATCGGCCATCCTGCCAACTCCCCGAGCAATTAAGAATGATTGTTCGGCTGCAGCTGAGCCGCCGGGCTAGCAATATAAAGTGCTTATACAATAAAATTACTTGTGGACTTTTTTACAGCGGGTCACGTTACCCCCGCCTCCATTTGTTTTTGTGGCGACCAAATTATTTTTTACAAAAAGATAGTTCCTAAAAGGCGCCTCGAGGTGCTGATGCAACGTAGTTGCAAGACATGCCGTCCTTGCATAATCTAAGGAGAGCGGAAAAAATATAATCCGCTTGTCCGGCGTAGCTCGAAGAGCGTAGGCTGGAAAGCACGGAAAGGGAATTGGGCGGCGTTAAAAATGGTATTTTTAATGGTGCGAAGCAGCCCTTAAAGGCTCGTGATGCAAGAGTGGCTGGCGAGACCACTCTTGCCCATGGCTGGAAGCCATTAGAAAAAAAATTTACTTAACGTCCTGCACCGCGCTCAGGAGAGCAGGAAAAAAATTGACGGTTATGCTATCGTTGAGCTAAAGTAAAACAAACAGAATAAACCATCTAACTATTTAAAGGATATTATGAACACCAAACTAATGATATCAACCTTGTCGCTTGCATTGTTGGCAAGTGGTGCACGCATAACAGCAGAGGCAAAAGTGGAAGACAAAGTAAAGACCGTCAATGTGCAATCACTGGTAATGGAATCGGTGCCGGGCAAAGAGGCGGTGCAGAAATTGCAAGCATTGCAGCAAAGCAAAGAAGCAGAGTTTCAAAAACTAGCTGCGCAGATGAAGCAATTTCAGGGCGAGCTTGAAAAATCGCGCAGTGATTTCATGGCAAAACGTTCGTTGATGAGCCAAGATGCGCAGATGAAAGAAGAGAAGAAAATCCGTGACATCGAACGCAAAATTGAAGAGCTGAATGCAAATGCACAACGCATGATGCAAGATGCGCGCAACGAGCTGGCAATGGAAGAGATGAAGTTGATGCAGCCATTGATGCAAGATCAGATTGAAGTGATTGCTGCATGGGCAAAAGAAAGAGATCTGAATATGGTGATCGATGAAAACTCAGGGCGCGTACTCTATAAAAAAGATGGCTTGGATGCCACCGGCGAAGTGATCAAACTGGTGAATAAAAAGCATGAACAAAAAACTGCGCTGGCTAAAAATAAAATCACCAGCAAGCCGAGCATGAAAATATCGTAATGAAATCCTTCGATACCTCGCTTCACTCGTACTCAGGATGTGTAATTTATACACATGGTGAGTGACGCCGAATGCGTTGTATCGAACCATTTCTGATTAAAATATGAATATAAAATTAGACATTAAGGCGATTATAGGGCTGGGTAATCCCGGCCCTCGCTTTTATGCCACCCGGCATAATATCGGCTTTCGCGTGATCGATGCATTTGCGCAAGCGCACCACGCATCATGGCAAAAAAAAGATACTGCTGAGATTGCCACCATCATGATCGATAGCAAAAAAATTCTGCTCATCAAGCCGCAAACATTTATGAATGATTCAGGCAGAGTGATTCCTGCGCTCATCAAGCAAAATATAAAGCCTGAGAATATCCTGGTGATTCACGATGAGCTTGAGCAACCATTCGGCAAAATTCAAATTCGCATCGGCGGCAGTGCCCGGGGGCACAACGGCCTCAAATCTATTATTGCCGCCTGCGGCGATCAATTTGCCCGCATGCGGGTGGGCATAAGCCGCCCGGCGGTCAAAGAAGATGTGCCCGATTATGTGTTGGAAAAGTTCAACGAGTCGGCGGATGAGGTGGAGAAGATTATTCAAAATGCGGTGGAGCAATTGGAGCAATTACTACAAAAATA
The DNA here is from genome assembly GCA_963836585.1 of uncultured bacterium. Classification (GTDB taxonomy): domain Bacteria; phylum Babelota; class Babeliae; order Babelales; family Vermiphilaceae; genus BTUB01. The sequence goes on from CAWIJV010000003.1 coordinate 175,777, forward strand.
AAAGAGCAACCTCTGGCGAAGTTGCTCTTAAACTTGTTACATAAAAAGCTTGCTCTAGAAAATTGTATACTTTTTATTTATCTGATTCAGTAACACGAGCAAGGCGTCCATTTTCATCATTGATGATGATCTTCACAATGGCGCCGGGTGCTACTCGTTCAAGGCTGGCTACTTGTTCTTTCTCAAGGCCATCATTTTCCACTTTGTTTACAAATCGTTTCATAAATTCTGTTACATACGGCCTGCTGCCCGGCTCTTGCAACTCTTTGGTGATGGATGGGTCTTTTACCTTTTCCAAGAGTGCGGTAAACAGAGGATTGGTGGCGCTGAAGGTGGCCGATTTTTCAAAATTGAGTACGTAGAGCTGATTATTGGCCGTGCGGATAGCAAAGAAGGGGCGTTTTACCAGCTCTTCACCTTCTTGTGGAGCTCGTGCATTGGCATTGAGCATGAGCCTATCCATACTAAACAGATCTTCTTCACGGGTGTATCCGGAGTCAATCGTTGACCAAGAATAGTCATTATTGGTCCCTTGGCCTAATGCAAAGATGGGGCCACTACTTTTATTAGCAACGTTAATTTGAACGGCATTGGTGATTCCTCGAGTGATGGCAGCTCGACGATACCAGTCCGCAGTGGAGCCACCAACTTTAAGCTGCGCTGGTTGTTGCGGCTGCATAGCATATGCTGATGCGGCCAGAATGCCCATAAATGCCAGTAAAACTCTGATTTTCATAACAGTTTGTAACTTCATATAAAATCCTTATACCTGTAAAAATAGTTAAAATTATACCTTTCTTTTCCTACTGTAATTTTAACACATTAGAAGGGGGGATTTCAATGGTTTTATTAAGGTTTTTTCAGGGTAAAATGGCTAAAAAGAAAGGTTCTACTTCGACAAGGAGCGGGGGGGGCAAGCGCGTCTTTATTCCGCTCATCCTGAGTAGAAATCGAAGATTTCGTATCGAAGGACGAAGAATTTCAGGGTTACAATTTTGCCGGGGGAAGCGCGAGGGCCACGTTTTCTTCAAAATGTTTGAAGGCCGCTGTTGCCTTGGCTAAAAATTCTTGAGCTGAATGGATATGTTTTTCTATCGTGTGATCAGGTTCAGACTTGTAAATATCATAGTTGGCAAGGTCGCATTTTTTTACTACCCCATCAAGATGTGCCTTGATATCATCATGATACCAGGCAAATTCACTCTGTTTTTGAGCGGGTAACCGCGTTTTGCTACAGCCAACTTTTTTTTGCAGCTCTTCTAATTGTCTACGTAAAGGCCATGTTTGTTGTTGCAGAGCAAAAACTTTCGATTGATCGACTTCCATGGCGTGGAAAGAGAATGTGGCGACTAGGGAGAAGAAAAGAATAGCGAACCGTTTGGCTTGCAGCCTCGCTCGAAGCGAACGGGCTAAAGATATATTATCTACCATGATGGTCCTCACTTTTCATATCGAATAGCAGGAAGCCCGGGCGCTTGAGCATGCTGCATCAATCCGCACCACAAAGACATAAATTGCTGGAAGCATGACGCATCTCGTGGCTTGAGCTCAAATGCTCTCACTGGTGGGCGATCGCTTTCGTGGTGATACGAACGCCGTTCGTATCTTTCTTGAGCAAGCTGAGCTTGCTCAGTGATGGAGAATGTAGTAAATGTAAATGCAAAAATTGAGAATACTATTTGATAGTATTTTGTAGCCATTGTCTTAACTCCTTTGATAATTGGGTTTCAAAGTGCGGTGCCCCGCCTTGTAAAAGCGTTGCCGATCCGCCACCCCGAATACCATATTTTTCTTTAAGAAAGGTAGCAAGCCCTCTAAGATCAACATTTTTGATGGTGGGTGCCAGCAGTGCAAGGAAAATTCCTTTGCCATCGGTAATGCTGGTTAAAAAATAAAAACCCGGTTTTTTGGATGCCAGCTGTGTTGCAAGCTCCTTGAGCTCTTCATTGGTGGCATCGGTAACGCTTTGATACAAAAATGGCACACCATTAATGGTCTCGATTTGAGAAATCCAGTGCGGCAGTTGGTGCTGATAGTGCTGTTTCTTAAGGCGCTTGCATTCATGTTGCGACTGCTTTTGCTCTTCTTTGAGTTTGGTGATCGCATCAAGAATCTGTTCGCGTTGCACTTTAAAATCATTGCTCAGTGTTTTGCAGATGGCGAATGTTTCTTGATATAGTGCCAGCGCGCGCGGGCCGGTGAGTGCGGTGATTCTGCGATGGCCGGCAGAAAGCGCTGAAATTTCGGTAATTTTAAATACCCCAATATCGCCGGTGGCATGCACATGGGTGCCGCCGCACAGCTCCACTGAAAATTCAGGAACTTCTACCATGCGAACTTTTTCGGGATTATATTTGTCACCAAAAAAGGCAAGTGCGCCGCGCTTGATCGCCTCGGGCAATCCCATATATTCGATCTTGACCGGGATATTTTGCATAATTTTTTGATTTACCAAGATCTTCAACCTTGATAATATCGGCCTGACTTAAATTTTCATGGTACGTAAAATCGAAACGCAAATAATCCGGGTGCACCAATGATCCTGATTGTTTGATCTGCTTGCCAAACAGCTGAATGAGCGCCGCTTGGAGTAGATGAGTGGCCGTATGATTTTTCATGGCATTGGTACGCCAGGCGGTGTCAACGGTGGCGGCGACTGTGTCGCCGATTTTGAGCGGCACCGGTGTTTTTATTAGTGCGGCAATAGCATCATTAATATAGCGCACTTGTAACAATGGCGTTTGTTTTCCCGCGACGGTGATGGTTCCCTGATCGGGCACTTGGCCGCCGCCGACGATAAAATAGGGAGATTTTTTAGTGATGATCCAGCAGGTGGATTCTGCCGGTACGCTTTGCACCGTCTTATCCTCGAAAATAAGATGAGTGACTGGTGATGTAGTTTGCAATTCTTGGTATCCGGTAAATTCAGTAATCACGCTATCATCAAGCAGATGATTAAGCTCATCGGTTGTCTTCTTGCCTGATTGCTCTTGTTGTTGTCGCATGAGATGTATCAAATTCGTCATCATCTACTTTAAAACCTTTTTCATGCGCCATCACATGAATCAGCTCGAGCGGGAATCCATACGTATCATACAATTTAAATGCTTGCATGCCGGTGACTTATTTTTTGTGCAGCATGCTCGGCAAAATATTTTTCCAGCATCGCTTGGCCGCGCACCAGATTGGTGGAAAATTTGCTGATCTCACTTTCCAAAATTTTATAAATGGTGGTTGCATTGGCAATCAGCTCAGGGTAAATAGTCGCCAAACTGCTCTACCACCACTTTAGAAAGCTCCGGGAAAATATTTTTATCAGAAAGTTTTTGCGCAAAGAGTGCTGCGCGACGAATAATTTTGCGCAACACATAGCCGCGCCCTTCATTAGACGGCGCGCCACCATCAGCAATGATCATGGTAGCTGAGCGAATATGATCGGCAAGTACATGGAATGCTGCTTGAGTTTGCGCATCCTGCGTGGCGTACTCTTTACCGGTGAGTTGCTCGATGTGTTTAATATACGGCATAAAAAGATCGGTGTGATACACCGAATCTTTGTCTTGCACCACTGCGCACAGGCGCTCCAGGCCCATGCCGGTATCCACACCCGTTTTTTTGAGGGGCTTGTCGGCGCCATCCGGCTGCCGATCAAATTGCATGAATACTAGATTCCAGATTTCCAAAAAGCGATCGCAGTCGCAGGCCGGGCCGCAGCTATTTATATCTTTGCAGCCGAATGCCGGTCCCCGATCGATATGAATTTCAGTGCAAGGGCCGCACGGGCCGGTTTCACCCATCTGCCAAAAGTTATCTTTTTCTCCCAAGCGATGCATGCGATCAGCGGGAATGCCAATCTCTTTATGCCAAATTGCATACGATTCATCATCGGTTTTATAGACGGTCGCATGGAGTTTTTCTGTCGGGAGATTCATTTCTTTGGTCAAGAAATCCCAGGCAAAATGGATGGCATCTTTTTTAAAATAGTCGCCGAAAGAAAAGTTTCCCATCATCTCAAAAAAGGTGAGGTGCCGTTTGGTGAATCCTACATTTTCCAGATCGTTGTGTTTCCCGCCGGCGCGCACACATTTTTGAATGGAAACGGCTCGGGTATATGATCGGGTTTCTTTGCCCAGAAAAACATCTTTAAACTGGTTCATGCCGGCATTGGCAAACAAGAGCGTGGGATCTTGGGCGGGGATCAAAGGATGAGCTGGCAACTTTGGTGTGCCCCCGTTTTATGAAAAAATCAAAAAATTTTTGACGTATCTGAACTGATTCCATACAAAATCCTCACGGCAAATCCGGATTGGTGAATAATAGTTCATGATAGCGATTTTTAAGCTATGAAGCAATGCATGCTATTAGGCGAATTTTTTCGCTTTAAAAAAGCGGCTTGAGCTGCTCATAAATCTCCTGCAAATCAAAGGAGATTACTTTGGTATTGGCCAGCGTAGGCAAGAAGTTGGTGTCGCCCTGCCATCGGGGCAAAATATGCCAGTGAAGATGGGCGGGGATGCCGGCTCCTGAGGCTTTTCCTAAATTGAGGCCGATGTTGATACCTTCTGATTTCAATGCTTTCTCAGCGTGAGCAGTTGCCTGCGCAATGACCGTCATAATCTCATGCAAAGCCTCTGCTTCGAGGCCAAGGAGGCTATTGGTATGTTTGAACGGAATCACCATGAGATGGCCGGCATTGTAAGGATATTTGTTCAGAATGGCAAAGCAGTGGCGGTACCGTTTTAAAATAAAATTCTGGGTATCATTATTTTCTTGTATCTGCGTGCAAAATATGCACTCAGTTTCTGTAGCAGTTTCATATTTGTGATCACTTACTGATGAAGAGTAATCGGTGCGCCAAGGGGCGTATAAAATTTTCATAAAGATTAATACCAAGTAACATAATTTATTTTTGCCTGCTCATAGCATAGCCCAACTTCTTCTAGCGGGATAGCCACTGTTTTCCATGCTGCAAACAGTTCATGTACAGAATTAAAATTGAGATTTTGTAATGCATCAATCACCATTGCTTTGCGATACACCGTGCCGCCAAGATTATGGCAACAGCGCCAATCGCCCGAATCGGCGTAATGGAATGCCCACGCATAAACAGAATCTGTGATTCGGTTGAGCGCGGGCATCGGTTGCGTAATGCCGCTTTGGTATGAATAGATTTTCTCATGATCAAGTCCTAAAAAAAATCCATAGGCGAATGATTTTTCTAATGCATAAATTGCATCGGCACAATCAAGATATCGGCTAAAGACGGCCGCATCGGAAAGAAATAAAACATAGTCACTTGGCAATGCTCGAAGAGCATCGAAAAGCTGCTCCTTGAAATCTGATGAATGTTCTTGGATGATTTTTACTTCTCCCAAATTTCTGGCCAGCTTGCGAGCAGAAATTATCAAACGTTGTGAGCGCTGCTCATCGGTGCTGAAAATAATCAGGTCAGCTTTTTTGTTGCGGTACTGCTCAAAATAATCAATCATCGAATAGGACAGCGGTGCATATTTTGTTTTTTCCCGAATCAGTTTGCTGCCTAAAATCTGTACCTCTTTATTTGCCTTAAAATCATTGATTGGTGTGGCCACATTGCGGATATAAATAACATCGGGAATAAAATAATAATGCGTGGGGCCTGCCATCTCCATCATCGGATAATAGATGGCCAAATCAGAATTGGCTGGAAAAAATTGGCCCTGAAAGTAAGGCCCTTCAAACAGCAGATCTTTGAGATGAACCTGGTGAAATAGCCATGCGTAGAAGGTGCGCAGTTGCCCCGGCATCCACCATTTTTTTCTAAAGTTTTGTTTTTGCAGTATCTCAGCAGAAAGTGGTTGGCAATAGCCCATCTCATTGGTGGGCCAGTTTTGGAATTGGCCATAGGTGATCCAGATATTAGGATCTTGATAGATGGCATTAATCAGTGCGAACACGTTATCATGCGCGAGCCAATCATCACCATCATAATTAAAAACAATCTCATCCGGTTCGCACAATTGCAGCGCATAGTATAAATTTGCCAGCGCCCGTTTTCTTACCTTATTTTTAATGAGGACAACGCGGTGCTGCTGATTGCAATCATAAATATATTTTTCTACCAGTTCTGCCGTGCCATCGGTGGAGCAATCATCGATATAAATGATGCGATAATGCGCATAAAAATCGGTGCCCTCTTCATTGAGCTGAGTAAAAAGAGTGCTCAAATTTTTTTCAAACCAATCAGCATTATTATAAGAAGTTATCACGATGACAAATTTTTTTTCTGTGGTGGGGTTGCCCAGCAGCAACAAGCTACTCATCAATAGTATGAGTGCCATCCAGTATTGTTTTACCATGGCTTTTCCTTGAGTGGTCCATACCGTGGCCGGGCGCGTAAATATGATTCTAAAGCGCGTTGCTGGGTGGGATCATGGTGGTATGAAATAGGATTGGAATCATTATAGACATACAGAATTTCAGGAATAAATTGTATGTGTTTTCCGGCCATTTCAATCATGGGAAACATGGTGGCAACATCGGCGCATTTGGGATAAAAGTATCCTTCATATAAAAGATCTTCTAATGCGATGAGGCGAAAAAGCCCTGCGTAAAAAGTGCGCGGATGTGACGTGCGCCATGAGATTTGGCGGATGGTGTTGGCCGCGATGACATGATCGGGGATCGGTTTGCATAATCCCTTTTTATTTTTGGCCAGGTACCAAAACTGCCCATAGGTGAGCCAGGTGTTGCCATCGGCATAGGCGGCATTAATGATTTGCAAAGCCTGCGCATCGGCAAACCAGTCATCGCCGTCAAGAATAACGATAATGGTGTCTTGAGGGCATGAGTGAATAGCGGAATATTGATTACAAAGATGTCCCATCCGCTCAGTATTTTGCACCAGAATAAAATGTGATTCTAGCTGATATTCACTGATAAGCTGTTGCATGAGGATAACCGTATCATCCGTGGAATGATCATCAATATAGATTACCATCCAGTTTTGATAGGTCTGTTGGGCAAGGGACTTCACATACTGTTTGGTCCAAGAAGCATTATTATAGGAAGCGGTAATAATGATAAGAGGTTTTTGATTATCAAGAGCAAAAAAATTCTCATCGCATGCAATGAGTGCTATAAAAAGTGGCAGCCATGTTCCTTTTATGGATGTCCACATAAGACCAATTCCCCGTTTTTAAGTATCCCTTCCTTGTAATAGCATTATGGGGGGAAATGGTGCAAGCATTTAATAAAAAAGGCGATTTCACCACACATGGTGAGTAGCTGCGAAGCAGCGTATCGAACCATAGTCCTTCGATACCCTCCTACGCATAAAGCTACGGAGGGCGGGCGCACTGGCTACTCAGCGCTAGCCCGCCATAGCTCGTTAGAGCGACGGCTGGGGATGTGTAGGTAGGGGTAATAAAAAAGGCGCCGGTTAAGGCGCCTTTCTATATCTTAATTCAGATAAAAATTAGTAGCGATTGCTGCTACCAAAGCGAGGACCGCGATCGCTGCCGCCACCATTGCCATTGCCGCCACGGTGGAAACGGGAACCGCCTTCACGCATTGGTCTAGCTTCGCGTGGACGAGCTTCGCTTACCACTAAGCGTTGGCCTTCATATTCCATGCCATTTAAAGCTGAAATAGCTTCATTTGCTTGGTCGTTTTCAGGCATTTCGATAAATGCAAAGCCTTTGAGAGCTCCGGTAAATTTATCTTTTATCATTTTGATACTGGTAACAGCACCATATTGTTCAAAAAGTTCTCTCAACTTTGCTTCATTAGCGGTACGTGGAAGTCTTCCAACATAAAGATTCATTAGGAATTCACTTATATAAAATAGTTAAAAATAAACAACTCTTTAAAAGAACACTACGTAATTTAAAGAACATAATTAGATTAGCATAAAGCCAACTAAAAGGAAACAACAATATTAAAAATTCAAACTGAATTTTTAATATACAGATGGTTGCCAAAGAAATGGCGCAGTTTACCCTGATAATCGGTGCCTTCTAGGCTAAATCCTTGGGAAATAAACCATTCATGAATATGCTCGGCCGTGGGCTGATTTTGATAGGCCGGGATAAAGTTGATCTCTAGATAGACAGCCTTCACCGTTTGCATGAGAATAGGGCTTGCCTGGAGAACTGCAAGCTCATGCCCTTGAAGATCAAGCCAGAGAAAATCGACGGCAGTAATGCCCTGGTCTGCTGCCCAACTATCCAGGGTGATGGTGGGCACCATGCTTGTGTGTGGGTAGGTGATCGGCGAATGGGCTAAGCGCTCGCAAGGGGCCAAAAGGCTGCCGGCTTGGCAGATGGCATCCGGGCGTTTTGGATTTTGGGCTCGGTAAAAGGTGGCGCTCCCATTGGTATTGCTCAGCGCAAGAGAGTAGGTCTTAATGGTGGGGAAGTTTTGGGTGTTCTTTTGCAATTCAGTGTAAATTTCGCGTATCGGTTCAAAGGCATGGATGGTCGCCTGGGGAAATCTCTGGGCCAGCGCCAGTGTGTCTTTGCCAGTAAAGGCGCCGGCTTCTACCACATTTTGTGTGCCGGGTAGTAGATCGGCTAAAAGAGCGGGGAAATTGTTGCGTGTAAGAAATAGCATAGTTTTTAACTTGATACTAGAATAATGGCATTACCATGGTTACCAAAATTAGTGTAAAGGAAAAAGATCGAGTATGAAAGTGAGCATTATTTTCCCCGCCTATAATGAGGAGCAGCGCATTGGCGCAACATTGGAAGCTTTTGATAACTTTTTTAGACAAAAAAAGGAACAAGAGGCACTCGATTATGAACTGCTCGTGGTGATTAATGGCACCACCGATGCTACCGAACAAGTAGTTGGCGAGTTGCAAAAGAGTCGGCCGGCCATTCGCTGCATGCGCATCGCTCAGGGCGGCAAGGGGCTGGCGATTGCCGTCGGATTTAAAGATGCGCTCATGCGTGATAACGATTTAATTGGATTTAATGATGCGGATATGTCAACGTCACCTGAGGAATATTATAAGCTCATCCAAGCACTCACTCCGGAATATGATGGGATACTAGCAAGCCGCTATATGCCGGGCGCCACCGTGATTCCCCCGCGCCCCTGGATTAAACGATGGGGGAGCAGATTGGTGTATGAATCGCTGGTGCGGTTGTTGTTTGGTATTAACTATTATGACTACCAGTGCGGTGCAAAGCTGTTTAGAAATGCGGTGATTGCAAAGATTGCGCCGGCATTAACGGTGCGCCAGTGGGCATTCGATGTAGAACTTTTATATCTGTGCAAGCTTAACAACTATAAAATTAAAGAATTTCCCACCGTGTGGATTGAAAAAGAAGGCAGTAAATTGCGTATGATACGGGCCGGCTTGAAAATGGTGAGTACCCTTATTGAGTTGCGTTGGTATTATTTTAAAAAATAAATCTTGCAATTTCTTCTTTTTTATGGATAGCATTATGATGTTGTTACTGTTTTCTTTTTAAAAAGGAAAGATAATGAATAAATTATATTTCTTTCGTTCTCTTTTATTAGTAGGGTTCTTGGGCGGCGTGTCATCTTCTTTCGCGGGACGCGAATATGATGATTGCTGTGAACCTGCTTGTTGTGAGCAAGTCTATGATTGTGGTGATCCGCTTAATTGTGGCGCAGTTAATTTTTGGTTGCGCGCGGGGATAGCGCCGACACTCTGGAATGGTCGTGGCGAATTTTCTTTAGTTTCTTGCAATGCATTAGCAGTGCCTAATACTATTTCTAATATTGTTCCTGTTTTTCAGTTACCAAAATTTAAAAGCTTTTTTAAACTTCCCTGGATCATCGGTGGGCAAATCGGTTATGCGGTTACCGACTGTTTGGAATTTTTTGTAGAAGCAAATTATCATAAAGCGTCTCATAAGACCGGTGGGCCTAATGGCGCCACTTTCGTTCTTAATAATGTTACCGTTCCTAATGATATAGTGAATGTGTCACTCACGTTCCTCGATGGCTATCGTGTGACCGATTTTTATGTGGGCGCGCGCTATTATTGGGGCCGCTGCTGGTGCGATCGCTTTGCGGGCTTTATAGGCGGTAAATTTGGATTGGTGCATCATCAAGAAGTAGATTTTAACTATTCTATCAGTTCAGTGAATTGCCCTTCAAGCGCGGCGCTTGCTTCAACAACCTGTGTTCCATTCTTCTTGAGAAATAATGCGCCGGGTGTTGGTCTTGATATTGGATTTGATTATTGTTGGGGCTGTGGATGGTCATTTATGTTTATGGCAGAAGTGGTGGCAACCTGTGGGCCACGTGGCAATGATAACATAATTCTTACGAGCAACTGTTCTCAACTTCCTAGTCTTATGCCAAGCAATATCATAATTGGTGGGATCGGCACAGAGATTTTCTTCCCAATTACTTTTGGCCTCAAATATAGCTTTTAATGCATAGATAAAGCGTTTTTTAACCCAGATGTAATGCCGGTTGCAGCATCTGGGTTAATTTTTTTGAATTTAACTCTTGATTTTTTTTTAATAATCAGGGTAGTCTATGAATCGGTTGCAGTATTAACAATTTTAAAAAAGGGTAATTATGAAAAAACTTCTTACTGCAAAATCCCTATCCTTATTAATGCTTTTATCTTTGCTCGGTGGCAAAGCGGAAGCAGGTCGTCACAGTGACGATGGTTATGTGAGTGAATCACGTGACTGTTGCATGAGCTCATGCTATGAATGTGGATGTAATCCACTTTATTGCGGAGCGTGGGACTTACAAATCCAAGGTGGGGCAAACTTCACTACATGGAGAAACCGTGGTCCTATATATGGCATTGAGTGTGGACAAGCTGCTTCTACAGGTCAGTTAACGACTGTATTTGCAACAGGTCCAAGCTTCAAGGACCTGTTCAAAACTCCATGGACAGTTGGTGGCCAAGTTGGTTATCACATGTCAGATAATACTCGTGTGTATGTTGAATTTGACTACAGTCAAACCAAAGGTAAGAGCAATGTACTTACCGAAAGCATCGTCACACTCACGAGCATTAATTTCTATCCAAACAAATACAAGTTCTTCGAGGCATATGCCGGCGCCCGCTACTATTGGGATCGCTGGTGTGATCGCGTTTCCTTCTTCCTTGGTGGAAAGATTGGTTTAACGCATCACCAAAAAACAACCACTTCTAACTTTGCGGTTGTTCCTACTTTTGTCTTGGCAGCTGATAGCAATCTGTATTTGAGCAATACCATTGTAAGCGGTGGCGCTGACTTTGGTTTTGATGTTTGCTTCTGTGGCAACTGGTCATTTGTAGTGCAAGGCGCGGTAATCGCATCATGCGGTCCTCGTGCGATTGCTCCAATTGTGATCGATCCAACAGTAGCCGGCGTAAGTACGTTATTCTTGGGCAACGTGGGCACCGAACTCCGTTTCCCAGTAACTGCTGGCATTCGTTACAGCTTCTAAGAAGCTTTAACAACCAACAAAAACTAATAAAAAAAGGCATCGATTTTTTTCGATGCCTTTTTTTATTCTACTTCGCAAAAACAACCGTAGTTTTTAGCCGTGAAAGATAAGTCGCGAAGTAGAACCCTTCGAAGCTTTAGCGAAGTAGGGTTTTTGCTTCGAAGAATTTCGCGACGACGACTTTATAAGTCGCCGATCGCTTCATTTTCTTTAACACTTGATTTTTTTTATAAAGTTGCAGTAGTATCAGTCTAGATTGTCAAACATTATTAAGGAGAATGTATGAAGAATTTCTATACCCAGTATCTTGCCGCTGCATTGTTGATGGCAGGATCTTTTTTTGTCCCGGCCTATGCCTCGCGGGATTATCAGGATTGTTGCAGATCAAGTTGCTGCTGCTATGAATGTTCGTGCAACCCACTCTATTGTGGTGCCTGGGATGTGCAGCTTCAGGTGGGTGTTGAGCCTATTCACTGGAGTGATCGGCAAAATATTTCATTGGTAATGTGTACCGCCACCCCCGCCGCCAATCCTATTAGTGTATTGTTTGAAGTGCCTCAATTTAGCACCTGGTATCATGTGCCATGGACGATCGGTGGGCAAATTGGCTACCATCATTCAGATAATGTTCGTTTGTATGTTGAATTTGATTATGCGCAAGCGTCACACAAAAGTGATGTGGAATTGCAAACAGTTGGCGCAACCTACACGCTGCTTTTTAATACCGGAAAATATAAGCTCTTTGAAGCCTATGTTGGTGCACGCTACTATTGGGATCGCTGGTGTGATCGCGTTGCCTTCTTTTTAGGCGCGAAAGCCGGATTTGTGAATCATCAGAATGTTTATTATACGGCGACCATTACGCCGCCGGTGCCTGCAGGAACATTCGCCAATGATATTTTGCTCTTTAAAGGTGAAAATCGCCCAAGCGGTGGCATCGATTTTGGATTTGATATCTGCTTTTGCGGATGCTGGTCATTGGTTATTGCCGGTGCGGTGATTGCAAGCTGTGGTCCTTACAGCCAAAATGTGAATCTTAATACCGGTACCAGTTGCAATACTACTACCGTGGTAACCGGCGTGAATAACATTCTGATCGGGCAAACAGGACCGGAGTTGCGCTTTCCAGTAACGGTTGGTGCGCGTTACAGTTTTTAACTATTGATTCTTTATAATAAGATGCATTAGAATTAAAGCAGATTGCAGTATAACTATCTTTAAACTAAGGAGATAACAATGAAACATACTGCCAAATATATGGTAGCAGTGCTACTGATGTGTTCAGGGTTTACTTATGCAGATCGTGAATACATGAGCGAATCACGTGATTGTTGCATGAGCTCATGCTATGAATGTGGATGCAATCCACTCTATTGCGGCGCATGGGATTTACAAATCCAAGGCGGCGTAGATCCGATCACATGGAGAAATCGTGATCCAATGCTTGGATTTGAGTGTGTTGATTCGGTAGCGACCGCTATAACTATCTTTACCGAAATGCCAAAATTCAACCAACTGTTTAAAACACCATGGACTGTGGGTGGCCAAATCGGTTATCACTGGTCAGACAATGCACGTGTGTATGTTGAGTTTGACTATGCACAAGCAAATGGTAAATCTAACGTCCTTACTCCAGCTGGCACTTTTACTTCCATCAATTTCTATCCTAACAAATACAAGCTCTTCGAGGCATATGCCGGTGCGCGCTACTATTGGGATCGTTGGTGTGATCGCGTTTCCTTCTTCCTTGGTGGAAAGATTGGTTTAACGCATCATCAAAAGATTACCACCGGTACTAATTTTGTTAGTGACCCTGCAATTGCTTTTCCAGATGGATATTTGCTCTACAGAAGTAATACTCTGGTAAGTGGCGGTGCTGATTTTGGCTTTGATATCTGCTTCTGTGGCAACTGGTCATTTGTGATTGCCGGTGCAGTAATTGTATCAGCAGGACCAAGTGTCTCTAATCCTCTGATTTTGCTTACGCCGGAAGTTGCTGGCTTAAATCTCTTAGCATTGGGTGGCATTGGCAATGAACTTCGCTTCCCGGTAACTGCTGGCATTCGCTACAGCTTCTAAAGTTTTTTTCACGCAATCTGAAAGGGCACCGCTTTTTACAGCGGTGTCTTTTTTTTGGTTCGATACGATTGCTTCGCAATCACTCACCACGAACGGAGAATCCCCTTTACCGTTCGTCCCGAGTAGCCCCCTAGGGCGTATCGAGGGATAAATTAGTATATCGGATACTTCCTACAAAAAAGCTGCACTTGCTCACCAATAGTCTTGAGCGGCATCTCATTTTCATGATTTTTTATTGCCTCATCAATCAGCTGCGCAATCTGCTGAATCTCTTCTTTCTTGCTTACGGCGTTATTGCGCGTCAAGCGAGTGGTGAGCGCCGGGGTGCCCAAGCGGATGCCACTGGTGATCCACGGTTTTTGCGGATCATTGGGAATGCAACTTCTACTTGCGGTGATTCCTGCTTTTTCCAGTGCCGCCTCTGCTGCGCGGCCGGTGATATTTTTATTACGCAAATCAAGAATAAATAGATGATTATCGGTGCCACCGGTGATGATCTGATAGTTCATAGCATTAAATGCGGCCGCCATTGTTTGTGCATTGGCGATCACCTGTTTTTGGTAGGTAGTAAAATCGGGCTGCAGCGCCTCTTGGAATGCGACCGCTTTGGCCGCAATTACGTGCATAAATGGGCCGCCTTGCGATCCGGGCATGATGGCCCGATCAAGGATATCAGCATGCTCTTTTTTGCACAGCGCTATCGCGCCGCGTGGGCCGCGCAAGGTTTTGTGGGTCGTGGTGGTAACAAAATCGGCTACGCTCACCGGGCTCGGGTGCAGGTTGGTGGCAACCAGACCGGCAATGTGGGCAATGTCGGCCAAAAAATAGGCGCCGACTGCTTGTGCGATTTGAGCAAATTTTTCAAAATCGATGATGCGTGAATAGGCAGAAGCGCCGGCGATAATGAGGCGCGGTTTGTGTTCATGCGCCAGCCGTTCGATCGCATTATAATCGAGCAGGTGAGTCTCTTTATCAACTCCATAAGCCACTGATTTATAGAGGTTGCCCGAAAAGTTTACCGCGTGCCCATGGGTCAGATGACCACCTTCTGCCAGACTCATGCCCATGATAGTGTCGCCCGGCTTGAGGACTGCAAAATAGACTGCCATATTTGCTTGTGAACCGGCATGGGGCTGCACATTGGCATGCTCGGCGCCAAACAACTGCTTGGCTCGATGGATAGCCAGGAGCTCTGCTTCATCCACATAGATGCACCCGGCATAATACCGTTTGCCTGGATATCCCTCAGCATATTTATTGGTGAGTGCCGATCCGCTGGCCTCTAAAATGGCTGTGGAGGCATAATTTTCGGAGGCAATGAGGGATATTTGTTCCTCTTGCCGTCTGGTTTCTTGGTGAATGATGGTAAAAATTTCCGGGTCGGTAACATTTAGAGTGCGCATGGCAGTCCCCTTTATTGCATTTTTTGATTGCTTTTCTATACTAGCTTATAATACCGTTTTTCTCTTTCATAAAGGATTCATGTGATTTCAACTTCTGACTTTCGTAAAGGATGTAAGATCTTGTTCCGTGATGCGCCATACATGGTGCTGGAATATCATCATGTAAAGCCGGGTAAAGGTGGGGCATTTGTCCGCACCAAGATGAAAAATATGCTCACCGGGCTAGTGCATGAAGAGCTGTTTCGGTCAGGAGAAAAATTCTCGGATCCCAATCTAGAGTATAAACAGATGCAGTATCTGTATGAAGAGGGGGATGATTATAATTTTATGGATCAAGATTCTTATGAGCAGATTGTGCTCAATAAGAGCCAGCTGGAAGAGGTGCTGGATTTTCTTAAGGAACAAACGATCTACACCATTCTCTATTTTGGCGAAAGACCAATCGCGGTAACGCCGCCGCTTTCCATGGAATTTGAAGTTAAAGAGACCCCACCGGGTGTCCGTGGTGATACCGCGCAAGGAGCAGGCTCCAAGCCGGCAACCTTGGAAACCGGACTGGTGATCCAAGTTCCGCTCTTTGTAAATGAAGGTGACCAGATTCGAGTTGATACGCGCACCTCCGAATATCTTGAACGCGTTAAAAAATAACCCTTTTTTCTTGTGTGGATACCACGATAATGAGCTGCTGCGGGAATATTCATCATAACGAGACCCATGATGGGATTGAACAACCGATTTCTTATAATGATCTATCGCGCCGTGATGTGCGATCATTAGTTTTTCATCTGCTGTATGCGATGGACTGCTTTGAATATGATTCGTCGCTTGAAGCGATTGTGGATAATTTTAATCGTGGCTTTGATCTGGCTATTCCAGCCGGCTCTGAAGTGTTTAGCGTGGCCCAGCAGGTGATCCAAACGCGTCAGCAGCTGGATGATGCTATTAAGCCGTTGCTCCATAATTGGCGTTTTGATCGCATTGGATTGTGCACCAAACTGATTCTGCGCTTGGCATTGTGGGAACTGCAAAATACCACCATCTCTGCCAACATTGTGATGAATGAAGCGATCGAACTGGCCAAATGCTTTGCCGAACGGGATGCCTATAAATTTGTGAACGGCATTCTGGATGAAGCAGTCAAAAAAATGGGCCGTGAAGCTGAAATGGAAGCAGCGAAGCCTAAAGAAGAAAAAGACGAGAAAAAAGAAGAATCTGATTCTGAAAATAAAAAATAGCCTCTAAGGTATTGCATCTATATTAAAATTATTACTATGGTAAATGGTAGTGTGATTTTGTTATTAATTCTTATTTTTAGAAACATATAACAGAACTCTACATTAAAAAAATTGAGCGGGTTTTTACGCCCGCTCAAAAAATTAATATGTTACACAATTATTGCTGCACTGTTTCCGATTCCGCCATTGGCATTGCCGGTTCAGCTGAGTGATCCATCTGCTCGGCAGAGGCATGGCACATAGAGCCACAGCAGGTTGATTTCTTTGATAAGTAATACAAAGCAGTAATGCTGAGTGCTGCCAGTGCTACTAAAATAATTGTGTAGAAATTACGTTTGTTCATATTAGGATCCTTTTTATAATTATTTTAATTCAGGAAAAAAGAGCACAAGCTCTTCTTTTGCCGTTTCGCTTGCATCAGAACCATGTGTCGCGTTTCTGCCAATATCGGTACCAAAGAGGTTACGAATGGTACCTTTATCAGCTTTGCGAGAATCGGTGGCTCCCATCAAATCGCGCCATCCCTTAATAGCGTTATTTTTTTCAAGAGCCAACAATATTACCGGTCCGGAAGTCACAAATGAAACAAGTTCACCAAAAAATGGCCGTTCTTTATGTACGGCATAAAATTCTTCCGCCTTCTTTTTATCAAGCGTTGTCTTTTTCATGCCGACAATGGTAAAGCCGTGCGCTTCAATCATATCGATGATTTTACCGCTATTTTTTGCAGCAACTGCATCGGGTTTGATGATAGCAAAGGTGCGTTCCATGATGTTCCTTATTTTTTATCCGAGTCGTTACCGTCGCGATTACGGGCCGTATATTTTTCCAATTCTAATTGGAACAGATTCTTGGCCTTTGACGTAGCAGCAGCAGGTTTAGCGGCAGCGACTATGATTTATCAGATTTTTCAGCAGCAGGACGGTTTGACCGTTCTTTGCGCTCAGTATGAGTGCTGGTGCTCGCGGCACTTTCCTTTTTGAGGCTGAGGCCGAGCTTGCGATCTTCTTTGTTAACATTGATAACTCTAAATTGTTCTTTTTGCCCAACTTTGAGAATATCCTCAACTTTATTAACATTATGATCGGCAAGTTCTGAAATATGCACGAGTCCTTCAATACCGGTTGGCAACTTAATAAAGGCGCCAAAATTGGTAATTTTGGAAACGGTGCCTTCCACCATGCTTCCCACCGGATACTCATTTTCAATCGCATCCCATGGATCTTGTTGCAACTGCTTAACGCCTAACGATATTTTCTTGTTGTTTCTATCAACTGCCAAGACAACCGCTTCTACCGCGTCGCCTTTCTTATAGATATCGCTTGGATGATCAATATGTTCAGTCCATGAAAGATCGGAGATGTGCACCAAGCCATCAATGCCCGGCATCAGTTGTACAAAGATACCAAAATCGGTGATATTGCTAATGGTGCCTTTAACATGCTGGCCTACTTTGAACTGCTCTTCAACATGTTCCCAAGGATTTTTATCTAGCTGCTTGATACTCAGTGACATTCTGCGGTTTTCTTTATCCAGAGAAACCACAAGTACTTCAATCTCTTGGCCGGCTTTGAACTTGTTGTGCAGATCATTGATGCGATCGGTCCAAGAAACTTCAGAAATATGCACCAAGCCTTCAACGCCTTTTATGACCTCTACAAACAGACCGTAATCGGTGATGCTGGCAATCTTGCCTTTGATTTTTTGGCCAACTGAAAGCGTTTCAGCCGCTTTATCCCATGGATTTTCGCTTAATTGCTTGAGCCCCAGGGAGATCTTTTCGCTGTCTCTATCAAAGGAGAGTACTTTCACAGCAATGGTATCACCCACCTTCACCATCTCACTTGGATGGGAGATGCGGCCCCAGGTCATATCAGTAATATGGAGCAGGCCATCAACGCCGCCGATATCAATAAATACGCCGTAGTTGGTGACATTTTTCACCATGCCCTGGATCACTTGGCCTTCAGAGAGAGTGTCGAGTACCTTCTTGCGGGTTTCTGAACGCGCGTCGGCCAAGAATTTGCGCCGAGAGATGATCACGTTGCCGCGCTTTTTGTTAATTTTAATGATGGCTGCCGTGATTGTTTGGCCAACATATTGGTCAAAGTCTACCACGCGCTGCAGGTCAATTTGGGAGCCGGGCAAGAATGCCGGAATGCCAATATCAACGCTCAGGCCACCTTTAACTTTATGGGTTACGGTGCCTTCAGCCGGTTTGCCTTCTTCAAAGAGGCGGGTAATTTCATCCCATGCGCGGAGCGCTTTTGCCTTTTCATAAGAAAGAATTACGGTGCCTTCGGAGCTTTCCAGTTCATCGAGGATCACTTCGATAGGGTCACCGGTCTTAAATTTTTTCAGTTCATGTTCGGAAAATTCATAGCGGGGAATAAATCCGTCCGATTTAAAGTTGATGTCAACTAAGATGCCGTCATTATTAACGGTTAAGACGGTGCCGGTTACCAGTTTGCCGGTGCTCACATTTTCGAGCATACCACCGTAATAGGCGGCCAGCTCTTGCAGCTGCTCGGGGCTTTTACCCAAGAGGCTTTCTTCGAGCAAAACGGCGCGATCGGCCTGGGCAAACTGACGGGGATTTATAATTTCTTTTGACATAAAGAATGGTTCCTGGTGGCTATGTTAGCCACATTCCTTATCGGGTGATAAGGGTTAAAGGGTTTGAGAATTTTGTTTAATACTAGTAAAAATACCATATTTGAGGCAAATAGCAAATTTAAATTTTTTCTATTTGGAAATTTGATTGTTGCTAATAATTGTATCAAAAATGATTTGGCTCCAGGTTTCCATATCAGGATAAAATTCGTGGCATTGGCTTACGGTGAGCAGGTGGCCACTTTTTAATTCCGAACGGACTTTGATATCCGGGCTGCTACCTTCTAGCAAAAGCACCAAGCCTAAATGCACCTGCCCCACCGGGGTGCTATCATCATTGAGGACGCCGAGGGTGGAAACGGTAACGGTGCCTTGGTATGAAATTTCTTCTTCAAATTCCCGCTGCGCCCAATCAAAAATGGTCGCGCTATTTTTCATATCTTCTTGGCGCATATGCCCGCCGATGCCCAGCGAATATTTATTTTTAAGCCGTTGCTCGGAACTGGTGGCCTTGCGCTGCATCAAGAAATAACGGTCAGCATGTTTAAAAACAAGATAGGGAATAATCTGTTTGTAAGTGGGATCTTCTTCCATGGCCGGGCGCAGCTTAAACTCTTGATGGCGTGTGATAGTGTCTAATATAGTTTGGGTGTGTGTTGATAATCCCTGAAATGAAGTTTCGGGGAAAAGATGCATGCGCTTTACTACGAGAATATGTTCTTGGTTCATAAAAATTCCTATAATTTGGCGGCATATTTTTTTGCCAGTATGGTTGGTTGCTCTCCCAAGCGTGGGGGAGGAGGCAGTTGTGGTGTTGATGGCTCTGTTCTATAAGGTGGTAACGGCTTTTCCGGTGGTGGCAGATGTTGGTCGCCGCCAAAATATGAATATGCTCCTATAACTAAATGCAGTGTGAATCGAATCATACTATCTCCTGTTATTAATATTTAAGCAATATGCTACACTAAATTCCATCTATTTGACTATGTAAATTTTTAAACATCATTTGTGGTAATTCTCTCGACTCGCAAGCTCGCTCGAGACGAACGGGGGGCGGCGATTTTAAGGATCTCTTATGAGTTACGATTTTAAAACCATTGAAGAAAAATGGCAGAAGATATGGGCGCAGCATCCGCCGGCAAAAACTAAACCGGCCGGCTCAGGAAAAAAATTTTATTGCCTTGATATGTTCCCCTATCCTTCCGGTTCCGGTCTTCATGTGGGGCATTGGCGTGGCTATGTGTTATCCGATATTTATGCGCGTATCAAATGGCTTGAAGGCTATAATATCTTGCATCCAATGGGCTGGGATGCGTTTGGATTGCCGGCCGAAAATGATGCGATCAAAAAAGGAATTCCGCCTGCGCAGGGCACTGCCGCCAATATTGCAAACTTTAAGCGTCAACTGCAGCATATTGCCGCTATCTATGATTGGGATAAAGAGATCAATACCACCGATCCTGATTATTATAAATGGACGCAATGGATCTTTTTGAAAATGTATAATGCCGGGCTTGCCTATCGCGCTGAAATGCCGATCAATTGGTGCCCCAAGGATTTGACGGGCCTTGCCAATGAAGAAGTGATCGATGGCAAATGTGAGCGCTGCGGCACACCGGTGATTCAAAAAAATATCGCGCAATGGGTGCTCAAAATTACAGCGTATGCTGATAAATTGCTCGAGGGCCTGGATCGTCTTGATTGGCCTGAAAAAGTAAAAATGATGCAGCGCAATTGGATTGGCAAAAGCGAAGACGAAAACGGGGTGATCACGTATCATTTGCGCGATTGGCTGTTTTCACGCCAACGCTATTGGGGTGAACCAATTCCATTAGTGCATTGCCACAAAGATGGCATTGTGCCGGTTCCTGAAGATCAGTTGCCCGTTACTTTGCCACCGGTGGAAAAATATCAGCCAACGGGCACGGGCGAATCACCGCTTGCCGCCATCGATTCATGGGTAAATACTAAATGCCCTCAATGCGGCGGGCCGGCAAAACGGGAAACAAATACCATGCCCCAGTGGGCCGGATCAAGCTGGTATTTCTTGCGCTATCCAAATCCTCACTTGAAAAACGAGCCGTTTGATAAAAAAGATATGGAATATTGGCTGCCGGTTGATCTGTATATTGGCGGCATTGAGCATGCGATTTTGCATCTGCTCTATGCGCGCTTTTATGTAAAAGTGTTGCATGATTTGGGCTATTTGCCCTTTGATGAACCGTTTGCGCATCTGTTTAACCAAGGCATGGTGCTCAAATATTCAGAAAAATCAGGCGCAGTAGAAAAAATGTCCAAATCGCAGGGAAATGTGGTGAACCCTGATGATATGGTGGCGCGCTATGGCTCCGATGCGCTGCGTATGTATATGATGTTTATGGGGCCGCCAGAGCTTGACTGTGAATGGCAAGATAATGGCATGGAGGGGATTAAACGTTTCCAAAACCGCTTGTGGGATTATCTGACTACTCCCGGCGCACATTTTGCAAGATGGTGTGGATGAGGATATGCTCACCAAACAGCGCTTTAATAAATTTTTAAAAGAGTATCAAGAACGTTTGGCGCATTATAAACCCAATACCGCAATTTCTGCCATGATGGAATGGCTCAATGATGTAACGGCCGATCAGATGCTTTTGAGCCGTGCAACGGTGGAAAAACTCCTGGTTGCGTTTTCAGTGCTTGCGCCACATATGGCAAGCGAATTGCTGCGCGAGCTGTGTGGCAAACAGTTGCATGAATGCCCATGGCCGGCTTTTGATGCACAGATGGCTGCGCAAGAGATGCGCATGATTGTGGTGCAGGTGAATGGTAAATTGCGCGCTAATATTATGGCTAAAGCCCAATGCATCTGAGCATGAAGTGCGTGCGTTGGCAGAAAAAGAGATTATGCAATGGCTTGCCAATGCAGCGGTTAAGAAAATTATTTTTGTGAAGGATCGGCTTATTAATTTTGTGATATCATAAGATGCCCCTCGATCCTCCTACGATACGCTATGGAGGACAGGTACGCCAAAGTCGCCTGCCCGACAGGCCTCGGCGAAGATCGGGGGCTAACGGATTCGTGGTAGTGTCTCGTGAGCGAGATGATCGAACCATATTTTGGTAAATATTAAATCCGTAAAAAGGAGAATGCACATGAAGTATATTTTATTAATTTTCATGCTTAGCACTTGCGCTACAGCGCAAGTAGCAATAAAAGCAAATTTTGCCATTGCGCGCGGATCAAAAGTGAGTCACAGCGCCACCAAGATTGTTTCTTATGATATGCCAACGCTGGCTTATCAAGATGATCGCACCTATGTGGAAGCAGAACTTTTAGAAATAAACGAACAGGAGATTATCCTGCGATTACTGATTGGCAGCAAGCTGGAAAATAGTCCATTCACCATGCGCGGTATGCCAAAAATTTCTGTCCCCATAACGCAAGGATTGGGGATGACTTCCATGAACTGTGATGGTAAAGAAGAACATTTTACGATAATTATTAGTGTTTCAATATAACAGGAGTCCCTCATATGAACTTTTTCAAAACAGCAGCTCTTAGTCTTGCCCTGCTTGCCAGCATCGCATCAGCAAAACTAAAGGTGGAAGTTGCGCTCATCACCGAACAAATGAGTGGCATGTTTCCCGAGTTCATATTAAGTACTGCAGAGCCTGCGGTGCTTGATCTTGAAGATATTCGTATCACTGCTACGCAAAAATCTGCATCAGATAATCCAAAAAATATGCTGGTTGCAGTGACCATGGCTACTAAAGATGAAAAGGGAAATTTTGCAGCAGGAGAAGTTATGGAAATTGCTTTGAATGAGCATGAAGAAGAGCAAGTGGGAGCATTTGGCGCAACCGATGGCTTAATGATTATTATTCGCGTGAGTAAAATTGCGGAGCAAGATTAATAGAATTAGAAGAGCGCTAGTATTCTTTTAAAAAAATGATCTATGATGAGGGTACACAATAAATAGGAGGCTTTTTAAGATACCGCATAAAAAGGAGCGGCATTCTGTGAAAAAAACTTTTAATCTATTGTTCTTGTTTTTTCTTCTACCAATCTATGTAACAGGATTGGATACCCGTGCAATCTGCAACGGGTGCACCTTTACCGGTCCAGCTGCTCAATTTTGTAATGCTGCGATTGATAATCTTTGTGTTAACGGTAATGCGCAAATTCTGGGTGATCTGACGGTGTGTGGCACTATTAATGGCGCTACCGGTTCAATGATACCCTGTTTATGCACATGCCCGCTGTTTGGTAATGTGGTGCGTGTTGATAAAGTCTATGGCAATGATGCAACCGGCGCGCCTAATGGCTGTCCTTTTTTAACTATCAATGCCGCCCTTGCAGCCGCCTCATCAGGTGATACGGTGTGGATTTTCCCCGGCACCTATGAAGAATCGCTGATTATTCCTAAAGGCGTAAGCGTTCGCGGACTATCAAGAAATAATGTAACCATTCAGCAAACCGATGTTACGCAAGCTACCGATCTGATCACGATGGGTGAAAATATTGTTTTTGAAGATATCGTTTTACATCTGACTTCATCAGAGCAGGTACAGCTGCGAGCAATGGTGTTCCCCGGAACCACCACATTAACTTCACAAGTGAGAAGATGTTTTATAAATGTTAGTAATTTAACAGTAGAAGCGGGCAGCTCAAATGTATATGCTGTGCATGCTACCGGTGCGGCAGTTCTTCCCGAGCATATCTCGACGATTATGACTTGTAGCATTAATGCTACGTCGAATGCCGGTGGGGCAACGCGAGGAGTTTTAGTTGATAGCGCGAATAATGATCTGCATATCCAAAATACCAATATAATGGCAAGCGGAGTTAATGGCATTGCTATCGAAACAAATAATCCTACCGCGCAATGTGTTGCGCGGTATTGTTTGTTGGAAGGAGATTTAGCCGACATTTCTCAAACAGCGGGTACTCTTTCTCTTATCAATTCTGAACTTTTTAATTCGCAGGCAAATGGGTTGGGATTTGTGGCAGAGATTGAGCCAAATACTATTATTTGGGCAGATCCGGGCAGCTTGCCCGGAGGCATTAATTATATGAGGCCGGGCAGCTCAAGTGTTTCTCCCTATATCATCAACTTGCGCGCATCGCAGAAATTGCTTATTAAATCACTCAATGTGCGTGCGCAGTTCCCACCGGGCGGCTCAGTGAGTGATACATGGACTGTGATGAGAAATGGAGTGGCTACGCCTCTTACCGTATCGCTCACCGGATCACAAAATACGAATATTAATGATACTGTTTCAGTTCATTATGATCTGGGTGATGATATTGCGCTTATGCTGAATAGAGCGCCAACATCAGGAACAATAGATGTGATTCTCATTATGGATCTTTATTAAAGGAAGAGAAAAAAATAGTGAAAATGATAAGAATCGTTTGCGCATTGATGCTCATAATTTCTAGCACCGGTAAAGCCGGGTTATGTACTGCAGCTTCTGATGTTAAAGCATATGCATTGCAGATTCAACCGAATGGTGCGTTGCTTGCTGGAGGATATGCCACTATTAATGGTGTCCAGCAGTTTATTCTTGCGCGATTTAATGATGATGGATCTCTGGATACCACATTTAATGGCACCGGTATGGTAACTTCCATTTTTGGCAATAGTGCCATCATACAAGGTATTGGCATTCAAGCAGACAATAGCATTTTGGTAACCGGGCCGGCCTCACTGAATGATTTTAATCAATATATTGTGGTGCAATATACTCCTCTGGGAGCCGTTGATCTATCGTTTGGCATTAATGGTGTAGTAACCAAAATTACCGGTACCAATTCAACAACAGCGAATCTTGCACTCACGCCGCTGGGCCAAATAATGGTAATTGGCACTGTCCAAAATAATGCTTTATCCCAGTTTTTAATATTACGATTAAATTCTAATGGAGGATTTGATACCGCGTTTGGTACCGATGGCCAGGTGCTTACTTCAATTGGGCAAAATGTTATTGCGCGAGCGATTGCGGTGCAATCAAACGGTCAGATTGTGATAGGCGGGTTCTCTGCAAACTATTTTGTTGTTGCTCGCTATAATACCAATGGATCACTTGATACTACCTTTAATAGTAATGGTGTTGCTGCCGTATCTCTTGGCACAACGGTAGCAGTTAATGCGCTGGTGATTCAGCCTGACGGTAAAATTATTCTGGGCGGACTTTCTGATAATCAATTCGCTCTTGTTCGCTATAATGCTAATGGCACATTAGATCCTTCATTTAATGGTACCGGTATTGTGAAAACGTTGGTTGGGTCAACGTCGGCAATTCTTTCGCTTGCGTTGCAACCCAACGGGCAAATTGTTGCTTGTGGATCTACTGTTGTTGGATCTTCTGACAATCAAGTTGTTGTTGTTCGTTACAATACTGATGGTTCTCTTGATAATACATTCGGGGTTGGTGGCGTTGTGACAACCCGAGTTGGTTCTAATGCGGTTGTGCGTTCAGTTCAAATAGATTCGAGTAATAATATTGTGATGGCAGGCTCTACCGATACGAGTTACCTTTTGATTCGGCATACACCAACAGGAGCATTGGATCCGAGCTTTAATGGTAATGGCACTGTAATTTTTCCACAAAGTAATAATAGTTCTATTACCGGCCCAACCGGTTCAATGGGAGCTACTGGAAGTGCGGGTATAACAGGTTCTGTCGGTGCGACCGGTATGGCGGGAGTTACGGGACAAACTGGCGCAACCGGAGCAACCGGAAGTACTGGGGCGACTGGAAGTATGGGAGCAACTGGTGTAACGGGAAATACTGGAACAACCGGCTCAACTGGAGCAACTGGACAAATTGGTAACACTGGTTCAACGGGCAGCGTGGGCGCAACGGGAGTAGCCGGAAATACTGGCGCGGCTGGTGCAACGGGGAACACAGGTGCGACAGGAAGTACCGGAAACACGGGCGCTACTGGATCGATAGGCGCAACAGGAAATATCGGTTTGACTGGACCAACTGGATCTACAGGCGCTACTGGCAACACGGGAGCAATTGGTGCAACTGGAAATACTGGTAACACAGGGCCAACCGGTGCGAATGGTGCAACTGGTTCGGTGGGACCAACTGGACAAACTGGAAATACGGGAGCGACTGGAAATACAGGTGCCACAGGAAATGTTGGTGCAACGGGCGCAACGGGATCTAATGGAAGTACAGGATCCACGGGAGCCACAGGGCAAATGGGCGTAACAGGTTCAACTGGAAATACGGGTGCAACCGGAAATACCGGACAAACTGGCGCGACTGGTGGTGCGGGTGCAACAGGACCTCAAGGAATAGCAGGTTCAACTGGCGCAACTGGTAATACTGGTGTAACCGGACCTCAAGGAATAACGGGATCAATAGGTGCGACTGGTGTTACTGGAAATACTGGCCCAACAGGATTGATGGGACTCACCGGCCCCACTGGTAGCACGGGTGCGACTGGCCAAATGGGTGCGACGGGAAATGCGGGATCAACCGGGCCAACCGGATCTACCGGAAATACTGGAAGTACAGGCGCAACAGGAACAATGGGAAATACCGGAGCTACGGGAAGCATTGGGGCAACTGGCGCAATGGGAAATACTGGTACAGCTGGAATAACAGGTTCTGCTGGTGCGACAGGCCCGATGGGTGCAACGGGGCCAGCGGGATTAACTGGAAATGTTGGCGCAACAGGATCAACCGGTAATACAGGTGCAATGGGATCAACGGGACCGACCGGGTCTACTGGAAATACTGGGGCTACGGGAAGTGCCGGCGCAACTGGTTCTACTGGTGCAACCGGATCTATGGGAAATACTGGCGTGATCGGAGCAACAGGAGCTATGGGAGCCACTGGACCAGCGGGTGTAACAGGAAATACCGGTGCAACAGGTTCAACTGGAGCTACAGGACAAGCAGGCGTAACTGGATCCAAGGAGTAACAGGAAATGTTGGTGCAACAGGATCTGCGGGAGCAACTGGATCTACAGGCGCTACTGGCAACACGGGAGCAATTGGTGCAACTGGAAATACTGGTAACACAGGGCCAACCGGTGCGAATGGTGCAACTGGATCGACGGGAGCTACTGGCGCAACGGGCCAAACAGGATCTATCGGAAGTACCGGGGCAACAGGTAGCACGGGTGCAATGGGAAATACAGGCTCAATCGGATCGACCGGTGTAGCTGGACAAACAGGTGCAACGGGACCTCAAGGAATAACAGGTTCTAGCGGAGCAAGTTGGTGCAACTGGATCAACAGGATCTACTGGTGCAACGGGGCCAGCGGGAAATATAGGCGCGACCGGCGCAATGGGCCAAACAGGTAGTACGGGTGCAATCGGAGCAACGGGATCTGCCGGCGCTATCGGACAAATGGGTGTAACTGGTTCTCAAGGAGTAACAGGTTCGGTTGGTAGCACAGGGCCAACCGGCCATACTGGCGCAACTGGATCCACGGGAAATACCGGACAAACTGGTAATACTGGTAGCACGGGACTAACGGGAAACACAGGCGCAACAGGATCTGCGGGAGCAACTGGTCCAACAGGTAGCATGGGTGCAACGGGAAATACCGGTTCTACCGGAGTCACAGGACAAATTGGAAGCACGGGCCCAACCGGATCAACTGGTGCAACTGGACAAGCTGGAAATACGGGTGTGACTGGATCGACCGGAGCAACCGGAGCCCAAGGACAAATGGGTGTAACTGGATCTCAAGGAATAACAGGTTCGGTTGGTAGCACAGGGCCGACCGGCCATACTGGCGCAACTGGATCAACAGGCTCGACTGGAAATACCGGTGCCACAGGCGCTACCGGACAAATGGGTGCAACTGGATCAATAGGAGCAACTGGTTCTCAAGGAGTAACAGGTTCGGTTGGTAGTACGGGGCCGACCGGCCATACCGGCGCAACAGGACCGACGGGAAATACTGGCTCGACTGGTTCAACTGGATCTCAAGGAGCAACGGGCTCTGCCGGTGCAACAGGTTTAGTTGGTAGTACGGGGCCTACTGGCCACACCGGTGCAACCGGACCTGCAGGGGCTACCGGCGTGGCGGGTAATACGGGGCCAACCGGTTCCTCATTTATTGGTGCTGATTATCTTTTTGCATATGACATGAACAATCAAGCGATTGAGAACACGAATGCCTATCAAGCAATAACGATAGGCACCAATGTGTATCTCAATGGATGGACGCATACAGCAGGCTCATCAATTTTTGTTTGTCCTGTAGCTGGCATATATCAAATAACATTTAGCGCGATAGTGGAAGTTCAACAGAGTGGCATAGTCTTTTTTGGTTTTGAAGGATACGTAGCTAACACATCTACCGTGATTCCCGGAAGTTTGGTGGTTAATACCAGTCAAACCAATAGCCAAGTAATTCCAACTACCGGAAGTTTTATATATAGTTTTAATGCGGGTGATAATTTTGAAATGAGATGGGTATCCGCAGGCGAGAATGCATTATTATGTTCAGATACTCATTTTACGCAAGCACCAAGTTTTATACTGGTGATCAAAAGAATCGCTTGAGAAAGGAGTTGATGAAGTGAGAAACGCGAAAAAAAATGGAGAAGGTAATTTGCAAAACCTTCTCCAAAGAATGAAAACTATTTAAACCATCCGGTAACGGTATTCCATACTGAATTAAGAAAATCTTTTGCATTCGTTACTAAACGACTGAAAAAATTCGTACCTTCACATGCGGCGCCGCTTGCTGCTTCTCCCAATTGAGCCGCTGCCGCTTCGCCTTTTTTTATTTCACCACCCAGGCCTGCTACCGTTGAGCCGATCTCTTCTTTGAGATTATCAGAGAAGCCGGTTTTGCGGGATGCTAGCTTGCCATCCTTAAAATATAAAAAGGTAGGCACTGATTGCACATCATATTTTTGGGCGATATCGCTATTTTTGTCAAAATCGATTTCTACAAAAGCGATAGTAGAAAATTCCGGATCTTGCGCAATTTTTTCAAACGGTCCCTTTGACCGGGTGCAAGCGGGGCACCAAGGAGCGCCAAACTTAACCACCACGGTGCTGTTTGAAGCTAAAAGGTTGTCAAAATTTTGGGCACCCACAACATCAGTTACTTTTGCCTGGCAACTAAGGGTGCATAGCACTAAAAAGAGGGATAGAGAATAGGTAAAGGTCTTCATAGGAATCCTTTTTTTAAAGAGGTTTTGACTAATGATCCTTAGCCTAGCACAAAAAAAGAGAGGATGAATATGGGGAAAAGAATTTAATTAAAAAAATTATTGATTATGGGAGTTCAAAGCATTACATTAGATGATACATGTTTATAGAAAAAAGCAGTTTCATTTAAAAATCATTTTTACATTTTTGTAGTTAAATTTGTAATCGAAAACGGCAAAAAAGGGAGAGGGCCTGACGTGTCGTTTTTATCGTTACGGTCAAAAAGGATTGCCATGGAAACACAAAAAAATAATCTTGGAGGTGCCTATGTGCCATTTGATCATGCAATAAATAGCAAAGAGCTTACCAGTAAGCTTGAGCGTATTTCGCGGGTTAAATCGGCAGACGGCACTTTTTTATCCTTCAATATCAATGAATTGCGCGCCTCAATTGAGTGGGCGTGCCGATTCCATATACCACAGGCCAATCCTGATCTTATTTTACAAGAGGTGGTCAATACTATCTTTGATGGTGTTTCAGCCAAAGAGCTTGCCGATGCGCTTATTATGGCATCCTCTGCATTTATTGAGCGTGATCCGGCCTATAATTATGTAGCGGCGCAGCTGTTACTCAAAAAATTATTTAAAGAGGTTGTCGGTACCACAATCCGTTCGGCCGCCTATGATCATTTGTATCGCCAATCATTTATCACCAGTATTAAAGAAGGTGTTGCTACCAAAGGTTTGGATCCGCGCTTGCTTGAGTTTGATTTGGAAGCGTTGGCTGCGCGCTTGCAACTGGATCGCGATGCCTTATTTGAGTTCATGGGGCTCAAAACGCTCAATGAGCGATACTTCAACAAAATTGGCGAGCGGCGCATGGAGTTGCCGCAGGCATTTTGGATGCGGGTTGCTATGGGCATCTCATTTAATGAAGCCAATAAAATGGACGCAGCGCTCGCATTCTATGATTTAATTTCCACCATGAGCTATGTGCCCAGCACGCCGACATTGTTTCACTCCGGGTTAACGCGCCCTCAATTAAGCTCCTGCTTTCTATCCACCGTTGAAGATGATTTAAAACATATTTTTAAGGTTTATCTTGATAATGCGCTGCTCTCCAAATTCTCCGGCGGTGTGGCCAACGATTGGAGCAATCTGCGCGCGACCGGTGCGATGATCAAAACGATCAACACTGAAAGTTTGGGTGTGATTCCGTTTCTGAAAATCGCCAATGATGTGACCGCCGCGATTAATCGTAGCGGGCGGCGGCGTGGGGCCACCTGTGTCTATTTGGAAGTATGGCATTTGGATTATGAAGATTTTCTGGATCTGCGCAGAAATACCGGTGATGAGCGGCGCCGTGCTCATGATATTAATACCGCAAACTGGATCCCTGATCTGTTTATGAAACGCTTACTGGATAACGGAAAATGGACCTTCTTCTCGCCTGAAGAGGTGCCGGATTTGCATCATATCTATGGCAAAGCATTTGAAGAGCGCTATGCCGAATATGAGCGCAAGGCTGAGCGCGGTGAGATTAAGCAGTTTAAAGTGGTTGAAGCGGCAACATTGTGGCGCAAAATGTTGAGCAGATTATTTGAAACGGGCCATCCGTGGATTACCTTTAAAGATGCGGGCAATATCCGCTCGCCACAAGATCATGTGGGAGTGATACATTCTTCAAATCTATGCACTGAAATTTTCTTGAACACCTCTGCTGATGAAACAGCCGTTTGCAATTTAGGATCAGTGAATCTGGCCGAGCATATTACTGCCGCGGGCACGCTCGATGAAGAAAAAATTGCCAAGACGGTAACCACTGCGGTGCGCATGCTGGATAATGTGATAGACATCAACTATTATCCAACGGCAGAAGCAAAAAATGCAAATTTGCGCCATCGCCCGATCGGATTGGGGATCATGGGATTGCAGGATGCCTTTTATAAGATGAATGTGCATTTTGCATCAGGCCAGGCGCTTGAAGCTTCCGATTATATTATGGAAACGGTTGCTTATTACGCGATTCTTGCCTCATCGCAATTGGCAAAAGAGCGGGGCACCTATGAAAGCTACAAAGGGTCAAAATGGGATCGCAATATTTTCCCACAGGATACCTTGGCGTTGCTTGAACAAGAGCGCGGCATAGAGATTCCGGTGACCAAAGAAGGCAAGCGGGATTGGAGCAGTGTGCGCGCACAGGTGAAATTGCACGGCATGCGCAATTCTAATTGCATGGCAATTGCGCCAACGGCTACCATTTCCAATATTGTTGGCTGCTTTCCGTGCATCGAGCCGATTTACAAGAATCTGTATGTTAAAGCAAATATGAGCGGTGAATTTACCGTGGTAAATAAATATTTGGTTGAAGATTTAAAGCAACTAGGGTTGTGGGATCGGGATATGCTTGAGCTGCTCAAATATTATGATGGCAGCGTGCAGATGATTGAGCGTGTTCCGGTGGCACTGCGAGAAAAATACAAGGAGGTTTTTGAGATTGATGCAGAATGGCTGATTGAAGTGACGGCCGCGCGGGGCAAATGGATCGATCAAAGCCAATCACACAATGTGTTTATGAAAGGGGTTTCGGGCAAGAAATTGCATGATATTTATGTGAAAGCGTGGCGATTGGGGCTCAAGAGCACCTATTATTTGCGCACGCTGGCTGCTTCGCAGATTGAAAAATCAACACTCGATGCAAAAAAGTTTGGCTTCACACAAAAACGGGAATATGGATCGCTTGAAGCGGCACCGGTAACGGTTCAGGAGGTTGAAATAATTCCTACCTCTGATCAGGTGATCCCGGCTACCGCGTGCAGTTTGTCATCCGATCCGGATTGTGAAGTGTGCCAGTAAATATAATTTTTTAGGATGATACAATGGCAAAAAAAGGCCTACTTAACAACTCAGCGGTTGACCCGAACAAAATTCTTCCCATGACCTATTTATGGGCGCGACAACATTATAAAGATGGGGTGGCCAATAATTGGACCCCTGAAGAAGTGAGTATGCAAAAGGATATTGAGCAATGGAAATCGCAAACGGTGCTTTCTGAAACTGAACGCCGCATGGTGATTTATAATCTCGGATTCTTTTCTACGGCCGAATCGCTTACGGCCAATAATTTAGTGTTGGCTGTTTACAAGCATGTGACCAATCCTGAATGTCGGCAGTATCTTTTGCGCCAGGCATTTGAGGAGGCAATTCATACCGATACCTTTATCTATTGCTGCGATTCATTTGGATTGGATCCGGATGATATTTATAACATGTATCAAACGATTCCTTCCATTAAGGAAAAGGATGATTTTGTTATCAAATTAACCACCTCACTCTTTGATCCTACTTTTACTCCCAATACACTCGCGAATATCCAGCAGTTTTTGCATGATTTAATTGGTTATTATGTGATCATGGAAGGGATCTTTTTCTATGCCGGTTTTGCTATGATGCTTGCACTCAAGCGACAGGGGAAATTGATAGGGGTTGGCGAGCAGTTTGAATATATTATGCGGGATGAAAGTCTGCATTTGGCATTTGGCTGTGATTTAATCAACACTATCAAAGCAGAAAATCCGCAGGTCTGGACGCCGGAATTCCAGCAGGATATCGTAGCGCTCATCAAGCATGCAGTGACGCTCGAGAAAAAATATGCGGTTGATGCCTGCCCGCAAGGGATGCTGGGCATTAATCCGCAGCAGTTTTGCGAGTATGTGGAATATATTGCCGACCGTCGTCTTGAACGTATCGATTTGCCGAAAGTGTATGGCACTATCAATCCATTCCCGTGGATGTCGCAAGCAGTTGACTTGAATAAAGAGAAAAACTTCTTTGAAACCCGGGTCACCGAGTATCAAACGGCCGGCTCCTTGGAATGGTAAAGATTAAAAATTTCTTACTGAATTTTTTAATCAAGGATTATCCCGCTTTTTAGAGGGCTTTTTAATAACTCCCGGCTCCTTGTTGATTTTCATGTTTGTAATTTTTTATTCTGAATGGTGAACATGAAATTCAAAAGGGGTTGGTATGAAAAAGTTTTTGGTATTAATCATTCTATTGATAGCAAATAAAGCGGCGGCTATGGAAAATCCGGAAAAGCGGGCGGCGTTAGAGCTGCCATTGGCAATGGAGCTGGTTGCTCATAGCGCTGATACTTCAAGCCGCGCTTCAAGGCATTCATCGCCTGATGCGAGCGAGTCTTATCAAAATCCGGCTTTTGAGGAAGTGTCTTTAAAGGAAAAGCCTTTAGAAAAAGAAAAATCCGGGGGCCATATCGAGCTTCCTAGTGGCACTATTATTGTCAGAACGCCTGAAGCATTGCAGCAGCTTTTAAGCGCACGAGGAGTGGTGCTCAACGAAGGGGCAAAGCACCGGTCTATCGTATATATGCCCGAGTTGGATATAAGAGGAATTGCCGGAGATCCTGAAAAAGGGTATCACCAGGATCCTGATGTGAAAGATTTTGAAGAGATATTTGCCGTTTTTGCCAGTTATCTTAAGGGAAAATGCAAAAATGATGTTGATCTTTCGCCGATAAAAAACAAACTTATCAAAAAATTCCAAGATGCCCATTGTACACCGCCCCCAACGCCTCATGATGATGATCACACCAAAGAGGCTCAAAAAACTAAGGCGGCTGTGCATGCGCTTCATACCGCATCTCAATATCAGGCAACAGTGCGCACTCATCGGCAGCAGCAGCTTGAGCAGCATCCTCATTTGCAGCATGCGCGCGATCCCAAGGCGAGTGAAGCAATTGGGTGGCTCCAAAGTATAGCGACTTCTGAAGTGAAGGATGGCTTGGAGGCGGCCGAGCATGCAGCGCTGGAACTCTTGTCACAAAAAACACAAGAAACAACCACCACTTTAAGCAGAACACGAGTGTGGGGAACTATTGGCGGAGGTGTTGTTGCTGTGGTTGTCGGAGTAGTTACTAATCTACTGACCAGGAAAGATTGTTAATTCTTGGGTGATCGAAAGGTGTGGCCAATGATCTCTTTCATCTGCTTTTTGTTCTGGTAGCCATAGACTCGATTGATAGGCTGGCCATCAACAAAAAAGATGATCGTTGGCAGACTGGTGATATTAAAATGGTTTGAAATATGCCGTTGGACATCAGTATTTATTTTAATAAACAGAATATCTTCAAACTCTTTGGCCTGCGCCAGTTCATCAATCACTTTGTGCATCATCTTGCAGGGGCCGCACCAATCGGCATAAAAATCTACAATCACTAAATCGTAGGTGTTGATCGCATTGTGAAAATGCTCCAGATTACCCGGATGGTATATCTTGCCACGCACTGGCATCGATTCATCGATGGTGGGATTAGAATAGCTGGAACAAAATGATAAAAGTGTTAAAAAAATAAGAGATGATAATTGCATCTTCATAGTATCCTTTATTTATAAAATTTTAATCTATTCTATGGATGTTATCCAGTATGTGAAAACCCATATAAACCAAGAAAAAGGCAGTTACAAGATGCTTGGTGCTTGTTACTATTTTTTCTTGACGTGCCTGAGAGCATTCACTTTGAAAATCAGTTCTGTATTCAAGAGTATCTAAAATTTGATCTAAAGTTTCGGTAATAGCTTTAATTCTGTTGAGTATATTTTGTGTGCTTTGCCGATCCTCCTCTGATTTGAATAGTGAGGCAGCATCAATTTTTATGTAATACCACTCTAAACGGTCTTTATGTTGTTTAATTTCTGATGCAAGGAGTGCCCATGGATGAGAAGATATGTCCGCATCAATTATCATTGATAGTAAGGGTCTGTTTACAAGTACATCTTTATAAATTTTGATGAGACTTTTGCGAAAAGTAGCGAGTTCTTCTTCGGTTGGCTTTGCAAGTAACATTGCCCAGTCAGTTAATTTTTTTTCGACTAACTCAAGGTATTCCTCGTGGGTGTTAAAACTTGTTGGGGTATATAAATAGGGATCATAGGCTATGCTTTGTAACAGTTCGCTTAAATAGGTGAAGAGATATAGGTGAGCCAATCCTGTAAAGAAGGTTTTTTGCGCTGAGGCAGTTGCCGGCTTTCCTGTCGTGAATAATAGCAGGGCGAGCAGTAAAATTTTAGTGTAATGTTTCATGGTCTTTTGGTGATTACCTCTATGATGATGTTGAATATTTTTTTGTAGTATACCAAAAAGATATTTTTTCGTTTAGGTATTACACTTCAATTACAATTGGCTCCTGAGTTGCTTCATTCACGAGCGTAACCTCAAATTCTTTTTTGCATTCCGATTTGTTTACAAAAAGAATTGCCTCCACTTTTTGGCCGGCTGGAATTCTGTACGCATGATCAGCAACCAATGATGCTGCTTTTTGCGCGATCTGCGCATTGGCCGATCGGGCATAGTCCACATAATAGACGGCGGTGGTTGGCGTCAAGATTAACATGCCGCCGGTTGCGGCAAGACCGACAGACATCGTGGTCCCAACGATACCGGTCAGATAAAACCAAAGAATTGAAGACAAGGTGAAGGTGATGATGGTGCCTGCGGCTACAAGGCCCAATACGATAATGCCAGCGCCGGCCAACACCGTATGATATTGCAAGCAGGCTGCTACGCGCTGATGATCAGCAAAAGCAACCGTGGTTTTTTCAGGGTCAAAGATGATCACATCGGCAGAATTATTTTCGATGGTCAGCTGAATTGGGCACAAGCCATAATAGCCCAATTTGCGGCCACGGGTGCCAAATAGTTCCTGTATTTCAGGGCGCGTCATATGGTGCGCAGATACCGTGATGGCATTCCCGGCTTCCGGTTGCGAGCAGGAGCCTGATGTGGAGAATGCCAAAAGAGAAATGGCAATTAAATAAGTATATTTCATAAACTCTCCGAAGTAAATTCCCTATTGAGGGAGTGTAATATCAAATACCGTGGTTTGGTGCGTTTTATTTTCAACAGTAAGGGAAGCGGTGCCATCAAATGATTTGCCATCAAGAAAAAGAATCGTAGTTATGTTTTGGCCAGGCGCAATAGTTATCGTCTTTTGTGTCGCGGCAATCTTTTCATTCAACTGTTGATTTGCTTTAGTTGTTTTATTTGCATACAGCATTGAGCAAGTGGGGGTAAGAATGAGCACTCCTACTGCAGGAAGAGTACCTAATAAATAAAAAGACCACCCCAGCCAAATGAACATGCCGATATCAACAACCGCCATTGGACCAGTGATTGCAAGCGCTACGCCCCCAAGTGCCCAAATAACCACATTTCCTGCATTG
This sequence comes from uncultured bacterium, assembly GCA_963836585.1. GTDB lineage: Bacteria > Babelota > Babeliae > Babelales > Vermiphilaceae > BTUB01. The sequence goes on from CAWIJV010000003.1 coordinate 211,883, forward strand.
GTTCGTTCTAAAATAGAAGCAACGGTGCGATGATTAGCAAAGGAGACAGTAGATTTAGTAGGATCAAAAAGCACAGCCTCAGATCCATCATTGTGCAGCGTTACTTGGAGTGGCACGATCCCTTTTTGTATAAGGCGTTGGCCTTTGCCGCCAAAGATTTTTTTTAATGCCTGAGCATTGAGAATTTCTGCTTTTATCGTGATACCATTTTTTGTTTCTTGGAATGCTGTGACATGCTTTTCTCTTGGCTCTATATGAGTGGCGTATCCTTCGATACGCTCACGAAGTTTATCCTGAGCAATGTCGAAGGGTTCGCGCTCAGGACGAACGGAAGTACGGAGGCTTTTGGAATCGTTGTTACGCTGTGGCCCGCAGCCGGGTAAAAGAAGAGCGATGGCAACAAGTGCCATTCCGGTAATACGTAAATGTGACATGCAATTTCCCCCTAAAGGATAGCTAGTATCTGATGAAACTTTTCTTGTTTTTCAGTGCTTCATCAACTTCCTTTTTCGTGGGTTGGCACTGGTCCAAAAGGGCATCGCCGTCCCGGGCGAATGCTTTATTATGTGGCAGGCCATATTTCTTATAAAAGGCATGGGCGGTGTTTAAATAGAGGTGCGCGTTGGCACTCTCCAGTAAATAGCCATGGGTGCCTTTATCCAGTAATAAAAAGTATACATGAGGGTGGCCATATTGCAAGAATTTGAGGTAGAGTGCCGCCGTGCCGGCCGCGGGAACCAGAGCATCTTCCAGGGAGGCTATGATGAGAATCGGAATCTCCGGGCTGATATGCGGCACCACTTTGATAGGGAAGATCCCCTTATAGTCAAATTTGCCAAAAAGCAGGGTGGGGCAGGAATAGAGAATGCTGTAAGGGATCCAGCCGACACCGGCATTTTTGCAGAAGAAATCGAGCGTGTTGGTGATCGAATCATACGGTGATTCAACGATTACTGCCACCACATTGGCCGGATTGCGGGTGCCTAGAAAATTGAGCACCGCAGCTGCGCCGCGGGAGTATCCCATGAGGATTATCTGATGATCCTTAATATGCTGATATGCATTGGCAAGCGCCTTGATCTCATTCTCTTGCCCCAAACTGGTTTGCCTGCCATCAAATCCGTTGCGCGTTGCATCGGGAAAATTAAAGGTGTGCAGCGGTTGCTGAATGATCCATAAGCGCAGATCATCAGGATCTTCCACATGCCAGCAGTGCGCACAGCCGGGCACATGTTTTAAATGGAGCTCTTGATTGTTGATGATATGCAGCTCATGGGGGCGCCGAATATTTTCATAGTAGTAGGCGAGTGTGTGATCATTGTATAATCCATGGGCGAACAGGTATATGATTTGGCAAAATGTTTTTAGCATAACGCTCCCTCTTTTGAAAGGCAGAAATTAAATACCAGCGGTTGGCATGTTGCCGTATCGGTCAGGATAATATTCCACTCGGTGGGGCAGGATCGTTTTTCAGTAAAGATTAAGAATGAGATATGGGCGCCCGGATCAATATCAAGGGAAGTACTCACCATTTTTGAGCGCACATCCTGATCAATTGACTGATTGATTCGATACGAATAGGCGCCTTGCTGATAGCAGATCACCGGAGTGCCCAGGGCGATAATGCCTGAAACTCCCAGCATTGCATAGCCGGCCTTCACCAGCGCCGGCATGGCCACGTGCTGGATGGTGCCTAAAATCACCAAGTAAGCGGCGCCAAAAAAGCAGATGGTTGCCCCCAATGATCCCAGCACGAGTGGCCCCAGAATGCGCCGGGTGGTATGAGAATGTAATCGCCGCGCAATCTTTTGCAGGCGGCAGAGCTTGCACTGTAAACTTTTGGGGTCAAAGCGATAAGCGCAATTACTCTCATTTTTGATGGCAATCAGAAGTGGGCAGATTTGATGGCGTTTGGCATAGAGCCGATTGCCACGATTATCAAAAAGACGCGTAGTTTCTTGTTTGGAGAGGAGAGCAATAGAAAGAGTAACGTTTACCTGGCACATGGTTATTGTTTTTTGTGGGCGAAGCCCATCAAAAGAATGAGGAGTATATTGAGGGCGTTTGCATCCGGGCACCATGAGAAGCAGCACAAATAGAGGTATTAAAAGGCCAGTTAGCAATGATTTTAAGAAGTTGTGCATAAGCCCTCCCTGTGCATAAAAGCGTCCACAGGAAATATATATTTCTACCCATTTTAATATTGATCAAAAGCATATGCTTGTCAATTTTAAAAAATAAATTTAAACAGTTAGAAAATTTCTGGCCATTGCTCGGCTCTCATATTATGGGTATGGTAAAACAAAATTGTTTCAAAACACAAAGGATCATGTTATGAATATGCTTTCGCTCTCATGGCACGAGGGATTGATAGATCAGGCTATGATTGCTCGGCCGCTCAAAAAAGTGTCTGCAGCATTTATAGAGCTGCCGGCTGATGATATGATGCGCGCTCAGATTGCTACGCTTATCGCTCAAAAAAAGCGATTGAATCCGGCGTTCATCGTGATTGTAGGTATCGGTGGATCAAATTTAGGAGCGCAGGCGGTGTATCAAGCAGTGGCGCGCGAGTCTGCTATCCCGCTGCTCTGGGCAGACACTGTGGATCCTGATATGATGCAATGCCTTTTGATGCGGGTGGAAAGTGCGCTTGCCGATAAAAAAAATATTCTTCTAGTGGCCATCAGCAAATCGGGTGCCACCACGGAAACGGTTGCAAATTTTGAATGTTTTTTGGCGCTTTTGATGCGCTATCATCCGGCCACGTATCATGAGCAGATTGTGGTGATTAGCGATACAGATTCGCCTTTTTGGCGATTGGCGCACAAAAAAAAATGGGATTGCTTGCCGATGCCTGCGCAAGTTGGTGGGCGATTCTCAGTGTTGAGTTCAGTTGGTCTTTTTCCACTCGGGATGGCTGGCATTGATATTGAGCAGTTGTGCGCGGGCGCTCGTGCTATCACACCCATTTGCTTGAGCGAGCAAGCAGACAATCCGGCGGCCCTGTGGGCAGCGATTGTAGCCGATCAGTATGTGCGCGGCATTCACATTCATGATCTTTTTGTATTCTGCCCAGCGCTGGAAGGAATTGGCAAATGGCAGCGGCAGCTGCTCGGAGAAAGTTTAGGCAAAATTAATAATCGTGGCTTGCGTGTGGGCATCACGCCAACGGTGTCAGTGGGTAGCACCGATCTTCATTCGGTGGGGCAATTATATTTGGGTGGCCCGATGGCATCTATTACCACGTTTGTTTGGATTGATCAGCATGCCAGTGATCCGTGTGTGCCGGCAATAAGCGAATTTGATGCATTGGTGCCGCATCTGCAAAAAAAATCATTGGCCACCATTATGCGGGCAATTTTTGAGGGTACGCAACAGGCATATGCGCGCGAAAAGCGGCCGTATACCACTATCACATTACCCAAAAAAAATGAATTCTATATAGGACAATTTTTGCAATGTGCTATGATAGCCACAGTTTATTTGGGGCAGTTGCTGGAGGTGAATCCCTTCGATCAGCCGCAGGTTGAATTGTATAAACGCATTACGCGAGAGATTTTAAGCCGATGAACAGTCTGATTATAATACTCGGGGCCACCGGAGATTTAGCGCGAAAAAAAATCTTTCCGGCATTATATCAACTCTTTGCACGAGGCGCTTTAGAACATAGTTATATTATTGGTGCAGCGCTTGAGCAGATGAGCAATGAGCAGTTTTTGGTGCATATAAAAAAATTTGTGCAGAAGGTGGATGATGCAGTATGGCATTCATTTGCTGCTCATGTGGCATATCATCCGATCAACTTTAGCCAGGAGCAAGATTTTGATGCGCTTGCTGTTTTGGTAAAAAAAATTGAAGAAAAGCATGCGCTGAGCGGCAGCCGCTTGGTCTACTGTTCTACGGCACCCTTTTTTTACTGCACGATTACGCAAGGATTGGCAAAATCGGGGTTGCTGGAAAGGATGGAAGATCACCCTTCGATACGTCAGCCTACGCTCTGCGAGCTTCGGCCGACTACTCAGGGCGAACGGAAAGAAATTCCGTTCGTGGTGAGTGCGAGTGAAGCGAGCATATCGAACCATGACGGAATATTCCATCGCATTGTCTACGAAAAACCATTCGGCCATGATCTGGAATCAGCGCATGCAATTAATGAATGCATTGCCGCGCATTTTGACGAGCGTCAAATTTATCGCATCGATCATTATCTTACCAAGGAGCTCGTGGGCAATATTGCGCTGGTTCGCTTTACCAATATTGTATTTGAACCACTCTGGAACAATCGTTACATTGATCAAGTGCAGATTGTGTTTGATGAGCCAGGTGGCATTGAAGGCCGCGGGGCTTTTTATGATAAGTATGGCGCATTGGCAGACGTGATGCAGAATCATATGATGCAGTTGGTTGCGCTGATCGGCATGGAATCGCCGCAAAAGTTGAGTGGCGATTATATTCGCACTGAGCGTGCCAACGTATTGAAAAAAATAAAAGTGGTTGATGCTATCGTGGGCCAATATAAAGGATATACCAAAGAGGCCGGCGTTGACCCACAATCATCCACTGAAACATTCGCGCAGGTGATGCTGCGCATCGAAAATCCGCGTTGGGCGGGCGTGCCATTTTATCTAAAGACTGGCAAATGCTTGGATAAAAAAGAGACGGCCATTTATATAAAATTTAAGCAGATCGATTGTTTGCTCACCAAATCTGCCTGCCCGAGCGCATCAAACTCATTGGCGATCGAGATCAGCCCTGATCCTTCATTTATCCTTTCATTAAATGCTAAGCGGCCAGGAAAATCGGAAGAGGTGATGCCGGTGCAGATGGCATGTATGCATCCAGCATTTGGCACGAGCATAAGCGAAGCATATGAAACATTATTTGAAGAGATTTTGAAAGGTGAACAATCGGTTGCGGTGCGTTTTGATGAGATTGAGTATGCGTGGAAGGTGGTCGAGGCGATTCGCGCATTAAAGCCGCCTATGCATCAGTATGAATGTGGATCGGCCGGGCCGGCAAAAGAGCAGGCGCATTTTGAAACAAAACATGGCTTTAGCTGGCTTACGCCTAAAAAGAAAAAGGAGCCTCAATGAAAGTGGGTATAATCGGCTTGGGCAGGATGGGCGCCGCAATTGCGCGCAGAATTTTTGAAAGCGGGTATTGTGTGCTCGGCTATGATCCGGATCTCAAAGCGCAAAAAGAGTGTGCGGCTTGGGGATTGCAAATCTATGATGATGTGCAAGCATTAGCCAAGGAAGCAGATCTGATTTGGCTCATGGTGCCTGCCGGAGCGGTGGTGGATCAGACACTTAATCAAATGAATAATGCGCTTGCGCCGCAAAAGATCATCATTGATGGTGGCAATAGCAATTTTAACGATTCGATACGGCATGCGCGTAGATTGCAAGAGCTGGGGGTTCACTTTTTGGATTGCGGCACATCCGGCGGTGTGCATGGATTAAAAAATGGATTTTGTTTGATGGTGGGCGGCAATTATGAGGCGTATCAAAAAGTGTTACCCGTTTTAAAAATCATCGCAGCGCCCGATGGATGCGCACACGTGGGCCCCTCAGGCGCGGGGCATTATGTGAAGATGATTCACAATGGCATTGAGTATGGTTTGCTTGAGGCCTATGCCGAAGGATTTCATCTGCTGCGCGAAGGTGATTATAAAGAGCTGGATCTGGAAAAAATTGCCAATCTTTGGCAGCATGGCGCGGTGATTCGCTCATGGCTACTGGCATTAACGCATGATCTGTTTAAGCAGGATCAACATCTGGGCAGCATCGATGGCAAAATTCAAGAAGGCGGCACGGGCGCTTGGACGGTAGAAAATGCGCAGAAAAATAAGATTCCGGTTCCGGTAATAGAAAAATCACTGGAAGTGCGCGCATGGTCCCGCAGATCCGGCGGTAATTTTGCTACGCAACTGATTCAGATGATTCGCCATGCCTTTGGCGGGCACAAGGTTGAAGTGAAACGTGAGAATGAACTATGAAAATCTATGATATTAGCTGGCCGCTGAGTGCAGCCACCACCGCGTATAAAGATAAAAAGACAATCAATTTTGCCGCAGCAAAATCTTTTGAGCAGGATGCCGTGCGTGAAACTACCATTACGCTCGGTGCGCACAGTGGCACACACATCGATGCGCCATCCCATTTTGCGCGTGATGGCGCAACCATTGATCAACTCAATCTGACTAATGTGATTGGCCCGTGCAAAGTTTTTGATCTGTCTGCCGTGAGTGATGGCATCACTCAAGATCATCTGGAAAATCTCGATATTCAGCCGCGTGATATCATTCTGCTCAAGACGAGCAACAGCGCGCTGTTGCCGACGGAAAAATTTGCACCGCAGTTTGTGTATCTGGAGATTTCCGGCGCGCACTATTTGGTGGAGCGCAAAATACGCGCCGTGGGTATTGATTATTTGGGCATCGAGCGGGGCCAGCAGGGCCATGCAACGCACCATGAACTATTTAATCATGATATTACGATTATTGAAGGCTTGCGATTAGCGCAGGTAAAACAAGGGAGTTACTTTTTGTGTTGCTTGCCGCTCTATGCAATCGGCATTGAAGCAGCCCCAGCGCGCGCGGTGTTGATTGATGGTTCGATATAATTGCTTCGCAATCACTCACCATGATCGGAAAAATATTCCATTTCATCCTGAGGAGCATCAAAGATGCGTCTCGAAGGATTAAAAGCGCGGCGCAAAATCTTTTTCAATATTAGTTGCTTTTTTAGCTGTTTTGACCGGTAACGGTTCAACGCGGTAATCAATATCGCCCTTGAGGTTGATAAAGATTTCAAGATTGTGCATATCATTATTAAACAGTTCAAAGCGGCAGGCAGGTGCTTGCACTCTAAAGCCATAGCTTTCACCGCGCGCGATATTGGTCACATCGCCGGCAGGAATATCTTTGCATTCGCCGCCATGGAGCGCTTGGATGGTGATCGTATTATTGGTGCTGTTTCTGAAGGCCCAATAGCGCACGCCGGTATTATCCCACCACATGCCTTTATATAAGTAGCCTTGAAATTTAGAATCGTTGCGCGGCGCGCAGGGCTTCATGCGCTGCATTACCATTTTGGTGTTATCTTTGTAAGAGTCATAATCGCCGGGCAGGCGACGCGGATAGGGTGCGCACGCAGGGCGGCAACAGTTAAACGGCACGCATTGCTTGCAGGAGTTAGCAGCGCAAGTAGGTGTGGAGCAGGTGGCTGATGAGCATGATGGATTTATTGCTATGAGTGGCTGGCCAAGTGCCAGGAGTGCCATCAGGGCGAACGGGGTGGTAAATAATAAAAACTTCATGGGCATCTATCTCCTTGTTTTTTACAAAAATAGTTCCATAGTCTTTTAGATGACGTTAATTTTTTATAACAACATTTATTAGGTGTGGTGGCACCATTGCTAAAGATCCAGCCATTGCCGGTCCACGCAGGATCGCCCATATATTTTGGATAGTAGCTCGAACCAAAATTATAATAGGATTGGCCACCCATATAATAGTTTTCATCAACGGCAGCCAGAGGACTTGTGATGAGAAGCAGCATCATAATTTTTTTTATCATCGCATTCTCAAACTAAAAGAGGCGGGAAATTTTCCCGCCTCTTTATTGGTTTTATTCATATCCTAAATTTGGATCTACGATATTACCATCTGTATCATAGGTGATGCCTTGAGATGAGGGCAATACATATTCTTCGTAGTAATCAGGATATTTGTCTTGCCACCATCCTAATGGGTATCCTGCCCAGAGCAATAAGCCGCCCAAGCCAAGGCCCCAACCCCATCCATATCCCCATCCTGCAGGGAAGTTGTGATTCCAATTATTTGGCCCTCTGCCGCCATTCCAGTTTCGGCCGCCATGGAATTGGCCTGATCGTGCGCCGGCAGTTCTTCCTGCCATTCCACGGTTCATAGTTCCTGATCGTGAAAAGTTGCCGCGTGAGCTTGAAAAGCTTCGATTGCCGCCGCCAAAATTATGACTGCCACCGCTAAAGCCACCGTGGCTCATTCCGCCACCGCCAAAACTATGGCCGCCGCCAAAACCGCCGCGACTGCCACCACCAAATCCGCCGCCACCACCATGGCCACCGCCACCGTGGGCTATTGCGATGCCGCTAATTCCTGCCAGAAGCAGCAGGGTAATGCTCATTATTTTATTCATTCTGTTTTTCATATTGATCTCCTTTTATTATTCACTTGGGCGTGTTATACACACCGCGTTCAAATCCTGATATCAATGACTGTTCTGATCTATCCACAAAGCCTACTCTATCTTGATTGGTGACCCCATAGTGTGGCCACTCACTTTTAAAGTCATTATCCCAGTGGACCATGTTATCTTCCGAGATTGTGTTACCATAGCAACAGTGGCCGATCGGCTCATAACTTCTGGCTTCATAGTAAACCTTGGCAACAAGAGCATTAGTTACTACGAATAATGTTAGGATTACTAATAGCTTTTTCACCATATCCTCCTCGCACTCTGGTTGGTTGAGATTTTGTTGGTTGATTTTGAACCGCCGGGTGCTCTTGTACTGAGCTTGGGTCTGCCTGATATTGTTGATATGCTGGTGATACTACCTCATTGTAATATCTATTGGTCTCATCATCTTGGGTTGCCATATCTTGCCATTCATCATTGGTGTAACCGCCGTAATACCAGCTTCCTGCATACAGTGCTGCAACGGCTCCCAGTCCCCACCAGAGTGGGAATCCAAAGCCAAGACCCCAACCGGCGCCCCAGCCGCCCCAACCATGGCCGCCATGATTGCCGTGATTTCCATGGTTACCATGATTTGTGTGACTATCGGAATGATGACTAGCTGCTGCATGATGGCCGCCTGCGTGTCTACCACTGTGACCGCCATGATGGCCTCCCCCATGATGACCGCCGCCGCCGTGGTGTCCACCGCCGGCACGGCCGCCGTGTGCCAAGCCCGGGCACAGGGTAATTAACATAATAGTAATAAGCTTTTTAATGGTATTTTTCATAGAATTTCTCCTTATTATCATATTTATAATAGCAATTATTTATGGGCAAAAACAAGGGTTTTTGCCACCCCTTGGAATAAGCCTCTTTTTTGGGTAGGATAGCAGGCATAATTCGTATAAAAACTCTAAAAATAAGGATATTTCTCATGAATTCAAAGGCTATTTTTTCAGTGGTATTTTTGATAGGTAGCGTAGCATGCGCGGTTTATGCCCTTACCCCGCGTAAAAAATTTCTTATCGACCGCAAACCTGAGGTCTCCAGCGTTGATGCTCTTTTTGTGGAGCGCTGGTCACCGCGGGCAATGTCGGGAGAAATGGTGAGCCAGGAAGATTTAATGGCGCTCCTTGAGGCGGCCCGCTGGGCACCATCCTCATATAACGAGCAGCCATGGCGTTTTATCTATGCAAAAAAGAGCACTCCTGCATGGGATGTTTTCTTTGATTTGCTTGTGCCATTTAATCAAGAATGGTGCAAGAATGGATCGGTGCTGATGGTAATTGTTTCTAAAAAAACGTCATCGCGCGGGGGCCCTAACCAATGCCATAGTTTTGATACCGGCTCAGCCTGGGAAAATCTCGCATTGCAGGGGCATTTAAAGGGCTTAGTGGTGCATGGCATGGGCGGCTTTGATTATGCAAGAGCGCGCACGGCGCTGAATATCAGCGATGATTATAGCGTGGAAGCAATGTGTGTGATAGGAAAACCGGCACCGGTGCAGGTGCTCTCAAAAGATCTGCAGGCATATGAAAAACCATCGGATAGAAAAGCTATTCATGAAATTGCCTCAGAAGGGACATTTAGTTTTACTGAATGATATTTTTGCGAATAAACTTCTATCTTTTGCTCATCGATGGTGCCGGTCACCACATAGGCTGGGTAGGTGTACTCCCGATGGGTGATCCGCTCAGGCAATGGGTTGATTCCGATGGTTTGCTTGCCCAGATAGAGGGTGCGCGCATCCTGATCGGAAAGCCGTGCGAGCATACATTCATGGGCTTTGCATTGCTCCACAAGATGATAGTAATGGCGCCACCAGTGGGATGGTAGTTTCCCTTGCCAGAGGGGCAGATAGATTTTCTTGATCCTAATTTTTTCTAACAGCATTCCGAGTGCTTCAAACACAATGCCATTGGGCTGCAAAACAATAAGTGCATCGATGGTGGTGGTGCCATATTCTTTGGCCAGATGAGGCATCAGGGTATATTCGCACCAACTGGTGGCATTGATGCGTTGGCCGATTACTCCCGGATCTATCACGATGAGCTGCTTGTGATGATAGATAATAGTTACTTCACCCGCATTGCATGAAACCATTTGCACGCTCATGCTCCAGTGAGCGCTCAGCGTGAGCAGCAATCCGCTGATGATGAGTGCGCCGCTATAAGCAAGAATGCTTTTGAAGGGGGTATTGATCTGTTTGCAGTGGAGAATAAAGAGTGCGCTGGCGATAATAAGTGCGGAGATCAAAAAGGGTGGTTTTGGCAATGCGACCAGTGCGGAAAATGAGGGCAACTGCATAATAGCCAGCCATCCGTGGGTAAGCTTTTCCAGCGCATAAATAAGTATGCCATTGGGAATATACAAAATCTGGCAAAAAAATATGAGTGAGCAAAGCAACAAGAAAGCGGTCAGAATAGGCCCAAAAAAGAAGTTTCCCGCGAAGCTTAATACTGAAAGTGGCATGCCCCAGCAGACCAGAATTGGCATTGAGATCAGGGTGAGAAACAGTTGAACGTGTAAGAAGGTGATGAGCGAACGGATAGTTTTTCGCGTGAAGTTACCAAGCTGCATGCTTACCAGTATAAGTCGAATTGTGAAATTAAATTGTTAAACCTACGGTAAATTGGCTCAGATTTTTGAGCATGTAAGCCGCCAAGGCGGCTTTTACGTGCACTAAAAAGCTCTCAGCCGATCTTGCAAAGCTATGAAGCGCTTTTAGCCTATTTTTCAAATAGCTAAAAACCCCTTCAATCACCTGTCGCTGACTTAAATACTCCTCATAAAATTTGTTTAAATATGGGTCCATATTTTCCCGCTGTTTAAAGATACATTCCAAATCTTGTGCGCTTAATTTGTCTCGCAATTTTTGAGGACAGACATAGCCTTTATCCCCGATCAATTTGCCTTTGATATTCGCTATAAATGGCTCTATGGAAAGCAATTTTACATCATGAACATTGGCAGGAGTTATCATGCAAGAAACCACTTCCATGTTTCGATTAATGATGATGTGCAGCTTGAAGCCATAATAAAATCCGAAAATATTTTTGCCCATTTTTGCCCCAGATGCCCACTTTGGGCATTCGCTGGGATCAAAGTCACTCACGGGTAAGCACGTTGAATCAACAATATAAAGCCCCTTTTCCGGAGTCTGATTGAGTTGACACAAAATTCCTAACATGAGATCCAGGTACTCTGAAGTTGAGCGAATTCCTCGAGTAAACTGCTCATAGCATGGCACATTTTTGAAATAATCAGTCCAGTAAGAAGTTACGTATTCATAAAGCTTTTTGTCTGTCTCAATGGAATCAAAATGCCCAATTAGTGTCATGGTAATCAACTCACTTTTTCGTAGCTTATTTTTTCTGCCTCGGCAAAACTTTTTGCCCATTTTTTGCTCAACTTGCTTGACCACTTCATCAACTATGCAGTATAGTTCTACTATGTTTTTCAAGGATAACTCCCTCTTTTTGGTTTATTTTGGGAGTTATCCTACTTCTATTTTAAGCCTTTGTTAATTTCACAATTCGACTAGTATAGCATATTCTTGTATTCCCGGATCTTTTTTGAGTATAATTACTATTAGAAGGAGATCCTCATGAAAAGTTATTTCGACCGCGTGAAAAATAAAATTTCGGGCGCTCATGAAAAAATGAAAGATTATTGGTTTCGGCGATTCAACCGTTCCACGCGTACCAAAACATCAGAAGGCACCCAAGAGATAAAACGCATTATCACCTCCGCGCACGGCGATCAGTGGCGCAAGGGTAGTGGAAAAAAATAGTAATATATCTTAATTTTCTTCTATTTTTGAAGCAGCTGGTGCCCACAGCTTCAAGTGTTCAGTGTAATCTTCCAGCATTTTGAGAAACATTATATTTTCTTCATTGAGCGGAGCTCGCGTAGCGGCAGACTTGCAGCTCTCCGATCTCTTCCAGGAGGGAATCTTCAATAAGATCAATATAGTCTGCATGGGCATACGTTTTGCCCGCACGTGTCCCTTCAACCGATTGCTTGCCTGCTCTATGGGCAACTTTTTTCACCCATTCGGTAAATTTTTTGAGCGCGCCCATGTAGATTTGAAACTCTTCTTCTTTGAGTAATTGTGTTGGTGATTGCATGCGCGGTTGGCAGAATGCAGCTAAAAGAAGTGCGGTGAATAGAAATTTTTTCATACTATGTTCCTTTATTTTTTGAATGATTCAAAAAAGATCTGAGTGTGTTCCTGTTTCAACCAGGATAATTTCTGTATCGGTTTTTCTATACACAAGAAGCCAATCGGGTTCTATATGGCATTCCCAATGTTCTTTAAACTGACCTTTGAGTTTATGGTTACAATATTTTGCAGGAAGAGGTTTCTCTTCCAGTAAAAGAGCCAGTAAAGTATAAAACTTTTCCGGCTTCTTTCCTCTTCTTTTTGCTTTTTCAAATTCTTTTTCAAATCGATTGAGGTAAATTGGCTTTAGCATTCAATAACCTAATTTTTTGATAAGGTCATTAATATCTTTGCATTCTACTAAGTTTTTTTTATTGCGAGAATCTTTGATGGATTTCTTTGTTCTCTTATTTGGAGTATGACTGTGAGAGCATTCAGGCTCATCTTTGGAAGTTGTCTGCCTATCCATATAGGAAATGACCATTTCTCTCATGCTCAGGCCTCTGCTGGCAGCGATAGCCTTAAATTTTTGATGTAGTTTTGTTGGTACATCGATAGTGATACGTGATAAATCTGTTTTCATGAATGTTCCTTCTTTTATTACAGGTGACCATCATAACTATACTATAAATACGGAAATGTACAAATGTGTATGAATGTTACGCAATTTTTCGTGATTCCGACAGTAATCTAGCAATTTCTGGGTAGCCGTATATGCGAGCCAAATCAGCGGCAGTTTTTTCATGGCATTTCATAGTGCGATCGGCACCAAACTCGAGCAATGGCTCTACCATGTTGCTCAAGCCGTGGATTGAAGAGCGTATTAAAGTGGTATACCCAAAAGCCTTCAAAACATTCGGATCTGCTCCTGCTTGCAGTAATAGTAGTTTAAATTCAAATGAGTTGCAGGTCCGTCATTGGGAATCCACACTCATATTGAATATCAGGATCAGCGTCATGCGCAAGTAATATCTTTAACATGTCTATGCTGCAGTATCGAAAAGCAGTATATCCCTGTGCGTCTTTCACATTAGGATTGGCACCAGCTTTGAGCAAAAGCTCAGGAACCGTTGGAAAGAGTTGTTCGTTTCTGACTGCCCATATAAAAAGTGGCAGCGTAACGCGCCAGTGAGCATTAGGATTAGCTTTTTGCGCAAGAAAAATAGTAACTTTGTTAGCAAAAGTATTATTGGGGCTATGCTCAGAATAGTCCAAAAGTTTAAGAAGGCCGGCGGTTGCAGCTGGATTATAGTTTGGCTGCATTGCAGATGCAGAAAAAAAGCTGAGCGTGAGTAAAAAATGAAGTTGAGTTTTCATATAATTACTGCGCCGGTGAAGTAAGTTGTGCTGCTTGAGGATTTCTAAAAATCTGCATTAGTGATACGGTATATTCTTGCAGGCTGGGCAATCCAATCGCTTCACGCCGGTTGTTGACCACCTCAAGTTGTAACTCTGTTTCAGCTTCATTATGAGGATCAAAATGATAGCCGTGAATAGGCAAAATGTTTCCCTCATCATCGCACTGAGTGCCAAAATGTTGTGCTCGATCGCTATTAACGAGAATGCGATCAAGCAGATATGCCCATTGAGTAGTAGCTGCAGGAGTTTGCGCAGTTTTTAAATAGTGCAGCGCCTCGGCTTGAAATTCAGGATCATGATCAGCATGGAGTGCAATCAGCCATGCGGTATGAGCGTGATCTTTATTTGTGGGCCATCCGAATTTTTCCAGTATCGGCTTTAAAAGACTCACATGTGTTTTATTGATGAAGTTGCAATATTTTTTGCTTTCTGCGGTAAGATTCTCCTTAGCGAGCAACTGCTTGCGTATGCCTTGATCCTCGGCATACATCTGCTCCAATGATTGCTCTGCTACCTCCTCCTCTTCTCTCTCGCGGACATATTCTTCCATAATTTGAGTAGCTTCAGATTCCCACGGCTTCCAGCTTTGAGAGATTCCGGGCTTCCAGGTATCAAATTCCCATTTTTCAGTTAAATCCATGGGGCAAAGAGTAAAAGATATAAAAAGAAGAGCAGGCGCAAGTGTAGCAAATTTCATGTGAGTTCCCTTGATGCATTGGTTATCAACGCGCGCCAATTATGAGCGGCGCGTTTTTTTTGAAATAATATTTAAACATTTGTTTGGCATGCTCCATTCACCGCTATTTAGTTTAATTTCTTCGCGCCAAATTTCAAGCTCTGCGAGTATCTGCGGCAAGTAGCGCAAAAAACTGCCCTTAATAAATTCGATATGCATGATGGAGCGATTGTTGCACTTTATCGCGCATTGGCAAATCTTTTCATGATGAGGAAATTTTCGTTCTGAAAAAAGTGGGCATCCGCTTTTCTTGCACTGCCATCCTTGCGGATCCACCACTTGCAGCGTATCAACATACGAGTACAGTGAATATATTTTTTTAAACAGGGGATCACTGGCAAACTCTTTGGTCTCCTCTTGCACCGGCACGGCCAGCAAGATCAGTTCATCGATTATGAGCATGTCGGCCGGATCTTTTACCTTGACCAATAAGAGCACCACATTGCCGCCATGGCTGTGGCTGATGATCCGAATAATCGGTTCTTTGCCATATTTTTGAAGATAATCGGCTCTTAGCTTTGTAATCTGCTCATAGAGCCTGCGGGCCGCTTTTTCCCGTTCTTTGAAAGAAAGGGCGCCGCTCCAGCCAAATAGATAAAAATGCTCGGCTTGGAAGTGATCAGGATCACTCTCGCTGAGCGTTTGGGCCAGTTTATGATGCCGATAGCTAGGGTCTAGGCTTGTGTAGTGATGTAAGCCTTCCTTACAATAGAAGAATCGTTTGAGGATCGGCTCCGGGAAGAATCGGGTGCCATGCACCCAAATGGTGATAGCCGGGGCTTCTTGGCAGACCGGTTTTTGGGGTGCGCAAGAAGGCGCAGCGGGTCTATTGAGCGTGCGGGTGACCAG
Source organism: uncultured bacterium (assembly GCA_963836585.1). Classification (GTDB taxonomy): domain Bacteria; phylum Babelota; class Babeliae; order Babelales; family Vermiphilaceae; genus BTUB01. The sequence goes on from CAWIJV010000003.1 coordinate 227,214, forward strand.
TGGTTGCTGCATTGGCCCGCATCCCGGGATCAAAATAAGTAAAAAAAGCGTGAAAAATGCCCTAAAATCCATATAAAACCTCATATACTGAGGTTAACGATTATGCGGGCAAATGCAAGGGAAGAATTTTAGCCTTTTTCTTGATCTTCTTCATGAGAAGCTTTAAGTTTTGCCGCGCTAAAGATGCCGGTTACTTTTTGGATAAACTGCTTTGCCTCAACATAGCCCTTATAGCGGCCGACCTCTTTGCCGTCTCTGAAGAAAATGAAGGTGGGAAATGCTTCAATTTTATATTCATGATGCAAGGCGGCCCCTTTTTCTGAGCTGGTCATGGCAAAAGCAATGTGCGGAAGCGCAACGGCCGCTTTTCCAAAGATTCCCTTCTTCTTAAATGCCATGCAGACCGGGCAGGTGGGATTAAAGAATTGAACAACCACTTGTTTGTGCCCTTTGAGGAGAGCGTCAAATTCTGCTGCGGTGTTTACTTGGGCTATGCCATTATCTACCGAAGCATAGATAATGGTCACCATGGCCAATCCTGCTAGCGCCAATGATACCGATTTAATAATTTTGCTCACATTCATTATTCTACTCCTTGAGATTTATTTTCTTCTGTAGTTTCTTTGAGATACTCTTTTAAGCCATCCTGGGTGGGGTTTATGCCATTTTTACCCTTTGCCCAATTTGCCGGGCAGACTTGCCCATGCTCTTGGGTGAATAATACTGCATCGAGTATGCGCAGCACCTCGCCAATATCACGCCCAATGCTTTCGTTGTAAATTGAAGCAGCCTGCACAATATTATTTTGATCTATGATAAACACGCCGCGCAGCGCGTTGCCTTGCGCTTCATTAAGGGTGCCATAGGCGCGTGCAATCTCTTTTTTTACATCAGAAATGAGTGGATAGGTGATGCCCTTAACGCCGCCTTGATCGCGCGGGAATCTCCAGCCATTTCTGGTGGCAATAGATTTGATCAACCGAGATTGCCAAAATTACCGCATTGCGCTGTTCAAAGTCTTTGAGCTTTTCTTGGAAGGCAAACAGTTCAGTAGGGCAAATAAACGAGAAATCGGCCGGATAGAAGACCAAAATCTTGATCTTGCCCTCATAATCGGCCAGTGATACGTCTGGGGTCTCATCACCCACAACCGCTTGCGCGCTAAACTGTGGCGCTGGTTTGCCGACTAAGGTGAGCGGCTCCTGCCCATTGGCCAGGCAAAAGAGGGTGAAGAGTAATAAGAGGGCGATTCTGATAGTGATGCGCATGGCAATTAATCCTTTTAAACAGGGCTTTTATTCTTTTACTATAATTATACAGGTAGAAATTGTTGGGATTCAAGAGTTTCTTTACAATTAGAAAATTTATTTGATACCCTGTAATTAGAAGCATAGTTTTTCAGGAGAGTAGTAATGAACCGTTTTGCCGCCATATTTGCATGTCTTTTACTGGCCAATTTGGCCAGTGGTATGGATAAACCCGAAGGATATACGGGTAAAAAAAGGTCTTTGGAGCAGGTGACAGAGTCTACAGCAAAAGAGGGCCGAAGCGAGCCTTCTGAGCAGCAGCTTTCCTGGTTAGACAAATATCGGGAACAGCTGGGCGTAGACAAGATCAGAAATCTTTTAATGACTGAAAAAGGAATGGGGATCGAGAAGCTGTATAATGTTGCCCGCACTATTCGTGCCCTGCGCCTGGTTTCAAAGCATGAGCGGGATCTTATTGATGATCCTGAATTCACCAAAGATTTAATCATCAATTTAGCGCAGCGCTATATCAGAGGTGATGTAGTGGCCGTGGTGCTTGCGCTGCATACTAAAAGCGCATCAGATTGGCTCCATGAAAAATTGGCTGATGAGCAATCGATTGTCAATGCAATGGCTGGTTGGCAAGGGTATCTAGTTGAACAGGTTACGGATCATCTCATTGAATTATTGCGCCGTAATCATACTGATGCCGCGCGATTTTTACTTGCTGTTGCAACCACCAGCAGAGGCGTATATTTACTTTTTGGGCACCAATCTGAAAAGAATGATCGGATGACCATTTTGATTGCAGCGGCGCAGGCGGGCGATTGGAATATTTTTAATAAAGTGCTGCGCCCCAGTTTGCCATTCATAAATCTTCTTGATGGCCTGGAAAATTCAGCTCTTTTGTATGCTATTAGCAACCATCATAAACGCATCGCGCAGGCCTTGATTGCTGCCGGCGCTAATCCTTTTGTTAATAATCACCAAGGTGCGCCGATAGATAGTGCTTTGCTCAGAGCAGCTGATGCTAATGAGACTGAGGTTGTGGAGCTTCTGTTGCAAAATCCTCAAGTGCGCGAGCAGGTGAATTTTACTAATGATGAGATTGATTCTACGCCTTTGGAATTGGCAGCACGATATAATAATTATCCCATGTTTACTATGCTCTTGGCAGTTCACGGAGTGAGTGTCACGAGTGATGCATTATATGCTGCATTACGTACTAATACTCAGATGGTCAAAGATCTTCTGGAGCGTGGAGTAAAGGTAAACGAGATTTCAGAAGCCGCAGAAGAGTTTCCGGTTTTTGCGATTTTTGATACCAATGATACAGGAGTTGCTTCAGTTGATGATGCAACGGCGCGCGATCGGCTTGCGCTACTGCTGCCGCACAATCTGAATGTTAATGAGCAGTATCCTGATGATGGCGACACGCCACTTATTATGGCAGTGATACAAGCAAAAAGTAAAACAGTAGAAAAATTATTACAAGCGGGCGCGAAGGTGAATCCTCGCGATACTGCGGGCCATACTGCGCTCTATTATGCGCAGCAACTTGAGACCAATAATAAAGATCATATTATCAATCTGCTCAAACAGTATGGAGCGCAGTAATGAAATCGATTTGGAAAGGATCAATCTCATTTGGACTGGTGACTATTCCGGTGCGCCTTTATTCGGCCATCCAAGAGCATACCTTTGGATTTACGATGTTGCACAAGAAATGCCACACGCCTATACAGTATCAACGCTGGTGCCCTCATTGCAAGACAGAAGTTCCCTGGGCCGATGTGGTCAAGAGCTATAAGTTAGAAAATGGATCGTATGTGATATTGACCCAAGAAAAATTAAGAGAGCTCAGGCCAAAAACAACCGATACCATTGAGATTAAAGAATTTGTGAATGCGGAGCAGATTGAGCTGATCGTGCTAGAAAATCATTATTACCTGGGGCCTGAAAAAGAAGGCGAGCAGGCATTTTATCTGTTTAAACGCGCGCTGGAACAATCGGGCAAAGTGGCCGTGGGCACCTTTGTGATGCGTGATAAGGAATATGCATGCGTTATTAATCCCTATAGCAATACCTTGCTTTTAACCACGCTCAATTATGCGTATGAAATTCGCTCACTCGAAGAGATTCCTCATCTGGAGCGCGCACCTAAAAAAGTCGATACGGCGCAGCTAAAGCTCGCCATGGACTTAATCAATGCATTAACGGTGAAGAAATTTAATCTAGCGCAGTTCAAAGATACGTTTGCGCAGCAGCTCAAGCAGGCGATTAAAAAAGGCAAAAAAGAAAAAATTGCTCCCAAGAAAAAAGAAAAGCCATCTGCGGCGCCCTACAAAAAACAAAAAGGCGAGTCTTCGATTAGTTCCGCACTGCGCGCCAGTTTACGCGCCCCGGGCAGGAATGCTGAAGTTGCCTATGCAAAGAAAGGCAAGAAACGATGAAGTTAAAAATAATTATTCTCTTGCTGCTCAGTATGCCAATCATCAGCATGGAAGCGCCCGAAGGGTATACCGGTAAAAAACGGCCCGCAGCGGCGGTTGAGCAAGATTTACCGATGCCTGAAAGTGCGCCGGAAAAAGAGGCGCGGTATGCCGTGCAGGCTGAGCAGACAGCAGCGCTTGCGCATCGATTGCATGCAATAGAAAATGAAGTAGTAGGATTAGGCCAGCTACCATCAGAAATGGAAGATGCTCTGATCCGGCTGATACTTACTACCCATGGCCCCACCAGAAGAGCGCGCTTATATAATGCGGCAGAAAATATTCGAAATTATGCCATGGTGGGTACAGCATTTTATGAGCTCATGAATGATCCGCGTATGACCGATTTTCTTATTCATGAATTGGCGCAACGGTATACGTCGAACAATAATCTGGCCGAGGCGGCAGCGGCGCTCGGGACCGATTCTGCAAGTAGATGGTTGGGTGGGCAAGTGAATGAAGCAAGCGTGGCGGTACAAACCGCTGTCGCAGCTAACTCAGAAGATCAAAGTGCCGAAAAATTTTTACGTGCATTTAGTGCGTTGCTTATCGATGCGATTAGGGATAATCAGGCTGATGCGTTTAGATTTTTAACGGCAAACGTGCCGCTGACAAAATTACAAGTGATGCTCAATGGCCAGCAGATTCATGATAAAAAAGCTACCCGTATGCCATTTCTGGTTCATACCATTTTGCATCATTTTAATGAGATGACTACGTTGCTTTTGGCTTGCAAGGTGAACCTTGATAAGCAAGCGGCTGATGGGACGGCGCCTCTCCATGCAGCAGTGATTACCCATAATATTCTTGTTCTTGATCAGTTGCTCGCTGATCCGCAGATACTCGTTGATGCTACTAATAAAGATGATCAGACGCCATTGATGTTGGCAGTTGAGGAAGGCTATCTGCCGATGGTAAATAGATTGCTAGCGCGTGGCGCACAGGTGAATCTGCTTGATGTAAAGGGGCAAAGTCCATTACAGGATGCCGTTCGCAATGAAAATGTAGAGGTGCTGCGCCGCTTGTTGCAGGTTCCTAACATTGATGTGAACTTGCAGGCGATGCCACCCGAGTTTGATCGAGTGGAAAATGTTGCGCTTCATAGCGCAATGGAAACGGGAAGTGTTGAAATTGTTCGGCTCTTGCTTGCCGCTCCCGGCATCAATGTTAATACACGGGGAGAAGAAGGATTCACGCCGCTCCATTTGGCAGCTACCCTGGGCAATATCGCTATCATCAATCTTCTCTTGGATGCGGGTGCAGATATTAATGCGCGCAGTGATGAGGACCAAACGCCATTAATGCTGATAGCAGAAGCGGAAGGAGATGCTAGCCGCATGGTGAGCCTCATGCTTCAAAGGGGAGCCAATCCTTTGATAGAAGATAATGAAGGCAAAAGCGCGCTCTGGTATGCTATACAGGCCAATAATCCAAAAATTAGCCGGTTACTCGAAGATGCTGAGCTTAATGCGTAACTGATGGGTGCCTTTTGGCACATTCAGCGAGCAACGTGATCAGCTTGAGCCGCGTATCTTGCGGCAGCTCATCGAGCCATTGCATAATATTTTCATGCGTTGGCTCGCCGCGAATCGGAGCAACCTTAAATACTTCTATCAAAATATTCACAAATGCTACAAACATCTGAGCCAAGCCGGGATTACCGCCGGCCATGCCCAGTCCTTGAGCAATGGCGGCAAAATTCTGCAGCACCACTTTATCAGTGGTATCTAATCCATCGTTTGATTGTTGCACCGGTTTTTGTGGGGTAGGAGTCACAACAGCCGTTTGATTATTATCAGCCAGCAGGCTAGCGGTGCAGAATAGCATAATTAAAATATATTTCATAAGTCTCCTCTGACTAAACTTCTATTCATCAGCAGCGCAAGGGCTGCTATTTTTTTCTTCAAACACTAAAACTTGTAGCACCCGTTTGATACTGGCTTTTTGCACCTGAAAGTAAAACCCTTTGTATAAAAAGCGTTCCCCTTTTTTTGGCAAGTGCTGCAGCTGTTCGGCCATAAAGCCGCCCAGCGTTACTGAGCCTTCCGTCTCAAAACTGACGTGTAAAGCATCGGTGACATCTTCAAGCGGGGTGGAAGCATCCACGAGCCAGCCTCCTTGCTTGAGCTGAACAATGTGCTCGGTTTGCGGCTCAAGTTCATCGCGCAATTCACCCACAATCTGTTCCAGCACATCTTCCAGGGTGATCAATCCGGTGATGCTGCCATGCTCATTGATCACCATGCCAATATGCATGTGCTTGTGACGGAACTCGCGCAACAACTGATTTACTTTAATCGATTCAGGTACAAATAAAATTGGCCGCAAAATTTCCTGAACCGATTTATCTTCATTTTTGGTAAGCAGCATAAAAACATCTTTTAAGTGCACCATGCCGATAATGTTATCGGTTTTCTTTTCATATACCGGCAAGCGAGTAAATGGATGATCGGCAAAAATACTCAAGGTGTCTTTTACCGTGGCATCTGAGGTGATCATCACAATATCGGTCGCGGGCACCATGATTTCTTTGACCGGAGTTCTGCCTAGCTCAAAGATGTTTTGCAGCATCTCATTTTTTTCCTGCTCAATGAGGCCCTTGCTGTGAATATAATCGATGAGAAATTGAATCTCTCGCTCGGAGGAGATCCATTCTCCGGCTCCTTCCGAATCGGTTTGGCCCCCTATTTTGGCAACCGCAAAGCTCGTAAAGCGATTAATAAAAGTAACCAGCGGATAAAAGAGATAAAAAATAATATTCACGAGCCACAGAGTGGATCTAAAGAGCTTTTCGCTGCGCCCTTTGGCAAGATTTTTGGGAATTATTTCGCCAAATATTAAGATGGCGATGGTAGCAATGGCGATTCCCATGGAAAATCCTAAGCCGCCCGAGAGATTAAAGCGCTTAAAAAACGTCTCCATGATGTTGGTTGCCAGGGCCGCCGTGGTCACATCAGCAAGGCTATTGCAGATTAAGATCGTAATGAGCACACGATGCGGATTGGTTTCCAACGATTTGAATAGTGCTTCATAGCGACCATAACTTTTGGCCAGCTCTTTGAGTTTATAAAGACGCAGTGCGGTGACACTGGTCTCCAAGAATGAAAACAGCGCGCGCAGACTCAACCCTATAAAAAAGAAAACAATGGGCCAGGTGAGTGACGCGGTACTAATGCATTCCATTTTTTGGCTCACTCTATATCTGATGATGAATCATCATCCGTCTCAGGCGTATGATCATTATCATCTTCCAAAAACTCTTGATCAAACTCTTTTTCAAAAAAGGTCTTAAGCTTTTTGCTGCGGGATGGATGGCGCAATTTACGCAGCGCTTTTACCTCGATTTGGCGAATGCGCTCACGCGTCACGGAGAAATCTTTGCCGACTTCTTCAAGCGTATGCTCAGATGCCACATCGATGCCAAAACGCATTTTTAACACTTTTTCTTCGCGTGGTGTGAGAGACTTAAGAACTTCGCGCACTCGTTCCTTTAAATCATTATTGGTAACGGTGTCCGATGGTGAAAAATCGGTGTCACTTTCAATAAAATCTTTGATCGAAGCATCTTCAGAATCGCCCACCGGTGTTTCCAAAGAGATCGGCTCTTTAGAGATTTTGATGATATTTTTGATCTTCTTTTCATCAATATTGAGCTCTTTGGCCAGCTCGGCGTAGCTTGGCTCTCTGCCATGCTCTTGGATAAAGATACGCTTGATTTTGTTAATTTTATTAAGCGTTTCCACCATATGAACCGGCACACGAATAGTGCGTGATTGATCGGCAATGGCACGCGTAATGGCCTGGCGGATCCACCAGGTGGCATAGGTTGAGAATTTAAATCCGCGTTCAAATTCAAACTTTTCAACCGCCTTCATCAGGCCGATGTTGCCTTCTTGAATCAGATCAAGAAAATGCAATCCGCGATTTACATATTTTTTGGCGATATTAACCACCAAGCGCAAATTGGCCTTTGCCAGATCATCCTTGGCTCGTTTATCTTTCACTTGAGCAGTCATCAGCTGATTGAATGTTTTAAGCATAAGCGGTTGGCCCATGCCCACTTCAACTTCAATCTTTTTGATGCTCTTGATTGAGCTGCGCAGATTGCGCTCCAGCTCTTCCATCACCGAACGATCTTCGGCGGAAGGATTACTCATTGCCTGATATGCTTTGAGCTGCTCTTGCGAGAAGCGAATAATATCCTCTTTTTCTCTGATCTTTTTGATATATTTTTCGATCTTTTTGCCGAGCTTGCGAATCAGTTTGTTTGAAAGCTTAATGGTGCGGATTGTTTGCCCGATATTCTCTTTATTTTGGCGCACCTTCTTAAGCATCTCATCTTTCTTGGCTTCGGAATCAAGTTTGCCCCGATAGCTCAAGTAAATGCGCTCTTCATTGGCAATGAGATCGGTAATGGAGCCGATGGTGCCCAATAATATTTTTTTCTCTTCCTCAATGTTGGGAGAATTTTCTTCATCAAATTCTGAAAATTGGACAATATCTTTGAGCGGCAGCGAATTTTGCTGAAGTTTCTCGCCCAGCGTAGTAAATTCTTTGTGAATCACCGGGAATCGTGAAAGTGCATCGATCGATTCTCTTTTGCTTGAGGCTATTTTTTCAGCAATTATTGTTTCTGTCTTTTTATTAAGAAGGGGGATTTTACCAATGTCCCGTAAATAGCATTTTACCGGATCGGTAATTTGTGATGCGCCAATTTCACGCACTTGATCTTTTTCTTCCTCTTCTTCTTCCTCTTCAGCATCGTCTTCATCAAAACGATCACTTTGCAGGTCGAGCGAGCTTTCTAATTTTGTTTTAGCATCCAGGCGTGCGCCTTCAGATACTTCATCAAGATCTTGCAATGAGGCCGATTCGCCTTCCAGTTCATCTTGCATCACCAGATCGATGTGCTCTTTTTCTAGCAGGCGCAAAATATCATTGATCTCAGTTTCATTAAGATGATTTTTATCACCAAACTCAATGATCTCTTCATAGGTTAAGAAGTTGGCGCGCTTGCCTTTTTCAATGAGCTCTTCTATGAGCTCTTTTTTGAGATCGGTGCTGGTACTTGCGAGGGTGGGAATGATAATTTGCTGCCCAATCTCAGATTCTTCCTGTTGGGCAGCAGGTGTGGCTTTGGCACTCTTTTTTTTGGAGGTCGGCACTGGTTGATCTTTGCGTACGGCGGGCGCGGTAGCGGAGCAGCCGCTGTTTTTTTGACTGCAACGATTGGGGCCGGAGCAGTTTTTTTAACTGTTTTTACCGGCAGCGCTTTTTTGGCAACTGGCTTTTGGGCGTTCGGCTTTTTTGCTTTTTTTGCCTTACCCTTTACCATTTCACTAATTCTTTTTAATAATTTTCTCATGGCTTGACCCCCTGCTCTGGTAACATATTTCCAATAACTTTTCTTCTTAATTGGCTAAAATCGCGCATAATATGCGCAATCTCTGTTTCATTGCCTATTCTTTTAGCGGCTTCTAGTTTTATTTTTATAGAGTTTACAATTACTTTCCAATGTTTTTTTTGTAATTGGGTTACTAATTGCTCAAATACTACCGATTGTACGTTGTCCTGAGTTTGTAATAAAATTTTACTTACAAACTGTTGATACTCAGGAGTCAGTGACTCAAAAAATTGAATGAAACCTAATGGCCGTACCCGACTTTTCTCTTCCTGCAGTTTTTTAAGTATATCGCAGAGCGGGTGGGGAAGATAGGTAATGAGAAATTCTTCATTTTCATTGGTTATAAGTCCAATGTTGTTCATTATACTACAAAATATTTTATTTTCCAGAGGGCCCGCAGGAGCTGCTTCTGGCAGTTGGTCACCTGCTGCCGGAACTGGTTGGGTTGGCAGGGGGGCCGGTGGGGTATCTCGAGCTATTTTTCTGAACTCTTTCTTAAGTGAATCCAGAGGAATTCCCAGCTGCTTAGAGGCATCTTGGAGCAAAAGATCTTGCTTGAGGGTATCATCCAGCTTATGGATGACGTCTAGAATTTTTCGGGTTACTTGTAGCTTTTCTCCTATCGTTTTTGAAGAAAAATCTAAACTAAAACTTTTAATATAAAAGGGGAGAATGTCTAAGGCCTGATCTATAAACGGCGCCAGGCTCTGGTTTTTGGTGAGCCATGAGGCAGGATCTTGAGCACTGGGCAAACTGACCACTTTCAGATCGATGCTTGCTTGCCATGCCATTTGGGCGATGCGCAAAATAGCCTGTTGCCCAGCTTTATCTCCATCATATACTAAGTTTACCCTATGAGCGTAACGGGCTAGCGTTGAAAGATGCTCCACTGTGCATGCGGTGCCCAAGGAGGCAACGGTATTAAGATAGCCGCTTTGAGTCATGGCAATGCAATCGGTGTAGCCCTCCACCATGAAGACCGTTTCAGATTTTTGAATTTCCCGCTTGGCCCGATCCAAGCCAAACAAAAGATGCCCTTTGATAAAATGTTCATTTTCATGTGAGTTGTAATATTTTGCGCGAGTATCATGCTCTTTAAAAATTCTTCCACCAAAGCCGCAGTATCTTCCCAAATGATCGGTGATGGGAAATAAGATTCGCTCCTCGAAGGGGGAAAAAAGAATATTCTTTGATCTGCTCATAAGATGAGCCTCCAAAAGATCATCCACCAAAATATTGTGGCGCCCCATGTGAGTGATCAACTGTTTGCCCATGCTTATTCCGCCTGGAAAATACCCCAGGTTAAAATCTTTGATGCTTTGGGGAGTAATGGCCCGGCTTTTTAAATATGAAAGCGCTGCGGGCGATTTTTGTAGCTGTTCGTGTGCCCATTCGGCCAGGAGTTTGCAAATGGCATGATACTGCTTTGAATGTTCGGTTTTTTTAGTTGACCATTCTGCATCGATGCTCGGTGGAATATCAATTTTATATCGTTCAACTAAATGTTTGGCCGCTTCAATTTGGGAGCAATGCTCCACGCGGGCTATAAATGATATTACATCACCGCCCACATTGCAGCCAAAGCAATAAAAAATCTCTTTGTGAGGGCTCACGGTGAATGAGGCGGTCTTCTCTGCATGAAACGGGCATTGCCCTTTCCAATAGACGCCCGCTTTTTTTAGAGTGGCATATTCGCTGGCCACCTCTAAAATAGTAATGCGTGTTTTTAAGTAAGTAAAAAGACTCATCGGTTTCTTCTTTTATTCAACAGGTAAAGCAAACCGGTTAATCCTATGCTGCTCATGCCCAGGGCAATGAGTTGTGCGAGTGATAATGCCGGAACTGCAGACACAAATTCACGATCACCGCGCCAAAAATCGATCACAAATCGTTCGGTGCCCATGAGTAAAAGATACCAGCAAAATATTTGCCCCGGAATCTTTTGTAATCTTTTGTGTGCGCAATAGAGAAAAATGAATATGAGCCAAAATGCTCCAACGCTATAGAGTTGCGTTGGATGTAAGCAGGAGCTGTTCCAGGCAATTCCATAGCAGCATCCGGCAAAAAAGCAGCCGATGCGGGAGATGCCCTGCAAAAGTGGAATGTAGGTGCACAGCAGATCAAGCGTGGCAAGCACCGGAATTTTGTGTGATCTTAAATACCAGGGTATGACCCCCATGAGTAGCATCACTCCTCCTAGCACAGAAAAACCGCCTTCCCAGAAGGCAAAAAAATGCCAAATAGTGGGCAGTTGCTGCCAGTTGCTGATGGTAAATAAAAGGCGGCCCCCTATAAATCCCCCAACGATGGCGCGCGAGAGCACGGCATAATATTGATCGATGCTCAAGAGCGCCGAGCGCCGTGCATCAGCCAAAATTAGCCAGCTGGTAATAATAATGCCTAGGACAATAAAAAAACCATAGGTATTGATGGAAAAAGAGCCGTAAAGAGGTATAATACTGCGCATAATTTATAAAACATGGTTCGATACGATTGCTAACGCAATCACTCACCACGAACGGATGAGGTCCGTTCGCCCTGAGTGCGAGCGAAGCGAGGTATCGAAGGGTCTTTGAGAATTTAACAACTTGCCAACTCTAAAAACTATAGACTATTTTGCAAAAAACACGATAGCTCTAAAGTTTAGTGGCCTCGTTTTTATAGCGCATTCTTTTTACATCTTTGGGTGATGCGCCGGCAGCTAAGATACGCCATTTATCGTGCCATGAAAAATTGAGATTATACTTTTTTTTGCTCGGATTAAGTTCGAAGACTATCTCTTTGGCGCCGGTTCGCCATCCTCCGGCAAAACTATAATCGTAACGAATGGTAACTTTTGATTGATCGGGTGGCAGCTCAATGCATAGCACCGTGCACCAAGGGCTTGCCATTCACCGAGACATAAAAATTATCCGGATGATAGCAGATTGTGCAGAAGGTGTAGCCGAGCATCTCTTTGGTGATAGAATTGGTGATGATAAAGCGCTCAGAATGAGCGTTAAGTGATAGTGATAACAGCAAGTATAGATAGTATCCAGTGCTTCATCTGGACTCCTTCTTTGTTTAGAATTATTTGAGCATTAGCGCTTTAGAACTTCTCGCAACTATCGGGGATTACCTTTGGCAATTCGATGGTGATATCAAACCAGCCAGGCTTCCCATGTTTTTTTACTAAATCAATAAAAGCGCTTGAGCTTGGCGCGCTGAAGATATTGGTTAATACTGTTTGCTCACAAATAAAATCAGCGGTAAAATATTCAGGAGACTTCCTTCATCGTGAGGAATCACTCGATTGTAAGTGATGCGAGATGAGAAGAGATCCAGAGGATTTACTAAAGAAGAATTAGACCAGCCGGGTAACGTCGTTTTGGTTTTGGCCAGATCTAAAAGTGCCGTTGCATTTCCGCGATGAATGGCCATCTCGATAGTGAGCGGTTGGCCAACACGTACCGGGATGATGGTAAAAAAGTTAGCATTGTTATTTTTTTTGGCTGAAGCTGTTGGAATGGTGTAACCATTTACCGAGAAGCTTACCAGCCCGGCGATTTTTTCAGCCAATTCCGGCTCAATATCGCCCAGTTCAAGCATTTGATGTAAGTTATTATTAACTTCAATCTGTTTGAACACGTTTGATGCAATGCCATCAAGCGGTTTTGGGCTGCTGCCTTGAGTGATGTTTCAGTAGCCGTTGCGCTTGATTTTGAAAAGCGCTTGAGGAGATTTTGTAAAAGCCCGCCATTATTGGGTTCGGCCTGAGCTATAGTGGCCAATGAGAGTAAAAAAGCAAAGGTGCGGAGTGCCGCACTTCTAAATTCTAATTTCATGGTAACTCCAGTAGTATTCATGATACTGTGTATCTTTTTGTACTGTTTCTAGCCTTAGTATAGCAGAATTCCCCCTAATAACCAAAAATAGACCCCAGAAAGCTCTTTTTTTATTTAATTTATTGCAGTTTGAAAAGATAGATATTGAAAGGGCGCTCTGCAAACCTGTATTGGGTGATTTATACCTGAAGTTGGCCTACGGGGTAATGTTTCCGGTTGAATTATAAAATGAGGGGCTTTAGTTCTGAGCAAAGTGCCGGCTTTGAATATCAATAAAGAAAGGGCGGCGGGGGTGATCCCCGGGATGAGGCTCGCTTGGGCAATAGTGGCTGGCCGGAGCCTTTTGAGCTTCTCTTGGAGCTCTTTAGACAGGCCGGGCATATCGGTATAATCAAGGGCCTCAGGGAGCTCTAGGGCCTTATATAGCTGTGTTTTTTGGGCCTCTTTCTCCTCACGGGCCAGGTAGGGCTCATACCGAATTTCAGCATAGATGGCATGTGCTGCTCGATCGGAGAGCTCTTTGCCTGCCGTTTGCTGAATCTGAGCTACATTGCATTCCAGTTCGCCAAACAGCTTGAGCAGGGTGGCATTATTATGCCCCGCGCGTAGATCCTTCAAGGTGCTTTGAATCAGGTCTTCTTCATGCTTAAAATCATGATACAGGGTTGATTTGATCAGGCCGAGATTATAGGCCCGTTCAGTAAGGCGAGTGAATGCATTATCTTGCCGAATGCGCAGCCTAAACTCTGCGCGAGAGGTGAACATGCGATATGGTTCATCCACTCCCAAACTTACCAGATCATCGATCATCACCCCGATATACCCTTGGGTGCGATCGATGATAAATGGCTCTTTATCTGCTTGCTTTAAATGCGCATTGATGCCGGCAATAATGCCTTGCCCGGCAGCTTCTTCATAGCCGGTGGTGCCATTAATTTGGCCCGCCAGAAAGAGTCCCGGCGCCGATTTTACTTCCATGGTGTGCTTGAGTTGGTCCGGCATTACAAAATCATACTCGATCGCATATCCCGGGCGGGTGATCACCGCTTCTTCAAAGCCTTTGATGGTGCGCACATACTGCTTTTGTACTTCGAAGGGCAAAGAGGTGGAAATGCCATTCGGGTAGATCTCTTGCGTGTTGGCTCCCTCAGGTTCTACGAAAACATGGTGAGAGGTTTTATCTTTAAACCTGCCGATTTTATCCTCAATAGAGGGGCAGTAGCGGGGGCCGATGCCCTTTATATTGCCGCTATACATTGCCGAAAGATGCAAATTTTTTCGGATGATTTCATGAGTGCGCTCATTGGTGTGAGTGATGTAGCAAGGATGGGTACTATTAGTTTTATGGGGATAAAACTCAAACAAATAGTTTAAGTTATCCGGTTGCTGGAAATCCATAACAGAAAAATCGAGCGATGATTTGAGCAGGCGTGGTGGGGTGCCGGTTTTGAGGCGTCCCATACGCAAACCTAGGTTTGCCAGAACGTGCGAAAGATTGGTGACCGCTTCTTCTCCTTGGCGCCCGGAAGCATAGTTTACTTGCCCAATGTGCACCTTGCCATTCAAGAAGGTGCCGGTGGTTAAGATTACCGTTGGTGCTAAAAATTCTGCACCATCGCGCGTGGTGACTCCGGTGATAGTGCCTGAATGAGGATCACGCAGAATATCCTGCACCATGCCCATGCGCAGGGTGAGATTTGGTGTGTGTTCAAGAATCTGTTTGCTCAGTTTATTATAGGCATATTTATCAATCTGCAGGCGCAGCCCATGCACGGCAGGCCCCTTGCTGGTATTAAGCATGCGGGCTTGGATATAGGTTTGTGTGCATAGCTGAGGCATCAGGCCGCCCAGGGCGCTGATTTCATACACAATGTGCCCTTTGCCTACACCGCCGATGGCAGGATTGCAGGGCATAAGGCCTATGGTGTCTAAATTGAGGGTAATCATGAGGGTTTTTGAGCCCATCCGGGCTGCTGCATAGGCAGCTTCGATCCCGGCATGGCCCCCGCCCACCACAATTACGTCAAAATCACGTGCAAATTCTTGATTCATGTCCCTTGGCCTAAAAAAAATATCGGATACTTTTTCTAGTATCCGATATCTAAGTTTATGTGAGTTTATGCTCTAGAGCAATAGTTTAAAGAAACCTCCAATTCCCCTTAGAGCTTTTTGAGGCGCGCGCTCACAATGCTGAGCAGTTCTAAATCGATTTTGCTTTGCATCGATGCAGATTTAACGCGAATCTCTTTAACCATCGCTTTGAGCTCATCAATCTCTTTGGCAACGGCCGGATAGCGAGTGATATCCAAATACTGTTGAATATCAGCAAGTGATTGATCAAGCATATCCAGAGTTGGCACAGAGACTAATTTTTGCAGATTTGGTTTGAGTTTTCCAAAGAGTACCATCGCATTTTTTGCATTGGCAGTATCTTTGCGATGATTATCTAAAATAGTATAAAACGCTAACAGTTCGCTGTACGCTTTTGTTTTTACAAATTTATGGGTTTTTTCAAGCACCTTGCAATAATCGGAATTTGGATCGATCAGTTGCGCAGCTGCTATTTCATCTGCCAGAAGTGGCAGAATAGTCTGCTCAATATAGTTGAGCTGTTTAAGACAACGGATCAAGAAGGCCGAGTATGATTCTTTATTAAGTTTATCGATAAAGCTTTCTACCAGGTTCACCGTGCCATTTACGGCATCGCGAATCTCTACGAAAATATTTTCGATAAAAGCGCCTTCTGAATCTGCATCTGTGGTAATGGCTACTTCATCAGGACTTATGCCATCAGCATGCACTGCGGCAGGGATTCCGCTGGAAAGAGCGATTGCCAGCATTACTGCTTTAAATTTCAAGATATCTGTTTTCATGTTAAAACCTCTTTGTCTACGGATTAAAATTGTTTTGAGACATATTTCATCTAGACAATATTAAGCTTACCTGAAGCCCAATTTTAGTCAAATGAGCCCCCCATTTCTATTGCTTTAATCCCCGGTTAAATTATCCTATTTTTAACCTGTAAATTACCATCCAAATCCAAAGCCGGGAAATACCATGTTTTACTACCTATCCCACTATCTTAAAGAGGGCGTTTTCTTTGCGAACGTCTTCCATTATACCAGTTTTCGCGCAATGAGCGCACTTTTGACCACTCTGTTCTTTTCTTTGCTATTTGGCAACTGGTTTATAGATATATGGGCCGATTTTTTCAGATCGAAAGTTAGGGAATATACCCCTGAGACGCATAAGGCCAAGGATAATATGCCCACTATGGGGGGGATCTTCATCATCGTTACTACCCTGATAGGTGCGCTGCTCTGGGCCGATTTAACCAACCCGCTCATTGGTATATTTCTCCTGGGGGTCATCGGATTTGGGGCCATCGGTTTTTGGGATGATTGGGCCAAAATTAAACGCTCAAAGGGTATTTCCGCCCAGTCAAAATTTATTGCTCAGTGGGCAGTGGCGGCTCTGGTGGTGCTTTTATGGGTGTATGGAGCCGGTGCTAAAACCACCATCTGCTTTCCCTTTTTTAAAAATCTGAATCCTGATGTGGGAATTTTTTTTATTGCGTGGGCAATGTTTATTATCGTGAGTTGCTCGAATGCAGTGAATCTCACCGATGGGCTTGATGGATTGGCCATCGGCTCCTTGCTGCCCAATTTTGCGCTCTATTCGGTGATTGCCTATCTGGCCGGCCA
The DNA here is from genome assembly GCA_963836585.1 of uncultured bacterium. GTDB lineage: Bacteria > Babelota > Babeliae > Babelales > Vermiphilaceae > BTUB01. The sequence goes on from CAWIJV010000003.1 coordinate 243,885, forward strand.
TTTCTTGATAGCCGCCTATCTGGGCATTCCCTTCGCCGGGAGTGCTGAGCTCACGGTGATGGGCGCCACGCTGATTGGTGCCTCCTTGGGATTCTTGTGGTACAACGCTTATCCGGCTCAAGTATTTATGGGGGATGTGGGCTCACTGGCTCTGGGCGCGGGGCTTGCGCTCATGGCGCTCATGACCAAGCAAGAGCTGCTCCTGGCAATTTCGGGTGGCCTATTTGTACTCGAAACACTTTCGGTGATGATGCAGGTTTTTGTTTACAAGCGGTGGAAACGAAGAATCTTTAAAATGGCTCCCATCCACCATCATTTTGAGCTACTCGGGTGGCCTGAAGCAAAAATCACTACTCGTTTTGGTATTATTTCATTAATCTTATGTTTATGTGCATTGATTACGCTAAAATTGAGGTGAATTATGAAAAAGAGAAATGAGAAACTTCGTGCATTTGTGTCGAAGTCTTTTGATAAAGCGTCGGAAGAAAAAATGAAATTGCTAAAAAAAGCTTATGCTGAGGCTGCAAATGATCCTGGTCAAAAAGAAGTTGCTGAAGATTGGAAAATCACAGAAACTGAGGGTTGGAATGAGTAAGAAATTTCCTATTTTCTATATAATACCAAACCTAAAAGCAGCAATCCTATAAAGCCGATCAATGGCATAGTGCCTGCCAAGCAAAAATTTCTCACGCAGGCGCCAATCAAAAGCGCGCAGCTGGCCAGCGCTGCGCTTGGCACTATAAAAGAAGCAAAAGATTTTTTAAGCCGGGCATAGGCGCGCATCAGTGCAATTACGCAAAAGCAGTAGGTCAGCGCCGTTCCCAATGCTGCCAGCTGCTGCAGCACCACTTGTGAGTGCGCGCAGCACCATAAAAATCCGATGCACAAGAGCCACTCGGCCGCCAAACAGAGCACCGGAATGCCATGCTGATTAAGTTTTGAAAGCCAGGTGTGGCCGCGAATTTTGTGATGTTGCGCTAAAATATGCAGGTTCCAATTGTTGCTGTATAAAATGCCGTAGCAGCCGCCCAGTGCTGAAAGTGCAATGGCGCAATTAAAAAATATTTGCAAAAAATGAGCAGTGGAAGATCCCGGTAAAATTTTTGAAAGTAAAGCGGGAAAAGCGCCTAAAAACGAATCTTGCGCTGCTAATGAGCTGCCCAGTGTTGCATACAATAAAAATTGAAACAAAAATACGAGTGCCATCATCGTGAGGAATGAGATGGTAATCGCCTTGGGGCCATTGCGCTCAGGATCTTCAAGCTTGCTGCTCAAGGCGCACAGCGCTTCAAATCCCATCGCCGCATAAAGCACGAGAGGCAGGCTGCCGGGGATGCCTTCCCAAACCATCGGGAGATGGCTCAGGCTTGCCGGTGCAAAAAATATAATTCCCACACCGATCACAAATAGGATCGGCAGAAGTTTAAACCCGAGAAAACCAAACTGGATGCGGCTGCCGGTCTTCATGTTGAAGGTGTTGAGTGCAATAAAGAGGGTGAGTATGCCCAGATCATAGGCCATCAAGGGTGCCAATTGTAAAAGCTCAGGAAAAATTTGTGTGATGAGTGAGCAGGCGACATGGATCATTAAAGATGCTGAGGCCAATTTGGCCACAAAATAGCTCCAGGTGCTGATGTATCCGACGAGCGGACTAATTTCGCGTTGGCCAAACACATAAAATCCTCCGGCCGGATGCAATCTAATCAGAGCTGCGATACTCAGCATGAGTGGCGCGCAGAGAATGCCAATCAGAGGATACATGAATCCGCCCAAGATTCCCGCGCGTTTAGCAAGCTCAACCGTATTGATAAAAATACCGGCGCCCATCATGATATTTAAATTGATTAATATGGCAGTCGGCAGGGATAATTTTACGGAAGTGGACATAGTGATAGACCTTAAATTTAGAATGGCGATGCTTTTGAATTCAGTATAATCGATCTTTGGCAATTCTTGCAATTATGCAGGCCACACCGCTTTTTTCCGTTTATTAACAAGAGCTTCAGCTTTATCGATCTCTTTATCAGTTAATGCCGTAAAAAACTTTTTTCTTTTGGCAGGAGCAAGCGTCCCTTTATTTTGTATTATCATTTTTATCAATAGATCCAGTTGTTTGTCCGGCATATCGATAATCTCTTGGAGTGCTTTTTTAAGGTGATCATATTCAACAATAAAATCCAGTTCATTTTTAAAATCAGTATTTATAGTTTGTTCAATGCAAGAAAATAGGTATTCAGCATAGATAGTATAATCAAGATAAGCATATAATGAGATATCATTATTCTTTACGCTCATAACACCGGCATTATCTATCTCATATTTGAGGATCTCCATAAGAGGACGTGAAAAGTTTTCAAGGACTTGATCATACTTTTTGCGATTGCTCAGCATAATTGCTGAAATAGGAAAAATGATACCCGGTGGAGTAAAAGAGGTTCTTGAAAGTATATAATGAATTAAAAAACGATGCAGGCGGCCATTGCCATCTTCAAAAGGATGAATAAAGACAAAGCCGAATGAGATTGTTGCGGCAATAACTACCGGATCAAGGTTGGATGCAATCATTCTTTCAAGTGATGCAAGTAGATCATGCATGAGCGATGGAACATCTGGAGCTGCAGGGCAAATATAATGCACCATGGAATAATGTGCTCTGGCCATTTGCCCAATATAGTTTTGGCTGCTGCGATAATTGGATTCAGAAAATCGAGACTCCACAATAGCATGTTGTGCTTGAATGAGCTCTTTTTTAGTGAGAGTTTCAATTGTTTGGGTTTTGCCTAATAATTTTGCAAAATTAATGGCACGTGATCTGCTGGGCTCTTCATGCTCAATATGCCAAGATGATAATGTTTCTTTGAGATATAAATAAGAAGCTGCGCGTTGAATAATGAATGGCTCATAATTGGCAAGAAGTTTCTTGGCAATACGATCCAACTGCTTGTTTTCAAATGTTGCCAACGCTGATGTCCGTCTCACAAAAGGGCAAAAATGCGCAAATCCCAATAGATTATCATTAATGCGTTGCCGTTTAATCTTAATGGCTTTAGAAGTGTAGTATTCTTTAGGATCTAATATATCAATATAATTCCCCGCGCGAAGATCAGAGAGGGGAAGTTCTTTTTGCATAAGATATTCAAATAGATACCAGAGTTTACGCTGCGCTTTCCCCTGCATTTTATTGCTGATGTAGTCGACTATTTTTTGAGTGGGCAGCTGTTCAAAAACGAGTTTGATAATGCTCAGATTCATGCCTTCATGCTTGATAGCAAATTCTAGATTTAAAAAGGGATCATTAGGATCTGATAATGCATATTCTTTTGGATAAACATAGACTTCACGATTGCGCTCAGTGTAGGTACGTTTTGCTCCGGTTAATGATACATAGGAGGCCCGATAATGAGGAACCACCTGAAGATTGAAAAGATTAACCAACGTCTGATAGCCCACGGGATACAATGAAGATTTCATTTACTCACTCCGATTTCTACAAAAACTCTTATAAAGTTCCAAAAAGGTATATTTTTAGCTTCAATTCTCCAAAAACTAATATACCGCTACTATAATCGAATTGTGAAGTTTTGCACGGGCGAGTGTTAGCTCATGCTATTTTAATTGGTTCAGAAAGGAGCGCTAGCACTGCAGTATTTCCCCTTCGGCGTGCGGTATCTATTGCCGTTTCTCCATCGATATCTTTTTTAAGCCGATCGGCACCTCCCTCTTCAATCAGAATATGTGTCAGCCCAAGGTTATTATGAAAAGCGCCATAGGTTAATGCATAAAAGCCATGCATCTTATCAACATCAACTCCGGCTTTGATCAAAATGCGCACCATTTCATGGTTGTTCATATGTGCAGCACGCATCAATGGAGTCCAGAGATAAGAATCTGCCATATTGGCATTGGCTCCGGCTTCAAGTAGTGTGCGTAATGTTTCAATGCTATCATACTGCTCTCTAAGCCACGTGAGCAGGTTTTTATCTGCTGCTTCTTGTTCTGTCATAGCGATCGATAGATTGCTTATCAGGAGCAGTGTGAGAATATATTTTTGCATAGCGATCTTTCATTTTATGGTAGTTTAACCGGTTGAGTGAGTAGGGTATGTAAACCAACACTATGGACTCCTAATGCCAAATCTGCTGCAGTACGTCCCAAATGATCTTCAATGGTTCGATCTGCGCCTGCTGCAATCAAAATGGGGGCTATGGCAGGATTTGTATTACAAGCAGCCATCATTAATGGAGCGAAGCCACGTGTTCCTTTATCAACATCGACTCCCGCTGTAACCAGAATCTTCACTACTTCGGTTTTTTCTGAATAAACAGCGCTTTGTAGCACAGTCAAACAACCACCATCAAGCATATTAGCATTAGCTCCGGCTGCAAGTAATTCCTGTAATATTTTAGTACTAGTCCAAGCAGGAATCAAATCATGCCAATGAGCATTCGCTTGTTGTTCTGTCATAGCAACCGATAGGTTGCTTAGCAAAAGCAGTGTAAAAATATATTTTTGCATGGTAATCCTTACTTTCCAAATGCCAAATATAAAGCGATTGATCCGGCGACTGCCGCATTCAGGCTTTCAGTATTTCCCGGCATCGGCAGAGTCAAATAGCTATCCACATCGCGCAGCCAAGGGGCCGGAATGCCGGTTGCCTCATTGCCCACAATCAAGAGTGTGTTGGTAAAATCGATCTCTTGGGGCGCTTTGCCCCCTTTTACCACGAGAGCGCAGAGTTTAAAATCTTTTTTCCACTTGAGTAGTGTTTCCCACGTTGGAGTGTAAATCTGCACATATCCCACGGTGCCGGCCGATGCTTGCACCACTTTTGGGTTCCAAATATCGGCGCCATCAATAGCGATGACTGTTTTAATCTTGAGCGCTGCGCAGGTGCGAATCAGGCTGCCGATATTGCCCGGATCTGCCAGATTTGCCAGCACCAATCCTGAGGTGAGTGATGAGAAGGGCGGTTGTGCCGGCATTTCAAAAACGCCCAAAATGCCGCTGGGAGTTTTTGCAGCGCTAATTTTTTCCATCACATGATCATCCACGATGGTGATAAAAAAGTTTTTGGCAAATTCTCTGACAGCCGCCAGTTGCGCTTTGGTGGTATACATCTGCACCAGCTTCATGCCGCTTTCAATAAGCGTGCTGCAGGTGCGCGAACCTTCGGCAATAAACCGTTTTTGCGCGTCGCGGCCCTTGGCATCATGGAGTGCACTGATCATTTTTACTTCTTCATGAGTTCTTGAGGTGATTGTTTTGATGGTAGACATAGTTTAAATCTCGTTATTTAAAATTTTGTTTCGGTAGTTTGCCATGAGCTGCACCATATAATGCAGATTATGAATGCTGGCCAGGGTGTAGCCGGTCAGCTCGTTTGCTTTGAATAGATGGTGCAAATAGGCGCGGGTATATTTTTTGCACACGATGCAGGTGCAGTTTCTATCAATGGGAATAAAGGCGCTGCGATTGGCGCTGTTTAAAATTTTCATGTTGCCGATGCTGGTAAACAGCAGCCCATGCCGCGCGCAGCGGGTGGGATGAGAGCTGTCAAACGTATCAATGCCCAGCTCAATGCAGATTGCCAGAGATTCCAGATCGCCAATACCCAGCAAGTGGTTAGGTTTATCCAGGGGCAGATGAGGCATGGTGTAGGTGAGCATTTCAAACATCTGCTCGCGCGTTTTGCCCAGCGATCCACCGATGGCAAAACCATCAAAAGGAAGGCTGGCCAAATAATCGCAACTTTTGAGGCGCAGGGCGCGATCGATGCCCCCATGGATCACCGCATACATTGCTTGATTATTGGGGTTAGCCAGATGCGCGTCTAGCGATCGCTTTTCCCAGCGATGGGTGCGCTCGAGCGATTTGGCCAGGGAATCAGAATCAATATGATAGGGTGGCAACTCATCAAAGGGGATAATGATATCAGCGCCCAAATCTTTTTGCGCCTGCACTGAAGTCTCGGGAGTCAGCAATATGCGCTGGCCATCGCGATAGGATCTAAAGAGCACCCCTTCTTCAGAAATTTTTAATACATTATTATCCGCCTTCTTAGTGCCCTTGCTTTTTAGCTCATCCTTTACCGTGCCGTAGGCAAGGCTAAAAACTTGAAAGCCGCCCGAATCGGTAATAATGGGAGCATTGCGATTCATAAAGGCATGGAGGCCACCGGCCTCTTTGATGGTTTGAGTGCCCGGCTGGAGCATCAGATGATAGGTGTTGCAAAACATCAATTGCAATCCAAGCTGGCTGACCAGTTCACTATCGAGTGCCTTGAGGGTGCCATTGGTGCCGACGGCCACAAAATTGGGCGTGTCGATGCTGCCATGAGGGGTATCGATTCTGCCCACGCGAGCGCGGGATTTGCGGGATTGATGAATCAGTTGAAAACTAAATGGTTTTATCATTTGAAAAATTATGGTAAAAAATGCATGCTATATCGCAATAGTATCATGTTTTAAAGTAAAAAGGTAATTTTTATGCTGCGCAAAAATCTTCTTCTGCTTGCTGTGGGCATATTTTTGATTGCAGGGAATGGGTATGCCATGTATCAATGTGGCCTTCTCGGGTGTGATTTTAAGGGTCCTCGCCATAAGGTGGGGCCACATCGTTTTACGCATACTAATCAGCGGCCCTATCAATGTTCCGGATGTCTTCATCAGGGGCCAAAAGAAAATATTATTCGCCATTTGCAAACCACCGGCTGTCATGGTGCTTCTTGTGAGCCAACGCCGATGAGTGAAGTAACCTGCGCGATTGTCAAGTTGCCAATCCTGCCGGTTGGATCATTGCCTCTCATTGCAAATGGTTCTGCTCCCGCAGCAATGGTAGTCACATGTCTCTCTAAAACAGCGGTACCTTTATATCGTTGCGGTGTGAGAAAATGTGAAGTTCGTGAGCATACTCTCAAGGATCTTCATAGGCATCGCATTAAGAGTCATCTTAAACAACTGCTCTATCACTGCTCAGTGTGTAAGGCGGATTATGATAGAGAATCAGGGATCCAACATATACAAGAATGCGCCGATAGAAATCACCAAGTGGCTGCTTTGGTAAAAAATTGCCTTTCACCCGAGTCGATCAGTGCTTTAAACAAGCATCCCTCTAAGATGCGGCCAAATTACCACTATACCCGTCTGACCAACTGGAATTTTCAAGAAGATGTGAGTGATGAAAGCAGTGTTGAATGTCTTCCTGATTCTGATAGTGAGCAGATGACTGATAGCGAGCCATCTCTTTACGAATAAGAACAATATTTCACTTCTCAACTCTTGTAATCATTGTTACCACTAAGGGTACCAGCAAGAGCATAGCGATCATTTTGATGGTAAAGCTCACGAGCATTATTTGAGTGATATTCTCTACAATGCCATAGAGCCCTAAGAAGCTAAAAAGCACCGTGTCGAGCAGTTGCGAGGCAAAGATGCTGATCATGTTGCGCGCGGTAATGTAGTGCCCTTTGCATAGGGTGCGCAAGCGGCCGTAAAAGAAGGTATCAAAATATTGCACCATCAGATAAACGGCCAACGATGCGATGGTGATGCGCGGCATGTGCGAAAGTATTACCGCGTAAGCCGCGTGTGCAAAATCAGCAATGCTGGCAACATATGCAAGCTGCAATTGCGATACGATCGTATAAAAAATGAGCAGGCTAAAACTGGTCCAAATCGCTTTGCGTGCTTCCTGCTTGCCATAATATTCTTGAATCAGATTGAGCGTAAGCACCGAGCCGACAATGTAAATATCGGCGGCAGTTGCATTATACCCCCACAGAGTAATTTGTTTGAGCACAAAAAAATTGGCAATAATCGCTTGTGCGCATAAAAATGCTACCAGAGCAGATAATCCTAGCCGTACCATTACTATTTGAGCAAGACTGATAATAGTCAAATGCGCACAAAAAAGAAGTTCATTCATAATACTCACAAACCTTGCATTTAATTTTCCACGGAACAATACTTGAGTAATGATAGTATATGAGTTTGTTCAAAAAGGAAGAAGGGGAAAGCTATGAAAATTCTCTTTTCGAGTGCGCTGATACTGATGAGCCATCTCTTAATCTCAATGGAATCACCTTCACCATCACCCAAACATAGTCCCGAAGGCGCTACCACTCGCGCGGTGGTGTTGCGCTATTTTAGAGATCTTGCGCAACGCGAAGCTGCGGCCCAGATAGTTAAAGATAGCAACTATTTCAAAGAGCAACTGCGTAGCTCAGCGCACCACCCGGTTGTAACGCCACCGGTCTTTATGGAGCAGCAAGTAATTGCCGGGCCGATGTGTGTTCATGATGGTAAAGGAGTCATATGTGCGGCCAATACTATTTTTATGGTTGATCTTGCTCAAGAAAAAATAACTAGAATGATTAATATCCCGCCACGCGTTGAACCGGGAGATATTACGCCCCCAACGGTGAGCGTTATAGATTCTATTAGGATGGTTGGTGTCCCTCGCGATCTGATATTGCTGGGAGAAACACATGGCAGAATCTTGATCGCCGATCCATCATTTGGGCAGGCCGGGCAAGAAGTAAAAACATTTGGGCAGCTGGATGGCCATATTCTGCAGTTTGCCGTGGACAAGAAAGGTAAAAAAATTGCCGTGCGCTATACCAGCAAAGATGCGGCAGGCAACGCGCTGCCGTGCTTTGCATTAGCCGCAGCGTTTAAATCCCGCATTGATCAGGCAAATATTGCGCAGAGCGCTGCAAGTAAAAGAAGATCCTGGGCGCCGCCCAAAGAAGCCGCCCAATGGCGATGGTCCGATTTTTTCTGGAGGCCATGCCTTAATGGAATCAAAACAATTGGCTTCGAAGGCAGCGAGTGTGTTACCGAATGTTCAACGGGCACTCGTGAGAAGTGGCGTATAAAGCATTTGACAAAGATTGATAAAGTGCCGGAATTGGTTAAAGTCTCTGAGGTTAAAGCAGCGGATATTCCTTAAAGCCGATCAGGCGGCATTCTGGTTGCGGGATGATGCTAAAATGTTTGTGCACCATTTCTTGCATGGCGCGGGCGAGTGCAATAATATCAGCGCTTGTTGCATTACCTTGATTCACGATCATATTCGCATGTTGATATGAAACAATCGCATTGCCGATTTGAAGCTGACCCTTCACACCAATTTTATCAAGATAGTAGGCAACAAAAATCATTTTTTTTCCATTGCTCATGAGTGAAACTTCATGATCATGGAAATTTCTAAAAAAGCTGCCGCAGGTATTTTTAGTTGGATAACGGCTGTTGCGGTGGCGAATTATTTCAACGCGGCGCCCGCGTGCATAGGCTGTTTCAAGATCGGTTCCTTTTTTGAGCGTAAAGGTTGCGTCAACCAAATAATATTCTTCTTCTTGCAGCCGTGATTGATCATAGCCAAACTTAAACCAATCAGGAGATACGGTGCTGATAGCGCCGGTGGCCCGATGGATCACGGTCGCGCTCACCAAAAACTGTTCCAGCAAAAATTGAAAGTAGTGGAGATTGATATAAACCGAACCGCCCACGGTGCCGGGAATGCCGCTAAATTCTTCTAATCCTAGCAGATTATTGGCCAGGCAAAATTCAATCAGATCATGCATGCTTGCACCGGCGCCAGCCTTTACTGAGTGAGCTGTCGATAATCTCCAAACCATTAATTTGAGGCTGAATTACCAAGCCATCAAAGCCTTCATCGCTGATGAGAATATTGGCCCCTTTGCCCAGCACAAAGATGGCGAGATTATTTGTTGATGCAAAGGAGAGGGCTTCTTGAAATTGCGCTGCATTATTTGGTTGTGCAAAAAAAGCCGCCGGGCCGCCAGTGGCGAACCAGTTTTTATCATGTAATGATATATTATTTTTTATTAACATTATTTGCCTTTATCTTTTTTTTCTTCATAATTTTTTTTAAAGAAATATTTTTTTTATAAATGGCTTCCAGCCATGGGCAAAAGCGGTCTCGCCACCGCTCTTGCATCACGGGCGTTTAAGGGTGGCTTGGCCCCCTTAAAAAACCCCCTTTTTTTCGCCGCCTAATCCCCTATCCAGGCTTCGCGTTTTTATCGTCATAAAAACCGCCCTTCGGGCGGCTACGCGCTCGCTTGGAGGCGGCTTCGGCATGCCTTGCAACTTTGTTGCGTCGGCAGCCTCGAGGCGTCTTTTAGGAACATAGGACATCCTCATTTAAATTTTTTATCGACGATGCGCAGCGTAGAAAAAAAGCTGTAAAAATGTAGTTTGGCAAATGGAAGCGGGGGTAACGTGACCCGCTGTAAAAAAGTCCACAAGTAAATCACGGTGAGGTGTTAAATTCCTAGCCCGGCGTCATCGAGCTCCTCCCATGCAATCGTTTTCGATTGCTGGGGGAGCGGAAGGATGACCGCGTCCGTCCCTTCGGGGATGGAAAGTGGTCATCCGGATTACGTCCGGATGGTTTCCAAAGGCGGAGCCTTGGTGCATAGGGTTCAGGGATTTGTGCACAAATCCCTGACGCGGGGCATGGGGCCGCGGAGGCCCCAAATAAAAAAAATATTTCTTTAAAAAAAAGATCATTTCAATGAAACAGAATAATTTTTAAAAACAGGCGGCCGTTTTGCCGCAGCACCTTGTTTAATAAGCGTACAGCATGCAATGCTGCAGGTATTTTCTAATTTTTGAATACAATCAGAGCAGCCAATGTAATGGCGATTGCATGCCGCCCGCAGGCAGTTGGTATACTCATCCCATGCGTTGTGGCAGATAGAGCAGCTGCCCAGCACATCATCAGTAATTTTCACTGCCGTGCGCCCATCAAAAACGTAATTTTTTCCCTTAAAAAATCCATTAGGAAATTCTTCCACATACCGATGAATGCCGCCTTTAATATGGTACACTTCCTGCGCCACGCCTTTTGCTTTTATGTAGGCTGAGGCGCGTTCACAGCGCACGCCGCCGGTGCAATACATCAAAATCTGTTTATCTTTAAACTCATTCAAATGGTTATCAACATAGGCAGGAAAATCACGGAAATAGTTAGTATCGGGTATGATCGCATTTTCTATTCTGCCGATGGCCGATTCTGCCTTGTTTCTACAATCGATGATTATTAAATTGTCCGGTTGTTTGGTAATCAGCTCATGCGCATGCGCCGGTTCCAAGTGAATGCCCGCGTTTTGAGCAGTGAAAGTTTCCGGATCCAATCCTAAATAGACGATCTCTTTTTTTACCACCACGCGCAAGCGGGGAAAATGATCGCCCACATTATGGCTTTCTTTGTAATCAATATCGGCAAAAAGCGGATGCGCGCTCATTATTTTTTTATACTGCTCAAGCTGTTCGCGTGGGCCACCAAGCGTGCCATTGATGCCTTCACGGGCCAGAATAATGCGGCCCTTGAGATGCAGCTCTTGGCAGAGTGATTTTTGCCAATTGCATATCTGATTGGGATGCTCAAGCATCACATATTTGTAAAATAAAATAATTGAGTGCATGGTGTTTCATCTATTTTATGGGATGTCTTGCCTGCCTGTCCGACGTAGCTTTAGCGAAGGCGGACGGCAATCCGACCTTTTTACGAGGATGAGTCGGCGAACCCTGCGGAGATCCTGAAGAAAATCTTTTATTTTGAAAGGGCAGCGCCTTCTCTGCTCCTTGAGATACCAAAAATGGTATGATCGGATGAGCAGGGTTTTTGCTCAATACACAATCAAGCGGCGTTTGGTCACTGCGATTGTGTTCATTAATGTGGATTCCATCGTGTTCTGTCAAAACAGTAACAACTTCTTGTTGTTGCTCCGGTGTGAGCAGTGGGGTAACGCACAATTCGTGGAGCAACCCATTACCCTGCGCATTACTCTTTTTGAATAGAGCATTGATGGCGCCGAGCGGGAAATTGTGAGCGATCTGCGATAAAGATCCTAAATGTGCCAGTTCTGCAATATAGGGGACAGGATCTTTGCAAATCTCTTCAATCTCTTTTCGTTGCTCAAGAAGTGCAATCGCCTGCGTTGTTGTTTCCAGATCTTTTTCAATGCGCTGGCTAGTTCTGGTAATCTTGGTATCAGTAGTTTCTACTAAAAAGAGCGCATCCTGTGCAATAATAAATGCGCGCTTAATACCTTCAAGGGCCGCTTTTTGCGCTTTTAAATCAAATAAAACACTCACTAGTGGCCATTCTTGGCTCATGCGCGTTTGAACTTCTTGCGTTGCTGCCGGATCATCCTGCCCCAGTTGATTAAAAAGATGGTCACGATATTTAGAATAATCATCTGGGCCGAAGGCTTTTGGAGCATCTTCACTATTAATTTTTCCTAAAATTGCTTTGGCGCGCGGCAGATACTGATCCTTATTAGTTGATCGCCTTAGATTGACGTAAGTGGCCGCTTTTTTAAGATTCAGCCACGGTGATGCGCAGTATGCGGTAACGGTTGTGCGGTTCGATGGTTGCGTATGATAATAATCGGTGACCGCACTAAAAAAATCATGCGGATCGGCATCTGCTTTGGTAACGAGTTGTTTTAATGAGGAGTTAACTTTTCTGGTATAAAGACCATCTATTTGGGAAACAATGCGTAAACCAGCTTCCATTCCATTAAGTGAAAATGAAATAAAAAAACTACACAATGCTACTTTTTGAAATGACGATACTATCATTTTTTTTAACCTTATTAGTTTTCTTGATGATGTTGTTCGTTGAGTTTTCTTTCAATAAATGGCGATGATTCGGGGGCCCAAGATGAAGATGATGAGCCTGAGCTTTGTGATAATATGGTGCCATCCGAGGGCCGTCTGCCCCATGTGCTTACTCCAAGATCACATCTTTCGATGAGAGCGGCTGATACCGAGTAAGGATAATCATCAATAATATATTGTTCTAAGTTTGGTCCCGCTTGCCCAATAAAAAGAGAGACCATCATTTCCTCATCCACACAGGGAACCATCGCGCAAAATGCGGGCATACTTATTATCAACAGTATAAACAGGCCATTCTTACTCATACCCGTCTTCATCATACATGATCCATTTTTTTCTTAAAAAAATAGGCAGCAACAATACTAAAGATACAAGATGAGAAGAGTAATGCAACTATGCAATAGCGATAGTCTATAAACTGTGGAGTGCCAATCAGTGCCGAGCGAACTCCTTCGGTAAAATAGGTAAATGGATCCAAGAGTGCTATAGTGCCCAGCCATGGCAAATGATCATTGAGCAAATGCCAAGGGATCCATAGGCCACCAATAACTACCAGCGGCCAATTAAAATTGAGCCAAAATTGCCGGATGCTGGTTGCTTTTCTGATGATGCACAGCGCCATCATGATATATGATGCGCAATAAAACGCCGCGCATAATACCACGAGCAAGAGTGCCGGCCAATTGGTAGCAAGTCCATCAAAATAGCCGGGTAAAATCGCGTATGCGATCAGAAAAAAGGGGACTGAAACAAGTGCGGCCAGAACTGCAGGAAAGATAATAAGCTCTGCCAAGAGCCAGCGCGGCGGGAGCAGTAAAATCTGATAATCGGTAAAGCGATCCGACTCTAAATCAAACACAAAGGGTGACATTAAGGTATAGCAAAATGAGAGCATATTAATGCAGAAGGTGCCGATCAGAAGTACAATGCTCGTTTTGGTATTGCCGGGCCCAAAATAGATGCCCGGCTGAATATAGCCAAAGGTAATAATGGCCAAAATCGGGTAAATAATCAGATAGTTGATGCCATAATTTTTAATCCGCGTGCTAAAGACATAAAAATCCCGCCACAACAGTTGTAAAAAGGTGCCAAGTGTATGTGAAATCATAATCTTTTTTCCCTAAACCGGATCCAGTCGCTTGTCTATTGCATATGCCAGTGTCAGCAGCAGCGCGCCACAAAAAAAGATCGTCATGCCCATGCATATCCAGAGCGGGATAAATTCATCGCCGCCCAAGAGTACATTGCGCAAGCCTTCATGAAGATAGGTGATGGGATTTGCCAGAGTTAATATCGCCAGGCCTTTGTTAAATGCATACAGTTTTTTCCAGGTGTAATAGCCGCACCCCAAAAATAAAAGCGGGGTGAGCCGGCGTGCCCATATATTGTCTATAAACCAGGTATATTCGTAGCGATATACTAATACAATGAAGATGGTTGCATAGAGCAATAATGCCAAGCAATACATGGCAACTGTTGCCACCCAAGAGCTGCTGGTGATGGTAAAATGGGAGGAGAGGAGAATGCTGCCTAAAATAATCATGGGAAGGCTAATAAAGGCAACCTCAATCATGAATGCAATAATATATTGGCAAAATAAAAGCATTTTGTGCAAAGGCAATGCGAGCTGATAGTTGATATATTGATTGCGTTTTAAATCCACCACTTTGCCGAATGCGATGCCATAGGCTGAAGCAAAAACAATTTGGGTAATCATGCCCACAAACAAGGGCCCAATTAAATCAGGAGGCATTCCCAAAAGAGGCAAAAACTGCCCGATCACCAGCGTCTGCATAGCCACAATCACCGCACTATTTAAAAGGCGGCCCGGCAAACTTGCCAGAATAAAACGGATGTCACGCTGCATGAGCACCCAGAAGGTGCGCAGTTGATTGGCAAGACTACTCTTCATCACGTGCCTCTTTGGTGAGCTCCAAAAAGATATCTTCCAGTGAGGCCATTTTGTGCCGTTCTTTGAGCTCTTTGAGCGATTCGGTGAGCAGCACTTTTCCTTTATTAAGAATGCAAACGCGATCGGCAAGATGTTCCGCTTCATCCAGATAGTGAGTGGTGAGAATAACGGTAATTCCCTGTGTCTTTAATCCTTTGATGATGGTCCAGAGTCTGCGCCGGATATCAGGATCCAATCCAACGGTCGGCTCATCGAGGAGCACCAGCTCAGGATTGTGCATCAAAGCGCGCGCGATTAATACTCGCTGCTTGGTGCCGCCCGAAAGCTGTTCAATTTCAAAATCGGCATAGCGCGTGAGATTCAGCTGTTCCATGAGCTGTTCAACTCGTTGCGCTATAGTGGCCTCAGGTAACAGATAATAGCGGCCGGCAAAGATAAGATTTTCTTTCACGGTTAAAAACATATCAAGATTTTGCTTTTGCGGGCAAAATCCGAGCACGCGCCGATATGCCATCAGATGTTCATAAATTGATCTGCCTTTAAAAAATATTTGTCCGCTTGAGGGAGGATGCAAGGTGGCGATGATAGAAGAAAGCGTGGTTTTACCCGCGCCATTAACCCCCAGCAGCGCAAAAATCTCTCCGGCATGGATATTCAGGCTCACTTTATCCAGAGCATGGATTATCCGATTCCGGTCGGTGTATGTTTTACTCACATTTTGTATGGAAAGAAATTGCTGCATGGGCTATAACCTATAGGGTATGAGGAATTGGTTTAAATATACGGTAAAAAGCGTGGAAATACAATATGAAGATGATCTCTTCAACCCGTTCGTCTCGAGCGAACCCGTAGGGTGAGTCGAGAGATTTTTTAGACTGTAAGAATCAACAAGTTATAAGACTTCTCGATTCGGGCTAACGCCCTCACTCGAAGCGAACGGAGTCTTGGAGAAATCAAGATGATCAAATAC
Source organism: uncultured bacterium (assembly GCA_963836585.1). Classification (GTDB taxonomy): domain Bacteria; phylum Babelota; class Babeliae; order Babelales; family Vermiphilaceae; genus BTUB01. The sequence goes on from CAWIJV010000003.1 coordinate 259,420, forward strand.
CTGCTCACACTTTTTCTAATTCTACCATGCAGCCTATCTGCAATGGAAGAGGCTCCCCGGCTGTCCATGAGAATCTACATTTTTAATAATGCCAACGACTGCTTTTTCCTCACCAGTGATAAACGATCATTGGCTGGTGGGGCAGAAATTTGCACGGAAGATGCGAGCATTTTGCCCCAAGGGGGGCCGAGCATCAGACTGTATCGTGGTACTTTTGGGCAGATTGCCGTCAATAGCAGGTTGATGAAGCAGTATTTTAAAATTATGTTTCACTGGGACGAAACAACTAACAAGCTTAAGCTGCATCTGATTAAGCCGTGCAGAGATACAGAAAGTTTGACAATCTCTGCCCCTCATGGTTCAAATGGTGTGCTCGCATTTGTCTTGGCCGGCAAAAAATTAAGGGATTCCAAAATTATGATGCTGAGCAAGCTCAGATCAACGCTTGCCCGGCCGGATATCCCGCCGCGGCCCATCAGCAATCCATAGACAATTTTTTCAGAATTTGACATACGTTTACAAAAGTTGGTAGTGTGGTGGGAGTAATTTTTCTAATCAATCTAAAAAAGGGTAGCAGTTATGATGGCTCCATGCAAGAAATTAAGCGGCAACTATCAAAAAAGCCTATAGTTGTTACACACACACACACACACACACACTCACACACACAATTCTTATTTTTAGTCTTCCTTTTTGGTAATATTCTTAAATGCATCGTGCCCAGCAAATTCAGCACAATTTTGCAACGTCTGCGTGAATGGCATTATCATCGCCAACACCGGCATATTTAATAATTTAACGGTAACCGGAGCCAGCATATTTGAAGGCCCGGTAACAATTACTGACACCACCAACAGCTTTGCGTGTGATGAGGGCGCGCTCATTGTTGAAGGTGGTGTCGGCATTATGGGGAATCTCAATGTCTGTGGTGCAATCACCGCAACGGGCGGCATCAGTTTCACTGGTCCGCTCATAATTCTGGATCATACTCAAAGCACCAACTGCAGTAATGGTGCAATCGCTGTGCCCAATGGCGGTGTGGGCATTGGCGGGAATTTAAATGTCTGCGGTACCGGCATGTTTGGCAGTCCCGTAATTATTACTTCCACCGCTACCGGATCTTCATGCTCTGAAGGCGCACTGGTAGTCTTCGGTGATGTGGGCGTTGAGGGGAGTATGAATGTGTGCCAAGTAATCACGGCCGGCGGTGCAAGGAATATTCCTCTTCATGCTGAGGAAGGCTGGAGCCTGTCTCGAAGCATCCCCTGTACGGGGCCAAGAAATGCGCTGGTGCTGGAAGCGCTGGGCAATGTGGGAATCTTGGATAATTTGTATGTCTGTGGCAATGAAGAAGTTGGCGGTAATCTCACCGTTGCCGGAACCGGAACATTTAACACACTTGATATCAATAATCTTATTGTCACTGGCCCGGTGAGCATCAGCAACACTACGCAAAGCACCACCTGCACAAACGGCGCACTCACCGTGAGTGGCGGCGTGGGCATTGGTGGTAATCTAAATGTCTGTGGCAATATAAAAGCTGCCAACTTTAATACCACCGGCGCAAGCAACTCAACCAACTGCAATCTTTCGGTGGGCGATAACACTAATAATGTAAATGCGGTCGGCGTGACCGGTGTGACGGCGCTCGGTGAAAATGCATTGCAACATAATGCCGGCTCATATAATACTGCGGTGGGATGCAGTGCTTTGCGCAACAATCAGACCGGTTCAAATAATATTGCGATCGGCAATAATGCTGGCACTCAGTTGACCGCCTTTGGCGAAAGCAATGATATCTATATTGGCAATACTGGTCTAGTCGGCGAATCAAACACCATTCGCATGGGCACGCAAAATACCCAAACATCAGCCTACTTGGCCGGCGTCTTTGGCACACCGGTCTTGGGCAATCATCAACCGGTGATTGTGACCCCCAATGGCCAATTGGCCGTAATCAGTGCGACCGGCACCATTGCCAATCGCTCGACACTTCAAAGCACCGGCTGCACCAACGGCGCGTTCACCGTGAGTGGTGGCGTTGGTATTGGTGGCAACTTGAATGTCTGCGGAAATATTAATGCCGCAAACTTTAACCTGACCGGTGCAAGTAACTTAGCACAATGCAATCTTTCAGTAGGTGATAATACCAACAATGTGAATGCTGTTGGTGTGACGGGTGTTACTGCACTCGGTGAAAATGCGCTATCGGTTAATTCTGGATCATATAATACAGCGGTGGGGTGTTCATCATTAAATATGAATACAACAGGGCTTCAAAATAGTGCTTTGGGATATCAAGCCTTGCAATATACTACTTTTGGTACAGGAAATGTGGGTGTTGGCTATCAAGCATTGCAAAATAATGTCACGGGATATCTTAATGTTGCGATGGGCTTTCGGGCCATGCAAAATTCTATCAATTCAACTACCAATGTGGCAATTGGGAGTCTCGCAATGCAAAATGCTGTCAGCTCAAATACCAATGTGGCAATTGGTAATACTGCAATGCGAAATTCGAGTGGCATTAATAACGTGGCCATTGGTAATGCAGCAATGTTTGCTGCTATCGGTTCAAGTACTAATGTGGCTATTGGAGAGTTGGCAATGGAAAATGCTATCAGCTCAGCTACTAATGTGGCTATTGGCGTACAAGCTATGCAAAATGCGAGTGGCACTAATAACGTGGCCATTGGTAATGCAGCAATGTTTGCTGCTATCGGTTCAAGTACTAATGTGGCTATTGGAGTTGATGCAATGGAAAATGCCGTCAATTCAACTACCAATGTGGCAATTGGGAGTCTCGCAATGCAAAATGCTGTCAGCTCAAGTACCAATGTGGCAATTGGTAATACTGCAATGCAAAATGCGAGTGGCACTAATAACGTGGCCCTTGGTAATGCGGCAATGGCTGCTGCTGCTGGATCAAGTACTAATGTGGCTATTGGAGAGTTGGCAATGGAAAATGCTATCAGCTCAGCTACTAATGTGGCTATTGGCGTACAAGCTATGCAAAATGCGAGTGGCACTAATAACGTGGCCATTGGTAATGCAGCAATGTTTGCTGCTATCGGTTCAAGTACTAATGTGGCTATTGGAGTTGATGCAATGGAAAATGCCGTCAATTCAACTACCAATGTGGCAATTGGTAATACTGCAATGCAAAATGCGAGCGGTACTAATAATGTGGCAATTGGTAATGGAGTAATGTCTGCTGCTACCGGTTCTAGTACTAATGTGGCTATTGGTCTTAATGCAATGAAAAATGCTCTCGGCTCAGCTACTAATATAGCAATTGGTAATACTGCAATGCAAAATTCATCAGGATCGAGTAGTAATATAGCAATTGGGTCTGGGGCGATGATAAACAATACGGGTTGCAGTAACAATATAGCGATGGGGACCGCTATGGAGGCAAGTGCTAATTCCAGTAACAATATAGCTTTAGGTGAATTTGCTTTATTTACCAGCAATAACTCAAATCAAAATATAGCCATTGGAGAGGAAGCAATGGGCAATAGTAGCGGCGCAAGCAATAATATTGCTCTCGGTCAAAATAGTCTTAATAACGGTTCAAGCGCTACTCAATAATGTGGTAATTGGTCAAAGCGCTATGCAATTCAGTACTGGCGCTGCATATAATGTGGCAATTGGTTTTCAATCGTTGAAAAATTGCACGGGCATTAACAATGTTGCCATTGGTATGAATGCGCTTACAAAATAACCTTACCGGTTCAACTAACATTGTCATCGGTAAAAATGCAGGTCTTAGTTTCACCAGTGGTGAAAGTAACAATATTGATATTGGTAATGCCGGCATTCTTAGCGATCAAGGATGGATTCGCATTGGTACTGCCGGTAGCCAAACAGGTTGTGTGATTTCTGGCATTCGTGGCGTGACTACTAATAATGTTAATGCAATCGCAGTGCTTATTGACTCTTCCGGTCAATTGGGAACCACATCATCATCTGCTCGCTACAAAAAAGACATTACCGATTTAGATTCGCAGCATGACCAGATGTTGAAACTTCGTCCCGTAAGTTTTCATTATAAAAATGATGCGCAGCATCATAAACAGTTTGGATTAATCGCCGAAGAGGTAAATGAAGTTTACCCAGAAATTGTGGTGCGGGATGAAGCGGGCGAGATTTATTCAGTGAATTATATGGCGCTGATTCCGTTGCTGCTCAAGCAGATTCAGGAACAAGATGACGCATAATCAGGCGAAAGATACGCGCTATGATAATTTAGAAGCGCAATTAGCACAGCAGAATGAAATCTATAGTAAAGAAATTAAAGAGCTAAAGAATTAGTAGCATCGATTAATGTGCCATCTTAAAATAATAATTTTTTAAAAGGAGCCTTTTTATGATGACGAAGAAGTTTTTACTTTTATCTTTACTGGTTGCTGCGCCTCTCTTTGGCGCGTGCCCTACTAATTCAGCACAATTTTGCAATGTGTGCGTCAATGGCACCATTGTTGCCGGCACGGGAATATTTAATAATATCAATGTCACCGGCAGTGCAACCGTAGATAACTTAATTGTAAATGGAACCGGCACATTTAATGGGCCGGTTATAATTACTGACACCACCCAAAGCTTTGCGTGTGATGAGGGCGCACTCATAGTTGCCGGTGGTGTCGGCATTGCAGGTAACCTGAATGTCTGCGGATCAATCACGGCAACGGGTGGTATCAGCCAAACCGGGCCCTTGATAATTTTGAATGCCACCCCAAGCACCAACTGCACTAATGGTGCCTTGGCAGTGCCTAATGGCGGTGTGGGCATTGGCGGCGCTTTGAATGTTTGTGGAATCGGTACCTTTAATAATCAGGTCTTTATTACTTCCACAGCAACCGGCAATGGCTCTTGCGGTGATGGTGCATTGGTGGTTGTTGGTGATGTGGGAATCGAGGGAAGCTTGAATGTGTGCGGGCAAGCGACTATCGGTGGTGCGCGCGATGGCGGATTACTAAGCGGGGAAGGATTAAGAAGTGTTCCGTGTACCGGGCCAGGTTTAAAGCTGGAAGTCCTTGGTGATGAGGGGGTACTGGGCAATCTCTATGTTTGTGGCAATCAAGATATAGGTGGAAACTCAAATATCAATGGAAATCTTACCGTCGCTGGTACCGGAACTTTTGGCAATGTAAATTTCACGGGCGGGAATGTCAGCTTTAATAATTTTACGGTGAATGGCACAGGTACCATGAACAATCTGGTAGTGAATAACAATGCTATTATTAATAATCTCACCGTGACCGGGAGTAGCACTCTTAATACCGAAACGGTTAATGTGCTCACTGGCGGTACCGGTAGTTTCAATAACTTGACAGTGAATAATCTCACCGTGACCGGTAGCAGTACGCTTAATACAGAAACAGTCAATGTACTTACCGGTGGCACCGGTAGCTTTAACAATTTAAGTGCAAATAACTTCACGGTAAATAATTTAACTGTCACCGGCCCAGTGAGTGTCAGCAATACTACTCAAAGCACCAGTTGCACCAATGGTGCACTCACCGTGAGCGGCGGCGTAGGTATCGGTGGCAACTTGAATGTCTGCGGGAATATTACCGCTGCAAATTTTAATACTACTGGCTCGAGCAGTTCTGCAAATTGTAATCTCTCAGTGGGTGATAATACGAATGCAGTAAGTAATGGAACGAGCAATACAGCGCTCGGGGAAAACGCACTGCAACATAACACAACGGGAAAACTTAATACTGCGGTAGGCTGCAAATCATTGAATGCCAATACCACTGGGGTTGGTAATGCCGCTTTGGGAGATATAGCGTTACAAGCAAATACCATAGGAAATTTTAACGTAGCCTTAGGGTATAATGCCCTTTCAGCTAATCTAAGCGGATCTTATAATACCGCTATAAGTGGGGCATTAACGAGTCTCATTAACGGTTCTCAAAACGTAGCAATTGGAGCTGGTGCGAGCGAATTTGCTGTCAGTACCCAAGGAACGGTTGCTATTGGCTACGAGGCAGCAAGATCCAATACTGCAAATCAAATTACGGCACTCGGTTATCAAGCTATGTTTTCAAATACATCGGGTACGTCTAACACTGCAATAGGGAATATAGCATTGCATCTTAATGTCACAGGAGGAAATAACACTGCTGTTGGTGATCGTGCTTTATCTAACACAACATCTTCTCGTAATACCGCAGTAGGGGCAAGCAGCTTGTTGTATAATACTGTAGGGCAATATAATACTGCGGTAGGATACCAGGCATTAATTTATAACACTATAGGTAATCACAATGTGGCAATAGGTTATGAAGCGGGCGAAAATCAAACTACTGGCTCTGATAATATTGCTATTGGTGCCCCGGCTCTTTTTGGAAATATTAATGGAAATAAAAATGTGGCAGTGGGTTCAGATACTTTGTTTAGTGCAACAGGTGCCAGTTATAATACTGCTGTTGGACATGCGGCTCTAAAAAGCGATACATCAGGCGGTTCAAACGTTGCTGTCGGTAGTAATAGTCTTTTTGATAATACCATAGGCAATAACAATGTTGGGGTTGGTCAATTTTCACTCTTCTTTAATACCACTGGGTCTAATAATGTTGCCGTAGGGTACAGTTCTCTTGGTAGCAACACAACAAGCTATAATACTGCTCTTGGGTATGAAACGTTACAAAATGAATCAATGGGAAGTTTTAATACCGCAGTGGGAGCGCTTGCGCTTCAAAATAGCTATTCCGGTGCGAATAATGTTGCGGTTGGTAATAATGCTATGCAAAACAGCTCCGGTGCAAGTAGTAATGTCGCGATTGGTAGAAATACAATGTTAAATAATACAGGATGCAGCAATAATATTGCAATTGGTCAACCCGCGATGCAAAATGCTATTAATTCAGGTAATAATATAGCATTAGGACAATTTGCTTTATTTACTAGCAATAGCTCAAATCAAAATATAGCTATTGGAGAGGAAGCAATGGGCAATAGTAGCGGCGCAAGTAATAATATTGCATTAGGTCAAAATAGTCTCAATAATGCGCAAGCTGCGGCCAGTAACGTGGCAATTGGTCAAAGCGCTATGCAACAGGCCGCTAATGCAAGTGCCAACATAGCAATTGGGCAAAATGCTATGATTAATAGTACGGGCGCTACTTCAAATGTGGCAATTGGTAATAGATCTCTCGTTAATTCTGTCGGCATTAATAATGTTGCCATAGGTTCCAACGCGTTAGTGAGTCTTGTGACCGGTTCTAACAATTTGGCCATCGGGCCTAGTGGCGCCGGCTCTAATTTAATTGCTGGTGAACGTAATAATATTGATATATTCAATCTCGGTGTTGCAGGCGACCAAGGAGTGATTCGCATTGGTAATACCGGCGCTCAAAATTCCTGTTTCATTGCGGGTATTTTTGGTGTTACCGGTAATAATACCGGATCAGCGTTGCCGGTATATGTGAGTACTAATGGCCAATTAGGCACCGTGCCATCATCGCTTCGCTACAAAAAAGACATTGTCGACATGAACTCGCAGCAAGAGAAAATGCTTAAGCTGCGCCCGGTCACCTTCAGTTACAAAGGCGATGCGAGCAATAGTAAGCAGTACGGATTGATCGCTGAAGAGGTAAATGAAATTTATCCAGAAATTGTGGTGCGCGATGAAGCGGGCGAGATTTACTCAGTGAACTATATGGCGCTGATTCCGTTGCTACTCAAACAGATTCAAGAACTTGAGGCGCATAATAGTACGCAAGATGAGAAAATTGCGCAGTTATATGCGATGATCAGTAATCTTTTGGCAAAAGATTAAAAAAAACCATGTTTGCACCTCTTGAGATTTTACCGTAATATATTGGTGAATTCAGCTTATTTTCACCAAAATTATGGGCAATTTACTATGAAATACGCACAGATTTTTATACTATTTTTTTCTACCGCAGTGGCCATGGAAGCTCCTCAAGAAAATTCGGAGCATGCAAGTCAGATTGAGGCGCAGCAGATACCATTGAATATTGTCAATAATCATGAAGCAAAATATCTTTTGGAATATGCTCTTTTCAATAATGGTCGGAAGGTGCTCAAAAATGCGTGCTTTCGAGAAATTGATTTTCATGAGACCGCATCAATTCCACTTGATCTGGGCCTGCAGCAGCATCTGATGCTGAGCATTAAGCGTTGTTCTCAAACCGGAGAGCCGGTTAGTAATGCGTTAATAATCGCCTTGGCAAAACACCGCAGCGGCTTTTCATGGGCCAAAACCCAACAGCCGGCATTGGCGGTGAGAGTTGCTCATCAAGATATGCCCGTGGCATTCAATGGTACTGATCAATATCTATTCATCCTAGAATTAGATGAAACATGCATTCATAATTCTCATTTCTCATTGCAGGTAGTTCCAAAATCAGACCGATTTGCAGCTCTTGAGATTTTGCCGTAATCTACTGGATAGATTCAATTTCTTTTTCTCAAAACCATAGGTGCTTTTACTATGAAGCTTTCATTAGCCTGGCTTTTTGATCATATCGATGCTGATTGGCAAAAAATTGATGTTGCGGCATTGGTCAATCGATTTAATAAAACGGTTGCTGAAATCGAAGGTTTTGAGAAAGTTTCGATCGATGTTAGAAATCTTGCACTTGCCACAGTTCAAAAAGTTTCAGGGCAAACAGTGACGGTTCATGCCCCCGAGTGGAAGCAGACGATTGATCTCCCTATTCGGGAGATATCAAAGGATGATTCTTCGTATCTTATTGCTCGAGAGGGCGATCTCTATCGCTGGGCCACCATGAAAGATCTTGGCTCGGAAAAAGATACACTACTCCCGCCATTTACATGCGAAGCATCACAAATGGCCGGTGGCTGGAAAAAGCAGATTGAAGCTGAAGATTATATTCTGCATCTTGATAATAAATCGATTAATCATCGGCCGGATATGTGGGGCCATCGCGGCGTGGCGCGTGAAGTTGCCGCCTTGCTTGATCTGCCCTTCAGGGCTCTTGATCATCTATTGATCGCAAAAGATGTCGCAAAAAAATCTGATTTCTCGGTAACCGTAGAAAATCCTGCCGTGTGCCGCCGCTTTGCCGGGCTTTATTTTCCCCAAGTAGGGGAGCATCGGGCCAATCTCTGGATGGCTGCGCGCTTGGCGCGCGTTGATAGTCGCCCGATCAATGCGATTGTAGATGCCACCAATTATGTAATGCTCGATTTGAGCCAACCGCTGCATGCATTTGACGTTGATGCGCTTGCAGCGCATACCATTGTGGTGCGCAATGCAAAGAATAAAGAAACTATTACCCTCTTGGATGGGCAAAATGTCGAGCTGACTGATCAAGATTGTGTGATTACCGATGGCAAAAAACCGATTGCGCTGGCGGGCATCATGGGCGGCAAAGATTCAGGCGTCACCTGCAAAACGAAATCTATTTTTGTCGAATCGGCCAATTTTGATCCGGCTGCTATCCGCAAAACATCAGCACGGATAAAAAAACGGAGCGAATCATCGGCGCGGTTTGAAAAAAATCTTGATCTTGCGCAAAATAGTGTCGGGTTAGAGCGGTTTTTAAAGTTGCTGGATGATGCGGGAATTGTTTATCCGTCTTCGCTAGAAGCTACGCCGGACTTTCGCACGGCGAACGGATATTCGCCACTCTCCCGTCCTCTAGAAATCTCCCACGCTTACATCGAGAAACTCCTGGGCATCACCATTGCGCCGGCATTCATAAAAAAGACATTACAAAAACTTGAATTTGGTGTTGCAGAAAAAAATGGCAGCTATACCATCACTATTCCTTCGTTCAGAGCCACAAAGGATATCGCGATAAAGCAGGATATTGTGGAAGAGATTGGCAGATTTTACGGCTATGATGCGATTGCTGAACAATTGCCAAGCCGGCAAACCAAGCCGTTTGATATTGCCGCGATAATGCGCTTGCGCAAAATAAAGCAGCTGCTCGCATTTGGCTTTGATATGCGCGAACTGTATACCTACGCATTTTTTGATGAATCATTTTTAAATACGCTTGGATGGCAGCCGGGGCCAACGCTCAAGGTGCAAGAAGCAGTTTCAGAAAATTGGCAGCGGCTGGCCACCTCATTGGTGCCAAACATCCTCAAGATGGTGCACACGCATGCGCAAGAATTTGAGTGCAATAATTTTTTTGAATATGCCAAAATTTGGCCCGCAGGAACTGCCCAAAGTGAACACGCTTCACTCGCCGGCATTTTTGCGCATCACAAAAAACCGATCGATTTTTATGAAGGTAAAAATAGAATTAATAGTCTCTTCCATGCGCTGGGAATTTCTGTTGAGTGGGTAAAGCTTGAAAATCCTGAGCTTAGTCGAAGGGCGGCTTTGGTGGCGCCGTGGTATATACCGCATGAAACGGCTCAGCTCATCTATCAAGGGAAATCGGTAGGAGTTGCCGGGATGGCAAATGCCAGCTTATATCAAAAGATTGCTTTGGGCACCGCCTTTATTTTTGAAATTGATGGGAATTTTTTGACCACCGTGCGCTCACCTCAAGTGCGTTATACGGCACCTTCAAAATATCCATCGATCACGCGGGATATCAGCTTCTTAATTCCGGTGGGCATTACTGCTGCATCGCTTCAAAAAGAGGTGGCGCAGCTTGACGGGCATATTACGCAGGTGAGTTTGGTAGACTTTTTCCAAAAACCGGAATGGCAGGATCAAAAATCGGTAACGCTGCGGCTTGTGTTGCAAGATGTGCGTGCAACAATGGCAAGCGCAACTGCCGATCAGATTATGAGCACAGTGAGCCAGTATCTTACTAAGCAGGGCGGCACAGTCCGATGAACAATGCGATGAACAAAAAATTATTTTTGCCACTGTTTCTTGGTCTTGGAATTTTTGTAATCGATCGCATCACTAAATTCTGGGCGCTTGGATTGAGCAGTGAACTGGTAATAAATCGGTGGCTTTCATTTGCGCTGGTGTTTAATCGCGGCATCAACTGGGGACTGTTTAATAATGGCTCAGTATTTTCTTTTGTGGTGCTCACTATTTTCATCATACTGATAATTGCTTTTTTAATGCGAATCACTGTCAAAATATATCACGAAGGTAAACCAATAGTGGGCTATCTGCTCGTGCTTGTTGGGTCAATTTCTAATTGCGCGGATCGTTTGCTCTATGGCGGCGTGATCGATTTTATTGTGGTATGGTTTGGCTCGTGGAGCTGGCCGGCATTTAATATCGCCGATGCGGCTATTTTGCTCGGCCTTGGGTTACTCGTGTGGGATTATTTACCAAAATTCTCGGACCCTTCGACGAGCTCAGGGTGAGCGGAGAGCGAGTGATGTTTCGTAATTATTTAGCGCCGCTAATTTCAAAAAGTTACCACGTGATGATGGATAATTTCATCGCGCCACCGTTTTGCGCTTTTTGCAAAGCATTGCTCCCAAAGCGTATGATTTTTTGTACGCCATGCACCGAAAATATTAAACCGGTGGTATCGGTGCAAATTCCGCTGACTGCGTCAAAAAGCATGATGGTGATGGCTGCCTGCGAATATCAAGAGCCCATAAAAAGTCTGATCATTGCCAAATCGTGGGGCGATATTATTGCCGGCCAGCAGCTGGGGCAGATTATCTGGGAATATTCATATTTTAAACATATCCCGTGTGATTATTTAATACCGGTTCCTTTGCATTGGCTCCGTGCGGCAAAGCGTGGCTATAATCAAGCAGAGGAAATTGCCAAGACATTGGCAGCGTATGGCCAGACTACCGTGGCGCCACTGGTGACCAGAACACGCAATACTCCCTTCCAATCATCAGTAACGCATGATCAGCGGTTTAGTAACGTAAAGCAGGCATTCGCTCTCAAAAAAATTGATGCCGCATTATACCACAACAAACATCTGGTGATTGTTGATGATCTGATGACCACCGGCTCTACATTGGCACAAGTTGCAAAGACACTCATGCCGCTGCAACCGGCATCAATCACGGCAATTGTGGCATGCCGAGTGGTGTAGTGTGGTTCGATACAGCGCCTTCGGCGCCACTCACCACGAACGGAAGAATCCGTTCGTCCCGAGTAGCACTGAAAGTGCATATCGAGGGATGTTTAGTGTGTCTCTTCTTCATTCGTAGAATCAACAATTGGCGGTGCAGGAAGAGCACCAACAATTTGCGGCGGAGTTGCTGGAAGTGCCAGCGTTTCCGCAACTGATGCAGTAGGTGAAGGAGTCTTGCTAGGTTTGGGTGGAACTGGTGGTGCAGGTAATTGGGAAGCGCGAATAATGATATCGAAATCCACTTGCATGTCATTCAACTGTTTCGCAAGTTCTGTAAGTTTAGCAGTGCTCACTGTTGAATCTTTCAAATATGTTGATGCCAAGTGATACAGTCTGCCTGCTATGGGGGATTTGTCAGCGGGAATTTTACTGGTGTGATGTGAGAGCTGATTTCCCACCGCCTCGCGAGCAGCGGTGAGTGCGGTAAGTTGTGCTTCGCGTTCTCTTTGTTCTTGTTCTTTGAGGTGCCTAATGCGTGCTTCAGCTTCTTTAATTCGTTCTGCCTCCGCGATGCATCCGGCGATTACTGCCCTTGCAATTGCTGGATAGATAGCGCTGATATTTTGCATCACAATTTGATTATCAGGATTTTCCGGATTCAGGCTTACCAAAATATCCAATCTTTTGTTGCAGACCGCATATTCAATAGTGTTGAGTAAGCGATATTGGCGTTCAAATACTTGGTGCACTAATGTTTTATGGAATTCGAGCGTATTATTAAATTCCCATTGCGCAGTATGATAGGGATGCATTGGATTAAAATGAAGAATTGCTTGGCACACAATCTGTGATTTTTCATCGGTGAAATATTTTAAAGGATCATACCATGTCTTGCGTATTATATTCATCATTTTGGTAGGTATACTCGGATGGGAATTGAGTACCACATTCACCACCGTATCATAGGTGGGAAACCGATCTTCGTTTGGAAATTCTTCGCGGTACAGTTCAGGAGAAGCGTTGGAGGATTTTTCTAGATTTCTTTTGCTTTGCTTTCTGAGGGTGTTTGCATCTTCTTGCGCTTTTCTCGTTGCTTTTTCTATAAAGCCAAGAACTACTGCTTTTATGCTTCCTGAATAATAACCTCTTTGCCGTTCTTCAGCATTGCGCAAAAGCTCAGTCTTGCTGTCGTGCGTTTTCATACTTTCTGTTTCTAAAGAAGTTAATAAAGCGCGTGCTCGCCTAAAGGCACTTTTGATATCTTCTAAGCACTGTGCATCACCGGTAAATCTGCGTGGACTTTCATGGCGAGGATTAAACCGCATCACCTCTTCGCATACTTTGGGTGCTTTTTCATCGGTAAAATAAGAAAGGGGATCGATAATTTGATCAAGCATATGAAAAACTTCCCAGCCCCATGATTTTTCCTCAGCCGGAGCGAGCATCGAATGCAGTGAATGGGTGGGAACAAGCAATGTCAAAGCAAAAAAAGAGATGGTGCGCATACTATATACCTTTTATTTTTTGAAAGTATGTTTGCCTGGCCTTCAGTCTAAGCACAGCCGCGGATGAAAGCAAGCCCTACCCTTGATGGGATCGTGAATTTAGGGTATATCTAGATAATCGTTATGGTAAAATCAAATTCATTTTTATGTATAAAAGGATATGCCTATGAAGAACTTTTCAACTAAAATAAGTTCTGTGTTACTCGTAAGCTCACTGGTGCTTTTGCCCGGCTGTGAGTGGTTTAAGAGCAAGCTCGGATTAGGAAATTCGTCAATGCCAACAGCAGCAAATGATGGCAGTGCGGTGATTGCTACTCTGAATGGCAAACCACTTTTGACGGTCAATGAGTTTGAAGCGCAGTTTAAAAACTTTATCGAAAAACATCCGTATGGCGCGATGCTTGCGCAAATGGAAGGGATCGAGCGCAAAATGTTTGATGGCATTGTGAGCCAAAAAATAATGTCGGCATGGGTGAGCGATAATGGTATTGATAAAACTCAAGAATACAAAGAAAGCTTGGATCAACTCATTCAATTCTTAAATGCGCGCTTCTTCCAGATGAAACATCCGGTGGCCACCAGCGAAGCTGATGCGCGTGACTTCTATAATAAAAATAAAGAAAGCATGCCGGAAGCGGTTGTGTCCCGCGGCGGCGTGAATGCAAGCGCAGTCTCTTTTGCCAAAGAGGCTGATGCTAAAGCACTCTTAGAAAAAGCAAAAGGCAAAGGCTCGCTAGAAAAAGTTGCCAAAGAAGCCGGCTTAGCTGATAAGTATCGTGATTTCAAAACGGTCAACGCCACCAGCATTGGCATCGATCAAGCGCTCAAAGATGGCATTCTTGCGCTCAAGAAGTTCCCAGCATCGGAAATCATCAAAGCAGGGGGCAGCTATTATGTGGTATCGGCCACCGGCAAAGAAGAAGTAAAATATCGTCCGTTTGATGAGGTGAAAGCTTCTATTGAGCAACGCTTGAATGCGCAAAAGCAGGAGCAAGCGCTTGAAAAAGAGATCGAAAAACTCAAAAAGGATTACAACGTGGTGGTTGATGAAGCATATTTTAGCAAAAAAGTGGCAAATGCTCCTGAACGAGTAGAAGAGGAGCAGCTTGAAATGGTGATGCCGGAAGCGCCGGCGCAAGAAAATGCGCATGTGCGGCCTGCTAAGCCGGCTGCTAAAGCGGCATAGTTTTATTGCTACGCAATATGATATATACTTTGAGGGGAATCATTTTGGTTCCCCTTCTTTATTGGAGTTGGTATGTTTTTATTATTATTTTTATTAATGCTTCCGAATATGTGCGTGAGCACCGGCAAACGCGTGTTTGCTGATGGGATAAAAGCGGTATTCCGCGGATCGGAAGGAGTTGATCTGATCTTGAGCTCAGAATTAAAGCGGCCGCGGCTGGATGGATCGCCTAATAATTTGCAAGAATCACTTACCAATTTAGCATTTACTCAAGAAGCCAAGCGTTACAAAATTTTTCCGACGCCTGACGAGACAGAAAAGCAGTATGAGATGATCGCACAAAATAATAGTAAGACCGTAAAAGAACTTGATGTAATGGTGATCGCTGCAGGGTTTACTCCCACCGAGGCGCGCAAAGAGTTTGCACAGATTAATGCAGTCAATTCCCTTCTTGGTTACAAAATAACCGGGAATTTGGTGGTGCCTGAATCTGAAGTGGTAGCTTATTATGAAGAAAATCCTGAATATGAACCGACCGCTTATTTGGTGGAGCAGGTGGTGGTGCCATTTTCAGCAACACAGTCTCGCGAAGATCAGCTCAAGCAGTTGCAAACGCTTGCGAGTGCTAAAGATCCTCAAAAGGCATTGCGCTGGAATGAAGGATTATGGGTGAATGAAGATGATCTGGCGGCAGACAAAAAATTTATCATGCAGCTTGCCGAGGGCCAAATTTCTGCGCCCAAAGAAATGTATAGCGGCTTTGAACTGTTTAGAATGGTGCGTAAGCGGGAGCAACGATTAAAAACACTCGATGAGTGCTACGGGCAGATCGTGAACATTTTGCGTCGCCCAAAATATACTGAGTTGATGTCCACATTTCAAAAAGATCTGATGGATGCTGCTTCGATTATTATTTTTGATTTACCAATTATATAAAAGGAATAGGTAATGCGTGTAACGCTCAATAAAAAAGCAATGGAATTTGCCAAACAGATGATTCATGAACATAAATTTTCAGACAAACGGGGCCGCGCCGATGCCGAGCATGCAAAGCCGACGGCTGCCCTTGAAGAAGAGTTTCTCAAGCTCAACAGCTGGGAAGCGTTTGGCCACTGGTATTTAGGGGTGCATCATGACCGGCCGCAAAATAACCGGGCCCGGTATGAATTCCCGATGGGGGATTTTAATGAAATCCACCGCTCAGATCTGCTGGAAGTGGCTAAAAAAGCCCATTCTTTGAACTATGATGACATCACCCAAGGGGCCCAAGAATTGGTGGCTCTTATTGATAAAAAGAGCCTAAAATAAAGGGTTTTTTGCTCTTTTCTTACTCATAGAAAGTTATTGTAAAAAATATTTGCCTTATCTAAGGCCTTTCTTTCTCTTGATTTTCTATTTGTCAATTTGATACTATGAAGATGGTTAGATTCGCGGTGTGCCTTGAGGGCGCTCCGTACAAGCATTTTTTGTTATTAATAACCATAGCTTCATAAGGAGATAACTATGAAGAAAAGAACGACCAAAAGAGCAGTAAAGCGCGCTACCAAAAAAGCTAGCCGCCGTAAGTCTTCAAGACGTAAAGTTGCTGCTCGTCGTAAATCAGTATTCAGCTTCTGGGCTGAGTAATTTTTTAAAAGAGGGAGGTGTTTTGCTTCCCTCTTTTTTTAATAAGAGGCCGAGAGGCTAAACTTCCTGCCTCTTCTTAAACTATCTTCATTAATCTGTTATTTCATATCCTACTTTTTTTTGATAGGTTAGATTCATTCACACATGGTGAGTGTCTGCGCGAAGCGCAGATGTATCGAACCACGGTCCTTCGATACGCCCTACGGGCTACTCAGGATGTGTAAAATCTTGCGCGGCGAGATAAAAAAGGATGTCTGACTTAATGAAAAAATATATTCTGCTTTCTGCCGGCATACTTGTTGCCGGTCAATCTCATTGCTATGAAATGCCTCTTATCAATCTGGGTGCATCCAGTTTTTTGGATGGTGGCCCTTTGCGGCAAGTCCCCGGCTATTATTTTCAGGTCTTTAGTGAAAATTATACTGCCAAAAGATATTTTGATGGCACCGGGCAGCCGCTGTGTACCACCGATTGCCCGTATTTTAGATCCTGGTTCACTGCTTATGAATTAATCTATCTTTCCACACGTAATATTCTAGGGATCGGTAATATTGGGTGGGATGCCACTCTACCCATCTGTTTTTATTCTAAAATTAGTCCCAATGATCTGGAGCTTCCTGATATTCCCGGCCTCATAACGGTGACCGATAATGGGGCGGGGTTTGGGGACCTGGCTCTTGGCGTCTACCTCCAGTCCGATCCTATTTTTCATGGTGATCGTCCGGTCTATGTCCATCGCTTTGAGTTGACCGTATCTATTCCCACCGGCAGATATAATCCCTATATCTTTATTAATTCCGGCAATGGAGTCGTTTTTATCAATCCCTACTGGGCAGCCACTTTGTATTTTACCCCGACATTCTCACTCTCCTGGCGCGTCCATTATTTATGGGTGTCAGCTGAGCATGCCATTCATTTTCAATGTGGAGATGCGGTCCATGCCAACTTTACTTTAGAATATGCGCTGAGGCCCCGCTTTTATCTGGGCATTTCCGGCTACTTCCTGGAGCAGATCCATAATGATTCATACTTAGAGGTGAGCGTGCCCCATACCAAGGAGCAGGTGCTGGGCCTAGGAGGTGGGTTTTTGTATGATTTTTCAGGAGATCTTGAAACGGTGGCTATCGGCAACTTATTTTTTGAATCCCGCGTGCGCGATCGGCCAAAAGGGATCAAATTTGTAATGCGATATTATAGTCATTTTTGACAATTTCATTAACCCGCCTATCCTAGAAGCTATAGTTTACCTCTTCTAGGAGCATTTTCATGATTAATCGCTTTCTGGGGACGGTAGTAATGGCAGCACTGATAATCAATCCAATTTTATCCAAATCTGCATCGCAAAAGCCTGCGGGCTATGCCCTGAGCAGTGATTCGAAAACTAAAATAATGGGCAGTGGTCTTATTGTAGGTTTAACCGCTGCGGTTTCAACTTATGCATGCTTGGGTTTCGATTTAACTAAGCTCAAGCCGATATTAGCGGCGGGAGCCTTAGGTGCTTTGGCCGGAGGTTTCTTTGCGTATTGGGACAGCGACGAAAAAAGTTTCGAACGCAATGCACGATATCATTTTGATAATGCACACACGCAGTTAAAAAAGTTCAAAAAAAATGGAAGCATCCAAGCGGCACTCGCGGCTGATGATATCACAAAAGTAAAAAGCTGGTATTCAGAAGATGATCGGGATGATCTGTATAAAGAATATCCAATGCTTTCGGCGCATCGCTTTTTGGAACGATGGAAAAATCATCTTCTGTATATTCTAAAGAATATTTTTGAAAAATTGGTGCAGTGCGATGTGCCCTATCATGATAAAATTGAGCATGATCGCATGTTGGTGATCTTTTATATCCAAGAACTGGCGCATTGCATTGAAAAAATCGAAAAGTCACATGAATATAAAAAGCAGTGCAAAGAATATAATGATGTGCAAGCACAGCATTATTATGCCTCTAATAATGCATACGCTCAGCATCATACTCATCATCACACCGTTCAACAAACAATAGTCTATCAGCCATATCCGGTAGCACCAGCACCGGTTTACTATGTACCGGCGCCTGCTCCAGCATCAAAACCAGCGCCAAAAATTGCTCCTGCGCCGGCACCCGCTCCCGCAACGCAACAAACAGGCGGCTATTTGAATGGCGATGTCTATGGCACTATTTGGTCAAATTATTAAATATACTTAAATGGAATTTTTCTCATGAAACTATCAAAACTATTTTTAGCTATTTCAATTCTCACTATCGGTAATGGCATGCCGGTGCATGCAGCAGCTTTGGGGCTGCAATCAAAAGCGGTAGTGGCGCTCTGCGCAGCAGCGGGCAGTGTTTTTGCAACCGGCTTGAAAGCAATCGCTGATGAGATTAAAGATGATAAAGTTGCGCAGGCAAATAAAATTATTTCTGACTTGCAAGCGGACAATGATTATTTAAAAGTAAGGCTAAACAATGCCGATACTATTATGCAAAGTGAGGGTCTTGCTGCTTGTGTCATAATCTGTGGCATTTTGGCAGTTACTGTAATTTCTTTGGCTCTAATTACCACAGATTCTCAGCAGCTTGCTCAAAAAGATATAAATGACAAAAATGCAATGGCTGCTTCTCAGAATCAAATTCATGTAGCAGCAAATTAATATTAGTTTTTATTTTTGCGCCGAGATATCCCACAACTGTACCATACTTGGATCAGCGCCGCCTTGAGCATTTCCGGCTGTCAGAATTTTGCCATTGGGATGAACTGCTATAGCCTTAATAAATGTTTTACGCTCATTTGCTTGAGGTCTAAATGTAAAAGAATTCCTATCATCATCAAGATCGCAATAAATAATTTCATTACTACTGCTGCCCGCGAAAAAAGCATGGCTTTGACCGGGAACAAAATTGATTGCATAGGGCATCTCTTTTCTTTCTATCGGCAAGGGCTGGGTGCCGGCCTTTTTCCCCTGCAAATTAAAATAGGCAAGCGCAGCAGTTTTGATATTGCACACAATAAATTGATCTGCCGCACCGGCAACCAATAGATTGCCATCATCACTAAACTCGATAGGTGCCGTGAGTTCTGTTGCCAAATCTGCCAAGTGTTTTTCTTCGCCCGTTTGCCAATCCCACAACCACCATTGGGTATGTGGATCTTGCGATTCACTTGACGCGGCAATTTGTGCGTTATTAGCCGGATTCCAGGCTACCACAGTGTTAGCCGATGACATTTCCATCTTTGCTATCACGGTATTGCTGGCTAAATCCAATATACAAGCACCTTCCTCATTGCTAAACGCCAATAAATTTCCCTCTCGATTGAAACGCGCATTAGTGGCGCCTTTTGTCTTTTGCGAAAGAACAGCATGCGATGCTCTTTGAATATTCCACTGGAGGATAGGCTCTTGCACATCGAGCGTGATAACATTCGTGCTATCAGGACTCGCATCTGCTATGCGAGTGTAGGGAGGAAGTGAGACAGTGAACCGCTTTTTATATTCTTGAATTGCATTACAAATGGTCATCTCATTTCCGGCGCCATTATGCGCCCTGATGATCAAATTATTGCCATCAGGAGTATAAAATGCTTGCTCAGAGCCGGCAATATCCAATGTCCTAATCAGGGATGGTTTTGTATGGGTAAGAGGTTGATCCATGCTTATCGATGTGGCTACAGAAAATGCTATGGTAAAATACAAAGAATATTTCATAAGATCCTTCTTCTATTCTGATACTATTTCTTTTTGCGCTTCTTCATACAGCTGTAATGCTTTTTCAATCAGCTGATCCTTTTTATCTTTCAGTTCCGGCTTGGTCAGAAAATAGGTGCCCAGCAAGGTGGGCAGATCCATTTCGACATTCATGGCAGCGCGGCGGTCGCGGGTTTCCGGTTTGCGTATCGGAATAATGCCAACCAGATGCATTGCGCACAGGCAGGCGCGCTCGATTGCTTTAATATCCACCATATCCTTTTTGCCTTCGGGAATATGGTAAATGATTTTTATTACTGCGTCAGTAATGTCGTGAGTTTCAAGTTCATCCAGAATCTGCTGCGTCTGATCGATGCCGGGTTTCAAGTACACCTCAAGTTGAATAAAGGGCCGCGCCGGGCCCTTGATAAATTGATGTGTGGCATTCCCCTTGGATTTAATTTCCACTAAACAAAATCCTTTATCCTCTTTGCGTTCACCAAAATCGATACGCTCGATGGATCCTGAGTAGACGATTGCCGGATAGTCATTGGGATTTAAATTCTGGTAGCGGTGCAAGTGCCCGAGCGCCACATAATCAAAGGGAGCGATCGCCAACTGGGAAGGTGAAAAGATCGGATCGTTGCCGTAAATTGCTCGCTTTTCTGAACCGGAAAAAATGCCGGTGCTCACCGTTAAATGTGCTGCCAAAATCGCCGGTATTTCCGGATCAAGTTTACGCGCGTAATCAGCAATAAGCTCAGAGACTGCCTTGGAAATATATTCGGTAATTTCCGTGCTTGTTTTATGCAAATGCGTATTGCCCATGGTGATAGTGTTGCGCATGGGCCAGGGAATTCCCACAATATTAATAAGACCACTTTTAGTATGGAGCGGCACAATAGCCGGCTTTGCAATTACATGAAATCCTTCCAGCGGAAGATCTTGGAAAATATCAAGGCTGTGCGCTTTGCCAAATGAGAGCGGATTATCATGATTGCCAATCACGATTACCACCGGAATGTTTGCTTTGAAGAGCCGCATCAAGCAGTTAAAAAAAAGTTTTTGCTGCGTCGGGCTCGGATGCGCAGTTTTATACGCATCGCCGGAAAACATAAAAAAATCGACATTGTGCGCGATGGCATGATCAATGCAAGCGTTGAGCGCTTTTTGAAAATCAAGCAAGCGGGTGTGGATGCCGGTCTTGGGATCGAGGCGGCCGTAATTCTCCATGCCAAAATGTATGTCGGCTGTGTGAATGAATTTAATCATGCCGGATTACTTGGTGGTTTTTGCTTAAACGCGCCCAAAAATGAGTTGAGCATCGATGAAGGTTGCGCAGAAGGCTCATGCGCCTTAGGATCATGCGATTGATGCGCGTATCCTTCTTTATTAATTTGGCGTGCGCGCCCCATGGCCAGCGCTTCAGCAGGCACATTCTCAGTGATTACTGATCCGGCAGCCGTATACGCATCACGCTCAATGGTGAGGGGAGCCACCAGAGTATTTTGAGCGCCGATAAACACATTATCTTTGATGGTTGTTTGATGTTTTGAAAGCCCATTGGTGGTGCAGGTGACCGTGCCGGCGCCGATGGTAACATTGGTGCCAACAACCGCATCTCCCAAATAGACCATGTGCCGCGCGATGGAGCCTTTGCCGATGGTTGTTTTTTTAACTTCGACAAAATTGCCGAGCGTTACTTGCTCACCCACTTGCGAATATTCTCGCACATGCGCGTAAGGGCCAATGCTGCCGCCGGCACCGATACTTGAATCTTTGATGATTGAATGGGGCAAGATGTTGCAGTTGTCGCCGATGTGCGCATTTTCAACCGAAGCATATTCTTGAATGCGGCAATTTTTGCCCACCGTGCTGCCATCCAATAGATGCACGCCGCACCCGATATAGGTGCCCGCGCCGATGATCACACTAAGATCAAGATGCACATTGTGCGCAACGGAAAAATGAACACCTTTTTCCATCCAATATTTAATGAGCTCGGCCCGTTTTACCTGCTCGGCGGCCCACAGCTCTTGCAGCGTGTTGATGCCGCGTACGCGATCAAAAGGAGCAGAAAAGGTTTTGATCTCTTTTTGTTGGTCACTGGCGGCTTTAATAAGATCAGTAATATAAAATTCTCGCGTCGATTCATGGAGCTGCAATGTTTGGATGCATTGTTGTACAAACTGTTTGCGCACTAAATAAATACCCGCATTGATGCAGCAATGCTCGTTAGTGTCACCATCAAAATCGCGCGCTTCCACGATGCGAATAGAATTTTCAGTTTTTACCACACGCCCGTAGCCACCGGAAGCCGGATCGGCATTATGCGCGGTAACAAAACTGATCTCTGCATGGCTTTGAATATGTTTTTCATAGAGAGATTCAATAATCTCAGTGGTCACCAAAGGTACATCGCCATTCATGATCAGAATATGCTCCCGATCCCAGATCGGCTCGGAACACATGAGCGCGTGGCCGGTGCCAAACTGCTCTTCTTGCACCACAAAATTAATAGCATTGTGGTGATGATTGCTGATCACTTGTTGGATCGCATCCTTTTGGTATCCGACCACCACTGTGATGGGAATACTCAGCTGCTCCAGCAAACGGGTGGTATACAAAATCATCTCTTGACCACAGATTTTTTCTAATAACTTAGTGCGGCCGGTGTTAAATCGGGTAGATTTCCCGGCTGCGAGTATAATGGCTTGAACGCGGTTGCAAAACATAGGTCTCCTTTTGACCGTAACGGTAAATGATGGGAAGAGCCAGAAGCAGTGTAGCAAAAAATTCTCCTCTTTTGCAAAAAATGTTTACCGCTCGCAAAATCTCTTCTTTTGCAAAAAAATAAAAGAATTATACTATTATAGCTCAATCAGAGGATTATTCGCGGAGAGATGGCTGAGTGGTCGAAAGCGGCCGCCTCGAAAGCGGTTATTCCATGCGAATGGAATCGTGGGTTCGAATCCCACTCTCTCCTTCATACTTCGCTAAAAGTATAGGTAAAGTTTTTACAGTACTGGAGACGGTATCATTACGAAACAAATTTTAAGAATAGTATCACTGCTGCTTACAGTTTCGCTAGCCAATGCGATGGTATACGATAACCGCTACTTCCCGCTGATGCAGTATCCGTATATCACGGTTGATGGCCGTGATGATCATGCGGCCGGTGATTTTTATATTACCACTGCCAGCAGAGCAGCCGATGCGCTCGAGCGAGGCATTGGTGTTTTTGAATTGAGCGGCGCTTTTGATTTGGCGCAGCTTGCTTATTCGATGCAGTTGGCCGGGTATGGCAATCCGCTGCCGGCTCAGTATCTCAATCAAGAGTTGCCGTATGTATTAGGCGGCAAATTACAGTCGCAAGGATTTGCCTGGTATTGGGAGCAGGCAATTACCGATCATTTTGGATTTGGTATCTTGGGCCTGGGCATGCGTTCTAATTCGAATATCAATTTTACGTTGAGCCAAAAAGTGGCATCCGATTTTTCAGAAATTGATGCGGCAGAATTGGATGAGATTCTGCGCAGCTCGCTGCAAATGCTGGGGCTCTCATGCAATCATGTGCATCAAGGCGGCTTGGGTGACACCGAAATTTATCTGCGCTGGTTTGATCACTGGTGCTATAGCTTTAAGCTCCGGTCCCTGCGGTATGGATTACGCTTGGGGGCGCTGCTGCCAACTGGCGCAAAACAAAAACCGAGTGAACCAGCTTCGGTGCCGTTTGGGGGTAATGGATTTTGGGGAGTCTATGGCAGCCTTGATGTTGAATGTGAAGTGAAAGAGGATTGGAAAGCTGGATTATTGGTCCGATTAAGCAAACGGTTTGCAAAAACATTTACCGAGCGTATGCCGGTTGCGCGTGCGCCGGTGGCTGATCAAAAAGAGCCGCAATCGAGTGAGCCGCAAATATTTGGCGTGCTTTCCGGGCCGGTGAAAATAAATCCGGGGCTTTCCCAAATATTTGTGGCCTACACTGAATGGGAAGGAATCCGCGAAGGCTTGGGCATCCGATTGCAATATTCGCTGGTGCATCATGATCAAGATAGTTGGAAAGATGAGCGCGTTGACCAAACGGTGCCTTCAAATCTAGTGCCGGTTGAGAAGCAGTCAGAATGGGGCTCGGAGTATGTTACCCTCTGCGGTTTTTATGATTTTGACAAAGTTGCAGTGTGCCGTGGTCACAAACCTATTTTAAGAGTATCATGGGACATCCCGTATTCACTATTAGTAGGGCGGAGATTTGTGCATTCCTATAAAGTGGCGCTTGGATTGGAATTTAATTTTTAATAAGGATTTGTTGTATGTCACTCTTGAAGTTTTTTCCTGCCAAAAGAATTTTTAGTATATTTTCAAACGATCTTGCCATCGATTTAGGAACAGCCAACACCGTGGTGTATGTTCCCGGGCGTGGCATTGTGCTCAATGAGCCTTCAGTGGTTGCCGTGAGGGCGGGCACCACGCAAGTGCTTGCTGCCGGCAAGAGGGCCAAAGAGATGTTGGGAAAAACTCCTGAAAGTATTGTGGCATCTCGGCCCATTCGCGATGGGGTGATTGCAAACTTTGAACTGACTGAAAGTATGCTCCGCTATTTTATCCGCGCGGTGCACAATGATCGGCGCACGCTGGTGCGGCCCCGTATGATTATCGGTGTGCCTTCAGGCATCACACAAGTGGAAGAGCGCGCGGTGAAAGATTCTGCCAAGCAAGCGGGCGCACGCGGCGAAGTGCACACGATTATTGAGCCGATGGCGGCTGCCATCGGGGCAGGCTTGCCGGTGCAAGAGCCATGCGGCAGCATGATTGTGGATATTGGCGGTGGCACCACTGAGGTTGCGGTGATCTCACTTAAATCGGTGGTCTTTTGCCGATCAGTGCGTGTCGGCGGCGATGAGATGGATCGCGCGATTGTGCAATACGTAAAACGTAAATATAATCTGCTCATTGGTGAGCGCACGGCAGAGCGCATAAAAATCGAAATTGGCGCTGCGTTGCTTGATGCTTTGGTTGAACTGCGCACGGTTGAAGTAAAGGGTCGCGATCTGGTAACCGGTGTGCCAAAAACGATCACACTTACCAGCCAAGAAGTGAATGAAGCATTGCTTGAAACGATTGCTAGCATTGTGGATGTGGTGCGCGTCGCCCTTGAAAATACACCGCCTGAACTTTCTTCCGATTTGGTGGATAAAGGTATTAAGCTTGCCGGTGGCGGTTCGCTGTTGCGCGGTATTGATCGCTTGCTCTCGCGAGTGACCGGCTTGCCCGTATCAGTCGCTGAGGATCCACTCTTTTGCGTGGTAAAAGGCGTTGGCAAAGTTTTAGAAGATTTAGATTTGTTCAAAGAAGCATTGATGAAATAACCCTTCGAGACGCGCTTTGCGCTCCTCAGGATGAATAAGGAAGCCGGGAAATGGTTCGATACGATTGCTTCGCAATCACTCACCACGAACGGATCCTTCACCGTTCGTCCTGAGTAGCCCGTAGGGCGTATCGAAGGATCAAAAAATACTGCGAGTGATATGTCCCCACAGTCCCACGGCATTTCCATAAAAAAAAGATACGGCCAGCATTTTTTACGCGACCAGCGCGTGGTTGAGCATATGCTTGAGCATGTTGAATTAACATCGCAAAGTAGTGTTTTGGAAATCGGGTGCGGTGATGGATTTCTAACACAAGAAATTGTGAAACATCCATTTACGCGATACTGGATTTTTGAGATTGATCCACAATGGGCCGGATTTGTGAGAAATAGCATTAAAGATAAACGGCTCACCATTTTTGAAGAAAATTTTCTTGATCTTGATTTTTCGCGCCTGGCACCGCATAAGCCTTGGACGGTACTGGCAAATCTGCCGTATCAGATTACCTTTCCCATTTTGCATCTGTTTCAAAAAAACCGGGAGCTATTTGCCGAAGGTGTGGTGATGGTGCAAGAAGAGGTGGCGCAAAAAATTGTTAAAACCGGCGGCCGTGGCTATGGGCTGCCATCATTATTTTTCCAGTACTATTTTGATTGGAAGCTACTCCAAAAAATTCCACCGAGCGCATTTTTGCCGCCGCCCAAAGTCTATTCGCGCTTAATATATTTTAAACCCAAGAAAAAATTGGTGCCTATTCCACAGGAAGAAGAATTTTGGAAGTTTATAAAACTTTGCTTCTCACAGCCACGCCGAACATTACGAAATAATCTTGCTACTACGCACTATGATCTTTTCAAAATCCCTGACGGGATTTTGAAGCTACGCGCGCAGCAGATGACGATGGTTGATCTTTTGAAAATATGGAATATTCTTAATAATGGTTCGATACGATCGCTTCGCGATCACTCACCATGAACGGAAATCCGTTCGCCCTGAGTAGCCCAAAGGGCATATCGAGGGGACGCTTAACATATATTTATAACATCTAAAGGATTAAACAGATGAAACGTTTATTATTTGCTACAGTAATGACGGCGACAATTGCTACGACATTTGCCGGTGAGAAAAAAGAAGAAAAGCACTGGATACAAGAAAAGATAGAAATGTGTATGATGCGTGATAAGCGGTATAGAGATATCTCATGGCAAGAATGGCAAGCCCTAACTGCATCAGAGCAGAAAGAACTATCGAATAGTAATCAGGCTTGTGATTTTCTGCATACCTATATAGAGAGATTTTATCCAATGATGTGTGCTGGCCAAGGATATAATGGATCACAGGGGCTTTATGGCGGATATCCTTCCTATACTGTCAAGGATCAAGGGACAGTATGTAATCATATTCACTCTGCGCTTGCTCAGCAAAAATTTGCAGAAAAGATGGCGAAATACTATTAATTTCCGCATCGTCTTAATCTCCGCTGAATATATGCCTTCACCGTGGCGCGATGAATCTGCGCGTTGAAGGTATCCCAATTATACACGTTTGGATCGGGCCGATAGGAAAGCGCCTCTTGCTTAAAGGCATTGAGCGTTGAGGCGCTTATGAAAGGGATGGTGGTGGTATGATCATCGCAGTAGGCGGTGTTGCGAATATTCATCTGATGAGTTGCCATATCAATAGTGACCACAAATGGCTTGCCCGGAAGATGGCTCGCCTCCAGTGGTTTTACGGCATTGATTACCGCAGGCAAGATTGCCGCGATGGGTAACGGATAGAGTGGGAAGGTTTTGCGATAGTGCATCATGGTCCATCCGTAAAACCAGAGCTCAGAGTGCCCGGGGGATACATTGCGCATTCTTTTGTAAGAAGGAGTGCAAGGACAATTTCCCCAGCATCCATTCCACCAACACCCACAATTACTGCGAGCGGCAGGGCGGGTAATTTTTATCTCTATTTGCGTCAATTTTTCAGGAAGTTCCGGCAAGCCGCAATGGGTACTAAATACCCGCTGCGAGAAAAACTGCCCCGAGGAAAAGCAGTCCATTTTCTGGAAGCGGTCTCCGCGAGAAAATATGTTATAAATTTTGCCAAACAGGGGATCGGTAATCAGGTAATCAGTATCGGTTTGGATCGGGGTCCCCATCAGATAAAGCTCATCCATCTTAAAATGAGGCGTAAAATTATACAGGCGTTTAATAAGCGCTAACAGGATCGCAACGGTGCCACCATGGCTATAGCCGATCAGACGGAGCTTGGGATTGTATCCTTGAGCGCGTAAATAGTCCATTTCTCTATTTAATTCAAGAAACAGGCGATAGGCATCATGAAGGCGTGCCTCTCGGCTTAATAAGGCTGACCATCCATAGGTATAAAACAGGTTGCGTGTGTCTGGGTTGCTTAACTTATCAGTCTTTTCAAAAATACGCGCGGTAATGCAGGCCGCGGCCCCTTTTGGGCAGTTATCGATGTCGATGGGCTGGAGGCCCGGCGCTTGGATGGTCTGATTTTGGTAAAAAAAGCTGTTCTTACGGATATTTTTGATGGTGAGCGCATAGGGCGAGTCTTCAAAATTATCATTAAAAAAGCGGGGGAAATTGGAAAGGGTAACTAGAGGTTTTACACTGATAATGCCGTGAATAAACACATTTACCCAGACATTTTTATTTTCGCCTTCGGCCGAAAAAGAAAAAGAGTGAGCATCCCCTAAAATGGGTGATTTAGCTGCTAAAAAGCAGCTGAGCAAGCAGCTAAAATATGCTATTTTTTTGAATACCGTGCCCACCGGAGATCCTTTTTGGTATTTTCTAATGCCTTTCTTCCTGTTCAAAGTGTAGCACGGCTACCCCTAAAAATTCAAACTGAAACAATTATATGGGCAAAAAAGGCTTATGGAAGGCATATTTTATGAAAATGCGTAAAAAATTATTGATTAAAAGCAGGGGAAGAATTTTTGGCTAAAAGATTTTTAAGTGATTTTTCTGTCCATGCACCGATGTAAAATCCGCAAAATGAGAGCGCCAGCGCGCCAATTTGGGCCGAAAAGCTGATGTCGATACATTGAAACAGAATAAAGCCGCCCAGGCCAAAAAGAATGGAGCCGATGGCTGCTCCGCGGCGTAAATCGGTCTGGAAATAGCTCATAAGCAGGGGCACAATCAGGCAACAATCATACAGTTCATAGCTATACAAAAGCACTTGAATTGCATTGGAGCTGGTGCAGTAGGTGCCGATCAGCGCAATGCTGCCCACCATAAACACCATCAATTTATCCAGACCCGGTTTATTCTTGGGAAGATTCCACGCAAGGGCGATCTCATGAGTAATACTCAAACTGATCGACCATAAATAGTAATCAATCATTGCAATCAGCGCCGCTGCCATGCCGCAGACGGCAAGTACCACCACCCACTCATTAGTTAAAACTTTGAGCACGGGAATGAGAGGACTCACTCCATCAGGGATCACCAGATCGAGCGCTTTGGCCTTGATACCAAAATAGATGGGTACCAGAGAAAATAACAGCATAAAAATGCTGGCAGCTAGTGCCGAGGTGGCGGCAATAGTTCTGTTGGCAATATTTAGGAGTGGCTGCGCGAACTCTTGATCGGTGATGTAATAAAGTGCCGGCATCACCAATGAGGCAAAAATGGTAGAAAAGCAGAGACTGCTTTGGGTGTAGAGCGTGCGGTTTAAAAAGAGATCATAGAGAAGCGAGGGAGGCTCCTTGGCCAAGCAGAAAGCAAAGATGCTGCCAAACACGATCACCGTATAGGCCAATTGCGCTTGATAGGTGATGCCTGCTGCGCGCAAGCCGCCGCAGATTGCATAGATCATAACGCCTATCATGAGCGTGATAAAAATAGTCTCGCTGCTGCTGCCCAGCGCGTGAATAAGAGATTTTGCGGCAATAATCTGGCCAATCAATAGTCCCCAAACGGTGATGATAGAGAGAATTGAGGCGCAGATACGAATAAAGGGAGAATTATATTTGAGTTCAAAAAGATCGATGGTGTTTTCTACCCCCAGGGCATTCATTTTTTGAGCAAATCCGAAGCCCAGCAGCAAGAATCCGCAGGAAATGCCCACGACATAGAGCAGGCCAAATAGTCCGCTCGAGTATGCCTCCTGGCAGGTCCCCAGCATCATGCTACCGCCCAGTTCAAGAGCGATCAAGGCGAAAACGATACTTAAAAAATTAAAACAGCGTTGTCCCACGTAAAACCTCATAATATTTGTATTCAAAGTAATGGAAAAAAAACATAAATCAAGAAATACTTTAAATACAAAGAGGGCGCTTCATTTTCTCAAGGCAGTATCAATACAGTGGTCGATAAATTGTGAGAGCGATTGATGATGTTTTTGGGCTTCTTTGAATAGTTTGAAATGGCGTGTGCTTGAGGTTCTGTATGCAATGTTGCCTTTAAACTTATTGGGATTAACCGGTTCAGGGATCTCATTGCCATGTTTTAAATAAAGCTTAAAGGCGCCCTTCATTGCTTCTTTGATAAGATCCATTGCTTCTTCAAGTGATGGTGCGTCTGTGGCAATGCCGGGCAGCTCATTGACATGCACGATATAGATCAATTCGCCTGTTTCTCGCGTTGTTTCAATGGTATAGGTCCACGGTAAATTGAGATAGTAATTGATGTCTTTCTTACTCATAGTGACCTTTAGTGTAAGTTTTTAGAGTATTATAGAGCTGATGATATCACAAATGATATCTATTGGGTAAGAAGGCAGAAAGGGGATCTCTCAAATATGTGGAAAAGTGGCTCAGAATAGGGGAATATTTTGGAAATAAACGATTTCTTGTAGTCGGGAGCTGCTTCATTGTAAAATTACCATTAGGGTGCCTCAGAATGAGGGTAGTAAAAACGAGGGGATTTTCATGAAGATTCAAAGTATCGTATTATTTTTATGTTTGAGTATAGCAAATATTTCGGTTCAAACTTTTGAACCACCACAAAAACCGATTGTTCTGAAACCAAAGGCCAAACTGGCGCCGGCATTGCCAAAAGGGTCGATTAATTTAATTAGTGCTGAGGGTGGGCGATTCCCTATCCCTGCAGAGGCACTATCCTATTTGGGAACCATTCAAAGTTTAAGAGGCGGGGTCTTTGAGGAAGCAGCGGCATCTGAAATTCAAATACCTGAAATCTCTAACCAGACACTTGATGAGGTGACACGCATTCTGAAAATAGTTCAGAATAGGGTGTATCCAGGCAATAGTCTTCAAGTGCCGCACTTGATGGAAGATATAGAGAAAGAAGTGCCGATAACTGATGCATTCAAGTTGTTTAAGGTGGCCGACTTTTTAGATTTTGATCTGCTTAAAAAATTTGTGGCCTATACATTGGCAAAAAGAGTTGCAACAAATTCAATGTCATATGAGCAATTTAATCAGCAACTTAAGCAGGTGTCTTTTCTTACTGCGGAGATGAAAAGAGCGCTGTTGCTGGAAGTTGCACGTAACTATTATTTTATCCGCTTTCGGAACAACATGAAAAGCTTTGATCTAACTCAGAAAGGGTATTCTTGGGGTAGATTTCAGCGCGGCAAAAGAAGGGACCTATTTTTGGGTGAGCGACAGATAGCAGAGAATGAGTATACTTATCCAGCCGGACTTTCCCCGCAAGATTATCATCTTTCTATTCAGGATTATTTGGACAATGCAATTGCATATGTTGTAGCACATACTTATAGTAATTATCAGGGCCCAGTCACTGATGTGGAGCTTGGGGGAATATGGTTGGTGAGTCTTGATGGAGTGCAGAACTTACCGAGATCTAACGATATCAATTTTTTTGAGGTGTATGGTAATCTATTGACTACGATTGTACCGGAAGATTTTACTAATCTTCGGCATCTTAGAGTGCTTGGTCTTACAAAAAATAAAATCAGTTCTGTCCCTGCGCATGCTTTTGCCCGCTTAAGTAACTTGTTTGTTTTAAGTCTTGCCAGAAATGAAATTAGTACTATTGATCCACAAGCGTTATTTGGCCTGAATAGTCTCACTGAAATTTATCTTGATAGCAATCGCTTGACGCACTTGCCGGCAGGGCTTTTTAGTCAAACTCCATTGATACGGCGCATAGATCTGCAGAATAATCCTCTCGAGAAACTGGATCCTGCATTGCTTATGGGGCTTGCGCATCTTGAGCTTGTTGTTTTAACTAATACTCGTTTGAGCAGGGCAGCGGCCGATCTACTTCGTGCTCGGTTTCCAGATGTGCGATTTGAGTTCAGATTGAGTTGATAAATTGAGCAATCGTAGTAACCTTAAAAGCAATCTCAATTAATCCTTAATACGTTTTACGGAAAACTATGGATCGATCACGAAAGCATCCTTTTTTTGCTGCTATTATTGCGCAGCTCCTGGCCAAAGCAACTGCTTTTGCACAATGTAGTTTTATTATCGGCTCAAAGGCTGCCTGCTTTGCGCCGGCGGCGGTTATTTTGCCACTGGCCGGGGCCTTTGGCGGATTGAGCGGCAGTTGCGGTATGCTTGTGCTTGGGTTGGCAATGCGGCTTTTTGCGACTGGCGCGATGCCGCTTGCGGTGCTGGCCTACCATCTTCCGGGTTTTTTTGCGGCACTCTATTGGGGATCATCAAAATTCTGGCGCATAGCGCCGATCATGCTGTGCGCATTTCTTTTTATGGCGCATCCGGATGGCATGAGCGCAGCATGGTATATGATTTTTTGGATTATTCCTCTCGTGGTTGCACTTCAAAAATCCTCCTCTCTTTTTATGACCGCCTTGGGCAGTACCTTGAGCGCGCATGCCGTGGGCACCATCGTGTGGCTCTATGCAGGGCATTTAGCGAGTGCCGATTTTGCACTGCTGGTGCCGCTCGTGATTGTTGAGCGGCTGCTATTTGCCATGGGCATGACTATCGGTTACATACTGGTGAGCAGATTGCTATCTGCGATGCCGGTAGCACTGCGACGCGTGGCTCATTAGCAGGATGCTCGATGATTAAAAAAATATGCATAATAGTGGCAGTTGCTGTGATTGTGCTTGCGATAAGCATTCAG
This sequence comes from uncultured bacterium, assembly GCA_963836585.1. GTDB lineage: Bacteria > Babelota > Babeliae > Babelales > Vermiphilaceae > BTUB01. Next base: position 291,778 of record CAWIJV010000003.1, read on the forward strand.
TATAAAGCGCCCATTATTTCTCATGTGCGCCATCAGTTGGCAACCACGATTGATGTGGAGCAAGCGGAGCAACAGCCGCTGGTGCACATGGCCTGCATTATGGATGGCAATCGTCGATGGGCAAAGCAACGGGGGCTGCAACCATGGGAAGGGCACAAGGCCGGCATAGAAGCGGTAAAAAAGGTGATCGAGTTTTGTATCGCAAAAAAAATAAAATATTTATCTCTTTACACTTTTTCGCAAGAAAATTTTAAACGCTCGGAGCAAGAGCTTAAGTATCTATTTGATCTCATGATGCAAGAGGCGGATAAAGGAGCGGATGAGTTTAAAAAGCATGGCATCAAGCTGCGATTTCTGGGCGATCGGAGTTTATTCCCCTCACAACTGGTGCCGCTGATAGATCAATTTGAAAAAGAAACGGCCCATTGCCAAACGTTGCAGGTGAATCTGCTCTTTTGCTATGGCGCCCAACAAGAAATTGCAATGGCGGCCAAAGCTATCGCGCAAAAATGTAAGGCGGGTCAGCTTGATGCTGATGCTATTACGCCCGAACTTTTTGCGCAGCATTTATGGACGCAGGATTTGCCCGAGCCTGATCTGATTATTCGCACCGGCTACGTTTCACGCTTGAGTAATTTTTTATTGTTTCAAGCCGCGTATGCCGAGCTGTATATGATCGATTGCTATTGGCCGGAGATTGGCAAAGAGATGCTGCAAGATATTTATGATCGGTTTGTGAGAAGTAAACGAAATTTTGGGGCGTAATTTTATAAGAGGCCCAACTGCACCAAATCTTTGCGTAACCGCCGCGCATTGAGAAACTGAATGGCCACAAATCCTTGGGTGGTGGCAGAAAAAATATTGATCAGTTTGTCATCAACAAAAATTAGCAGTTTTTTGCCGTCAGGATTATAGGTATCCTGATATTCTCTAAAATATTGTTCATCAGGTTTTTGCACGTGGCTGCTGCGATAATCGAGCACCTTGCCGTCAGTGCCATTGCTTTCATGTTCAAAAAAATCAAAGATATTTTCGCCTGATTGTTCAAGATGTTGTTTAAGTTTTATGTAAATTTTTATGCCGATATTGGAAGCAATGCGCAGTTTATAGCCGTGATTATGTAGATCGCGGATGAGCTGCTTCATGCCGGTGTTAACCGCTTGCGTGTTGATAATATTCGTGCTCAGGTTTGCCAGCTCATCATTGCCATAGGTGCGCATGGTGGTGACCCATTGCTCAGCCGTGAGCTCTTGATACCAGCGGCGGATGGGCAGATGATTAAGGAGTACTTGGAAAATCATGCCAAATATGCGGATCATGAGGGGAATGTTGAATAGTGAGCGGACTAGGAGCCATTTGTTGGGATAATTCCATATGGTGCGGATTTGCGTTGCCAGAAGTTTGTGGATGAGGACTTTGTGAATGTCGAAGGCAAATTCGATTTCATGCTGAGCTTTTTTTGCAGCAATTTGCTGGATGGTGTTTTCAAGGGATGTGCCGGCAGGAGGATAGATAGTTATTTTTTTTGTAAACATAGTATTGGTAAGATAGCTTTTTTTTATGAATAAGTGCAAGGTTATTTTTCCCCATTCATCCTGACCCTTCGGCAAGCTCAGGAGGAACGGCCGGCTCGAAGGACGCTTTTAAGAATTTATTTTTTGTGCGCTTATGCAGCGCGGTGCACCAAAGGGCGCTCGGCGTGCGCACCCTTTGGAATCCCCACGATCAAGGGGGCTTCGCCCCTTGATAATCCCCTTCCTTCGCCGCGATACTCAGCTCCAGCCTTCGCTTGTCCAGGCCTTCCGGCTTGGCAAGCTACGGCGGACAGGCGCACTTAAAATCTATCCGGCGCTGGAGTTCATCCTGAGCTTGTCGAAGGGCCGCGACTTTCTGAATTACATTATTAAAAAGCGGGCTGGAGTTTATCCTGAGTTTATCGAAGGGTTACGCCCGCTTCTATTTTGTTTTTGTGACGAAGTGAGCTTGTTTACATATGTGAAGGTTTTTAGGCTTTTTTAGTATCATGTAGGTGGAAGAACGCAACTTTATTTTACCCTTGCGGTATTCAATAGCTTCTTCTAGCCCAGCTTTGATATCTTCAAAAATTTTTGACATATTCGCTCTCTCTACCCAACTTGCAACTGTATCTGCGCCTGCTTAGTGCCATTAATGGAAATAAATGAACCGGGCAGCGGCCGTTGATCGATAATTCTGCATGCGGTGCAGCGATGATACGGATCGGTAACATTCAGATGGCTAATTGCCGGTGTGATGCCATGCAATTGCAAAAATGCGAGCACTTCATCGATGAGTGTATCTTTAAAATTGGGCATAATCACCGGCCGATCCGGGCTGCCGGCAACATAGAGAATAATTGGTTGCGCAAGCGGCATTCCCGGCTGCGGCGATTGCGCAATAATTGTTCCTTGAGGATGTGTGCTGCTGGCAAGTGCGTAGATTTTTGGCGATGAGAATTTTTCAACTGCGGCAACTGCTTTTTCTTGCGGCAGGCCGATGAGTGCCGGCATTGCAGCCGGATTCGGTTTTTTGGCGATGGCCAGATAGAGTGATTGGTGCTCTTTCACTTTGGTGCCGACCGAAGGTGCCTGGCTTACCACCGTGCCTTGCGGCAAGAGCGCATCATCTTTGTAGCCAACAACGCGAAGATTTAAATTTGCTTGAGACAGAATAATGGCTGCCTGATCGAGCGTTTTGCCCACCAGCGCCGGTGCGGGCAGTGTGCGCTGAGGGCGCAGCAAGGAGATCAGAAGATACCCAAAGATGAAGCTGGTGAAGGGGGCGAGCCAGAGGAGGGAACGAAGGTTTGGCATGAATATTTCCATAAATTAATAAAGCAAACTATAAGCCGGATTCTGTAAATGCTCATCGCATTCAGCAATCATTTATCTAAGCGACATACCCGCATATTTAACCGGAACGAAATGACCGACATATGCCTATTTTGTCTTGCTCCCGAAGGGGTTTGCCCTTACCCTCTATTGCTAGAGAATACTGGATGCTCTTACCATCCATTTTCACCCTTACCCAATTCTTCGAAGCTCGCATTGCGAGCGAAGTAGAACGGGCGGTTATTTTCTGTGGCACTTTCCGTTGGTAGCCTAAGCCACCACCCTGGCTTGCTCGCTCTTCGTCCTTCGACCAGCTCAGGATGAGCGGGAGGGGCGAAGTAGAAATGCTTGCCAGGCTTCGTATTCGTTGGGAGTCCGGACTTTCCTCTATTTTCATTCTTCGAAGCTAAAACCCTAAGGTTTTTGCGTAGTAGAACACAATAGCGATTGCCCGTTTGCTTTAGTAATAATTTCAAATTTTTAGAAGGTTCATGGCTCCTATTACCATGATATTAACAAAGAGTACCACTATTGTATAGGAAAAGGGGCTGGAAACGGGCAAAATAAGGGGCTCAATCACCAGTTTTTGCATCACGATGCACCCCCCGAGCAGCAGATAATAATGCCCCCGGGATTCGTAAAAAGTATGCCGCATCTTTGCCCCGATAATCGTTACGGGAATAAGGTACCCCAGCATCAGCCCAAATCGGCCGTACCAAATCAGGGATTCCAGGCTGGCCAAGAGCCAGGTGGCTCCTATGCGTGGATAGGTAAGCGGTGCGGCAAGTTGCGTGATATAAAAGCACAGCAGGCTAAAAAGAAGCGGTTTTTCATGCAGGGAAAATACCGCCAGGTCTATGAAAAAAAATCCGATGAGCAGCAGATAAAAGCTCAGCGGAGAAAGCGCGCGTTTGGTCCACATTACTATCACTTTTGTAATTGTTTTGCATTGTTGACAGTGTATAATGGGAACGTGCTCACTTCAAGAAGTTGTTTATGAAAAAATATGTTGCGTTGTCTGCTTTAGTTTTCCTCTTTTTATTTTTATCCGGCTGCGGTGCATGCTTTTATGTGTTCACCCATCGCACGGTCGATTTTTCACCGCTGGCCCATTATAATCCCGGGGCGCCGACTATCTTGCTGGATGATGAAGGTAAAGAATGGGCACGGTTTCAATTTGATAGGCGTGATCCGATTAGTCTGCTGGATATGAGCGCGCATCTTAAAAATGCCTTTATTGCCGCCGAGGATTGGAACTTTTTTTCTCATCCGGGCATTTCTTTCAAGGGAATTATTCGCTCACTCTTAAAAAATCTCTGGCATGGCAAAAAGGTGCAAGGGGCAAGCACCATCACTCAGCAGTTGGTGAAGCTGCTTTTCTTTGATTCACAAAAAACATTTACCAGAAAAATTAAAGAACAAGTTTATGCTTTGTTGGTCGAACGGCAATTTAGTAAAGAGCACATTTTAGAAACCTATTTAAATCATGTCTATTTTGGCTGCGGCATCTATGGGGTGGAAACAGCCAGCCAACGATTTTGGAACAAATCTGCGCGGCAACTAAGCATTGATGAGAGTGCAACGCTTGCAGCAATTATTCGCTGTCCGGGGCAATACTGTCCGGTGCAGCATCCACGCGCTGCACAACAACGGCGCAATATTATTCTCAACTCGATGAAAAAGTTGCAATTTATCACCCAGGCAGAATTTGATGCGGCCACCCAAATTCCTCTGGTGATCCAAGAGCAAGAAGCAAGTGTATTTGCGCCGCATGTTAAAGAGCTTATCCGCATCCAGCTTGAAGATGAGCTGGGCAAAAATTATCTGTATACGGGCGGGTTGATTGTGCAAACCACGCTTAATCGTCGCATGCAAGAGTTGGCGCAAAAATCATTTGCCGAGCATATGCGCGAATATAAAACCAGCCTCATGAAGGAGGTTGATGGAGCGCTCATCACCATCGAGAGTAAAACGGGGCAGATTAAAGCGCTCGTGGGCGGCTATGATTTTGCCGCCTCGAAATTTAATCGGGCATGGCAGGCAAAACGGCAAATAGGATCAGTATTTAAACCGGTGATTTATGCGGTGGCGCTTGAGCAGGGAATCAGGTTTGCTGCTACCGATATTGATGAACCGATCAGCATCGATCAATATGGCGCACTATGGCAACCGAACAACTATAATAATCGTTTTGATGGCCAAATGAGCTTGGCGCATGCGCTGATCAGTTCTAATAATATTATTTCGATTAAAACATTACTCAAAACGAGTATTGCCCCGGTGGTGGAATTGGCGCACGCATGCCGGCTACCCGAGCCGATTTACCCGTATCCATCGCTGGCGCTCGGGTGCATTGATGCGGCACTCAAAGATGTGGTGGGGATGTTTAATATTTTTGCCAATCATGGCATCTATGTGCAGCCGCACTTGATAGGATCAATCAAAGATAGTTGGGGCAAAAAAGTATGGAAGCCAACAGTGGTTAGCCAGCGCGTGATGCCGGCAGTAATTGCCGATTCGGTGGCAAAAGTGATGGAGGGGGGCATCAAGCGGTGGCGCAAGGCATATGGCCAGCAACTTATTGAGCATGATGTGATCTGCAAAACGGGCACCACCAATGATTCGCGCACCTGCTGGTTTGCGGGTGCCACGCCGGAATTAACAACCGCCGTGTATGTCGGTTGTGATGATAATCGATCACTAGGTGATGTGTATCCACTCAAGACCGCATTTCCGATCTGGCTTGATCTGCATAATAAACTCACGCCAACTAGTAAACATTTTTCCTACGATCGGTGTTTGCAACCGGTGCTCATTAATCAATGGACGGGAAGGCGTACATCTTCTCATGATCCGGATGCCATTGAAATTTTTGGGTAAAAAGAGAGGGCTACTCACTTCATTTTGTAATATATTGCTCCTCGATTCGGGGTTGGGCCATACTGGCAAGTAGTGTAAAAAAAAGCTTTTTACCTAAGAAGGGGTATCCGGATGAAGAATATGAGTGGCAATGGAGCGCACGCGGCAGCATGTAAAGCATGTGTTGAAAAATGCCAGCAGGGGATTGATACACTGCAAAAACTGGTTGATCTGTGTAGCATTAGTATTACGCCTGAGTGTGCAGCGCAGTGCGGTAAATCGGTAAAAGTGTGCAATGAGATCATTGAAACCTGCACCAAATGCATCGATGAGTGCCAAAAGCATATGGTTGCGTGTGAGCATGCTGCCTGTAGAAAGCATTGCAAAGATTCTATTGATGCGTGTAAGGCGTGCATAGAAATTTGCAAAAAAAGCATTCAAGATTGCCGGGCCGAACGGGGCGAATGTCTGCAAGATTCAATCTTGGCAGTTAAAAAATTTGCCGCCTGTGCGCGCGCATGCCAAGCCTGTGCGGATTTTAAGCATTGAGCCTCAGCGCAGACTACAATAAATGTACCGATTTAAAATTCTAAAAAAGACCATATTATCCTGCTTAATCTCCTGCTCTAAAATCATGGTGACCAGCTCCGGATGTGTGTTGGCCATGGCGCGTGCATTATCTTTTTGATGCGCGGTGGATGCCGTTTCAAGGGGAATGGTGATCACCGCCTTGCCAAAAAAGAGCGCCTCGAATAATGAGCCGGCTCCTGCGCGGGTGATGATCACATCGCAAGCGCTATAGCACGGGGCCAAATCCTGCCGATAGCTAAATACCACCGCCGGAATCTCCATCTCCTGATAGACTGCTTTCCAATCGGTAGTATCATATGAGCCGGTTTGATGAATAATTTGAATGAGTGAGTGCAGGTGTGGATTAAGCTCGAGCCACTCGCGCACGCAGGCGTTTACAAATACCGATCCTTGTGATCCGCCATTAATAAACAGCGTTTTTTTATTGGATGATAATCCCAGCTGCGCGAGCGCCGATTCTTGCGATTGCTGGGCGCTGAGCGCATCAAAGCGAATGGGATAGGGAATAATTTCACATTTGTTTTCCGGCAAATAAGCTTTTGCTTGCTCAAAGCACAGATATATTTTGCTCGCATATTTGGCCAAGAAGCGATTCGCTTTGCCCGGCTTGGCATCAAGATCATACAGGTGAACCGGTATGCGCAGGGCGCGCGCGGCCAGGCACACCGGAATAGAAATGTAGCCGCCCAGGCCGATCACTCTTTGTGGCCGATTATGGCGCAACACACGCACCGATTTAAAAAAAACGCGCAAGAGATTGATGGAAAAGGTTAAAATTTTAAAAATATTAAAAAAGGGGACATTGCCGAGCTTGAGAGAGAAATGCTGATTGATCACTGCACCCTGCTTTTTTACAATTGCTAGATCAAGCGGATATGAAGTGGTAAAAAAAATAATGGGCGTGCGCGGCTCGTCTTTTTTTATCTGCTGCGCAAGCGTGAGCGCGGGGATAATATGCCCGCCCGATCTACCGGCGACAAACGCGATGGGTTGCGTATTCATAACATTTTCTCGATCACAAAAATTTATAATCTCTGGCAATTGATTTTTAGTCTAGCATGGAGTTACTAAAGTGTGGATGCTTTTGCCATAAGATTTTCAATCTTTTCCTTTTGCTTCTTGCTCTGCGCTAGTTTTTCAGCATTTTTAAGTGCCACAGCCGCTTTCTCTTTTTGGCCCGCTAGAATCTGGCATTTTCCCTGATGGCAACTGATGGTAAAATCGGTGGCTGCCGGGCTGATGGTGTTCCAAACTGCTAGCGCTGCATCATAATTTTTTTGCTTGTATAAAATCATCGCCTTCGTATCTAAAAAGTGAGGATTGGCCGGATCGGTCTTCAGTGCTTTTTCAATGCTGCTCGTGGCGCGATCAAAATCTTTTGCTTTAGTGCTGTAAATATAGGCGAGCAGATTATGGAGCGGCGCATACTCATGCCCATGCGCGAGTGCTTCTTCCAAGATCGTCTGCGCTTTTTTCCACTGCTTTTGCTCATAGTGCAAGAGCGCCATTTGATAGGCGATGCATGTTTTGGTGTGGGCATTGCTGCTGAGTGTATAGGCGCGGTGTAGCAAGGGCACTGCTTCAGCAGGATTAGTGCGAAGCACTAAGTCAGCTTGGTACAGTGCCAGCTGTTCCGATGCGCCATATTTTTTTTCGATGTTAGCAAATGTTTGGCTTGCGGTGCCGGCCGGCATGCCGATATAGGTTAAAAGATGCAATGTTTGCAGCCAGAGTGATTGCTGCGCACCGTGGCCTATCCACTGCTCAAGGAGTTTGGCGGCAGTGCCAAATTGAGCCAGCTCAGCCAGAATTTGTATCTTGAGTAGACGCGCCTCAATGTGCGCCGGATGAGCGCTCAAGAAATCATCCAGGCTTGCCAGCGCCGCGCGATAATGCTGCTGCGCAAAAAGCTTGAGCGCTGTATCAAGATCATCGCCGGTCGGCTTGTGCGCTGATGAGTTCATTTTTGCGCGAAAGGTGAGCGATGCAAGATGGCGTTCAATCTGGCCCTTTGGCTCAAGAGTGATCTCAAGAAAATGCTGGTAACCTTTAATCGCATCTTCTAAATGCCCCTCTTGCTCAAGAAGCATCGCATATAAAAGCCAACTTTTATCAAAGCGGGGATACACTTCAATGCCCTGCTTTATGGTGGCAAGCGCCTCTTTTTTGTTGTTGAGTGAAAGATAAATTTGCGCCTTCAAAAAATAAAATAGATAGTTATTGGGCCGGCGCGCAGCGCTGTTGAGAATATCATTGATCACTTTGAGCGCATTCTCCGGTTCGGCCCGCTCAAGATAAATTTGCGCGACGCGAAACGCAAGCTCTTGATTTGTTTTGCTTTTATCAAGCAAAGCAATTAAACGTTCATACGCTTGTGTTTTATAACCGCTGTTTTCTAATGCGAGGGCGCACACCATCTGCATCTCATAATTATGCGCAAAATGCTGATCGAGTTGCGGAACTATTTTTACAATATCCTCAAAAGCCTGAATTGCGGCCAAGTAAGGCACGTAACCGGTATAGGCATACAAGCTTGTGGCCGATGGATCAATTTGCGCATACCACTGGCCGGCATTTTTTAAATCCTGGCCAAATTGATAATAGTTAGCCATAAAAAAGCGGTGTAGATTTTGAATTTCTTGATTCGTATTTGCAATTGCGGTACTGAAGCAGAATGTGAATAATATTATTTTTTTTATCATAGTTTTTCCCCTCTAATTAATTTTTACCATACTATGTATACCGGTTGGTGCGCTAGATTTAATATTTTATTTTTTTTTAAATAGGGGCTTGCGCAGCCCCTTACACCCTGCGGCAGAGATTTGATGCAAAATCTCTGCACTCTGTGCACCAGGGAGACCCTGGACCCCATCCCACCTTCGCCAAAAGGCTACGGTGGGCAGGCCGGACGTAATCCGGATGGCCATTTACCGCTCAGAAGAGCGGACACGGCCATCCTTCCGCTCCCCTAGCAATCAAAAATGATTGCTAGGCTGAGCTCGATGACGCCGGGCTAGGAATTTAACGCTTTATACAACCATTACTTGTGGACTTTTTTACAGCGGGTCACGTTACCCCCGCTTCCATTTGCCAAACTACATTTCTACAGCTTTTTTCTACGCTGCACATCTTCGAAAAAAAAATTTTAAATGAAAATGTCCTATGTTCCTAAAAGGCGCCTCGAGGCTGCCGATGCAACATAGTTGCAAGGCATGCCGAAGCCGACACCGAGCGAGCGCGCAGCCGCCCGCAGGGCGGTTTTTATGACGATAAAAACGCGAAGCCCGGGGAGGGGATTAGGCGGCGAAAAAAGCAGGGGATGCATAAGGGCGGCGGCCAGCCCCCTTATGCGCACGAGGTGGAGGAGTTGTTGCGATACAACTCCTCCCCATGGCTGGAAGCCATTTAAAAAAAATCTTATCACCCCGGCTGGAAGCCGAATAAAAAAAAATTCTATAAAAAAGTATTAATATCACCGTTCCTGATAACAGCGAATCAAATAATTTTTCAGCGCCACCCGCAACTGCTCATCAGAAATTGCCGCGAGCGTTGCCTGCTCTGTGGCCGAAAGGGTTACCGTGCGCACATGCTTGGCAGTGGTGATATTTTTGCTCGTCGCTGGTTTTCTTTCTGGAATGCCCAGCGCTTTAAAGCGAATCTGTTTGATGCGTGGCTGATCCAATTTTTGATTGATGGTGGTGATAAGCAGTGGCGAAAGCAGATACAGCTCTTGCATCCAACAACTATCTTGCACACCAATGGTGAGCGTATCATGATCAATTTTGAGCAGGTGCACTTTTGTTTTGATCGATGACACTATCGATGGCCACTGCTGCAAAAGTTGGAGCTGCCAATTATTATGATGGCTCAAAAGCTCTTCAAGAATGTTTTTAACCGCGAGCGCCATGCGTTTGTCCTGAATTTTTAGAAGATCGTCTGCTAATATATTGCCAATTCTTGAGACGAACGGCTATAGTTTTATTAGTTTTATACCCTTCGATACGCCCGAGCGGGCTACTCAGGGCGAACGAGGTCCGTCCCGTTCGTGGTGAGTGATTGCCCTTCGACTTTGCTCAGGACAGGCTCCGAAATCGTACCTGTCCGCCGAAGCTTGAAGAGCGAAGGCTGGATCGAACCATAGTTTTATTTTTTACAGGAGAATCCGATGAAACGATTATTAATATTCATATTATTGCTCACCAATAGCATGTATGCAATGAAAGCGCAAAAGGGAAAACCGTTATTAATGCCACGCGTGTGCCCCTTTGTGACCCATACTGATGAACTCAAAAAATCGATTCTGGAAGGGGTGAGAAAAACGCATGCTTTAAATCAAGAGCAGGCGCAGCGCATAGCAGACAATATTAGATTGAGCCTCAAAAGAACCGGTAGCACTGGCTCTAAGCTGATCATGCTTTTTGTGTATAAGGGTGATGAATCATTTAAAGGGCTCTTAGAAAAACCTGACACTAACACCTATGCGGCATTGGGCAGATTTGCCTGTGCGCTTGCGGGCAAGCGGCTGGCCTCAGCCGGGCATAAAGGATTGGCAGTGGATCCCAGTCTGCCCACCACGAGTAATCATGAAGTAGAAATTATCTCATATGCGTATGGAGAAGGGCAGGAAGCGGATGTGGCCAAACTTCTTGATCTGCTGGTGTTTACGCTTGAAGGGTTTAATGAGAGAAACAAGATAAAATTTGTGATCGCTGCCGAAGGGGGCTCAACGCATATCGTGAATAAAATGTCTCAGATGCAACGGAGGACACTGCTCGACACACTCATCTATTTCCAATCTCCCATTTATGAACTTTCATGGACGCTATTGGGATATTCTTATGATGAATCGATGGCGCCTAAAAATTTCCTGCATCTTTATAATCTGTATACCAAGGGAGCGCCACAAATGGCTGCATATGTCGGCGCGCAGACGCTCAAATATCCGGAGCGCAAGTATCGCCAACAGGCGCATATAGAGAATGGCACTTTGATAACGCCGGTTAAAAATATTCGGGCGCTCAAAGTGGATCCGTCTAATCAATTGGTCAATTTTGCCATTGAAGATTTTTTTAGTGAATATGCGATTGATAATTATCTAAATCTTTTTGACCAGGCCGATTGGTATCAGATCAATTTTGATCTGATCGCTAAGATATTTGCACAAGAGAAGGCCAAGCCATCGGTGGCCATCAACCGTTTTGTTCGGTTAAATGGCAGCAATTTGGAGCAAATTTATGGCACGAGCCTTTTTGGAGCTGAATATTATTATCCGGTGATTGCGTTGGATGGGTTGTCACTCAAAAATAGCAAGCATCAATTTAGTCTGGAAGTGGAAGAAAGTATTGGCGCATTGATCAATATCATGGCGATTCCTTTGAGTGAGGGATGGTTTGTGATCAAAAAATTGATTGGCGATGTTTCCAGTGATATTGCGCGGATCAAACGGCAATATGATGAGGTGCTAGCAAGCCCGCTCTATGAATTTAAAGTGCCGGCCGATGCACAGCAACTGAGCAAAATAGTTACCGATCCGATTGCGCCGCAGATTAAAAAATTTGCTCATGAGACAGACATATCAGAATCATTCATCACCGGGCAGATGCTAATAGGCGCTTACTACATGCGAGAAATTCTGAATGGTAATGCTGATGCAGTTCCTCACCGTGATCAAGAAGAGTTTTTGCGCTCTATTATTGCGATGATCTGGTTTTTCTATAGCCAGGCGCTGCGTGAAAACCGCCCGTTTGAGGAAGGGACATTTGTGATTGAAGACACCGGTTGGAAAATCAACGATTTTTTGATGCGGTATGTGCGCACCTATGGTGCTACTGTTGCGGGCACCGTATTGGCAAAAAAAGAGCTGAATATTCACCAGCCTCTCACGGGCACGTTGCAAGATCCGGCGTTGAATTTTAGTTATAATCCGTTTGCCTATCCGCGCGAAAGCTCTCATTTTACCGATAGTCAAAAGCAGTTCAGGCATTACGGCATCGATATCAGATTTGGGATGGGCGGCTCTGAGTTGCCGCTGCTGCCTGCCGATAAACGGCATATTCTTTTTGGCAAAATCGATGAGCAAAAACAGTTGATTTTTATAAAGCCGGAAAATTATGGCATCTATTATAAAGAGGGTGGATTATACCACGCCAGTGAATTTATTGAGTCCCAGCTGCGCAAAAAGGGGCTCACGCCAAAAACGGATGATGATCCATCCTATGCCAAAGAGCGAGTGCCCGTTGCGTTTATCAAAGATTTTAAACAAGCATTGGTGGACGCGGAAATACCCGAAGCGCGCGTAAATGAGATTATGGCACTGGCCAAAAGTCATGATGGTGGCATCAAGATGCTTTATTTTGATGATCTACTTGCTAAAAAGCCGATACAGGATTTGGAAGCAAAATATGCGCGCACCTATAATCATCTGCGATTGAGAACCGGCAGAGAGATCATCATATTGAATCAACAATTGGGGCGGCCATGACGCTCTATAAAATCTATGTCTGTCTTGTGCTTGAAAAAAACAAACAGATTCTGCTTTCAAAACGGCTAAACACCGGCTGGATGGACGGCTTTTGGCACATTCCCGGCGGTGGGCTAGAAGAAAATGAATCGCTTACTCACGCTGCCGCGCGCGAGGCAAAAGAAGAGCTGGGGATTGCAGTGAATCCTGCTGATATTAAACTGATTCATATTTTACACTTAAATAAACAGACGCTTGGGTTTTATTTTATCACCAATTCCTGGAATGGTGCGCCGATCAATAATGAACCGGATCAGTGCAGTGAAGTGGGCTGGTTTGCCATGGACGCACTGCCTGAAGAGATGAGCCCTTTTGCGCGCCGCGTTATTGAGACGGCAAAAACGGGGAACATCTACTTTTTTGCTGAAGAGTAATTTTCACATCTCTTTAATTTGCAAAAAAAGATTCTTCAAAAATAGTTTACTGCTGCCTGGCATGGGCGGTTGCAGCATCGCTTTTTTTAAATGCTGCATCATGGTGTGCGCTTGCTCCAAACTCGATCTATTTTTTTCTATCAGATTTTTTTTGTACTGCTGCGCCCAATGAGCAAGCAGCTCATCCAGCAGCGTCACTGTTTCCCATTCATTAGGATTGGCCGTGTCCAATTCTTTGGCGAACGCAATCGGATCTTGAAATGCGGTGGTAGTAAAATAGGACGCCAGCATTGCATGGGGGCCGGGGGCAGCGCCTGAGCTGATCGTCTGCATCAAGCAGCGGGATTTGATCGTGGGCAGAATAAGATCAAGCCGCTGGGCCAGCAACATAAAATGGTAGCCGCGTGGCGGCTCTTCCAAAGATTTTAGCAGCGCATTCGCGCAGGCAGTAGAAAGCAGGTCTGCTTTTTGGATCACAAAAAAATAGTGCTGATCATGCTCAAGGGCGAAGGCGATGGTGGAGAAGATTACTTTTAAATCTTCTACCACGTATTGCTTTTCAGGCGTCAGCCATAATACCGATTCATGCTGTTGCTCCTGAATTTTGCGGCACTGGATGCAGATGCGACATTTATTATTGCAAAATAAGTTTTGCAATAAAGTAATGGCGTGCTCGAGTAGCTCTTGTTCGCTGCCGATAAAAAGTGAAGCAGGATGGGAATTTAGCGGTGTTTTGTGATCCATGAGAGAATTTTTGTAAGAGCTTCCTGGGTAACTTGTTCTTGTGTTTGATTGCCATCAACTATGATAACATCATCGGTGCGATTTTTATATAACTGCTCAAATCCATACGTTAATTTTGCGATAAAATCTTGTTTCTCTTTTTCAAATGAGGTGAGCTCCTCATTACGCTTCAAAATCCGTTGCGCGGCAATATGATTAGAGACTTTTAAGTAGATGACTAGATCCGGCTTGATGCCGCTCATCACCCACTCATTGATTCTGATAATCGGATCCGTTTCTAATCCGCGGCCCGAGCCCTGATACACCAGCGAAGAATCGGCCATGCGATCGGAGATGATGATTTTTTTTTCAGACAATGCCGGAATGATTACTTCATGAAAGTGCTGCGCGCGATCGGTGGCAAAGAGCATAAATTCAGCTTTTGCGCAGACGGGTACTTTTTTTTCTTGTACAATGCCGCGCAACTGTTGGCCCAGCGGTGTGCCGCCCGGCTCTTTGGTTAAAAGTACTGCGTACTTTTGTTCCAAGAATTTTTGATAAAGATTTTTTGCCAGTGAGCTTTTGCCTGATCCATCAATGCCTTCGATGGCAATGAGAATGCCTTTTTTAAGTTTTTGCATAGTAACCCTAAACTATTGATTTGCTGTCTAACATATGGCACAATCTTCTTTAAGAAGTAAGCGAGAATGGTGATGTATAAAGTAACTAAAACTAAAGAATACCAGGAATGGTATGAAGATGAAACTGCTAAGTCACGAATGCAAATTGATAAACGCTTGTCTCTTATAGAGTTTTCAGGACATTTCGGGGACAACAAACCAGTGGGACCTGATGTGCGGGAATTACGGTGGGAGAATGGAAGACGCGTGTATTATGCAGAGATCAAAAAACTTAATGTGTTAATGCTGTTAGGAGGAAATAAAAATGGCCAAAGTAAAGATATCAGGCAAGCAGAAAGGATCCTCAAAGAGAATACTGACGCTAAAAAAAGGTAGCTCAGTAGTTGAGTATAGTCCGACTGCCAATTTATTAGACGAAAATTTTATGGGGAAAGTAATTTTGGAATGTCTTAAAGATAATGATCCTGAAGGAGTCATTGAGGTTATCGAGACCTATCTCGATACGGTAAATAAGGTGCAGGCACTTAAAGGTGTGCAGCTGCCACGCTCCACATTATATCACACGCTTAAAGGTAAAAATCCAACACTTAAAACATTAGCTAAGATAGTCCATTCGAGCACCTCGTTGCCGGTAAGAAGATGAAACTCGATGCAAGCTTAGCTCGCGAGCAAATGCGTTTTGACGAACTACGCGCGCGCATTACCAAGTCAGGAAAATTAATCACCTTAGGGCAGTTGTTGGATTATGCGCGCACCAACTATCCAGAAAAAGTAGCGCTGATCTATCAAGACAAAACGATCACCTATCGAGAGCTTTTTTTTCGCGTGAGTCTGTTTGCGCACAAGTTGCAGGAAAAAAATATCAAGCCGCGTGATCGAGTGCTTCTGTTTTTTGAAAATTCTTTGGAATTTTATGTCGGCTACTATGCGATTGTGCAGATTGGCGCGGTGGTGGCGCCGCTCAACACGTTTTTAAAAGAGCGCGAGTTGGCGCACATTATTGCTGACGCGCAGCCCGCATTGCTGGTAGCATCCACGGCATTGTTGCAAAAGATGCAAGAGGATCACATCGATGCAAAAGTGCCGGTACTCACTGAGCAGGATATGGATTTTGAGATGCCGTATGATGCGAAAATGTGCGCGAGTGTGCCGGCAATCTTAGATGAACATGAGATGGCTGCACTGCTCTATACCTCCGGCACCACCGGATTGCCCAAAGGGGTGATGCTCAGCTCAAAAAATATTCTCACCAACTGCATGCAGGCGATTGCACGTTTGGGATTTGTGCAGGATGAGCGGGTATTTGGTGTGCTGCCACTCTTTCACAGCTTCGCGCAATTTACTTGTGTGTGGGCAGTATTTTTGGTGGGATGCACGGTGATCATTGTGCCAAAAATTGAGCGGCGGCATATTATGGAGGGGCTTGCGCATAAACCGACGGTGTTTACCGGCGTGCCGGCTCTTTTTGGGCTTATGTGTTTACTCAAGAATGCCGATCTGGATTCAGTGAAATATTTTGTGAGTGGCGGTGATGCGCTGCCGGATAAAATTCGCGGCGGCTTTGAGATTATCTATCAGCGCAAAATTGGTGCTGGGTATGGATTAAGTGAAACCTCACCGGTGCTCACCGCCGATCTTGAAGATTATACCGAACCGACCAATAATGTGGGGCGGCCGTTGCTGGGGGTTGAGCTTGCCATTCGGAATGAGCAGGGCGATCGATTGGCCGATGGGGCCATTGGGGAGATTTGGGTGAAGGGAGATACTGTGATGCTCGGCTACTATAATGAGCCGGGCAAAACGAGTGAAGTGATCAAAGATGGCTGGTTTGATACGGGTGATTTGGGCTATATCGGGCCCACCGGTAAGCTGGTGATCACCGGGCGGCTCAAGGATCTGATTGTGAGCAAGGGCTTCAAAATCTATCCCCCTGAAGTAGAAAATGTGATCTTGATGTATCCCAATGCCATTCGCGTTGGCGTGGTGGGCGAGGCCGATTCCGAGGTGGGTGAGATAGCCGGTTGCCTATGTTCAGCTAAAAACGGCTGAGCCGGATGCTGAGAGTACGATTCGCCAACTATGCGAACGGAACTTGGCGGCGTACAAAGTGCCGCGCAAATTTGTGTGCGTAACGCATAATTTGCCGGTGACGGGTACCGGCAAGGTGGATAAAAAGGCTTAAAAAATGAGGAAGGTTCCTTCATAAAATGTTTGATTTTTACTCTGAGCTCATATAGATTAGTAGGTGTTATGTTATGTAACATTAAATCTTGATAACCTCCATTTCCCCTATCCGTGACGTTCTGTCTGGATGGGGGTAAACTTTTTTAAATGAAGATTGACCAATCCCATCGCCTTTGCCCTGTTAAAAAAAATGGACGTTATTTTAACGATCCTCACGATTGCGTTGAGAGCCTATTTTTCCAAACAGTTCCCTCATTTTTGCTCTCACTCTGTGGCAGAAAAAAAAGGCAGCCTCAGAATAAGGCTGACTGGATTTGCCAGGAGACTCCTTTGGCCACGAGCAAAGAGCCGGTGATCACCTGGATTGGCCATGCAACTTTTTTGATCCAAGTTAATGGACTTAATATCCTCACCGATCCTATTTTTGGCAATGCGTCCGCCTTTTTCCCGCGTGTTTTACCGCCGGGCATTGCACTAGCCCAACTGCCGGCCATAGACATTGTGCTTCTCTCTCATAATCATCGGGATCATTGCGATCTGCCCAGCTTGCGTGCCGTGCAAAAAGCGTACCCTAACCTGCAGATATTAGCAGCTCACGGGGATAAGGCATGGCTGCAAAGACGCGGACTATGCAATGTGCAAGAATTTGAATGGTGGCAAGACTATACCCATGGGGGTGTTGCTTTTACCTTTCTGCCCGCTCATCACTGGTCGGCCCAAGGTATTTGGGACCGTAACCGCTCCCTCTGGGGAAGCTGGATGATTTCAGCGCCCGCTCACCCTGCTGTGCCCGCCGAAGCCTCTGGCGAAGGCTGGGAGCTTGTCGAAGGGCGAGCAAATGGTTCGACAGGCTCCCGACTACGCCAAGGCTCCGACGGGCAGGCACCACGAACGGATATTGCTAGCATTTACTTTGCCGGTGATACCGCCTATTCTCCCCATTTTGCTCATATTGCCTATCATTTTCCCAATATTACCACGGCACTTCTGCCTATAGCGCCGGAATTCCCTCATCCATCTATGAGAAAATCCCACATCGATTCTGCGCAGGCTGTCCAAGCATTTCTTGATTTAAAAGCGCAGACATTTATCCCTATGCACTGGGGCACATTCCCTTTTGGCACCGATACTTTTTTAGGCCCGATTGAGCGGCTACGCGCTGCATGGGCCACGCATGGCGCTCCCGAGCATAATCTTATTATTCCTAAAGTTGGCCAGCGGATTGCGTTGGTATAACTTGTATTAAAACTGTGCTATAGTTCCTGGGAAATTTTTAATCTTTCACTCAGGAGCACACTATGAATATAAGACGTCTTGTACTTATTACGGCATTTATCGGCATGGCGGCCCATGCCATCGATCTATATGATGAAGAATTCCCCTGGAAACCGGTTACCAAACACGATGCGTTATTTTATAGCGTGGTGTGGGCAGGCGTAGGTTGCGGATTTATCAAGGGAATTTACGATATTATCGCATCGATGGAGAAGCCGACCTCCGTGCAAGGCGTGGTGGCTGATGCAGCCCGTTTGATGCTCATCGGTTTATGCGCCCGCGTGGTGCAATATGCCGGTAAGGAAAGCAGAGAAGGAATGAAAATTCTGCAATCGTAGTAGCCCTCCCTTGCATAAATTTGTTTTCCTTCTTGTTTAATCCGATAAAAAATTCGTTGAGGATTAGTAGAAGCTATGTCAAATTCATCTTTGCTCAATACGATAATATCTTTGGATATATCAAGTCCAAATAGGGCTCTATGGCCTTCCGACATTGCCTTAAATCTATCTTTGGGATCACACTCGTCCACAACGACCAATAAATCAAGATCACTTTCTTCGTCGGCAGTTCCCCGTGCATGGGAACCAAAAATATAGATTTCAATCGGATTGTAGGTCTGTATAAGCCTTTTTTTCACTTCTTCCATTATTTGGGAAGTAATCATAAAAGTTCCTCACAATGTATCATGGTCACTACGAGTGTATCAGAATGACTGTTCAACAGTAAAGTTATGAAATCTTAACCGATTTACTTGCATTCAATTTTCTATTTGCAATAAAATAATAGAGAGAGCAATCCCGCACTCGAAACAGTAGGGGGGCCTATGAAGGGTTTGTGGGGATCTATTATTATTGTTGGTATTATGGCCTATTGTAGCCATATACCGGCCTATTTATACCGTGCCAGTGATACGCAGGCGGTCAAGGTGCTGCGCAAATGGCATCCGGAGACCAACCGATACCATTATTGGATTGGTTTTTGTGATTTTCATGATAAATTGCACCCCTATAATGGTATCCAGCGAAAAAAAATAGAAGAGCTACTGCCTAGCCATAATCCTGAACATATTCTGGTGCTGGTTGAAGATTTAAGCTCTACCAATGATGCGGGTAAATTAGGCTGCGGTTCTTATTTTATCAATTCTCGCGTGGGAATCTTGGCCGGATTGGGCAGTTTTTGTAAAAATAATAATGTGCCCGCGCAAAATGTGGAATATCGCTACTGCAGAGTGGTGGCGCTTGGGCCGGTTATTAATGCCATTCAAGCAGATCCGCATTCATTCCCTTCCGCGCGGAAGATGACGCTCACGCATCTCACGCAAGAAGTAGAGCAAGCTTATAATGATCTATTGCTCGGCGCTGCAACCAGTGAATTTAAAAATGAGCTCACCGCGCGCACCGGAGCGCTGCAAAAAAATATCGAAAAGCTCAAAAATATTCCGCCGCATCAAAAAACGATCGCCGATTATTTGCATGCCCATTCTAATGCATTCAATCGCTTGGAGATTGTAAAAAATATGCTCACCTTTGATGGCGTGCTGATCGGTTTTAAACTCGTAGATGCCACGCTCAAAGCGCCTGCCAAGCAAAAAATAATCGCCTTTGCCGGCGGCACCCATATTAATGAGGCGTATGATATTCTGCAAAAAGTGGGCGGTTATGAGCCGATTGTTGATTCAGTAATTGCCGGATCGGCCGATCGAGTGGCCCAAGGCATCAATACCAATAGCGCCGGTGGGCCGGCAAAACCAGAACCGATTTCGCTGGAGCTTTTGGAGCATTATTTAAAAAATTGACAAATAACTTGCACATATTGTTGCTGTTTTGACTTATAAAAAAGAATAGATAGTCTTAAATTCATCGATCATAAAAAATTTATACCGCTGAAAAACTATGTCTATTGATTTATTACCCTCATTCATCAAAAATCATTATGAGATTCATGACTGGAAGCACGCATGTGCTATTCTGAAAAATGATTTTCCTCAGGAGTGGGAAGACATTATTGAGGTGCTTACCAACTTCAGACTCAAAAAAAGCTGGATCATCAAAAGTGGGGGCAGCAAATCTGATATTGCAGGCTACATTGATAATGCCTTTTTTGAAAAAAAATGGGTGGAAAAAAGTTTTGATACGCGCATTATTGTAGACAAGAAAACATTCGATACACCAACTCATAAAGTTGACTGTTACAAAAACAGAGTTGCGGTGGAAATTGAATGGAACAATAAAGATCCCTTCTTTGATCGAGATTTAAATAATTTTCGTCTGCTTTTTGAGTTACGGGCGATTAGTGTCGGGGTGATAATAACGCGCACTGATGAACTCCAAAAATTATTCAAAGATCTTGATAGAGGCGAATCATTTGGTGCATCCACTACTCACATGAGCAAGTTGTTACCAAGAGTTCAAGGAGGAAGTGGCGGTGGTTGCCCATTGCTCATATTTGGCATAACAAAAAAATTGTACGTAGAAAATAAATGATTATGGTTACTGCAGCTCAAGATTTTAAAGCTAAACTTGCCGGAAAAAAATTCAGTACAATTTTGGCTGATCCGCCCTGGCAGTTTGCTAATCGCACCGGCAAAGTTGCACCCGAACATAAACGGCTCAATCGATATCCCACACTTACCCTCGATGAAATAAAAACTATCCCGGTCAATGATGTTGCCGACGATGCTGCGCATTTATACTTATGGGTTCCCAATGCGCTGCTTTCTGAAGGATTACAGGTGATGCGGGCATGGGGATTCACTTACAAAACTAATATTGTATGGTGCAAAATTAGAAAAGACGGTGGCCCGGACGGTCGCGGTGTCGGTTTTTATTTTCGTAACACGACTGAGCTGATATTGTTTGGAATAAAAGGCAAGATGCGCACTCTTGCGCCCGGTAGGAGCCAAGTTAATGTTTTAAAATCGATCAAGAGAGAGCATTCACGCAAACCAGATGAGCAATATAGCCTTATTGAATCATGCAGCCCCGGCCCTTACTTAGAATTATTTGCCCGCGGCACACAGCCAGGCTGGCAGGCTTGGGGAAATGAGTCGGATAATTACTTGCCATCGTGGCCAACCTACTCAAATTGTTCTAATAAAAATTTTTGGTTAAATACGCCCGGCCGGAGTCGCCAAACACCATAACGCCCAGATCATTTTCAGTAAAATATTTTTTGGCATACTCGGATGCGGCAAAGGCAACCGCGCCGCTACTTGGGCCCACCAAGAGGCCATAGGTGCCGGCCATGATTTTGAGCATACCCAGAGCATCGTCATCGGTTACCGGCAGATACTCATCAATCACCGATTTTAATAAAACCGGTGTTTCAAAATCGATGCCCATGCCTTCAACTTTATATGGTTTGGGATTGCCGCCGGTGCTGCGCCAAGAATTATTCGAATCGATGGCGATCACTTTTACTGCAGGATTTTTTTCTTTCAAATATTTTCCCACGCCGCTGATGGTGCCACCGGTGCCGGCTGCGGCAAAATAGTGGGTGATGCGGCCATCAGTTTGGCGCCACACTTCCGGTGCGAGTGAAAGATAGTGCGCTTGTGTGTTGAGCACATTAAAATATTGGTTGAGCATGATGCTGTTAGGAGTTTTTTTGAGAATTTCAACTGCTTGGCTATGATAGCTGCGCGGATCTTCAATAAACGCGGTTGACGGGCACATTACCACCTGCGCGCCATACGCTTTGATGGTCTGATATTTTTCTTGGCTGATCTTTTCTGAAACGGTGATGATCGCTTTATAGCCTTTGATCACGGCAATCATGGCCGTTGCCGCGCCTTGATTGCCCGAAGATGCTTCGATAATCGTGCCGCCCGGCTTGAGCGTGCCAGTCCGCTCTGCTTCCTCGATCATAAAAAGCGCGGAGCGATCTTTCACGCTGCCGCCGGGATTTAAATATTCCAATTTTGCGCACAATGTGCCCGGAATGTTAAAAGGAACCTTCACGAGCGGCGTGTTGCCGATGGCATCAAGCAGCGATTGGTGTAGCTGCGATGCGGGAGCGATGATCGATTGTTTGAGTGGTTGTTTTTCGATATCCATGGATAAAATCCTATACAGCATTTTTACAATTAAGAGTAATGTACTGAAAAAGTGCGAGAATGCAATATAAATTGTTACTCTTTCTCTTGCATCTGCTGATACCACAACTTTGCATACAATCCATTGTGTGCCAGCAGTTGCTCATGCGTGCCCTGTTCGGCCACCACGCCATGATTAAGCACAATAATCGTATCCGCGTTGATCACGGTGGAAAGCCGATGCGCGATGGTCAGACTCGTGGCGCCGGCGGAAATATCTTCCAAATTTTTTTGAATGTCACGCTCCGTTTGCGTATCGAGCGCCGAGGTTGCTTCATCAAAAATATAGAGCGCCGGTTTTTTGAGCAGCACGCGCGCAATGGCGATTCGTTGTTTTTCGCCGCCTGAAAGTTTGAGCCCCCGTTCGCCCACTTCAGTGTGGTAGCCATCAGGCAATCGTTTGATAAAGGTATCAAGATGGGCCAGATGAATTGCCTGCTCCACTTCTTCCTGGCTGGCATTGGGATTGCCGTAAGCGATATTATAATAGAGCGTATTGTTAAACAGCATCGTATCTTGTGGTACAATCCCGATTGCACGGTGCAATGAATCTTGTGTCATGGCGCGCAGATCATGGCCGTTGATGGCAATGGCGCCACCGTTCACATCATAAAAGCGATAGAGCAAGCGTGCGATAGTAGATTTTCCTGAGCCGGTGGGGCCGACGATTGCCACCCGTTTGCCCGCAGAAATCGTAAATGATACCCCCTTGAGGATGGTGCGCCGTTCATCATAGCGAAAGTGAACATTATCAAATACCACGGTTGCCGTTTCTATTTTGAGCGCTGTTGCGCCGGGCGCATCTTTTATTTCCGGTTTTAAGTTAAGCAGATTCATTGCGGTGTTTACTTCATTTAATCCTTTGCGGATTGAGCGGATAATGTAGCCAAAATGGTTAAGCGGATTGATAAATTGCAGCAAGTAGCCGTTGATCAAAATAAAATCGCCCACGAGCATTACGCCATTAATCACGGCGCGCCCGGAAAGAAAGGTGAGAATGATCAGGCCGATGCCAATGATAATATGCTGGCCCATTTGCAGCATGCTATCGTAATAATATTTTGCCACGCCCGCATCTTCTTGCTCCTGTAAAATTTCATCACACTGCTCTTGCTCATATTTTTCATTGTTAAAATATTTTACCGTTTCAATATTAAGCAGCGTATCCACAATGCGTGCGCCGGCATTTTCCCGCTTTTCATTGTAGGTTTCCTGGGTTTCCACCGCACGTGAAAGTGCAAGCGCGGTAAAGGCAAGATAGGCTACCATCACCAATAAAAGAGCAATGCTATAGAGGGGGCCAAACAGATAGGTGAGCAAACTGATCACAATGATAATCTCAAGGAAGGTGTTGATCACATACAAAAAAATGCCCCAAAAGATATGATCAAGGCCATCCTCGGCCCGCTCAATGGCAGTGGCAATGGCGCCCGTTTTGCGATCAAGATGAAAGCGCAGTGAAAGAGAAAGCAGACGGCTAAACACCCGCATGGCAAGCAGATGCATGCTGTGCTCGAGTGAGCGATAGAGCACCATGGCGCGCACATGGGTGATGATCTGGCTCACGGTCCAGAGCAAGCCGTAGCCAATCAAGAGCAGTGAAACATAATAAAGTGGCGGTTGCACGCCGCAAGTGGAAAGTGCGTTCACGATTTTTCTAAAAAAGAGCGGCAGGCAGACATTCAGAACGATCATGATGCCCATGAAAACGAGTGACCAGATCAATCGCATGCGCAACTTCCAATCATCGGTCCACAAAAATGGCAATACACGAACAATCAACCGCAGTGATTTAAATCGTTGATTATGATTTATTGGCATAGCAAGTCCCCCTCAGTTATGCTTTTCGTCAAGTAGAATAACACAAACATGAAAGCGATTGCTATCAAAAATGTGCGAAATTGCTTTAAGTATGGTAGGCAAGCAGGCAAATTATTGGATTGTAACTAATTCTTTTGATACTATTGAGTATCATTAAAAGCTTCTAAATCAACACATTCTTAATGTTTCTATGAAACAGAGAAGGGATATTTTCATGCAAAAAATAGATCAAAAACTAGCAGCATTATTGGGTATTTTTTTTGTAAATGCGCATTGTTGCCAACTGCCTGATGCCGCATATGAAAAAAAAGCAGAGCAGGTGATTTCTGCAACCCTTGCATTAAATCAAGGATTTCCCAATGATTTAAGAAAATTTTGTGTGCAAAGACAGGTGGATCTTCAAAAATTCAGACGAGGAGGTTTACATCCTATAGAGGCAGCGGAAAAAAGGATTGAAATTCTTTGTCTGGGGGGTATCGATCATCGGGTGCTCTTTCGCACTGATAAAAGTTGTTCGGCACGGTTTCTTTGGGCATTTGGTAAAGCGAGCCAAGAGCTTTTTGATCTTAGAATACAATTCATTTTGCAAGCATACTGCAGTTCTTTGCCTGGTTTCGAGTTGCCTTATAATGATCAACTGCAAAATCTAAGCGCCAAAACGTTTAGTGAAGAACTGGATGAGCTTGATATTGATGATAAAATTGCAATGGTCATTGAAGAAGCGGCGCATTTGGCGGCAAGAATTTTAAAAAAATATTCGGCTCGGCTATGAGAACGAAAATCACCATTGTTACTCTTTTTTTAACCATGAACATAGTTTGCATGAATCATGAAGGCCTGGAAATTAAGCCGATCTGCTTGAGCCAGATTAATGAAGTAAAACAGATGCTCACTGAATGCGCGTTCGAATTATGGCATCCATATCCAACGATTGAAGAGTTCATAAAAAAACTCGATGAGACGGATGAATTTAAGGATCTTGATGCTCTGCAATCGGCCTATTTTGATAATAACGGGATCTTTTATGTGCTGGTTGATAATAATAAAATAGTGGGTGCCGGTGCTATCAGGTGGCTTACTGATGAACTGTGTGAATTAAAGCGCATGTGGTTTTTAAAAGAATATAGAGGCAGAGGCCTGGGCCTGGCAATGGCGAATAAACTTTTAGAATTTGCCAAAGCGCAGGGCTATAAAAAGATCCGGCTCGATGTATACCAGCCTGAAATGCAAACACGTGCAGTTGCGTTTTACACAAAACTAGGATTTTATGAAATAGAGCCCTATAATAATTCGCCGGCAAAACTGTTTATGGAAAAAGCTCTTTGAGTTTAATTATCTTTTTACAATGAGGAAATATATGTATCGTACTATTGCATTAAGCGCATTACTGGGCGCTGCTACATTTGCAACCGAAAATAATGATGACAATACCATTCCTGCTGTAGCGCTAGAGCCGGCGCAAGCGCAAGAAAAAAAGGTGGATAATACTGATCAATATCGGCGCAAAAAAGCATGGGAAGCAATTATCTATGATACCTATGAAGAAGCGATGCCCTATGATAAAAAGCTGCCTGAAGCGTATAAAAAAGTGATAGAACAATTTGGCTTCACTGAAAAAGATGTGAATTTTTACACCGCGGTTCGCATGGATTGGTTTGTAGACAAAGTGGGCAATAATATTATGCTGCTGCGCCCGAATTTCTTTTTGTATCTCACCGAAGAAGAGCAAGCATCACATATTGCAATTCAACTAGAGCGTATTCGTGCCGGCGATAATAGTGAGCTGGACGGCAAGGAGAATCCCAACAAGCAATGTGCAAAAAAATTCACCAAAGCGGTAAACATTGCAACGGCGGTGGCCTTAGTGGGCCTCTATCACAAAGAGATTATGAAGGGATTGAATGATGCATGGCCGCATGTTAAACATCATCTGTTTTCAAAAGTAGGCATGCTGATTGCCGGATGTGCAGCGGCCAATTTCTTGGCCTGGAAAGCATATGATATTGCCGAGCAAAAGCACTACGAGCAGCATGAATTTGTAACGCTTGATACTATTGGCGCCGATGACTGGATTGCGGTGAAAGAAAAACAGGTGGAATGGGGCAAGCAAAATTCCGGATGGCTCTATCCATGGTATAAATTATTGGGCAAGCTCTACTTGGGTTATAATGCCGCCGTGAAACTGGAGCGCTATAAAGAGCATGTTAAGGCAAAAGAGAATAATAAAGATGCTCATTTAGAAGGTTGGTAAACACTCAAAGAGAAAGAGAATCGGATGTGCAAAAAAAGTATGAGGCTATTGTTTTTCCTATTGGCATTAGTGCCATATCATTCAACTTTTTTGGCAATGAGTAAGGACGAAGCGCAGGCTAGGTGGGAACAGATCTTGAGAACCTATGGGACTAATGCCCAAGAACTGAGACAGCTTTTGCAAGCGGGAGCCGCTATAGATACACAGGATCAGCTTGGTATAACTATGCTAATAAAGTCTGTTGAAGTTCGTGCGGGGACGGCAGATAGTATGCGAGTACTTCTTGAAACCGGCGCTGATGTTGATAGAGCGACTATAACCGGATCAACGGTGATATCGTATCTTATTACTCGCCATAAGAGGCGGGAAAAGCTCGCCATGGTGCTTCAAGCGGGAGCGGATGTGAATAAACAAGAGATAGGGTGGTTTCGCTGCATTGCATATGGCGGCTCTTAATAGCTCTTCCAGAACAGTGGACTGCTTCATTTCTGCCGGGGCAGATCGAACCATCTGCAATGATGATGGCAAGACGGCCGCAGATATTGCGCGCGGCGATGTCGATTACGGATATACCAATGAGCAAAGCGATCGGGATCGTATGATTGTGATGCTCACCAAAATGGTTAAGCTGGCATGAACGTTTTATTAACCGCGATCTATAAGGTTATAGAGATACGCCATCCAACCTGTTTGTTCTTTTTTATCTCGTGCAGTAATGCATAAATCAAGGAGCTCTTTCAGCGTCTTGCCTTTAGTAAGTGCCCGATGCGTTGCATAGCGCGTGATACGGGTATTCCTGAATGATCCAAGCCAACGTGCTTCATAGAGCATTATATGTTCATCATTATTCACAAACCCCGTGCCATGGATCCAACTTTCATCTGCAGCATTATAGGTTTTTATATTTTTTTGATTTTCAGTGCTAGCCAGCGTTATTGGGCATCTGCTGCCTGCCAGACTGAGCGTGCCATCATGATTGAGTGAAACACGAAAATTACTTTCGACTAATAGTTTTGTATGCTGCGTTTTGAGATTCGTTTGATGCACTTCATATGTCCCGTTGTTGTTTTGGCATGAGAAGGCAATAATGCAATCATCATTGGTAAAAAGCACTTCGCCAACGGAAAACGGGTATTTAACTTTGTATAATAATTGGTGAGTTTTGATATCCCAAATATGCACCATTGAGGAGGTAATTGCATTATTATCAACTATAGTTGCTATGATTGTCTCATCGGCATTGAATCCCGGTGCGCGATTGGCATAATGGGGGAATTGATTTATTAGTGTGCCATTTGCCGCATAGAGAGCCATAGTTCTTTGTACCCGATCATAGGTTGCAAAATGAGCGGCTGAGTGGCTGACGCGGAGTAAGCTTTGGGGCACCGTGGCTTTGATCCGTTTTTGTGCGCAATCGATCAGATAGGTGCGGGCCTCTTGCGGATTATTGACTTGCGTGCGATTGGCAATCAGTTGATTATTGTGGAACGATTTAAGTTGTATGTTTCGGGTGGGCAGCTGCATAATTTCATTAAATTGTTTGGTATGCACATTGTAGGTAACCAAGAATATATTTGCATGATGGCCTCTATGAAAGCATGCAAATGCAATTTCTGAACCATCTTCATTGGGGCAAAAGTGATCATCTCCTTCCATATCATCAACCGTTGCAATTCTATAGGGAGTCTTGGCCAGATCTAAAATGGTTTCAGTTCCCGTGGGAATATCAAGGCAGATGAGTTTATTCGTGTGTTGCCATGAGCCTTCAAGGAACCACACTTTTTTTGTATCTTTGGTTACTTGGCAGCTACAACAATTACTTCTTTTGGTTAATACAACCGGTTTCTCTTGATTCATTGCCTCAAATGCATCAGCATTTTCGATCACTAAACGGCGCAAGAGATAATTTTTTAGATCCTCAGGGAGGCCGTGTGCCTTGAGGGCCAATGCTTTTGTTTGGTTAAGCGCTACGCTAGAATTATTGGGATGCATGGCGCGGCAAAGAGTGTGGGCTGCCAATTCTCTTAAAGAGGGGGCACTGTGCATTGGTGTTGCTATCAGAGGTGCCGGCTCGACAATCGGATTAGCCTCGATGGCAGGAAGCGGACGCTCCATTGTGTGCGCAAATATCGGTATGAGCGATATGAGACTGAGTATTATTTTTTTGAATTTCATCTGTTTCTCCATTAACGCTGCGCGTCTTCATAATCTAAATTGTTACATTTATAAGTGTAGCTAAAGCCCCAGTACATGCTGCCGAGTAACAAACTGGCTCCGGTTAAGAAACTGGCAAGTTTCGGATGTGCGGGGAAGTATTTATAGGCAAATAATCCGCCAATGGCCGCTGAGGTCCATGCGCCTATGGTAACTAATCGTCTCCGTAAAGCATCATGGCGATCTCTTTGGCGATATAAAGCGTTCACATTTTTAGTGTTGCGCTTTTCAAGTTCTGCCGTTTTGTTTTTTAGTGTTTCGTTTTCATCTTTTAATTGTTTGTGATTTTCGTTTAATTGTTTGTGATCTTCGATGAACTTTGGAACATGGGCATCAAAGAAATGCAGATCATCTTCAGACTTGCTAACCTTTGTTTCAAGCTGGCTCTTAATCGCTTGCAATTCTGCAATTGTTTTGCTTCCTCGCTCTATCTGCTGAGTAAGCAATCGATTTTGAAGATCTAATTGTTCCTTTTCTACTGCCAAAACATTGATGCTCTGTTTTAATCCTTCAACATGAGCGAGTTCCGGATTGAGCAACTTGAATTTATTGAACTTTTCTTCAGCTAATTTTATTTGCTGCTCCAGTGCTTTTTTCTGGTCAATAAGCCGTTCAATCTGGCTGCGTAAGTTATTCTCTAATTGTTGCCTTGCTTCAATAAGCTGACTGTTTTCTTGTTGTTTCCTCGCTAATTGTTGCTGATATTTCATAAGTGCCGCAGTAATATCAGGTGCTTCGGGTTTCTTGGCAGAAGATTTAAATAGATTGCTGATAGTAGTGATGATACTTGGCTCTTGTGCTTCAGCAGGTTCAATAACGCCCGATGATTGTGCTTGCAGAGTGCGCACAATATCAGAGCCTATATTCTGACGGCATACAGGACATCTAACTGAGTGTGTTGATTCGGTAAGATGCTGAAAGCATTCAAAGTGTAATGCATGTTGGCAAGGCAAGCAGGTGTAATGTTCGCCAACCTTGATAGTATCTTGGCAGATAGTGCACAGAGTCTCTTTTTTATCAAACACTTGATTTTGTGCTGCTGCCGGTGGGCGCTCCATGCTTATTGCAGGATAAGTGGCCGCTATGCTTAAGAGTAATAATAAACGTTTCATAATAATAACCTCCAAATTCTACTTAATTATTTTTTGTGCAAATTATCGTACGCTGAAAATAATCCTTTCCATTCTTCTTCTATACGATTCGGATTCCAATCCATTTGTTTGCCGAATGCTTCTGTTTGGCTCATAAGCACACCTCTGGTTAAATCGCGCGGCATAGGCGCTTGATTATAGTTCCAAATTCTACCGAGGAATGCCATGGCGGGCCATACCGCTTGACGTCTGAAAATATCAGTGATCACTTTGCAATGCTCATTATCTTTATGTGAGGATCGGCACAGGTCCAGGATATGCTGTTGCTGCATCTGCTTGAGCGCCTTGTGCGAATCTTTCCCGCTGCCGTTGCTTACTATTTTTCTGTCTCTTGTTTCTTCAACCTTCAACTTTGGCGAATTTGGCGAATAGTTTTCACGCATATATTCTTCATGCTTTGCGTCATCGCACAGATTCGCGGCCCAGTCTCTTTTGGCTCGTTTATTCATCAAATCTCTGCATTCCATTTCTAAAGATGTATTAGCTCCATAAGGAATTCTTGCTGCTCTGCCATTTTTGGCACCACCGGATTGCATGAAGAAGACGAGCAGCCGCATATTCTTTGTTGCAAGGGCTTATGCATTGCCTGCATGCTGTGCGTAGCGGTAGCCACTAAGATGATAGCGCCAAGGTATTTAACGGTATTAATGGTATTCATAGGATCCTCCTTAAAAGGGCAGAATTTAGGTGATTTTTCTATCTATAATTTCATAATAGCAAATAATATGAAAAAGGCAAGTAGGCTGGTTTAGGGGCTTTTTAGAGGGTAAAACAGCCAAAATAGGGAAAAAAGAGCCAAAAAAGGGTATTTTAGCCTATTTATGACAGGTAGAAACATTACAAATAAGGGGGTAGCTATGAGTTTTAACCATGGAGGGAGCAAAGTAGCGTTGAATTTTGACCATGGCGGGAAAGTTGGCCAGTCCATTTTACCCCTTTTTTGACAGGGTTAAAGCCTTGTTTTAGGTGATTTTTGGCTGTTTTGCCGGTATAATCTCTAATTTCTATCCTAATTAAGGGTAGTTTGACAAATAGAATTTAAAATGGCAAATTTAGTAAAGAATACTAAAAACCTAGGTAATGGAGATTATTTTATGAAACAGCTACTAATATCATTAATTCTTGGGCTCGTGGTGATGACTGCATGCCCCATGGAACCCAATGGGCCGAGAGGCAAAAAGCATGTGCCTCTTTCATTAATTAGTGCCGATAACCGGCGTTTTTGGATTGCGGCTGAAAAAGTTGCGCAGTTTAGTAAATTACAAAAGATATATGAGCAGCTTGATGATAGCAAGTTGCTGAAGACCGATCTTAATGAAGCTTCATTGCATCTGCTTAAAGATCTCATTGATGCAAAAGACGAGAAGCAAGATTTAAAAAGAGTTATCGCATTACACAAAAATATACCCCTTGAGCGCTATGCAGCGCTGCTTGCCCAAGCAAAATCATTTGAGCTTCCCGCGATTGCTCAAGAGGTTGCAGGGCAGATCTATGATACGCAGTCTGAATTTACCCCAACTGCATTTAGGCATCTCAAAAAAAAGATTGATCTTGCCTATGGTAAACTCGTCGCAATTCATACTTGTGATACCGTGTTTATCTTGCCCGAAGCTATTGCATCAACATGCCCGTATCTTAGCACTATGCTTAGTTCATCATTAAAAGAATCAAGAGCGCGAATCTTAAAAGTACCGGCCGATCAGTCAACGGATACTATTCGATTTATTAAGAATATTGTTGAGTTTATGCACCCAAAAGTGGTGGCGCAAGGAGCTAATTTTGATTTTAATGAATCGATCAAACCAGAGTTAATAGAAATGGCATACCGGCATCAATCTCTTTCTGTTGATGATATCAATGTTGCCGATCAATGGTTAATGCCTGAAGTAGCGCGTGTGCTTGCTCAAGTTCTTTTGCAAAAAAAACCGGAAAGCATCGCGGGAATGGCTCCGCATTTATATCACTATATTCCTCATTTTACTGTTGAAGATGCGCCTCGTTTACAAGAATGTGCACTCTTTTATCTTGAATATATCGCTACTATGCATGAAAATAAATTTTTTGAAAAAAGCCAAAAAATATTGGCAAAAAAACTTATTGAATCCATTGCTGAAAATATTGATGATTATATAAATGATCCGTATTGCCCTCTAGCGCTCTTTCAACAACCAAAAATGCGCGCTATGACAGTCCTTTTAAATAGTCAATTGATTCAAAAGAAAAAAATTACCGAAGCAGCACCGGTTATATTCCAGCCGTATTCGAAGCCAAATGTGAACCCGTTTGGCCACCGATCTCTTATAAAATTAGAGGACAAAAAATTTGTCGTTTGGGCTCAAGATGAAAATCCCCAGATTTATAGCAACAGCGGTAAACATCTATGCACTCTGAAAGGAGATTTTTTTGAAAGAGTAAAAAGCGTATCAGCCGATAAAGGCCGTTGTTTGGTAACGGCATCATATTATGAAAGTATGTTTGGCGATGATCCTCATTTGTATCTTAAAGTATGGTCAGATGATGGCACTTTGGTTAAGACCAAAACGGTTGCTGCGCCCGGAAAGCCGGAGGTTACGCTGCAGGCGCTTGATAGTAACATGACATTAGTTACTCTGGGGCACGAGCGAATGCTTTGGGATGGCTATCGTAATACATTGCGCAAAGCCGATATTGCGATTTCTGATCGCGTGGTGCCGGTGGATAGAGGCATTGTAGGCATATGCACACAAGATGATCCTAATAATTATTCGTTTGGCACCCTTAATCTTGCCAATAACACGCGAACCATCTGGAAGCGGGCAGCAGGAGTATGCCAACATTTTTTCAAGCTTGATGATAATCATATATTGGTAAGCTCTACACCTCCAGGCGGCTACATATTTCAGAGAGAGTTTGAAATCTGGAATAGTAGTACCGGAACCTGTCACGCTACGATTGATAAAAACGATATCAAAGGTGCCTTTATCGTTGCTAAAATTGGAGATCATCTTTTGGTGATCGATGAGCTATGCCTATTGGTATACAATCATGAAAACAATCTTGTGGTAAGAAGCTTATCCGATCGCACTCTTTATGAGTATAAACCATATTATAAACTGGCTCGAGAGCTCACTAGTCATGCTCTTGCGCTTGATAATACCCATGTTGCCATGGCCTCAGTTACACCCAAAGGCCACTCAGTTATTATTAGGGAATGCAGCGATCTTTTACCTATTGAAGAGATTGTGAGAAAGCGAATAGAGCAATCGCAGCAATCGTATTGTCCCGTGATGTAAATTTATACCTTAGTCGCTTGCTTCCATTCGGGGCTGGCAACCAAGTATTCTTCCGCTTCATTAACTTTTTGCCGCGTTGCCTTGCTGCTATCGCGCAGTTTTTTAATCTGCTGGTCAAAATGAAATGATCGCACAAATATTCGGTTTTGCGCGGCGCGGTTGAGCAGATTATCAGCTTCAGTTAATTTTTGAGTGAGATAGGTTAAAGTATCTTTTGCAGTAAAAATTGCACCGGGAGTGCCGCCATATCTGAGCCGCCATTGGGCAAACCATTCTTTTACTAATGAGCATGAGTGGTAATCGAGATACTCGGCCGTTAAGGGTTCTTTGAGCACTGCATCATATTTATTTTGGGCATGCAACGCCGAAAGTTCCGGACTCAAAAATAAAGAAATGGTTGCAGCCAGGCCGCCGGTGATTAAAGCGCATCGAGTAACCGTTTTTGGGTAACCAAAAGCAGGGCGCACACGGCCGATGACTCCTCCGGCCGCCATTCCTATACTGGCAAAGAATGCAGTATCTTTTGCTAGCGCTTCAGAACCGATCACATCATGTTTGGAAAATTCCATGCTGCAGGCCGGCAGGCAAACTAATAATGAAAGTAAAAAAAATAAATAGGCAAGATTCATAGATAGTTCCTTAATCTTTAAAAAAACGTAAACGATATGAATCAACAAAAGGATTGGCAGGATCAAAAGCTTTTCTACTATTTTTCAGCAACTTCAAGGCATAAGAATCACGTTTCCAGTTGGATCTACCGGTTGCGATCCGGTCAAGATATTTGGGAAGAATGAGAGCGGTCCATCTTTTGCGCGATAAAAATTCTTTGCCAATGCGATGGAGGATTAGATCAGTATTAAGAGGAGAATAAAAGCCGCCGCTGTTATCATGAATATCAACAATGCGCGCTTCTTCTGCAGGATCGTGGGGGATAATGCATTCTGCAGTCGCAGATCCTCCACAAAAAGATCGGGTGAAGAGGCTATCATGGTGTGTTTCAACCGCAAGATGCATTATTTCATCATCGCTTGCGCCTCTCTTTGGTCTAAAATTTACCAGGACTTCCTTTTGATGATTTTCAAGGATACCGGCTCTTCCATGCGCTATGATGATTGAGTCATATTCTTCTTGAAGTGCTTTTATATAACAAGCATTCCAAAACAGATTTTCTTGTGCTGTTTTAAATGAGCGGACAGGAACAGCAGGTCGTCTGACCGGGGCGGGTCTGGCGGTGACTGCCGGTCTGCTCATGGGAGGTCGTGCAGCTCTGCGCATCATTGCTTGCGATGAGGCTGCTACCGCTAAAAGAATAAAGATGAATCGTGAATAGTTCATAAAAAATCCCTTATCGATTTTATTGCTCGCCATATCGTTTCTGGTTATAATACGACATATTTTGAAATTACAAAATAATTTTATTCTCCGGGATTATCATAATGAAAAATTTAATTCTTTTTACTCTTGTATCTACCGCCACCATTTCTTGCCCTATGGAAGCGCCAGCTTTTGAGCAGTGTCAAACAGCTCTAGCAGAGGGCAAGTGCTTTTTACCCGAATCAAATCATATTACGAGCATAATGAGCAGAGAAGGCGGTGTTGAATTGATGCGCAAAATTGCAAATCAAGATCGTCTCTGGCCTAAATATAGAATGGCAGTTCTTTCTTTATTAACCGGCCTGATCAGAGATCATAGTGATGCGGATCCTGATGACATTGCCTACACCGCGCGGGCTCTGGATATTTTTCTCAGCGCGGCAGAACGGCGCCTTGACGCGCAATTAGTTAATGAAACTACGCTATCTCCAATTGTTCCCGGAATTATTCTCGGTGAAGGGGATGGCATTTTAAAAGCTTCAGTTGAAACACATAATATACCGTGTATGCATATTGCCTTGGCTCACCGAGCGGATATAAACACTACTTGGCACACGCATTCAGGTTCTCGCTTATATTCCCCGATGCTTTATGCACGGCAACATTTTGGTGATCAAAGTGAAATGTGCGCATTATTGCGACTGCATGGCGGCGAGTAGCGCTTCATCTTTCCATGTACTCTTTTAGTTCGCGTGCTCTGTCGAGCCAAACGCAATATTTTTCCCACGTTCGCCAGGTTATTTTTGAGGCTTGTCTATGTTCAGCTGTGCAAGCTGAGAGCTTGCTACAGCCTCTAAGGCAGCCGTTGGCTTCGCATTCCATCATAATTCTCTTGTAGGCACATTCGGTTTTATGTGCATTCTGATATTCTTGCCATGCCTTATCTCTATATCGCTCGCATTGCTGCAATGACTCTGGGCGGGGCGTTACAGAATGGGCACGCATTACAGCCCGCGCTATTGGTTTTGCTCTTGGGCATCTGGCAGCCGCGCGATGCATTGCGGCAATGGGACATACAAAAAAATGTAATATGAGTAGCGCGATGATTCTTTTCATAATTTGTTCCTATGCATAGTTTTACCTTCTTTTAGTATGTCGATTGAAAGTACTTTTTATTTTTGAGCTTCTGCAGGTTTTTTCAACCAAAGCAGCATTAAAAAGCGCGCGGTATTATGATCACTCATTGCCTGCTTGATATTAGTAGCATCCGGCAGGGGGGCCTTGCTCGCTTTTTCAAATAATTTTAGTGTCCACCAGCTCTTAATGAGAGGATGCAATGTTTGATGTTCAACAGCGATACCTTCGCTATCACGTACGCTCTTTTTAACGTCTGCCACGGTAGTTGTATCAGTAATTGAAAATCTGCCCATTGTTTTTTGCAGTGAGCTGGCTACGGTTATTTCTTGGGCCTGCTGCACCCACGGAAGAAGCGCTTGCCGCTCCATGCCGATGCTGGATAAAGCGATGAGGCTGAGGGATAAGAAAATTTTGTGAATCATAGTGATCCTTTATCTGCCGCGTGCGAGCGCCGCAGCATAATTAAATTGATAAAAATAGTTTTGCCATTGTTCATCAGTTGAGTTGTATTCATTATCATACACAAGATAGTCTACCAGCAAATAACGCGCACGACATATTTCTTTGAGTCGTTTTCTATTTTTGGGATCTGCGATGGTCAGATCAATCAATTCGAGCGCACGTTCAAAAGCTTTTCGGCTATAGTCAGGATTATTTTTGTTTCTCCATTGAATGGCGCGTTCAATATCCATGCCAACATTAGCCAGTTGTTCAAAGAGGGTAAATTTGAACCATCGTTCGCGCGTTAATCCGGCATGAATCATGGTTTTACCAATCGTGTCACAATTTTTCTAATTTTTTCTTGAATCTTGGGGTTCTGGATACTTCTCGTTCTATTTCCTTGGCCGGGCCGTAAGTTAATCATGGAATCAAATACAATAAATTCCGGCTTGCCAAATTCATCAGGGTATAAATTAATACCCCATAGATTTTCTTGCTCCGATTCATATTCTTCAAGGAGCCATCTTTCTTGATCTACATGCATTGGTGCATCAACAATCATTACTTCTTTTTCGATATCAATAACTGCTTTTACAAGACTTTCAAACATCTGAGTCGACATTTGCTTGAGCTCTTCTAGAGAAATTTCTTTTTCTACCAGTTTCATTGACAATATCCTTAAATGTTAAAAAACTTATTTACTTTTTGGTGTGTTGCATGCCTTCATGCAGTGCAAGAATTGCTCTTGTAATCTTTTTGCTTGCCTTTCTGCCTGTAATAGCCGGGCTGTTGGAAAAAGAGTATCTGCCTCAGGTGCAGAGTTTATTATGAGAGCAATTGTGGCAGCCATCTCTTTCTTACACGTTTTTACACATTCGGAATCATCCTCGCTTTGTTCTGATGCTTTTTCATTTGAGCTGAGGGAAAGTATGACTCTCGTGCAGGCCATACAGGCGTTCATATGGCCGTGTTCCATGCATTGAGCAAATGCTTTTTTTTCTGCAGGGTGGTTGTTCCAGATTTTTGCGTGGCCCTCTGGAGTTAAATGACGATCAAGAGGAGATTCATGCTGGATATTCCAAGCACCGCAATGCAATGGGGAGAGATCTTTATCTAATTCGGCTTTTATTAAAGAGGCAATATGGCGTTGGTGAGTTGCGTGAGGAGATTTAATAATGGGCTCGTGGTTGCGTACTTCTGGGAATGGGCCAGATCTATTAAAAAAATTAAGTGCATCGGCATCTGTGAGAATTTCATCGCTTACTTTAGTTGGAGCTATTCCCCAAACAGCTCGAGCGCGAACCTTTTTTTTGAACTCTTGAACAGTTTGTCTTGAAAGATAATCAGTTACAATTGCACTCGTATTATCGGAATAATAGCCATCATGAGGCTTTGGTTTTTCAGATTCAGCAGGGGCCAGTTTAGGTGCCGCACCGCCTTCCGGTAGGATGTGGTCAATTTCATCAATAATAATAGTCATAGGCACAGCAGCTGAGGGTATCATGAGGAAAGCAGTGAATAGTAATTTATGCATAAGAATCCCTAAAAATGTTGATGGAGCAGTGTATTTACTATAAAAGGAATGGCAGCAAACATCAAGGCTGGGCGGATATCGGGGTGCGGCATTGCGGGCAAGTGGGGCTACTTTTTACGTGAGTCTCCAAACATTCCGAGCAAAATTGATGAGCACAGGCGGTGATAGTGTCAGCAAGTTGCTCAAAGCAGATGGGGCACTCGCGAGCGCCGATATCCTCAGGTTGGATATTCCTATACTTTAAAAGCATATGTTTGTTGGGAACAATTGCAGACAAAAATTTGGCTTTGAGAAGTGCCGATTTGCTAAACTCTTTCTCCCCATCCTTGAGGCGGATGAGTGTGGCAACTTGTGAGGGTGTGGCTCTTTTTAATTTCTGCAGTATCGGCACCATGCTAAATTTCATGATGGAGCTATTGCCGCCAACGGCAATGGTATCATCAGCAGAATTAAGAGCGAGCATAGTAAAGAGTGCATCACGATAGGTGGCAGTAGTTTGCCGCCCATTCTCGAAATTTATTATTGCAACTCTTCCATCCCATCCGGCTTTCACCACATACTTGCCACATCTACTTAATCGCGCGGCAGTTATGGCATTTTCAGAGGTTTCGTCTGAAGTTGTACTATTTTCACTAGAAAAAATTTTCTTTGGGTTAAAGCGTATGAGTTTATTTTCACAGGCTACTAGTGCGTGATCACCATTTGCACAGATATCTACTGATACAATAGGAGAAGATATATCCAAAGAAATTCCGTTGAGATCAATATTTCTCTTGCCATATTGTAAACACGTTACTTTCTGCGAAGTTGCCAGTACGCCAAAAACAGAATTATCATCCACGGCAATATGTTGAGCAATACAATTATTATTGAATAGTGAGATTGAAGCAGACGCTATAACATCACCATTATCAGTGAGTCTTCCTAAACAGTGTGAATGCTCAAAATCGATTAACATTATCAATTTGCCATTGGGGCTGACTAATAATTTTTTTACTCGCTTGCCTAGCTCAACTCCCTTGGGCAGATCACCGTTTAATGGCCATGCTGCAGGATAAATGCCATTCAGCGTAAAAACTTGATATCTTTCATTATCAATACCACAGAGGCGAACAATCTTTTTATTTCCCCATGTAGGAATTTTAACTTCTGCTAGCTGCCGAGGATCTTTTATTGAAAAGACTTGATTGGTTATCAATGCTCCGCATAAAAGTGAGCCATCAGGCGATAGCCCTACGGCGTGAATATCAGCCCAGGCATCATACCATTGAGCGGTATTTGTTGCTTGCCTAAGATTAAGATAAAGGTAAGATTTATCAGAACTATTCTCAGAAGAAAAATTGGCTGCCATGCAAAACCAAACATGCTTATTGTCATCGATTAATGTTTCGCGGATGCGGGCAGCATCAGGATGCTCATCGATCTGTTTAAAAACAGTGGCAAGTTCGCAGGCCGGTGCGCTCAAAGCTCTTTGAGCCAATGTGGCGATATCGGCAGGCTGTTGAGTTATGGCAAGAGCCTGGCTCGCCTGAAAGTTCATGCCCTCCCAGGCTGGATGATCCATGCCGGTGATGGCATTAAACGAAAATGAGAGCAAGAATAGCAGTAATTTTTGCATGCAAGAATCCCTAAAATATGTTGATGAATCAATGTATTCACTATAAATGAAGGGGAGAAATTTGCAAATAAGAATGCCCTGTTCGCATTAATCATCATCATTCAAAATTTCATCTATTTTTTTATAGATTTTGTAATCAACATATCCTTCCATAACATGCGCCATTGCCGAGGCTACCGGATAATCAGGGACATATACCGATGGCGCGTATGCTTGAGAATGTTGAGTTGGTCTGCGTGCTTGTGCCGGCTCAGGTTTTTTGGCTGGACAATAGTCGGGAGCATCTTTAACGCTATAGCGAGTGTGTGAAAGCGGGAGAGGAGGCGTAGTGCGCGGTGCATTGCGTGCTGCTTTTAAAGAGGCAATGAGATTGGGATTTTTGATCGAATAGCTGATGCTGGTTGGCTTACTTGAGAATTTTCGAGCAGGCACCGGAGGCCTGGCATGGCGCATGGAATATGTTATTTGAGTGCTGAGTATGAGTGCTAGATATATAAGGATTTTCATAGTTTTTCCGAGATTAAATCTCTTAACTGCTGAATCAAGACATTATTAATATAGCCCACTGAGGCTAGAATGGCTATACCGCCGCTTTTATGGCATAAATCCAGCAATAATGAGCAGCCCTTTCCCGTTGAATGTTCGAAGCGAGCTTATTTCTTGTTTTTTGAAGAATTAGGCGTAATATAAAAATTGGGCCTTTATGTAAGGAAACCGGTTTTCTAATGCCCAATCATTGAACTCACTTTTGTAAAACTATTATCATGGGTATTGCAATATGATTTCAGATTGGATAGCACGACTACAATCTTTTTAACCGTTTTTCCTTATAAAAGGACATTTTTATGACTCTTTCTTTTCTGCAAACCATAGTAAAGCCTATTTTTGGACAATTCGAGCAGGAAGAATTTAAGAAATTCTTGCGAATGGGTGCCGTTTTCTCACTAATCATCGGCTCCTATTGGACGTTGCGTCCCCTTAAAAAGGCAATTTTTTGTACCCTGGTAGGCGCCTCAGATACTCCTATTGCCAAAATGGGCTCATTATTCTTCCTTATTCCCATCTTGATGGTCTATAGCAAAATGTTGGATCGCTATAAACGAGAAAAGACTTTTTATATCATTTCAGGGGTCTATGGTATTTTGGCAGTTATTTTTACGCTGTTGCTTGCCTATGTCCCCACGCCGGAAGCATGTGCCATTCAACCCACAATCTGGGGCATTAGTGGCTCAACGCTTTTGGGATATGCTTTTTATATGTTTGTTGAAACCTATGGTTCTATTATTCCCGCGCTTTTTTGGTCAATTGCCGCAGATACTACCGCTCCTGATTCAGCTAAAAAGGGCTTCTCATTTATCGTTGCGCTGGGGCAGTTTGGTGGCATTGTCGGGCCCTATTTTATTGCCAGTTTACCACGCCGCTTAGGATTACAAACCAGCGCCTTGGCTCTCTTTATTTGTGCAATTACCATCGGCTTATCAATGCTCTTCTTGCGTCGATTTTTTACCAAAACTCCTGCTTCGCTGCTTGCTTCATTCCATGCAGAAAATGAGCACAAAGAGGAAGAAAAACAAGAGCCGGGATTCTTTGAAGGTCTCAAGTTATTAGTATCGCATAAATATTTATTGGGGATATTTGCCGTTGTGGCATTTCCCGAGATTATTACCGCAGTTTTTGATCAACATTTTGATACGCTCGCTTCCCAAGAGTATACCGGTACTCACCTGCTAGAATATTTAGGCGCTTATGCCAGCTCGGTTAATATCATTGCTTTAACATTCTTATTGTGTGGCATTGGCAACATTACACGTATCTTTGGATTGGGTATTTCCCTGGTCTTGATGCCGGTGCTGTATGTCTTGGCAACGATCGGATTTATTCAACTTAGTAGCCTGAGCTTTTTGTTTGTCTTGATGGCAAGCTCGAAAGCGATTAACTATGCGCTCAATGGCCCGGCAATTAAACAGTTGTATATTCCAACAACGCATGATGTACGCTTGAAAGCGCAGGCATGGATCGAATCATTTGGTTCTCGTGGATCAAAATTAAGTGGCGGTTTTGTTAATTTGGGTCTTAAGCCGCTACAAAAACAACTGGGTGCC
Organism: uncultured bacterium; assembly: GCA_963836585.1. Lineage (GTDB taxonomy): Bacteria > Babelota > Babeliae > Babelales > Vermiphilaceae > BTUB01. The sequence continues at coordinate 332,742 of CAWIJV010000003.1, forward strand.
GTTGCTGGTCGCGCGCAGCATGCTTATTATGCGAGCTATTTGATGTTTGCACTGATCTCTTGCTGGTTCTTTATCGCAATTTTCTTGGGCAGAAAGCACAAGCAAGCAATCGCTGAAAAGAAAATGGTTTGCTAAATTTGGTACTACTGTTTCTTTGGCAAATTTAAAATGGCATTGCCTAATTGGCCTGCTTCTACAATGATTATGCTGCCGACTTCTTGTTGCGACATAATTCGGAGTCGGGTTTGGTATTCTTCATCATGTAAATCTCCAATGTAATGTTCCAGAGTGATTACAAATTGCCAGCGGAAACGTTCATTAACATTCTGATCTTTAAGCTGCCTAAGAAACAAGGCTAAAAATGAACTAGACAACATTTGGACCGCATGGGGCACATCAAGAATGCCTATTTTTAATGCAGCCGCATCATGGATGCGATCTCTGCAATACTCACGATGATTGGTGGGATCCCCTTTGCCAAGCGCCCGTGTGTGTGGCCATAACGCGCTTAGCCATTTGATCATGGATTGGCGAAGGCGCTATTGGATGAAGATTCGGTTTTATTGGTGGTCGGTTTTGCGATGCGCAGATGGCAGGTCTCATACAAGCTCTTCTAGGCATACGATACATTGCCGGAGCATTCATAGCCAGAGAGCAAAGTGCAAGAATTACTATTTTCATACTATTCCTATTTTGTTTTTGGTAACAGCTCTCGCGGGACTCTTCCTCGCTTATCTTTAATATCACTGTGCGCACCATGTGCTTCCAAAAGCTGTATTGCTTTAATGCAACCTGCTTGGCAGGCGAAATGTAAAGCGGTTCCTTTGGTAATTTCATGCTGCAGATTAGGATCTGCTTGTGCTTGTAACAACAGGTCAATTAGATCAGGATTACTTTGCTGCGCGGCAAGCATGAGTGCTGTTTCACCATTTAAAAATTCATCTACTTTGGCGCCGGCCCAGATTGCTTTTCTGGCATCCATATCTCTTTTAAAGTTTACTGCAACATACAGATCTTCTTCTTTTGAGCGGCTAATTGGCGGCCTCTCCATACTTATGAGCATGGAGGAGATGAGGAGCGTTATAATAAAAGTTTTTATCATGATCTTTTTTTTCATACGTAATACCTTAAATACAGTCTAAGCGCTTTTTAAATAAATAGAGCCCATGCATACCAAAAAGTATAGTAAACAAAATAATCGCACCGATACAAATCCAGTAATTGATATAGCCTGCTTGGCCCAGTATTGATGCACGCACACCTTCATAGGCATAGATCCAGGGAGTAAATATCATCGCCTTGGCCATCATCGGAGAGATTGCATTAAGCACTTCCCATGAAAAGCTATAACCGCAGATAAAAAAGAGTGGTCCGGTGATGCGAAGCTCTAAATTCATGAAACGCTCAACGCTTCCGGCAAGTGATGCTGCCCAAGTGGCAAACGCACCAAAAAAAATAGACGCAAGAGCATACATCAGCAAAAACTTGCCAAGATTAAAGTTGGCAAAACTGAATGCGCTGCCCAAAATTATTTTACCCAGCACTAAAGACATTATATTAAACACCGCAGCCTTAAGGCCAAATACCAGAATTGTTTTGCCGTAAATCATCCAATAAGGGAGTGGCAGCGTGAGTTCATAATGTATGGAGCGCGTTGTTTCAAAATCTGCCGCGAGCACATTTGCGGCCGCCCATGCGGTGAATGATGCCATGATGATGATCATGCTGATGGAAATAAAGGCGCCGTAATCTGCCGGCATGCCCATCACCGGCAACACATATCCGTTTGCCAAGATGAGCACAAGGGGCCAAAAGATTGAGTTGAGAATATTATTCTTCCAATCTTTGAAAACAAGCTGAAGATCAGACCAAAAAATCCATGATGCTACTCGCAGTGAAGTGATAAGTGAATGAGTGTTCATACAGACTCCTGGTTTTGTGTAGATTGTATTTCATCAGTTCCTTCATTCATAAGCTGTAAGAAAACGGCTTCTAGATTTGCTTTGCTATAGGATGACATTAAATTGGCGGGAGTATCGATCAATCGTATGCTTCCTTTATCGAGTACGCACACCCGATCTGATAACACTTCTGCCTCATCAATATAGTGTGTGGTGAGTAGCACAGTAACCCCATCTGCCTTCAGCTGGCGAATGAGATCCCACAGTTGTCGGCGAATATGAGGATCAAGAGCCACGGTTGGCTCATCCAAGATCACTAAAGATGGTTTATGTACTAGCGATCGTGCAATTAAGAGCCGTTGTTTGTACCCGCCCGAAAGTATTGTGGGAGATTTATCCGCATATGCGCCAAGATCAAAGCGCTTAATGAGCGCATCAACGCGTGCATTGATAGTCAGCGGATCCATTAAGAAAAATCGGCCTGCGTATACCAAATGCTCACGAACGGTGAGGCCCGATGCAAAATTGGGCTTTTGAGGACAAAATCCGATTTGGGAGCGAAAGGCAATTAAATCATTATATATAGACACGCCATTCATAAGAATATCCCCCTGGGTGGGTGGATGAAGGGTTGCAACAATCGATGAAAGTGTGGTTTTTCCCGCGCCATTAACGCCCAGCAAACCTAGCACCTCGCCTTTATAAATATCGAGCGAGACTCCCTTGAGCGCTTGGATGGCTTTACCATCAGCAGAATATGTTTTTGTGATGTTTTGAATTTGCAACAAAACATTCGTCATAAGTGACTCCGAGAAAAGTAGGGAAAATATACTTACTCACCATAGCAAACGTGCTGAAAAGAACAAGCAGGAGCTTCTTTTAGACTCGTTATTTTCACCGATGAAAATAAGAATTCTCTTATTTTCAAAAAAGGCACAAAATGAAAATAACAGGTTTAGAAATATAATATACAATGGCTTAATTACTCACACGGCGAGTAATTATCTAATAAACGGTAGCATCAGCTGTTTAAGTGGTTCGGGCATCGATCGGAGAATAGGAGTAATGCCATGATGGTCAGCCGTTGAGAGTGGTCCTCTTCCTTTTTCAACATTATCTCGCAGTGCATGGAGCAGTGCCACATGCTCAGGAGATAATTGAGCAGCAAGTAGTTTGCGCATGGCCGGATCAAACAGGCGATGGATCACAAATGATGTTTGATCGCTATGTTGGCAGGTGGCCAGATAGTGGCTATCCTCACTAAAAATGGCGGGCGTCACCAGAGATTTTCCCCGCACACTGCGCGCGCAGAGATTCTTAAATTGACGTAACATATTCCCCGTGTGAGCATCCCAGATATAGATGGCATCTTCATGAGTGGTGGCCACCAAATCGCCGGTATGATTATAGCGCGCGGCCAAGACATCACTCCAGATTTTTTTGAGCGTGATTTGCCAGGAGGCAGCCGCAATATCAGCAATGTATGCCTGGGTATCAACGGCCAGAATTTTGGTGCCACAGGGACTAAAGGCCGCATAGTGTATATGCAGGCCATCTTCATCTTTTTGCCCAAACATCATTACGCATTTACCTTCTTGCAGATTCCAGAGCGCTACTTTGCGCAAGAGCGGCAATACCACTGCCAATAATTTTCCGTCAGGGCTAAAATCGAGCCAGCAGCAGCGCGTGCCTGTTTGCAACTGGGTGGTGCGTTGCGATGCAACATCGATCACCTGTACGCACGGAGTGTCATCGGCAACTGCCACTGCTTCTCCTGATCTACTGATTGCTGCGGCGCGTGGAGCTTTGCTTAGCACTGTGGAAACTCCCTGCGCGGCTTGCAGATGTTTATCCATGATCACCAACTGTTGTCGGCCGGATTCAGGATCTTGCATGTTACACAAAAGATGATCGCTGGCAAGCCCATTGGCAAGCGGTGGTGGCACCTGCTTCACAATCTTTTTGGTGGTGGTATTCCATACATAGCCACGTGAATCTATCAGATGATGTTTTTCCTGCAAGAAAAAGTGGCGAATAATATCGGCCGATTGGGTGGGTATGGCAACGGGCGGGCAATGGTTTATTTCCTGGTGTTTGAGTAGCCAAAACCATGCCGTTGACGGATCTTTTGCAAGTGTGGCCTCTGCCACCAAGGGTGCTACTTCATCATTAAACACATAGGGGGATTTGCCCGTAGCCAAACATTCGGCCGGACTTGCAATGCATCGATACGCAAAAGCTTCAAGCACCGGTTCGAGAATATTGGGTGCATTGAGCACCTCGGCCATTTCAATCAGTTGTGCCAATTGCGCGGTGTTTTTTAATGCAAGGGTCTGCTTAAACTCTGTAGGGCTGGTCGCATGGCGAAATGCCGCTAAACTCGTTAGAAACTCATGGATTTCCGGTCCGGTAAAATGGCCTGGTAATAAAAAGTGGGAGCTCACCTGGCTCAGCAGTGCTTGATTGGCAATCGTTTGCGCCTCAAAAAGTGTGGTCCTGCTCAGTTTCCAGCGAAGGCCCGGCTCATGCCCAAAGACCATAACCGGATCGATGCATGTCGGTTCTAAATCAAGCAAGCCTACCGGTGCTTCCATAGCGAGTGCCATGCAGTGAAGTGTCAAAAGTAACAAAATTCTTTTTTTCATAACGGTTCCCCCCCGATATAATAGAAGTTATTATTATTCTACTGAGTGAGGAGTTAGTTCGTGAAGTATTGCTCTCTTTTTATTGATTTCTATTGATTGCAGTTATATTCTGATGCGTGATTTTTAGACAACTTTTTTACCAAGGTAAACGATATGCGCGCTAATAATTTCACCGTACTTATTACCATACTAATCTTTCTCATGAATCATTCGGTAGTCTCAATGGATTGCCCCGGCGGTGCGCCCGATCAAGAGAGGGAGGATGCGTACGATAACAATCCTTATGGAACCGCATTTCGGCAGTATCTTGCAAGATGGTTTGCGGTACACGAAATAGAAATGCGGGGCCTTGTTTCAATGCCTTCGTTCGATCCGACGGTTTTCGGTGATATACGATATGCAACGAAAAATAATTTTACCGGCAAGCAAATCTATCGCAAGGCAAAATGCTATCTGCTTAAGAATGTTGCCCAAGCATTGTCCATCGTGCAAAAAGAGCTGCGCGCTCAGCACAATGTGAACTTACAAATCTGGGATGGCTATCGCCCTCGTTCTGCGCAACAGGCATTATGGGATGCGTGCGCGGACCGTTACCCGGATGAAAAAGAGCGGGAGCAGTATGTGAGCAATCCGGCCAAAGGGGGCCGGCATACGCGGGGCACCGCCGTTGATGTCACCTTAGTTGATATGCAGGGCAATGAACTGCCTATGCCCAGCGATTTTGATGATTTTAGCCAAAAAGCCCGGAGTGATTATGATGGGTGCAGCGCAGAGGCCAAAAAAAATCGCGCTCTTTTGCGCCACGTGATGGAAAAACATGGCTTTAATGGCATCAAAACCGAATGGTGGCATTTTGATTATCAAGGATGGGAAAACTGCCCGCCGCTGAATTGTGAGATTTAGAGAAGCCATATTTCCTACCGCCATACCATTCGTTGCAATTGCCCAGCAGTAGCATCCAATTTCTTATCAAGCGCCGTCTTTTTTTCTTCCAATGCATTTTGCAAAGCCTCAATATCTTCTCTCGTTTTCTTGAGCTTTGCGTTAAATGCGGCAGCCAAGCGATTATGTTTGGCCTCTGTTTGCCTTAATTCATCCAGCAACTGATCATGCTCGTCAGCATAATGCTTAGACAGAAAAGGATTAGCCGCCGCTGCCTCATAAAGCTGCTTCAACTTGGCAAGCTCAGGGCTTTTTATGGCAAGAGTGGCTTTGTGCGCCTTTATTTGCATATCCAAAGAGTCGAGTACTTGGCGAGCCTTTTTTTCTATTTCGGCAATGGCGATAAGCGTACTTTTTTCCACCGCATCATATTCGCTGTGGCTTTTTTCAGCCAGACTCCGTATATATTTTTTTGCAAACTCATCGCCGTTTAAACTGTGTATTAAAGATGGCCCGGCATCCAAAGATAGCGATTGTTTGCAGCAAGGAAGTTGTACGCATTTAGAGCATAGCACGGTCATGGTATTGCAGGGCGTGCAATTAAATAGTTTTACCGCCTCCGTGGATGCGCGGCAACTCTGGCAGTTTCTTAATCGGTCCACCGGCAGCTCAGCGCGGCATAGCGGGCACCCAGTAAGCTGAGGCGCATTATAACAACTAAAACAAACGGTGTGATTATTTTTGCAGACCGTTACATAGGGCTTTGTTTCATAGCTTTCTGCGCAAATGCAACAGCTAAATTCTTGAAGTTCAACAGCCCCCAAAATCTTATTTATCGCGCTCAACTGCTCCAGTGATCGCCATTGGGCACCCGCTCCATACAGCTGCACCGCGTAATTAAAAAATGCGATAGAGTTATCGTTTGCCGGAAAACCTTTTGCCATATGTTGATCAAGGGTAACCGCAGCCCCGTATGCAGCAGCAATTTGAGGACGAAAAGAATACATTAACCCACAAAGGTTCAGCTCTTTATCCTGATATTTTATTGCTTGCTGCTTAAAAGCGCACAATTTTTGGTAATTGGCCGCAAGTTCGGCATACTGAGGCACCAGCTTTTTACAATGATCAGCAAAACCTTTGCCTATTTCAGGCGATACATTTGCCAGTGTGGTAAGAAGCGCATCATCATCGCGCTTAATAAGAGCAGCGCCAATCTCTTGGGCTATCTTGGGATCTTTTTGAGCGCACGCAGCCAAAAAAGTATCTTCAGAATTTTGGATAAGCAGGGGAATGGCAGCTTGCATTTGGGCCCTGTGATTATGCGCCAGATACCGGGCGAACTGCTCAACTTCTGCTTGTGAATACGAGGACTTTTTGAGTATAGAAAGAATTGAATCGCCTGCTGTGTCGACGGAATTAAGCGTTGGCCTTTTTGCCAAAATCAATCCGGCAATAAAGGTATTTTGATGGGCCAAAGCTCTGTGTAACGGTGATTGGCCATTGCTATCAACCCTATTAACCGATGCCCCTTTATCAAGGAGAAGTTTGGCCGCTCTGCCATTGCCCACGGCAATGGCGGTGCTCAATAAACGGGATACATTTTCTGTTATTGAATCACCACGTCTTTTCACACGGATCAGCGCGGTAGCCACAAAATCATTCCTGCCTTCTTGGATCGCTTCATGCAGATCCTCTTCAACCACATTTCCATCGCGCCAATGATTGATATAAAAATCAGGGGCATTTTCCTGCAAAGAGCTGCGGAAATTTTTGGCCACCTGGCCGGAAATTCCCATGCCGATACTAGTGCCAAAAAAAAGAAGGGAAGAAAAAATAATTGCCAATTTCATGGTTATGCAGTCAGACTTTTAAGGGTTAGGAATATAACCACTATATCACAGAAAATGGCTGTGGCAAGGCGATAGTGAGTGCCTTGCCATATGGCTTTTACCAATATTTGCGTAGATCAATATTATTTTTAGCTAAATTACCAAAAGTTACAAAGAGTGGTGATGGCAGTGCATTCCAGGCATACCATTGCCACTCAGCGCATTTATGGGGTTCAAGAAGTTGAGGATCGCCGCTTACATAATCGGCAAGCATGATAATGGTAATGTAATGCTTGTTGTCTGCGATAAACATATCTTCAGAAATCGGCCCGCGGCGAATATTGCTAATGCTCAGCCCGGTCTCTTCTTGCACCTCGCGTTGCGCGCATGCTGCCAGTGATTCACCAAATTCTAAATGGCCTCCCGGAAAGGCCCAGGTGCCTTGGCCATGACTATTGAGCCGTCTGCCCAAAAGTATCAGATCGTCTTTTATAACGCAGACCCCAACTCCAATGCGGGGATACAGAGTATTCATTTGTTCCTCTTATTTTGTTTTTTTGCGATCAGAATTGCCACGATATCTGCAAAGGTAGCAAGCTCGGGCAATTTGTACAATGCCGTCTGGTCACCTCCCGTGCTCATAAAGTAGCCCTCGGCGGTCATGAGTGGTCTTTTTTTTCTTGAAAAGAGTCCCTTATTGGTTTCTTGAATGCAGGGGATGAGAGTGCCTTTTTTAATATTCAGCAAATATGCCACATGATCATAATGGCTCAATGCTACCCAATCATCATTTTTGGTGTAAAAAAGGGTGTCGAGCGGTTGAGGGCATGAGATGGTGTGAGTAAGTATATCATCGTCCTGCGTGATCAGTATGGCAGTCTTTTGACCATCGGGAGCAAGCGTGACTGTTTTGGTGCAATCAAAGCTTGAGTAAACTTTGTGACTTGTGTCGAGGCTATTATTGTGAGAAAAACGTTTTGTTTCTTGTTGGGTGGCTAAATCAAAATGGCGCTCATGATCAGCAGTATAATAAATTAAAGATCTGGCATGAGGACTAAGGTCAACGCTATGAAGCCAGCTGGCAATTTTTGCCAATTTTTCAAATTGACGGTTGTAAAGTGCCCAATACATATTCGTTCGAGGGCCCGAGTAGAATATTTCATCATACTCGTCACGAGTGTTGGGGATTATTTCCTCTTCTCTTGCCATGATAGATGAGCCATCATCGCTAAACTGCATCACTCTGCCAGGTAAATGTTTAACCACCGCAAACGTTTTAAAGTCAAAAAACGTTGTTGAACTATCCGCTTGATCGGCGATAAGCCATTGCGATTGAGGATCTTGGTTAACCCTCGAATGCCCCAAATGGGCAGCGCCCAGTGTTGCCAGGGGCTTTCCATCATGCGCTGAAAAAACTGCTAACGGATGATACATCCGCTTGGTTAATAAGTAAGTATCGGAGGGATCAAAAAATAGTTTAGTGCAAGGATGAAAGGGAATCATAAAAAGTAATTGGCCGGCATTGCTCCATATTTTTGCAATATTGGGCTCTCCCATTCTCGTAATAAAATGGGCCATAATGCGGGTTCCCCGTGGGCTCCATCTAGAATGTCCACGGAAGTCGAACATAGAGGGTTGAGGAGAATCATCAAGAGTTACACTTTTTTCTAAACGGGTGACTAATTGTCCTGTTTTGCCATCAAGCACTTGCAATGGTTGATGATTCGGGTTTACTAAAATTCTTGACCCATCGTGATTAAATTTTCCCGTATTTGGCAGTGAGGCGACCTGAATTGCGAGCGTATCAGGTTGAAGTGCTCGCGCGATTATTGGATAGATGGAGAGCGACAGGTTTTGGTAGGATGCCAAATTACCCATATCATCTTCGTCGAGCGTTTCTATTTTTGCCCAATCGGCAGCGATGGCTTGCGCACACAAGTCCACCAGCGTGGGAACTACTTTGAGCTTTGCCGCCGGCAATGGTGCGCTCATAGCATGAAAGAGAGTAGGAAAGTTGAGTATTAATGCTAAAGACAGGCAAATTCTCATAGATGCTCCGTAATGAAAACTATTTGAAGCTGAGGGAAATGATTAATTTAAAGCAGTTTACCATAGATTACACCAACTTTTGTGGATGTGAAAGAAATGGAGCAGTGTCATTAAATTCTTGATCTCTGCATAGTAAAAAAGGCAGAATACAAGTATAAAGATTTTTGTCCTCCTTTTTAGAGAGTGTGTATGAGAATTTTCAGATTCAGCTATTTGTTTTTGGTAACATTTTACATGCAAGGGATGGAGCCCGCCTACGCCAAGGCTTCGGCGGCCAGGCAACCACCTAAGGGGCAAGATTCACCGCTCCTTGCCTTGCCGGTAGAGCTGCAGCAACAGATTTTATTTCACCTGACTTCTGCAAGATCTTTGGAAGAAGCGGCTAAAAATATTAGAAGCTGGATGCAAACCAGTAGGGCAATGCGTTCTTTACTCAATGATCCGCAGGTTACTGCTTCGATTATTCAGCAATTGGCTGCAAGATTTACTTATGATGGGGATCAACTTATGGCCGCATATGTTCTAGGCACTGACGCAGCGGTAGACTGGATAATACAACACCATGGAACCACCAGTGAACAGATTAGGGGGCTCATTTATCTTGCAATTAATACGAAAGCTATGCCGGTTGCATTTAAACTTATTGAGCGATTCCCTGAAAATGCAAAAGAAGAATTTTCATTTCTAAATCCTTTTAGCGGTAGAAAGCAGGATACTAATTTTATGATAGAGGCTCTTGCGCAAGGTAATGTCTCACTGATAAAAAAATTATTCAGCATTGGATTTGATCCCAATAAAAAAAATGGAGATACTCCTTATTTGGTATGGATTATGGATCGCAATAGTTTAGAAATAGTTGAAGCATTTCTTGAGGCGGGGGCTGATCCCAATCTTCCGGATAAGGATGGATTTACCGCTTTGATGAGAGCCGCAAGTTTTGGCAATGCTCCGGCAGTGGCTCTGTTGATACGATATGGCGCAGACCCACGCTTAAAAGATTCATGGGGGAACACTGCTCTATCAAGAGTGCAAGGAGAACTCAACAGAAGTGAAGAATTGTTGAAGCGTACGGATTTAGATCCAGCCATGATTGATAATACGCGTGAAATGGCCAGACGCTACAAAGCAGTGGTTCAAATGCTGCAAAAAAATAAAATTGCCCTGCGCAAAAATCGCTCCAAAGGATCCTCTTGGAAGTTCACATGAAAAATGAGAGCGGATTTACCTGTTTGCCGTGGCTGTACACTTCAAAATGAAGATGCGAGGCATCTCTGCCTTTCTTCTTGCGCACGGCGCCGGTGGCGCCAACTTTACCAATCAGTTGCCCTTGCTCCACTTTTTGACCGACATTTACATTCATTCTATCCATGTGCGCGTACCGCGTTTTGTATTTAGCAGTGTGCTGAATTAGCACGGTGTTGCCATAGCCCGGGTGAAAAAATGCCTCAAGCACAATGCCATCGGCTGCTGCCGTGATCGGGGTGCCGCGGCAGGATGCCATATCGATGCCATAATGGAAGCCCCAGGATTTATCCGGCTTGCGCCGTGGGCCAAAAAATGAGCTGAGCCAGAAATCTGATCGCTTGATCGGCCAGATAAAATGAATATCTTTTGCGGCCGCCACACTGGTATCAGAATAAAAGCGGGGATATGCTTGCCCTTTGGCACGTTTTGCGCGTGCGCGTTTTTTACGCGCGGCGGTAGCATTTTGAGATTTTTGCTTGATCTGATCGCTGTAGTCTGTCCACTCGTTGGGATCAATTTGTTTGAGCAAGAATTCAAGATTTTGCTTGCGCGCGTAACTTTGCGTGGAACGTTTTAAATATTCCGGTTCGCGGTTGACCACGATAAAAGAATCTTTTTCTTCATCGCCTTGCGAGCAGCTTTCACCTTCATCGGCAGCCTGCTCTTTCATGGCATTGTATTCGTTGAGAATCTTTTTTACCGCAAGGGTGTAGGTGCGGTACTCTTCCTTGAGCTCGAGCATTTTTTGGGCTTGATCATGGAAAAACCGATACTCAATCACCAGCAATGCGGTGAGCCCGAGCAGTACGGTAAAAAATGAGCCGATAACGATTTTGCCCAGATGTTTTATGCGATACTTAATAACCGATCTCCTTTAAACTCATATCTTCCACCCACCCATCGCCATCAGCGGTGCCTATTTTTTTCCAGCCACGCATGCTCTTGATAACTGCCACCCGTGTCCCGGCCGCAAGGGTGCTCAATGCATGGTATTCATTGCCGGGCCCTGCGCGCACCACCGTCTGATCATGCATGATGCAGGCGCATTGCACGCGTTTGGAAATCAAATAGGTGGTAATGGTCAGCCCACTCATTATCGCGAATGCGATAATAAAAAGACGATGTTTCTTGCGATGTAAAAGAATATAACCAATCACCAAAAATACACTAAACAGTAAAAAAAATAAAATTTGCACAATAAGCGCAGGCAATGCAATAATCATCATAGGCGCACTCGCGGTAATTTTTCTAGCACATCAATCCAGTAGCCAATTTTTTGTGCCAGTTCTTTATAGTATTTTGTGTCGAGTTTCGGCGAATAAAAACTTGATTCTGCCAGCTCCGCATAAAATAAGCGCCAATCAGCAATCGCTGATGCTGAGAGCCCGTCTTGCAATAAAGAATTTTCAATAATATCAGGCGCAACTTGCGCCTGATTTAGCCGTTGGGCAAGCAACGTGTTCATGGTGGCATACCATGAGCCGTACTCTTTGCGCGCATAAGCGGAGGCAATCTGCATACGCGCAATCGCGCAGGGCGATTTTTGCGGGATTATTTTTTTGAACAAAGTGATTACCAAATCTTTTTTGAGTGTGATCAGCACAATAATTGCCCAAAGGGCAAACAAAATGAGCATGCATGCCCAGAAGAGTGGCCACGCGAGCGCGGGGAATGATCTGCCGAGCGTAGGAGAAATCTCATTGGGTGCTAGTGCTGCCGGATTGCTAACCGGTTGCAAATCTTCCGGGATAGTGAGCGCGGCCGGTGCTGCAGCAGTGCCGGTGATCGATACGGCCAGTGGTTGCGTGCTGATCTTTTTATATTTTTTTTCATGCGTATCAAAATAGAAAAGCTCTTGAGCAGGAATTGCCAAATTGCCCGGTTGGCCAGCCTGGATAATATATTCCATAGTGTAAGCGCCATCGCTCGCGTAATATTTTTTGGATTCATACCATTTCCACTGCTCGCTCAGATTCAGGGGCACCATGCCCATCTGTTCAAAATCGCTATCACCGTTGATTGCAAGGGTAAGCACAATCCCTTCGCCAACGCGCCCCTGCGTGGGATTAATGCGTGCGGAATATTCGTAGACCGTGCCAATAAAGGCGGGTGTGCGATACGAATGGGGCAATGGTTGCACATTGATGGTAAGGGTGTTTGAGTTGGCCCGCTTGGTATCATTGTGAAAAAAGAATGAGAGCATCGGCTGGTGGGACGGGCTATGATAGAGGGCGGAATAGGCGGGAATGAGCAGGGCACCCGCTTGTTTTGGATAGATTTGGAATTCCCATCGCGCAAACCGATACTCGATACCATTGATTGTCTGGGTACCGGTAACCGGTTGCCCTTGCTTATTTTTAATGGTGAATGGCGCATTGGCCAGATTATCCGGTTCCACAACCGATTGTAATACGGTGGTGGCATCCGCGGTATAAAACATCAGCTGCGCATTAATTTTTTCTCCCACATAGGCGCTGGTTTTATCGCACGTGAGTTTCATGAACGGTGCTTGATTTGAGCGGTTACCAGAATGGGCGCCGCTACTTTTTTGTTGGTCACCTACGGTGACTGAGATGGGTACAGATTCAATAGTTTGTGTACCGTTGATTATTTGTGCCGGTCCGAGCGTATAAGTGCCGGGTGTGTCGATTCTAATGCGATAATGGTACGTGACGGTGGTGTTGCCATTAATCATATTCATCTGAAATCCGCTCTGGCGCACATGGAAATTTTCTATTCCCTTGAGTGTGGGATATTGCGTGGCGTTGCTGGCATCGATTACATTCACATTTAATAAAAATGGTTGCCCGATTGCTGCTTGCTCAAGTGCTGCGCCTTCCAGAGTGGTGAGCTTGAGAGTGATTGAGGGAGTTGCTGCGAGGCTGAGGGGGAGAAGGAGAAGTGCAAGGAGTTTATAATGGTTCGATACGCTCGCTATGCTCGCACTCACCACGAACGGACTCCCTAACTCTAACCGTTCGTCCCGAGTAGCCGATAGGGCATATCGAGGGATGCTTCGGCAGTGCTCACCACGAACGGTTCCCCTTTCCGTTCGTCCTGAGTAGTCCGCCATAGCTTTAGCGTCGGCGGACATATCGAAGGATGCTTCGAGCCAGCCTTCGCCGAGGCTTCGGCGGCCAGGCTGGCCGTTCCTCCTGAGCGAAGTCGAAGGATCAGCACGAACGGGGTAGGGCCTACCAACAGTTGTAATCATGCTTGCCTCCCGCTTGCTGCATAACCAGTGCCTTAGTCATCTGCTTATTCAGCTGTGCATCTTTTTTGCCTTGCTCTTCCAGCACGCGTGCTAAGCCGACTGATAAAGGCGGTGATTTTTCTTGCTGGCCATCTGAAGGTGATGGCTGCTGCTCATCGTTTTTATCTTGCTGCCCTTGTTGTTGTTCGGACTGTTTTTTTTGTTCTTCTTTTTGCTCACGATTTTTTTGCGCACCATTTTGCTTTTTTTGCTCAGGCTGCTTTTTGTCTTCTTCATTTCCCTGATCTTTTTTTTGTTGATCTTGTTTGCCTTGATCGTTTTGCTGCTCTTTGTTCTCTTGTTTCTCTTGCTCATTTTGTTGCTCGTCTTTTTTTTCTTGGTCCTTTTGCTGATCTTTTTGATCCTCTTCCTCTTGATCCTGCTTATCTTCTTTGTCTTTATCTTTTTGTTGCTGCTGCTCTTTTTGCTTTTCCTGCTCCATCATTTTTTTTACGATCTCTTTATTGTGGTGAGCCGGTTCATGATCCGGATTTTTTTCTAAGATGCGATCGTAGGCATCAATGGCTTCTCGCAACTGCTTGAGCTGCACATGAGCGTTACCCGCATTAAAAGTAGCCTGCTCGCCCAATTGTGGTGAGACTGAAGGTGATGTAGCAGCCTTATTAAAGTAAGAAAGCGCGGTGTCGAATGTTTTATTTTTGTAGGCGGCAACACCCAGATCATAGAGTGCATCGGGCCGATCGGGCTGGTCCACAATCACGGAGGTGAGCAGTTTCTGTGCGCCTTGCATATCATTTTTTTGTGCACGCGCAATGGCGCGATCATAATTAAAAATCGCGTGGAGATTGAAAGTGAGGGTAAGCAGAAAAATTATCATAACAGCCATTCGATCACCAACAAAATCAAACTGACACTTAAAAAGAACGGATACTGCTGCTCATACTGAGCAGATTTCTTCTCTTCTATTTTCTCTTTTTCTCGTTTTTCAATCAACTGCACCAGCTGCTCAAGATTTTTTTGGCCCTTTTGCGCATGCACATAGATGCCGCCCACATCATGCGCGAGAGTTTGCAAAATGCCCTCATTAAGCGCGGTAATTACTACCGTTCCTTTAGCATCTTTTAAGTGGCCGGCAGGATTGCCCCGCACATCAAACATTGGAATGGGTGCCCCTTGCGGGGTGCCGACACCGATGGTGAAGATCGTTGCTCCTTGATTTTGAGCCTCCTGCTTGAGTGCCGCTAAATTGCTGGAAAAATCTTCGCCATCGGTGAATAAGAGCAGAAGTTTATTTTTTTGGGTGCCACTTTCTTTAAAGGCGTGGAGCGCTTGATCGATTGCTTTATCAATGGCGGTGCTGCCTGAGGCGATCGTATCAATATCAATATGATCAAGATACATAAAAAAGGCGCTGCGATCGCGCGTGAGGGGGCACTGCACAAAGCTTGAACCGGAAAAAAGAATGAGACCGATGCGATCAGCAGGGAGTGCATTCACTAGTGCGCGAATCATATTCTTAGCATGGGTTAAGCGATTGGGCAGCACATCTTGGGCGAGCATGCTGCGAGAAATATCAAGCGCGATAAAAAGATCTCTGCCTTCTTGGATGAGCGTCTCTTCTTTTTTGTTCCAGCTGGGCTTGAGGAGCGCTAGAAAAATAAAAAACAGCGCGATAGCTGTGAGCAACGATTTGATGGTAATTTTAGTAATGCTGGTATTTTTCAAAAATTTTTTACCTTGCACTAATTTGCCCAGATGGCGTATTAAATGATAGCTGCGCTTCCCGCGATAGCACAGGAGCGCGAGCAGGGCAAAAAAGAGTAGAAAATAGATTTTGTTTTCCGGTGCGAGCCAGATGATGCCAAAAAATGTTTCATGCATGATTACAGCCCAAACCAAATAGTTGCCGATAACAGAAGCTCAGTGCACATCAGTGCAATAATTATCCACACTCCGGGAATAAATATATCATAATATTTGTTATAGAGTGAGGTTTCCCGGGATGTTTTTTCAAGTGAATCGATCGTGTCATAGATGGCGCGCATATCTTTAGCATTGCGCGCCAGGAAAAATTTTGCCCCTGTTTCTTGTGCAATTTTGATCAGCAGTGGGCGATTAATTTTTGGTTTTGGGATCAGGCCCATAAACGGATGCATGATAAATTGATCCTCATCAGAACCGATGCCAATAGTGTAAATTTTGATGCCCAGCGCGCGTGCCAACTCAATAGCAAGGGCCGGATCGGTGTCATGTTCGCTGGGCGCGCCATCGGTGAGCACAATCATTACTTTGCTGGCTGCCTTGGAATTCTTCAAGCGGTTGGCTGCGGTAATAATTGCGGTGGCAAGCGCGGTGCCATCCGGATCGATAATGCCCAGTTCAAGAGTTTTGATAATGGAATTGATCAACTTTTTATCCATGGTGAGCGGAATGCGCGAAAGTGCATCTTTGCCAAAGAGCACCAATCCCAGGGCATCATCGGTGCGTTTATCCACAAAGCGCATCGCCTCATCTTTTGCCACCTGAAATCGTGAGCGCTTATCATCATCATAATCTTGAAACTGCATACTGGCAGATACATCCAAAACAATCATGATATCAACACCGTCAATATGCACCGATGAACGGCTGTCTACCAATTGCGGCTTCGCAATTAAAATTGTCAGTATGAGCAGACACAAAAAACGGATGATCCAAAAAACTTTTTTATGGGTGGGTGCGCGCATTTGGCCTTGGCGTGCCAAAAAATCGGCCAAAGGATACAAATAAAAAGGAAATTTGCCATAACGGCGCGCAGTAAGAACGCCAACTATGAGAGGTAATGTCCACCAAAAAGAGGCGAGATGCGCAAATCGAATAAAATATTCCATTGCTGTTGTTATCCTTGTGTGTTGATAAACCATTGATATACGCGGTCTTTGAAAGCATCCTCTGTTTCTTGAGGACCAATGCGCATACTCGGGCCCACGATCACGCTAATTGGCGCGCGATGCATCCAAAATGTTTTGGGAGGATAGACGATATTAACCCCAATAATCTTTATGGGAACCACGGGGCGATCAATTTTTTTTGCAATGAGTGCAAAGCCACCAAAAAATTCATGCACGGTGCCATCAGTATGCCGTGCTCCTTCAGGAAAAATTACCAGATCCCATGGCTGGGATTGGACGGTGGTAATCGCTTGCACGAGGGTGCGCATTGCTCGTTGTGGGCTGGTTGCATCCACCAATACGGCAACGCGTGGTAATAAAAATCTGAGCAGCGGTCCGCTGGCCAACTCATTCCAGGCGAGCCACAGGTGAGGCCGTTTTCCTAATGCATATCCTACGAGGGGTATATCAAATGAAGATTGATGGTTGGCAGTGATAATGCATGGGGCATCAGGAAGATTTTCAAGGCCTTGGTAGGTAATGCGCAGCAGTGAAAGACGAACACAGGCTCCATTAAAAAACTGTTGAATCAAAAGAAATAGCCGATTATCGACAATGAACGTTTTTTTGCTGAGCAAAAAAATCAAAAGTAACGGCACGGCAACTATGATAATAATGATGGTCAGGATAGCGCGTGAAAAGAGTGTGTAAAGAATGGTTCCGATGCGTGGCATGCTACTCCTTTACCGATTCAGGATAATAAAGGTTGAACTGATCGTGAAGACGTTTTGAGTAAAATACGCTCAAAATGCTCAAAGGAATGAGTAAACAGATGGTGCCAACCAATGTCGAAAGAAGAAACGTGCTGGCGCCGCCTAAGAGTAGGCAAGCACGTTGCATTCCGTAGGCTACCAAGACAAATAAACTATAGATAATGATGCAAAAGGGATAGTTGTAGATGATCATCTTGAGCGCGCGCCAAATTGCCTTGAAGCAGTTGCCAATTGAAAGGGGTCTATCCAGCACAAAAAATATCATACTGCTGAGCAATGGTGAGGCATAGAGCGGCAGAATATTGGGAGCTATTACAAAACTCAGCAGTGCCGGCAAAGTGAGCAACGGAATAAAGAGGATGCTGAATGCTGAATTGGTGTTAAAGGTCCAGCTGATAATAAGATTATTTAATAGGATGACGGTGAAGGGAATCAGCGCGATGATAAAAGTGAAAACCACAAAGGGGACAAAATAGCGCGCATGAGCCCGATAGTAGCGCCAGTTTTTTGGCGCCAGGGACGGGCGAAGCACTAAATAGATGATAAAAATGGTGGTCAGCCACAGTAATAGTGGTATAATGCAGAAAAAAGTTTGCGGAAAATAGCGTAAATAACTATATTCTGTGACGGCGCTTGCAATAAAGAGCCACCAGGCATTCCGCAGGAGGATGCGGACCGACTGTACTATGCTTTTGAGGCTGGCAAGGCATAAGAGCTTTGCATTTTGTGGAAGAAATAGCGATAATGAATCTCTCCATGAACGGAAAAAGTAGCGCATTAGGTTCCTTTATTTAGGAAATGGTTCGATCCGATTGCTTCGCAATCACTCACCACGAACGGTTCTCCGTTCGCCCTGAGTAGCAGTTTACTGCGTATCGAAGGGTAATTTTAGAGGTAAATTTAGGCAAAAAGTACCATATTTTGCCCTGTCTTACAAGCCGCCCGCAAGAAATATTTGACATTTAGTAAATTATTTGATTACTATACAAGAGAACCACTAAACATGAAAAACCCCGTATTTATAGTAGTAAGATGAGAAAATCTCATGAAAAAATTGTTAATTGTAGAGTCCCCGAGCAAGATTAAAACGATCGCTAAGTTTCTAGGCAAGGAGTTCAAAATTATGTCCACCATGGGGCATATTTTGGATCTACCCCCAAAACGAGTGGGCGTTGAGATTAATGATACGATTGCTATCGAATACGAGCCGATTGATGATAAAGAAAAAACAATCGTAGAGATTTGCAAGGCGGCCGCAAATGCGGATGAGATTTATCTGGCTTCTGACCCTGATCGTGAGGGAGAGATTATTGCCTGGCATGTGGCCCATTCGATAAAAAAGGTTGTAAAAAATCCCAAGATTTACCGCATCATGTTTAATGAGATTACCAAGCCGGCGGTGCTCGAGGCGATTGCGCATCCCCATGATATTGATATGAATAAGGTGGCCGCGCAGCAGGCACGGCGCGTGTTGGATCGCTGGGTGGGCTATGATGTATCGCCGATTCTGTGGACCAAAATTGCTCCGGGATTATCAGCCGGGCGGGTGCAATCGGTGGCCCTTCGATTAATTTGCGATCGCGAGGAAGCGATTCGTAGCTTTAAGCCGGAAGAGTATTGGACCATCGCCGGGCAGTTTAAGCATGCTGATGGTCTGATCGAAGCAAACTTGAGCCATATTGGTAAAGATAAGGCTGAGATTGGCAATCAAAAAGATGCCGATCAGATTGTTGCTGATATTAAAAAACAAAAATATGATATCGAATCGATTACTGATAAAGAGCGTATCAAGAATCCGTTGCCGCCCTTTATGACCAGTACTTTGCAACAGGCGGCCTTTAATCAACTGGGATATTCAACAAAAAAGACAATGCAATTGGCGCAGCAGCTCTATGAAGGTGTTCCCTTCGAAGATGCGAGCACGCCCGTTGCATTAATTACTTATATGCGTACCGATTCTTTGCGCTTATCCGATACGGCATTGGCCAAGCGCGCGAATTTATTAGCAAAAATTTTGATAAAGACTATTTGCCTGCCAGCGCGAATGTGTATGCCAAATCAAAAGCAAAAGAAGCGACTACCCAAGATGCGCACGAAGCAATTCGCCCGATTGAGACGGTGATCACTCCTGAAAAAGCGCGCAAATATTTGCCCAAAGATTTAGCGCAATTGTATGAGCTGATCTGGCAGCGATTTGTGGCCTGCCAAATGAAGTCGGCATTATATGCACAGCGGCAAGTGGTAATCAGAGGTGGAAAATTTACCTTTAGAGTTACCGGCTCAACACTGATCTTTGATGGATTCTTAAAAGTGTATAATGCGGCCGATGATGAAGAGGAAAAAGAGGGTAAAGTAGTATTGCCAAAATCGATTAAAAAAGATGATCCGCTTGGATTAGAAAAAGTTTTGCCAAAGCAGCATTTTACTCAGCCGCCGCCACGCTATACCGAAGCATCGCTGGTCAAAGAGATGGATAAAGAAGGGATTGGCCGCCCGAGTACCTATAACGCGATTATGAATACGATTCGCGCGCGGCAATACACGGTGGTGGATACCAAAAAACGATTTAATCCCACCGAATTGGGTATGACGGTTACCAAGCTCTTGGTTGAAAATCTTCCTAAGATTATGGATATAAAATTCACTGCCTATATGGAAGAGCATCTTGATAAGGTGGCCAATGGTGAGCTGGAGCGAGATACTCTATTGCACGGATTCTATGAACCGTTTAGCAAAGATGTGAAAGCATTTAAGGGCCAAGATGGCAAACGAATGGCTGAGCCGACTGAAATCACTTGCCCTGAATGCAAAGATCATAAGCTCGCCATACGCTTTGGCAAGGCCGGAGAATTTTTAGGCTGCTTGGGCTACCCAAAATGCGGTTTCACCAGCAACTTCAAACGGAATGAACAGGGTGAGATTGAGCTGGTGCAAGCAGCGCAACCGCAACTGCTGGAAGAAAAATGCCCGCAGTGTGCCAAACAGTTGCGCCAGCTGGTGGGCAAATTTGGGCCCTTTGTTGCCTGCTCAGGATATCCGGAATGCAAATATGTGCAGCATGTGAAAGCGAAATTTCCGTGCCCCTGGGATGGTGGAGAAGTGGTGCAACGCCGTTGGCGCGGCGGCAGCTTCTGGGGCTGCAACAATTATCCAAAATGTAAGTTTGCCGTCTTTGGTGATATTGAAGAAACGCCATGCCCAAAATGCAAGCTTCCATTCTTAGTCAAAAAAGTGGATAAGGATGGCAAGGTGACGCTCTTCTGCTCAGACAAAAATTGTGGCTATAAAAAAGAAGAATAATTAGAAATTATTCGAGCAAAACAACCAGTGCCACATGATCCATTCCAGTAGCTCTTCATCAGCGCAGAGTGGATCAAAGTTGCGCACTTTTTCATCAAGATAACTATAGCGGATGCCCACGAACTCGATTTCTGGGCCTAATACGCGTGCGATTGCATGCAGATGTTTTTCCTTATCATCGATGACGACTATTTTGGTAGGAGTGTAATTAAGACGGGTGAGCACCTGATCCAAGATGACACCTTTATCATTTCCATCGCAAAATAAAATACCATTTTTGTAGCAGTAGGGCAGGTGGCAATCATGCATGATCGGCTCATGCCATAATGCTGCGTGTGATAAATCGATACCAAGGGCTCGCAGTTGCGCGATGGTGCGATCGATAATAGCAATCGAGCGAGCAGTGAGCCCCATCACAATCACGCCGGCTTTTTGCAGTTCCTGAATCATGTGAATGGTTATGAGTTCAACAGGGATAAAATCGATACTGTGAATAATATCAAAATAAAGCGGCAAGAGCGTTTGCTTGCTGGCATTGAATTCAAGGCCCGATGCGATTCCTTTATTGAGCATGTGAGCCAAACCATTCTTCGGATCCCAGAATAGATTCCGGTTGGGCGAGCGTATTATCAATATCCAGGATCACCAGTGTTTTGCCATGCAGATCATGCGGATATAAATAATAGGTTACCGCATGGAATGAATCATGCTCCACGATGCATGCGGTGCACCATGAAGCGACAAGAATCAGTAAAAACAGTAGCTGTCTATTTTTCATGTTTGTTAAAGAGCACCATACCCAAAACAAATGCAGTAACCAGCACCAGAGTATAGATCAAACGCTCAGCCATCGCAGGGCAGAGCACATACCATGAGTAGCCGGATAAGAGTATTACCAAGATAATGGCCAATAAGGTGATCGGCATTTTTGCGGTGAGATTTTTTCTTTTTTGCACCACGAATAATGACATAAATGGCAGCAAGAATGATAAAAAGACACCGAGCAAACACAAGCCACCTACGCGCGCAATATTCGGGATGCTGCAGGCGAGTAAGAATACAATCACCGATTGCAACAGGAGCGCCTTCCATGGTCTGCCCAGAGCGGTTGTTGCGGTGAGGAATGATCCACCCTTAAATAATTTTTCCTGAGCAAATGTTTGAACCAGAATTGCATTGGCATTAATCATACCAATCAGACTTGCGATAAAAATAATCGCTGAAGCGGTTGGAATTAAGATGGCAAGCAACGTTTTTAAATAGGGAATAGGCAGCGTGATGAAGCTCGGAAAATTCGGTGCGCCGATTTGGGCCAGATTAGATGATCCCATCAGATTAAGCAGGCCAAAGTGGAACAGCATGTAAAGCAGTGCCGTGCCCAAAAATCCAAATAAGATGGCGCGTGGTGCATTCTTTTCACTGTCTTTGATCAGATGACTCACGCCGACGCAATATTCAAATCCAAAGTAGCCAAAGATAGGCATGGCCAAAGAAGCCGGCAACAATGATAATTCAGGGCTGCTGATGGCAAAGGATGGATTGATAATAAATGGCAGGATCAAAATGAGAATCATCAGCGGTAAAATTTTTACGATCGTTAATGAATCGAGGAATTTGCTGACCACTTTGAGACTGAGCAAGCTAAACAAAAAGACCGCAATAATGGTCAGGGCATAAAAAAGCGGCGCGTTGCTGATGAAGCTCACGTGGCTGAATTTCTTGAGTAGCAAACTATGGAGCGCCAATATTTCTACCGTTGCGGCAAAGGTGTATCCCACAATGTAGAGCCAGCCTGCGGCAAATCCCGCCGTTTTATTAAGGCCTTGCTTGGCATAGAGATAAAATCCGCCGGCGCCGGGAAACATGCGACTCAGTTCAATAGTACATAGCACGAGTGGTAAAAATAGCACCGCAACTAATGGCCACGCCAAAAAACTGGCATTGCCTGAAATAGCAGCTGATGCACCGGGCCCAATGAGGATACCCGATCCTATCATTATGTTCATATTGAGAAGAATGGCGGTCGACAACGATATTTTGTGTTCTTTCATGGGATAATACTTTATAGAATGATATATGTTTATATTAAAAGATTTCTTTTAATATACTGTAGTCTGTTTTTTTTGACTAGTAGCCAGCCGGAGCCTCTTGCGCTGGTTTGACAATAAAGGTGAACCTTGGAATACTCAAAGCATCTTTAATTTTCTAGCATGAGTGGATTATATGCGCATCATGGTCTGTGCTTATCTTTTGGTATTTTTTTGCTCTCTTATTTGCCCAATGCCTCCAGTTCCGCCTGGCCATAATAGAATGCTGTTTTTAAATAGTGCGCCACCAGTTCAGGAAAGAGCTGGTATTCCTCAAGGGTTGAGCCTCAGTCTCAGTTATTCAAATTATCATCCAAGCGCTGCTCGTCTCAATCTTGCTTCCATGGCAATCGATAATCTCGCCGTGGCTCAGATAAGTCCCCGAACTGCAGTGAAAGATTCTTTTTACTTACGAGGGGATTATCAAGTTAAAATTGAGGGAGTGCAAACTTCAATTTGTGCATTAACACAGGAGCTAAAAGCAGTGATTAATGCCCCGGGCCAGAATGTGGCGGCAGCTCTCTATACACATCTACAAAAAGTGACTCCTCTTGTGGCCGGTGAATCGGTGACGCAGAGTTTTGTTTGTGACGCAATTGCTTCATGCAAGTATTATCTGACAAGCAGCGGTAGTTTAAAAAGTTCATTGACGGCATCCGAAGCCAAAAAATTGTGTGGCCTCATTGATGATTGTCGCGATAGAGCATTGAGGCTGCTGGAACGCACAGGATCTTCATATAGCGCTTGCCAACTATTGGGTCGAGAAAGAGAGGTGGAGATTTTTAAGGATGCGGGAATTGATTTGCTTGAACAAAAAATAGGGGAGCTGTTTGGGTTTAAAGATGATCAGACAGTGCATTACTTCCAGCAGGCACTTCAAGCTCAACGGTATACTGATGCCTGGAAAGTTGTTACGGAGGCCACCGGAACGCATCGTGCTTTTCTGGAATCGGTGTATACAACCAAATTTAATGCGCAATTTATTGCTCAAGGTATTGATAAGCGATATTTGGCTGACCCCTATGCGGTAGAACTGGCCAAGCAGTTGCCAGTCACTCGCTTGCCTTCAGTGTATAATTATGAATTGGAAAAGCGGCTTAAACAAAAAAATAACTTTTTAGCAAAATGTCGCATTAGCGCGCCATTGCCTGAAGTTGACCAGTTGGTATATCGGTTGCTAGACCGCATGAGCGATCCAGTGGTAGTTGCTTCGGTGCAGCAGATGGCAGAGTATCTGCAACGGGGTGCGTCAGCGGATCCTTTGGCCAAGGAATATACGATGCTTGGCCATGCAATAGAGCAGGCTCTCTTGGGAAAAGCAGATGCTGTTTGGCTGGAGATGCCGGATCTTTTACAGAGTCCTGCTCATCCTCATCATCAAGCGATTAAAGATGAGGTGGTAAAATATCTTTCTTCTTCGGAGGTTGATACTACCCACTGCCGCAAATTAGGGAACATGTATGTGCGAATGCTTGAAGGGGATTTGATAGCGCAAAGTTTTTTGGAGCAAGCATTAGTGCCGGGCATGTCTGGAACTATATTGGCCATAGATGTTGATAAAATCCATCAGGAACTATTTGATGGGGCGGGTGCCTTGCCGGCGCAAACGCAGGTGAAGCATTTTGAAAATATTGTGCAGGCGCATCGTGATATAGCGCAAAATGGTCTCCATTATTTTGAGAAAGATTGTAATATCAGCTTGATAACACGCCTTTTTATGATGAGCAAAGGAGAAAATTTTGCTGCGCATTTAAAGTATCGTGGAAACCAACTCGATCATGTGCTTCATGATGCGATTTTAGAGAATTATCAACGAGGAGCAGAACTCACGGCTCAAAAAGTGCCGGCGCAGGCTGAAGGGTTAGTTGAAGCAGCTGGTCAATCGACTGTTTTAGCAAGCCAGTGCTTAGTTGTGCGTGATTATACGAATGCAATTAATTTTTCTTCCTTTGCTGCGCGCGCCTATGATTACCTTGAGAATTATGGCAAGTATATTATTCAGGCGGGGCAGCACATTGCGCAAGGAGCCGCAGAAGGTGGCTATAATGGAGTTGTCTCTATTGCACATCAACTATGCCATCCTATTGAAACAGTGCGTAACATGGCGCTTGGCCTTCATAATTTAACAACGATTTTATATCGAGTTTGCCGAGCGGATTTACAATTGAAAGTGGCATCTTTACGTGACCCTCAACATCTTGAGCAGCATATAGAGCGATATTATCAAGATATTGGCATCGATATGGATGCCTTGCAGGCTAAACTTGAACAAATAACTCTTAAAGATGTGGCCAGGGAAGGCGCTCAATTTCTCACTGAAGGGTTTCTTTTGGGTCAGATTTTTAAATTTTCCGGCGTTGCCTGTCGAGCAGTCAGAGAACAAGCACACTTATTAACAAGTGACCGTGCGCTTGCGCAGATTTCAGATCGCGTTGCTACGGTGGTGCCTGAGCTCACTGAAATAGCAACTAACTTGTTTCGAGATAAGGTAACATCTTATGTGCAAAAATCGTCATCATACGCTGATGAATTCAGAAAGTTGAGCATAGAGATTCCTTCTAAAAAAGTCATAAAGCATATAATAAGTTCTCATTATGAAATTGGACCTGACTTTACATATAATTTGCAAAGTAAAAGTATTCGATCAGCAATTTTTAAAGCCGAAGAGAATTTTATTGAACTAGGAATAAATACCCTTAAGCAAGGTACTAAAACTGGCTCTAATTGCTTTACTCATGATTTTCAAAGAATTATTGGCTTTGATAAATATGGACGTGAAACTTCCAAAGTTATGATTGCTTTGGGAGATGAAGGTAAAAAGATTGCAACTATTTTTCCTATATCAATGTGAGAATATGGCAATAACTATTTTTGTATGTAATAAAGAGGGGGTATTAATAAATTATGAAAAAGTTCCATCAAATTTATTTTTGGAACAAGTGGGAGCAATCGATTCTTTAGATGCCTGCTCTTTGGATGATTTAAAGAAAGATAAAAATATTGCTTTATTAAAATATGTTAGTCAGTTTGATAATGTTTATTTTAATTCAAAGCAATTGGGTAGGCTTTTAGTAGAAGTTGAATATGTGAGGAGAAATTCTCTACTTAAAGATAATCTTATGAATATACTGGAAAAAGCGATTATGATAGGAAGATCGAAGCCGCATTTATATTTAAAATTTAAGAATTCTTGAGATGAAAGTGAAAGTTATTAATTTACGGGTTCTGGATGAGTTTAATGAACAATTGCATGATTGTGGCGTACTTAATCCGATAGAGTTGACTGATGTAATAGATTCTGCAAGTCAGTGTCAGCTTATAAATATAAGTTTAATAGATATTAATAATGATACTTACTTTAATAATGATCAGTTAAAAGATGTTGAACGTGAGATAGTCCATTTAGGTAAACACTTTCCTCAAAGTGCTGCACTTTTAGCTTGTATTAAAAATGGCATTGATCTTACTCGTTCTGAGGGGACTTATGCCTATTTAAAGTTTGAAGTTTCATAATAGCTTATGGAAATATAAATGGGAATTTGTCTTCCTATTCGGAAATATAAAAGTGTAGACAATAAGCATTATTATCATGTAATGCCTCAAGAGTCTAAAGACTTTTTTATCGAAATAGATGTGAATCAGCAAGCCTTGAATTTTTATGGCGATGAAAAATTTTCAAAATTGTTGGGCACTATTAAACTTATGGTTGATGATCGCTTTATTGAAATTCCCGGGTTAGATTATCGAACTTTGGTTTTGGCAACCGGACAGGCAGCAAAAGCTTTGCAAGCAAATAGTTTTCCGGAATTTATTAGTAAAGAAAGTTAAGCAACAAATCCTTTAAAATAAAGAAAATTGCTATGAATAAAATGCTATTATCACTTTTTTTATTACCCGCCTTTATGCATGCTTCTGATGAACTTCAACAAGCAGTTTTAGAGGTAAATGTTGCCAAGGTTGAGCAGATATTAAAAGAGCGGCCTCCTCTGACTGATTGGGAGAAGATAGGGTATATAAAATTAGCTAACCAGATTGTGCAAGAAAAGTATGATACAAAGATTATATATGGATATGGCTACCGTAGTGGCAAAGTTATGCTGGGGTTAATTAGCTGCATATTTGGTATAGGCTTTTCGCTGCTGTATGGGCTTGATGTATATGAGCATAAGAAGGTACAGGTACTACCGATATGCGTTGCTGCAGGTATTTTTTTTATTTCTTACCTACTGTTTAAAAAAGGCTATCAAGAGGAAGCAGATGCCAGCAACTTCTTGAACAATAAATACCTAGACTCATTGGTCAATCAGCAAAAAGTTTATAATGCTAAATGTTTTGATGATTATTGGGTTGGAGGAGAAGGTAATTTGGTATTAAGATAATAATTGACTACCGCGACTAGAATTCCAGCTGCTGCCTGGCCTCCGGTTTGTTTTGCAAGCTGTTTATATCCATGGCTATCATCATATTGCTGGCGTGATAACTTTATTTGTCTCATGTGGAATCGTTTGGCTTGCTTGGCTGCTTGTTCATGAAGTGTTTTAGTCAACGATTCTGTTTGCGAGTGAAACTTTTTTTGTATAGCAGTAGATACGATAAGCGATGTCCTTTGTAAGTTAAGCGAAGCATCATGGTTTTGCTGAGCTTGTGCCGATTGCTTTTTGTATATGGTATAAGTGAGATAAAGACCAGCGCCTGTCAGAGCAATGCCAATCGCATAGGGAGTAGCAGTAGCAATTGCACTCTTGATTTTCTCTTTGCGCGCCTTCCAAAGTCTTTCGCTATGCTCTTTCAGAATAAGGTGCAAAGCGGGGTCGATATCTTCTTGAGTAAGACAAATATCTTTTTCTTGAAGATGAGCCCGGATTATGGCATTTGCATGAGAGCCTTCCAATATGCTACTTAGTTCACGCAAAGATAAGTTTTTTGAGTTACTCAGTAGGTAACTGATCGTCTTTGGATCATGATTTTCATATGTCGATACAAGCTTAGTGATTATTTCTTTTTTTCGTACACGTGTCGGCTGATCAATAATGCACTTTTTACCCGAGAATCGGCTATGAATAGTTTCTGGTAGGCCATCCACATCGTTTGCCGTGCAGATTACTAAAAGCTGCGGATTATCTCTTTTTGCTTCATCAAGTTTCATCCATAAATGTTGGACGGCACCGGTATCAGCATCATTTTTATTATCAAATTTTTTTGTAAATGCAGTGAATTCATCAAAAATAATAACGCCCGGTTGCTTGCAACCAATCATGGGATGAAAAAGATGATCGATGATTCTTCTGAATGCATGTTTATACTCGCTTGATAGTTCGGAAGATTTGACAAAAACGAAAGGCCGCTTGGTTGCATAAGCGATAGCTTGGGCAAGGGTGGTTTTGCCGCTTCCGGGAGGGCCCACCAAAATAAGTCGGTTGAGGGAACCTTTTTTTAGAGCAGCATTTGCAGCCAAAGAAGGAACCGTTGCAGTGAGTATGAGAGCATCGATATCTTTTTTTACCGGTTGGGGACAATGCTCAAGTGCATCTTCGATTATTGTTGTGCCAAACCACTCCGCTACTTTTGAGTGATGGTGAATTTGAAAAGAAGGTAAAAGATGCTCCGGTATTTCCGGCTCTTGAGCCATGTGAGCAGGGGGGCGACGAAAATCATAATCGCGCGCTTCTTGCATTGCTCGCGCTATTCTCTCTTGGTTTTGAGGCATTGGTGGTCTTTCCATGCCCAGGAGTGGTGAGAAAAAGAGGCCCGTCGCAATAATTGCCAGATGTATGCTGTAGTTTTTCACTGTATATACCCTTCAATTGATGTGATGAGAGATGATTTTGCTATGTTCAAGTGTATAGAAGCGTGCGAGATTTTCAATTACCCTAAAAAGATAATTCCTATGGCGGTGAGCAGCACATAGATAGCTGCCGTATCGATAATGCCTTGCGCAAAAATACTGCTGCGCGCCAGTTGGCCATACAGTTCCGGATCGCGTGCTAATTGTTTGCAGGCGGCTGCTGCAGTTCTTCCTGAGCTGATGCCTGGCCCGAGTGTGCCCAGGCCCATGGCAATGCCGGCTGCCAATGCTGCGATGCCCTTGGAAAGGGTGCACGCGCAGACGCCCAGGAGCAGAATAAGCGATACTACCATTGAAAAAATTACCGGCGATTCAATAATCGCCTGGCTAATAAAGGTGAAGGTTAAGATGCGTGTTGATGCATTGCGATTGGTGCCGATACCTTCACAAGCCACGCGCGCAAAGTGTGCCAAGCCATACACCGGGCCGATGCATCCCAATCCGATGGCGCAACCGGCGCCGATGAGCCGAAAACTTTCTGCGAGGCTGATCACTAAGCTTGATTGTGTTTTGATGAAAATAGAAACAATGAAGGCAAGAATGAGCGGTGTTTGAATTACCGAAAGTACGATCAACGTGAAATTAAAAATCCATTGCGCATGAAACGGTTGGCGTGCGGTGGCATAGCAGGCAGCGCGTGCCGGCCAGCAAGAAAAAAATCCGACGGCAATGCTGGCAACACCCATAGCAATCAAGATGCCAACTTTGGCAATTTCAGCAAAATAAGAGTAGGCAAATTTTTCGGGCCATAAGAGGGGTGACAAAAGCAGCATGGCAATAAAGACACCCAAGATAGCGGTGGTCTCGATGAGTGCCGTGCATAGTATTGATAAGCCGCTCAATGAATCTTTGGCACTTGGTTGAATGTTGGTAGCATCGAGAGCTGCTTTATTGGTGAGCCCTTGGCTGATGCCAGTGGCGATTGCCGTGATAATAACCACTAATGCGGCAATGATTGAGCTGGCTGCGCTAAGATTCATGTCATCTCCCCGATATTGTCTTCTTCATGCGCTATTGCAATGGAAAGATAGGTAAGGGTGAGCGTTGCAAAAACAAATGCTTGTAAAAATCCTTCAAAGATAATAAAAAATCCAACTAAGAGAATATTGATGCCCAAAAGACTTATAATCTGGCCAACCCATGATGCTTCTATAAGCAGGTGATAGATAGAAACAATCGTTGCACCGCCAAAAATATTACCAAATAAACGGAATGAAATAGAAATGATAGTGGAAAGTTTACCGATCACATGCATAGGAAACATAAAAAAGAAGGGGGTGAAATATTCTTTGAGATATCCGGCTAATCCATGTGCTTTTATAGCATATGCTTGAATATAGGTGAATGCGATAATGCCCAGCGCAAGGGTGGTGTTTAAATCGATAGTGGGCTCTTCAACCAACGGTATGAGAGAAATAAGATTACAGATGAGAATAAAGGTGAAAAGTGCAAGAATAAAGGCAGTATGCTCGTATGAAAATGAGCCGAATGCTTGCGAACACAAATCAATGAATGCATGCACATAATTGATCACCAAATAGCGGCCCACGCTTGATTTATGGAGAATGGCCCAGCGGGCAATCAGAATAAGCAGCAATAAAACACCCAGCACAATCCAGGTGCTCACAATCGTATCTTTATTGAGCCCGTATAAACAATTATATATGCCAAAACAGCTAAAAGGATTCCATTCATTCGAGTGGAGAAGTTCTAGATTTTTCATTGAATGGCGCCTTGTATCTTATAATTATCAACCAAAACGTTGCTAAAAATGAGAGTACCAGGATTACCGGTTGAATGGAAGGCAGTAAAAGTAAAGAGCCTGCAGCGCAGAGTAAAAATACCAGGCGCATGAAGGTAAAAATTACGTGAGTCACTAAAGAAGAGACTCCTTTTGCCTTGAGCAAAAGGAGTCCATAACTATATCCAAGAAGTATGCCGGAGATGAGAGAGACTAAAATGTTGAGCATGTAATTAAAGTTTCTTGATACCTTTATAATTCCAGTATTCAGCAACAATCGAAGGTGAACCGGTAACAATTACCAAGCCATGACGTTCATCAACCGTTTTTTGTGCCGCTTCAAATGCTTCTTTAAAGGTTTTTGCCGCACGTGCTTTAATCTTCCAGGTGTTGCGAATATCGCTGACTACTTTTTCAACATCCCATACCGATGCATTTAATTGCCCAGGCAATGGATTTACCGGGCAGACAATAACTTGTCCGGCCGTTTTTTTGAAGAAGTAACGCAGTAACTTAAAGAATTGCGGAAGGTTTAGCTCTTCATTATCGCATCCTAATACCAGGGTGATACCCTTGATCGATTTTTGATAATGCAATAAGCGGGTGCCCAGTAATAAGTTTTTAAAGGCGTCTAAGTTGTTGGCATTATCAAGTAAGATGCTTGGCTTTTCTTTATCCAGAAGTTGAAAACGAGCCGGAAGCAGATTGGAAGTTTCTTTCCAAAATTGCTCGACCGTTTTCTTAGGATTTTCGGCGCGTCGCTTCACTTCATTGAGCGTTGGGCGGCCGCGCAGACCTTTTTGTTTGCTGAGTAAGGTGCTGGCAACTACCGCATTATCATTCATAAAGCTGTTCACATAGGTGTGGGCAATACGTTCTGCCAAAGCAGCGCATCTGCCGTGCAGCTGTTCAAATGGGTAAGGTAATGCTGCCAATTTTCTGATCGGCATTGACCAAATACCATTTTTTTCTTTTGCGATATCATGCATCACTTGTAAATTTAATTTGCTTTGATCAGCCGATACCACATAGGTGTCGGGCTTTACGATGCCCATGATATCAACAATCATATCTTTGATTGCCGATTCATCATCATGAGTAACGCGGGTGATCGCGGTAATTTTTGGACTGCAGATGTTGGTAGCATTTAAGGTGCCGCCGTTGCTCACTTCAAGAAGGGCAACATCAACAGTACTGTTTTTGAAAAACAGCAATGCCATCATCGTTAAAATTTCATAAGAATTTGCCTTTAATCCCAACGATTCTGCCATGGTGATCACCTCATTACCCAGTTCGGTAAAGGTTTTATTGGCAATCGTTTCATTGTTCAGGCAAAAGCGTTCATTATAGGTGAGAATATGGGGGGAGTAGAAGGTGCCTACGGTAAGCCCTTCTTCTCGCAACAGTTGTGCGGCAAAATTGATGGTAAGACTCTTACCATTGGTGCCGGCTACTAAGACGGTATTTAATTTCTGAGAAGGATGTGAAAAGGCTTGATCAAGTTTTTTCATTACCGAAAGATTTTTATCGGTAGCATTTGTGTTCCAGTTAGCATCCAAAAATTCGATGATTTCATGATGGCTGCGCTGTTTGCCCAGGGCTACTGAATCTTTGGGTGTTATCTGCTTTGTATTCGTTTTCATTGGTTCTCCATGGTTAGAATACTATACTCATTTTCAGCTTAGATTACCCTATAAAAATGTCAAACAATAAATTTTTGGCCAACCATCCGGAGTTTATTTACAAAAGAACAAAACAGAAAGGAGTGGTTTAAGTTACAAATGGTAAAAAATAGGGTGAATTGGCCCAAAAATACCCTGTAAAAGCGGCTTTTTGAGGGGATGGCAGTGCCCCCGGTTTTGGAAGGTTTTGGACAACAAAAGGGGGTATCAGGGGGGCTGAATGTTTCAATATGAAAATAATAGAAAAAATCAGGTATCTTTCGGATAGAAATGTTATGCTGCCAGCGTACCGATCAGATGTTACTACCGGTAAAGATTTTTAATTGCTTGACTTGGGTTAAGGTTTCTCGCGTAAGATAGTGTAAAAACTAAAGGAGTCTCCGATGCTAAAAAAATCAGGATTTTCGCTTATAGAACTGATGATTGTGGTAGCTATTATCGCTTTTCTTGCCATGATTGCCGTGCCCAATTACACCCGTTATCTGGCCAAAGCAAAGCGCGCGGAAGCGTACATGCAATTAAGTTCAATTTATGCAGCGCAAAAAGCATACTGGGCCGAGCATGGCCGTTATTCATCGCAATTGGGTGGTCAAGGCGGCATAGGCTGGGAACCCGAAGGCTATCATGGCGGTGGTGCGGATGAGAAGTTTTATTACACGTATGGATTTCCCGGCTCAGAAGGGGTGAACTGTTACACCGGAAAGCTGGGGACTTCAAGTGGATCTTTAAGTAATGCGCATGCTGATACTACCACCTTTGTTGCAGTAGCTGCCGGTGATATTGATGGTGATGGATCGCCTGATATTATTGCCGTGGACCAGTTTAACAATATCGTGATTTTGCAGGATGATTTGGCATGAGGAGTGAGGATGAAAATTTTTTTTGTAATAGTCTTACTGGGTGGCTTGATGGCTGGCTCTCTCATTGCAATTGAAAAGCAATTATCTTTTGCAATGAAGGATACTATCTTTAGACCTGATCCTGTAGCTGTTGCCAGAGCACGACAAATTATTTGTGATGTTGATGATTGGCTGCATCAACCAAAAGATAAAATAGTCATCAAATCAGTGCGTTGTGAAGATGAGCTTGAATGCACATATACCAAAAAAATGGTGCGTAAACACAAGCGCCCTCTAGAATCTATTACACAGTTTGTTTTTTGCAGCGATGAGAGTCGCGTCACGATGATTCCGAACTTCAGAACTGATATTAAGGTAAGCCTGATCACCTGGATCAATGATGAAAGTTTTTGGGAAGTATATTTAAGTGCCGGGCATGTGGGAAAATTAGATGAAGCGCTCTATATTGTTCCGCCACAATTTGCTCAAAAGCAGACCACGTGTGTTATTGAACATCCATTGGGTAAAAAATTTGAATTAACAACGATGGCACTAGAATCTTTTATGAAACAGGTTGAAGGCAGAACTTCATTTGATACGCCCGATGACGGCAGATCATCATCAAGTGGGGAAGAATAAAAGTAAACTCTTACTAAACAAAACAAAGATCATTGCACCCAAAGCCAGAAAAGGGCCGAAGGCAATAGCGATGGTCTTTTTTTGTTTGTGAATGATCATATAAGCAAGTCCGCAGAGAGCACCAACTGTGCTGGCAATCATGAGAGTTGGCCAGCAGCCCCAGGGGCCAATAAAGGCGCCAATAAAAGCGAGCAGTTCCAAATCACCTTGCCCCATTCCTTCTCGGCCGGTGACTCGCCAAAAACAGTAGGCGGTGATAAATAAAATGAGATATCCGGTGATTGATCCGATGAAACTTTCAAATAATGAAAGCGGGAGCCATCCCAGTGCGGCAAAAATCCAACCGAAGGGAATCAGAAGCAGCGTGACATACCGGCTGATGAGCATCATCTCCAAATCGGTGCGAATGGTAACAATCAAAGCGGAAAAGAATATTGCATACGCAAACCAATAGTGCGCAGGCACCAAAAAATAGAGTGCGCTCAGGCTGATGAGCGTAATGATTTCTATAAACGGGTAAAGCCAAGAGATGGGAGATTTGCAGGAGCGGCATCTGCCACCCAGCAAAAGATAAGAAAGAAGCGGAATATTATCATACCAGGCAAGGGGATGATGGCATGCGGGGCACGCCGAGCCGGGGGTAATAATACTTTGGCCCCGTAAAATGCGATAGCCCACCACATTTAAAAATGATCCCCAGACTAAAAAGAGGGGAACTAATCCGAATCCGAGCTTGATGGGATGTCTCCTTTTATGCGCTCCAAGAGTCCCTCAATGCGTTGCTGCTTTTCAAACTGATCATCAAATTTAAAGATCAGCTCCGGCGTGTAACGGCTTTTGATGGTCTTTGCCAGCGCATGCCGCAGGGAAGATTTATACAAGATCAAGAAGGGTAGTTTCTCTTTAAAATCGGCTACGCCCCCACTTGTATAAAAAAAGATGGTGCAGACGCTCTTATCATCCGAGAGCTGTACTCGATTTACAAACATGCCCCCAAGCCGTTTATCATCGAGCATAGTCTGAGAAAAAAGCTGTGCGATAGCGCGAAACAGCAGCGATTCTTTTTGGGATTTTTTTATCGAGGATACGCTCATGCTTATGAAGGCTTATTGTTGATCATGCGCATTAAATTTTGCTTGATGGCGCGCACGAGACGTTTTCTGCGTTTTTGGGTTGGCGATTCAAAATAGACCGTACGTTTCATATCTCGCACCACCCCTTCACGTTCAATTTTCTTCTTTAATTGTTTAAGGGCGCGTTCAACATTTGAACTGACATAAATTGAGATATTCGATTTGCGTGACATATGATATCGCAGGCCTTTCTTATTCCCGTTCGCTTCGAGTGAGGCCGAAGGCCGAATCGAGAAGTCTTTTTATATTTTTTGACAACATCTTAAATTCTAGGGGAAAATAGCCATTATGTCTACTGGTATCCTAGCGGACAGTTCTTTAAACTCAGCCTGCCCGACGAAGCCTTGGCGAAGTCGGGGGCGAACGGTTTTCCGTTCGTGGTGAGTGATTGCGAAGGCGTTGTATCCGGCCTTCGTAGCCTCTGCGTCATAGCTCCAGTTGTATTGCCGTAGAACTACGGCGGAGTAGGCTCGAACCATCTAGAATATCAAATTCAGGGTAAACAGGGCCGTCGTGCTATTGTAGGCATTTCTCACATGAAACATCTGCTGCCAGAGGAAACCGATGCCAAAATTAGGGGAAATATCATAGGTAAAGGAGAAGTTGGCCAGCTGTACCCGCCAGGCAGTATTGGGGCATTTTGCCTGTGGGTCATTCAGATCAGGAGCCGGAATAAAGGCCGGATCCGGGTCAATCAGACTGATATTATCCTTATTGTGGTGCACATAAACCCATTGAGCATAGAATGAGAGTCTATCCAAGAAATGGTAGGCGGCAAGTTTGCCCGCGACATAGGCAGAGGCGCCCGGCTGAACCTTTGCTGCTGTGGCAAAGGGGAAGATACTGCTTTGCAGGCAGTTGGTTGGCCAGCGATAGCTGTCAAAACTCTTTTTAAAGAAATGGCTGTAGCCAAATTCAGCGCCCAGTTCTACTGTTTCAGAAAAATCGAAATTGAGACCGGCATTTACGTTAGCACTCCAACTACCATTATTATTGCCGAAGGGTAGCGAGAAAAATTTCTCCTGTTCTTTGGAGCGCCCGGAAGGAATCCCCACCCCAAAACGTATGAAGGGGATTGCCAACGCGCGCGCCCAACTCAAATCACGGGCATAGTTTAATACATAGCCATGGCGCCAGTAGAAGGAGAAATAGAGGTCTTCTACACCCCATTTGGTGAAGTTGCAAATATTGAGACCAAGCTGTTGCAGAAGAGGAACGAGCGGATCAAAAAGCTTGCAAGTAATGTCGGTAGCATTAACTGAGATACCGCTGCAAGTAACTTGTGGAGAGCTGGGAGCGGGGACGCTTTGATTGATGGTCAAATTAATTAAGCAGGGGTTAACTACTTGGCTAATTTCAATAATGCCACCTTGAAATTGTATTCCCCAATCACCGCAAATTTCTGCTTCTAAATCCCATCTGATGCCGCGCTTGCGGTATTTGACCGGCGCTGAGGCATATCCAAATAATGGTTGGCAGGGTGCAGTTGTATCACCAGAAAAGGTGATATCTTGTTCGGTGACGCTACCAGGATTTTTAGTAGGAAATATAGTAGTGAAAGCGAGTGCCCAAAGAGGATAAAGGGCCTGAAGTTGAGTGAGGTTTAGGTTTCCCGGAATTGCTCCGGCAAGTAATCCCAGCAAATTCCATCGTCCATCAATATCGCCGATCGCTACCGCATTGGTGCAAGCGGGAGTCTGTGAGGGAGTACACGCGTTGCTGCAAAAAATATTATCGCAATCAACGGCACATGCATTTATTTTTTGATTGGTGCAGTAAGTGGCATTAATAGTTTTTGCCACATTTGCATTTTGCCCGAATGGTGAAAGCGAGAGCATAAAATATTCGGGTGTACCTTTTTCATCCGCCGCGCCAAACATGAGCTGTTTTTCTCGTTCATACAAGAAATATTGTGGGTCGAGGGTGGTGTACATTGGATAGGGGTCATT
Source organism: uncultured bacterium (assembly GCA_963836585.1). Taxonomy (GTDB): domain Bacteria; phylum Babelota; class Babeliae; order Babelales; family Vermiphilaceae; genus BTUB01. The sequence continues at coordinate 369,365 of CAWIJV010000003.1, forward strand.
GCGGGTATTACTTGGCCAAGCGTTGATTGTTTTATGGGCGAATATTAACAGGAAAAGGCTGAGGAGAAATGCGCCGCGTTGCTTTTTTACTACCGACATTTTCAATCCTTTTTAAATTTTAACGTCATATGTGATAGGTATAGCACCTTTGTTGAGGAGTCGTCAAATTTTTAAGTGGGGACCTCCGCGGCCCCCTACTTCCCTCGCGGCAAGGGTTTGGTGCAAAACCCTTGCAACCCGTGCACCCAAGGAGACCTTGGGAATCCCGACGAGCGTTATACCGCCTGGGCATTTACCGCTTTCAGCGGACACACCCAGGCTCTCCTCACTCGCAGCAATCTGCGATTGCTTCTCGGAGTCGCGACGCTCTAAGTAAGAATTTAACCCCTTACCGTTATTTACTTGTGGACTTTTTTACAGCGGGTCACGTTACCCCCGCTTCCATTTGCCAAACTACATTTTACAGATTTTTTCTGCGCTGCACATCTTCGAGAAAAAAAGCCCGGAGAGGGAATTGGGCGGCGAAAAGAAAGGGGGATTTTAAAGGGGGCGAAGCTCTCCTTTAACGCACGAGGTGCAGGAGGGTTTGCGAAAACCTTCCTGCCCATGGCCGGAGGCCGAATAAAAAAATAAATTCTTTAAAAAAAATATGTTATAATTACAAAAACTTACTTTGAGTCAAAAAAAATATGAACTATTGTACCTACTTCACTGCTTCCGTAGACAAAACATTCTGCTGGTATGTGGTAGCAATCCTCAAAAGCTACGAACACCTGGCTTTTGATCGCACCCTCGACACAGCAACCAATCTTTTTGAATTCTATGTTCCGGCCGATCGGGAAAAAGAATTTATCAATCTCATGAGCTATTTTGAAAAACAGCATCTGGTAACCGGCTTAGCCAAGCTGCCCAATCGATTAATGATCCCCGGGCAGGAGCTATAATATCCCCCCCCTATTTACCCTGTAAATAGCCTGCTTCCCTTTCATCCTGAGGAGCATCGAAAGATGCGTCTCGAAGGATTGACATTTATATAATTTCAGATAGTATTAAAATAACAGTAAAAATATAGTAAAATACAGTGAAATTGGAGGTTTTTATGAATTTTAAGGTTAATATGCTAATTACCCTGTCCCTGGGGCTGATTTTAGGCCTTTTTGGGAGTTTTTTGAGGGGTATGGAGCTAGAGGATGCCCAGGGCAAGCGTTGCACCCTCAATTTAGGGCAATTCCAGGCCCTTTCTTGCTGTGCCGCCTTTAAGGAGATGTCCCGCCAGAATGGCCCAATATCATTCAAAACTGACTATTTATTGCCGCAGGCAACGGTTCAAAATCTCACCCAACTGGCTCATTTAATTGCCCATCCAAAAGAAGTTGCTACCTTAATTGATACCTTAACTGATTCGCAACGCATCGCGCTGTTTACACTGGCCAATTATATGGAAGCGCCCGCTGGCCTGACTCAGGCCCTGGCGCTTGGCGTATACTATAATACTCGCCAAGCCTTAGCAGCTCTATCAAAAAAGCAGCCATTTGCAGGCCCATTGGACCGCTTGCACGCTACCAAAAAATTACCAAAGTTGCAGGAGCTGCACCAAAGAGCGCACCAAAACTTGCCCTATTTTCCGGACTTTGACGCTTTTCTAGAAATGCATGCCACTCATACATTATCACAATTGGTTGATTACTATCCTGAAGGCACCGAACTTGATTTGAGCCCTGGACGATTGCTGGAAACATTAAACTGTTCTAAAAAAATCGCCGGTCTCAAAGGCATTGAAAGATTAAAAGAGTGCCCATGGGCATCACAAATTACACATATCTCAGCACCGCAGCAGCTCATTGGCAAATTTAAAGTGAGCACACTTCGCGCAATATTCCCGGCACTGCAAGATATTAACTTCAGCAACAACTGCGTGAAAGAATTATCCCATAAAACACTCGCGGGTATGCCAGCACATTTTACAATGAATCTTTCTAATAACTTGATTCACACGATTCATGATGGCGCCATCCAAGAACCGGGGCAATTGCAACACGTAGAAATTAATACCCAGAACAATCTTATTACCCGGCCGGTACAAAAAACAATTTTCAAGCAGTCTGTGACCGATCGCATGGCAACATGGTGTAAAGCATGTGCGGCAAAATCAGTAGTTGCCGGTAAATCTTTTGTGCAGAATTATGACTGGATTGGCAATATTATATGTGGGGCTATTGCCATATCTGTTCCTACATCCCTCAAATATCTAAGTTTAAGATTCCCTCTTTCCCCAAGATGGGATGTATTGGAACAAAGGTTAGATGTACACGATGCAATTGGGCTTCTCAATATTTTTAGAATATTAGCCGGCAATGCAGATAACGCCGATATAGTTTCTTTAGGGACTGACAATAAGATGCTTTCTTATTCAATAGAGACTTTATTAGAGAACATTCAAAGCCTATTAACAAAAACCTCAATAACATTTGACAGTGGTAAAATTTCAACGATATCTTATAGTCTAGCAAAGCTTCATGAGGCATTAGCAGCAACCGACTCTCAAAACATTTTCCAACAACCAGCTATTCCTTGGGGCTCAATTGCCAAATATGCAATAGGATTTGGAGTTAAGGGCATTGCCGTATGGACAGCATTCGACCTCTTTTATGGTCTATTACGTTTTCATATTACCAGGGATCTTAATCTTGCCGCAGCGGCAGATCCATATCGTGTTCGCGTAATGAATGATACGCGCAATGTAGAATTCCCGTCGAATTATGCCTATAAATTGTTTGATAAAAATTAATGGAGGAATGTATGAAAAAGTTATTGTTAGCATTCTTATTTTTAAGCATCGGTGCGCAGGCAATGGAACCTGTTTCCATTACTGATGTAAAAGGAGCTAAATTTGAGCTCAATTCGGCTCAAAAAACAGCTTTAGCCCAATGTGGCACCCTGGCAAATATGCTCAAATGTTCTCGGGAGCCGATCAGTTTTGAGAATCAAGATGCGCCTTTTATTACCAAGGAAAATCTTGATCTTTTGACTCGACTTGTTCAGAATCCAAAAATCATCAGGCAAATCTCGGATGAAAAATCTATCGAGCTTTTTAAGCTTGCCGATTATTTGCAAGCGCCGGAGCAGGTGTTTGCATCGTTGGCACAACGGGCCTATAAACCAGTATGTGCCCAAGCGAATGTGAATAGCGATGATGCTGATGTACAATTATTAAAAGATACCATTGATTACCACCGTCCCTATTATGAAGATATAGAGGAAATATTAGCGCGTAAACCTAATTGTGGGCATTTCCGTTTTGAGGGGGAAACTATCGATTTGAGTGCTCGGGTTTTACAAGGTTGTCTGCGCAGCAGCAAGGTTCTGGATTCACTTAAAAAATTTGAAAAACTTGTTACGTATTATCCGCAGTATCGCATCAAATATTTAAACTTCTCGGGAAACCAGCTACAGGCGATTCCTCATTCAACAATAGCAAAAATGTTTCCTGCATTATTGAACATTGATCTGAGAAATAATAGAGTGCGCGATATTAATAAAGTGCTAGTGGCTTGTAAAAATTGTAAAATTGATCTTCGGGGTAATCCTCTAGATCCTATTGTTGTCAAACATCCTGAAAGATATCACGGTGTAACGGTAATTGTTGATAAGCAGACGAAGCTTCCACAATTTAAGCAAAAAAAAGTTGATAAATTTTTACAATGGAAACGAGCCGCGGTTGTTCAAGGTATGGTTGCTCTGGATCGATTTTGGCCATCTTTTATCGTAGGTACTTCGCCATTCACTATGGCGTTTTTATTGAAAGCATTCTTATTTGATTCCGATGATGTATCCGGCTTTGATGGCATCGATATGACATTACTTGGACTGGCCGGGCTAGCTGGAGCTGGATTAGGGATAACTGAAGCTCATATGATGATTAAACATTGTCGTATAAATACGCCCTGCGGAATAAACATAGTCGTTAAAAATAAAAATGACTCAATTGATCAAGAATTTGTCTATCCATCGGATTATGCTTACAATTTATTTGGCAAAAATTAATGGAGAGATCATGAAAAGGTTATTGCTAGCATTCTTATTTTTAAGCATCGGTGCGCAGGCAATGGTGCCTGTTTCTATTACTGATGTAAAAGGAACCAAATTCGAGCTAAATTCGGCTCAAAAAACAGCTTTAGCCCAATGTGGCACCCTGGCAAATATGCTCAAATGTTCTCAGGGCCCAATCGATTTTGAGGGCCAGAATGCACCTTTTATTACCAAGGCTAATTTAGAAGATTTAGGGGCCATTCTTCATGATCCAAAACAGTTAAAAGCAATCAAAGATGATCAAAAATGTATCGATCTTTTTAAGCTTGCTAATTATTTAGCGGCTCCGGAAGCGGTGCTTGAGATTATTAGCGCAAAAAGCCTATCAACCGATATGCATTCAGGTTGATGAAAACAAAAAAGATGATGATACGAGATTGCTAAAAGATACTATCTATTCCCATTATCCTTATTATAACAGTGTTGCTGAAGTAACGGGCAAGGAGATGGCCATTTTTCTTGCAGATTCTGTCACTGCTGGATGCAAATACTGTAGATTTGAGTGCCGCCTGCTTAAGGCGTTTATGCCCGCGTGATAATAAAATTTTTAATTCATTAAAAGGATTCGAAGTGGGAATACAAGCACTGGGTATAGCATACCCCGATAGGATAGGGACGCTAGATTTATCAGGAAATAATTTGAGTGAAATCTCTGGATCAACAATAGCAAAAGCGTTTCCCAAGATATGGAGCATTAATCTAAGAGACAATAAAATACGCGATATTAATAAAGCGCTACTTGTCCGCGACGGTTACTGTGAAATTGATCTTCGCGGTAATCCCTTGGCGCCTATCATTATTAGGCATCCTGAAAGATACAATAATGTAACGGTGGTTATTGATAAACAGATAAAAATACCACAATTTAAACAAAAAACCGTTAATAAAATTTTGAAATGGAAACGAGCTGCAATTGCGCAAGGCCGTTTGATAGGAGCATCAGCCGGTATATTTGGCGTTGCGTCTTCAATACTTTTTTCTCCGATTGTAGGAATTTTTTCTACGGTAATGGCGTGGGGATTGGGCTGCATGTATAATTTAACAGATGAGCAGTTTGACAAAAAATTAACAATGATATTTTGCCTGGGTGAGGCAGCAGTGGCACTTGGTACGTCTGCTTATATGGTGCGTGAACTTATGGATATGCAGCGTGAGCGTGTTCCTCATTCTCTTAAAATAGTCACCAAAAATGAGGATGGTTCTGTGGCGCAAGAAGCCGTCTATTTATCAGATTACACTTACAATTTATTCGGCAAAAATTAATGGAGAGGTTATGAAAAAGTTATTGTTAGCATTCTTATTTTTAAGCATCGGTGCGCAGGCAATGGAACCTGTTTCCATTACTGATGTAAAAGGAGCTAAATTTGAGCTCAATTCGGCTCAAAAAACAGCTTTAGCCCAATGTGGCACCCTGGCAAATATGCTCAAATGTTCTCAGGGCCCAATCGATTTTGAGGAGCAAAATGCACCTTTTATTACCAAGGCTAATTTAGAAGATTTAGGGGCCATTCTTCATGATCCAAAACAGTTAAAAGCAATCAAAGATGATCAAAAATGTATCGATCTTTTTAAGCTTGCTAATTATTTAGCGGCTCCGGAAGCGGTGCTTGAATTGTTGGCGCAAAAAGCCTATGAACCAGTATGCGTTCAAGCAGATGCAAACAAAAAAGATGAAGATGTGAGATTATTAAAAGATACCATCTGTTCCTATTGTCCTTATTATGCCAATGTTGCTGAAATGGCCGAGGAAGCAGGTGAAAGATGGCCATCTTTGCTAAATCCGCCAGTAAATGGCATAGATTTAAGTGCCGCAAGCTTAAAACGTTGGTGTCATCCTAATAAAATTCTTAATTCATTAAAGGGGCTTGAAGCAGGAATAAAAGCATTAAAGGTGCCCTTTTATGGAAGAACAGAGCTAAACTTATCGGGAAATCATCTGAGTGAAATTCCTGGATCAAAGATAGTAAAAATGTTTCCCGAAATATCCCGCATTAATCTCAGAAATAACAAAGTAAGAGATATTAATAAAGTGCTGCTAGCCTGCGAGCGTTTCCATTTCTGTGAAATTGATCTTCGCGGTAATCCCCTAGATCCTATTATTATTAGACACCCTGAAAGATACAATGGTGTAACAGTGATTGTTGATAAGCATGTGCAAGTGTTACAGTCTAAACAAAAAACAGTTGATAAGATCTTTCGATGGAAACAGGCTGCGAGAGCAAAGGGAGAAAGTCTTGGCCTGGGAATGGCGACCGGTGCTGCAGTTGGTGCGCTATGGTCATTAATGGCTGCTCCGGTTGTTGGAGTTCTTTTTGTAATAATGTCTGATGCTTTAGACAATGCATGCATTGCGCCCAAGGAGCAAGCAGAAACAAATTTTTTCAAAATATTTTGTTTGTGCGAGGGTGCAGTCATACTTGGTGGATCTGCAATCATGGCGCACAATTGGATGCAAAATGATCGTAAAGGTAATTCCTACGCAATTAAAATAGTTACTAGAAATGAAGGTTATAACCGTGTGGAAGAAGAGCTTGCCTCCTATCCGTCGGATTATACTTACAATTTATTTGGGAAGAATTAATGGAGAGGTTATGAAGAAAATTGTGTTAATCACTAAACCAATAATGGAGAAAACTATGAAAAAAATAATTATACCAACACTTTTGTTTGCTATAGCAGGAACATCATGGGGCATGGTTCCTTATCAGGCACCGCAACCCGGCGATGATGCTTTAAAATTTGTCACATTAGCCTTTGTAGGCACTGTTGGCATTATGGCGGGTGCTGGCGCTTATATGTACTCGGAGTACCTAAGATCGCAACAGCCACGCACTAAAAAAGCAGCTCCCAAAATACATTGGGCACCGTACGGCAAGATTGCCACCGGCCTTGCTTTGGTTGGCACATCAATTTATTTAGGTAAGCAGAATCAAGAGCCAGCTGTTTATCAGGAAATGCATTATGCGCAAAATTCTGGCTCCGGCGACAATATCAATGTATTACCGGTGATGATCAACTTTGGCTCACTGTATTCATTGGCGCCGCTATTACCCGCTTACTTTTTCTTGAAGAGCGGCTTTGAAGATCTGCGCAAGTAAATTTAAGAAAATAGAACCAATGGAGGTTATTATGAAAATAATGTTTAAAAAATTAGTACTTGGATTGGCGATGCTAGGCATCTGCTCGAGTGCAATTCATCCCATGGCTCCTGCTGCCGCGAAAGTTACTCAAAGTCTGGTAAAAGAATATCTCAAAAAAGGCATTGAAAAAGGCGCAACCTGCTTGCACTGGGCAATCGCCGCTGGACCCTGTTGGGGCTTTTCAGCAGAAGGACTAAGTTCTTATGATAGACTAAAAAATAATGCAAAAATTTTCGCGGAAAAATTTCCTGACTTTGTTGAGGCTGAAGAGGTGCCAAAAAAAGATGCTTGGATTCGGCAAGAGCTTAAATCACAGGGATATAACGATTGGGAAACCGTTGAAATTATTTCATCTTCTCAATTTGCTGCTACCAGTTGTTTTAATAAAAAAGCAATTCTTTATGATGGTCCTCAGGTTTCCGAAGCCTTCTCTGAACAAAATTCAGCACTGCATAGAATAAAAGAATATTTTGGCATAGCAAAGAGTGACTCATATAATGAAATGCGCGGTATTCTGAGCCATGAAGTAGGACATTTAAAAAATCATCACATTGAAAAGGGAATAATGCTTGGGCTTACTATGCCGTTTATCACTCATGCACTCTATAAAAAAATGTTTGGTTCAATAAAGACACCTGCATTCATAAACTCAAACTTTGGATTAAGAAATAGTCTTAAAATTATGTCCGGCATTAGTAATCTTGCTGTGAATGCATTTGCATTATGGTCTTTTCGCTATTTAGCCGAAAAAGAAGCTGATGAAGGAGTTATTAATGATACTCAAGTACTTGAGGCAGTGGCTCAATCTATGAGAAAACACGCAGCAAGTAAAAGCACAAAACAAAATATCTGGCAAAGCCAGTTTGAATCATTAGTTGATCCACATCCAAGTCCTTTAAATCGCGCTCAACGATTTGAAGAGCGCGCGGCGCAATTAAGAAAATTGAAGGTATAGAAATTTTAATGGAAAAATGAAAGACCCTTGGTTTTAATTTTCAGTGTTGTAAGGCCTTCTTTGGGGAATGCTTTGATCTTTTTCTTCTCGTCTTTGATCAGAATAATTACCCGTAGCTGCTTTTTAAGATATTTTTGGTATTGTTGAGGTACTTTGATAATGCCATCTTCTGCATCAGCAATAAATTCTATGGCTTGCATTTGTTTGCTACAACCATTTTTCAATACGCGCCCGGGATTCGGGAGCTCCCAGCATCTGGATCAGCTCATGAATAGCCGGGCCGTTTTCTTTGCCCAGCAATGCCATGCGCAGGAGCCAAAAGAGGGCACCCAGTGGCAGATTTTCTTTTTTCGCTTCAGCCTTGATCGTGTTCACAAACTGCTCGGGGTGGCTGATGCTCTCAAGATGATTTTTGATGATTGCCGCAATGCGCTTGTGTTCAGGCGTTAGTTTGCTCGTATCAACTGCCGGTGCAACAAAAATAAATTGTAATGCGGCAGCGCTATCAGCGAGCGTATGCAGATCAGTTTTTACTGCTTGGATAAGTGCCATCAGATTTTTTTTGTTCATCTGCGCGGTGTGCGGATACGCCGCTTCCAAAGAGGGCAGGCAGCGAGCCAGTAGATCTTCAGGCGATAAGCGCGCAATCCATTTATGATTGAGCCAGCGTAATTTTTCCACATCGTAGCGCACATGCCCGGTTGAATGAATATGCTCAAAATTTAATTTCTGAGCTAGCTCAGGCAAACTCATAATCTCTTGTTCAAACGTGCCGCCGCCGATGATGGCCAAATAGTTATCGATCGCTTCCGGCAGATAACCGGCGTTGATCAGATCGGTGAGTGAAAAGCCAAAATCCCGTTTGGATAGCTTTTTGCCTTCGGCATTACACAAAATGGGCAGATGCCAAAAGGTGGGGAGCGGGACACCAAAAATCTCATAGAGCGCTGCTTGATTGGCGGTGTTGGTCAGATGATCTTCGCCGCGGATTACGTGGGTAATGCCCATCACCATATCATCCACAAAATTAGCAAAAATAAAGGTGACTGTGCCATCGGCGCGGGTGAGCGGAAAATCAGAAAAATTTTTAAATTCGAAGGTTATGGTGCCATGCGCCAAATCATGAATGGTGATCGATTGCGTTTGATCAAGTTGCAAGCGCCAAATAAACGGAGTTTTGGCATCAAGAAGTTTTTGGGTCTCAGGCGCGCTGCGTTTTAAGCAGGTGCGATCATAGCGGGGGGGCAACTTGAGGGCCGCCTGCCGTTCCCGTTTCTTTTCCAATTCTTCGGGAGTGCAAAAGCAGCGGTAAATGGTATCTTTTTCGCGTAGCTTTTGCAGATATTTTTCATAAATGGCGGTGCGCTGGGATTGGAAGTAGGGCGCATGCGGCCCGCCCTTGAGGGGGCCTTCTTGATAGTCGAGCCCGAGCCAATGGAGGTCGGCAATGATTTTGGTGGCTTCAGGATCCACGTTGCGCTGCAAATCGGTATCTTCAATACGGATGATGAAGGTGCCCTTCTTTTGCTGAGCAAATAGATAGTTCATAAGGGCAGTTCTTACATTACCCAGATGCATGAGGCCGGTTGGTGATGGTGCGAATCGTACGCGAATGGTATTGGTATTCATAATGCTTAATTCTACTTTTGAATCTTTTTTTAGTCTATAGCCATCAGGTTTTTCGCATCAAGAATGTCACTTTTTTGACATTCCAGAACCGATTTTGTTAGCATCGAGGGAAAAGAGAGGAGATTCTAGTATGAAGAAGTGTCTCAGAATTGCCATAGCCCATAAAGGGGCCAGTGGCTTTGTGCAGGAGATCCATAAAAAGGGGTCTTCACTCGGGGTTGAAGGAGTCATCCAGCTGATGCCCGGGGATCAGATGACGGTAGTGGTTTGTGGCCTCAAGGATCAGGTTGACCAGTTTGTGGATGTGGTCCATACCCATGCGGCGCAATCCGGAATCCATGATTTAACGATTGAGCCCTTTGTGAGAACCAAAGATTATCGGGGCGTGTTTCGCATTATAGAATGAGCGGGCACAACCGTTTTTCTCGAGCGAACCCGACAGGGTGAGTCGATGGTTCGACAAGCTCACCACGAACGGGGTTTATGAATTTTTTGCATTATTTTTTAAAATCACTATTGTTAAGAGGCACACCATCTATAACAGCTTTTATTTGGAGATTCCATGCCTCACGATTGCGATAATCACGATCATTTTCATAATCATGAACATACCCTGCGTTCAGAACTGTTTCATCATCTTCCCTATGCGATTTTTTCAGTAGCGTTTTCACTCATCATTTTGAGTTTTGTCACACTCGCGTTCAAAAATATGCAAGTATCAGTGGCTCAAAGCGGCGCCAAGATGCTTTTTCATAGCTTCCATTTTATGCATATTGTGTTTGCAGCCACCGGAGCGCTGATCACGTTTCGGCGATTTTGCAAAGATTTTTGGCCATCAATCTTGGTAGGTTTGTGGACTCCCATCATTTTTTGCACGCTGTCTGATTCGATCTTGCCCTACTTGGGTGGGCGTGCTTTGGGGGTGAATATGAGCTTTCATCTCTGTTTCTTTACCGAGCTGGCAAATATTGTGCCTTTTTTGCTCGTAGGCGTGATGAATGGCTTTATCATGAGCAAGCACCGGGCAGAAAATCAAAAAACCTATTCAATTTTTTCTCACTTTATTCATATTTTTGTGAGTTCACTGGCGGCCACATTTTATTTAGTAGCGCATGGTTTTATGGATTGGCACAAAGATATTGGATTTGTTTTTTTATTTATTATCATTTCAGTAGTGATTCCGTGTACGCTATCTGATGTGGTTGTACCCATGGCATATGCAAACGCAAAAAAGAGATCATGAGAGATATTAGATTAGAGAATGTTACCAAAAGTTATCATGGCCAGGTGATTGTTGAGCATATTAATCTCACCATTCCCGGGGGCAAAATTTTTGCACTGCTGGGGCCCAGCGGCAGTGGCAAAACAACTATTTTACGTTTAATTGCCGGATTTGATGAAGTTGATGAGGGCAAAATCTATTTAGGCGATGAGGATATTACCCATATGCCGATCAATGAGCGGCATGTGAACACCGTATTTCAAAGTTATGCGCTGTTTCCGCATTTGAATGTGTATGATAATATCGCCTTTAGCCAACGTCTTAAAAAAATTCCTGAAGCGATCATCGCGCAAAAAGTGGCCAAAGTTATAAAAACGGTGAACCTAGAAAAGCATATTCATAAATCGATTCAGCAACTTTCAGGTGGGCAGCAGCAGCGAGTTGCCATTGCGCGTGCCATTATCAATGAGCCGGAAGTGCTGTTGCTGGACGAGCCACTGGCCGCGCTTGATTTAAAATTACGCGAACGCATGCTCATTGAATTAATCGATCTGCAAAGCACGCTCAAAACCACCTTTGTTTACGTGACGCATGATCAGTTTGAGGCACTCACGGTGGCTGATGTGATGGCGATTATGAATCCTGATGGTCAGATTGAGCAGATTGGCACCCCCAAAGAAATTTACGAATTCCCGGTTTCTTCATTTGTTGCGCAGTTTGTGGGCACCACCAATTTATTTAAAGGTGCGCTGCGCTTGAGCGCCGAAGGTGCGCAGCTGATGGTGGAAGGGCTTGATGCGCTTCATATTACATCGCCCGATAAAGGTTGGGCCGTCTATGGAAAGCATGCGATGCTCAGCGTGCGCCCGGAAAAAATTGATATTAGCAAAAGTCCGCTGGAAGGATTTTCTAACTGCTTGCAGGGCATGGTGGCATCGATTGTGTATCATGGCCGTTCCACGCAATACAATGTTCGCTTGGGCAATGGGCAGCTGGTGCATGTCTTTGAACAAAATGAGGAGCATTTTCCTAAAGAGGTTATCGATTATGATGATCAAGTGTATTTGTATTGGCAGAAGGAAAATGCCGTGCTGCTGGAAAGGTAAGTTGAGAAAAATTATTAACCGTTCGCCTCGAGCGAACCCGATAGGGTGAGTCGAGAGGTTGTAACCGTAGGAATCAACAAGTGGAAAACTTCTCGATTCGGGCTAAAGCCCTCACTCGAAGCGAACGGGAGAAAGAGCTATGCTAAAAACAAATTCCTCAATGTAATTCTTCTTGGCCATGCCGGCCATCGCGTGGCACATCCTCTTTTTCTATATTCCGGTAGCGCTCGTGATTCTCCATAGCATCGTGAGCATCTCCGGCGGGGCTTCGCAGATCACGCTTACGCACTATCGTTATTTTTTGCGTCCTGTTTTTCTGCTGGTGATTGCTCATTCATTGCTGCTCGCATTCGCCACTGCGTGCTTGTGTTTACTGATTGCCTATCCAATTGCTTACTATCTGGCGGTGCGCATACGGCGGTTTAAAAATGTTTTGTTATTTTTTTTGATTCTGCCTTTTTGGACCAGCGTGATGGTGCAGGTATACTCATGGTTTTTTATTCTTGAGCATAATGGATTAATCAACACGGTGCTCATGGCATTGCACATCATTAATCATCCGCTGCATCTTTTGAACACCACCTTTGCCGTTTACATTGTGATGGTCTATTGTTACTTGCCATTTATGATCATGCCGCTCTACTCAAGCTTGGAAAAAATTGACCGGCGCTTGTTTGAAGCAGCTGCCGATCTGGGGGCCACACGCTGGCAGGCATTTAAAAATATAACGTTGGCGCTTTCCATGCCCGGGATCAGAACCGGATTTTTTCTGGTGTTTGTGCCTTCATTTGGTGAATTTGTGATTCCCGCTTTGATGGGCGGCGGCAAGAAATTGTATGTCGGTTCACTTATCACGCAATATTTTTTGGCCGCGCGCAATGTGCCGCTGGGCTCTGCGTTTACGGTAATGAGCGGCGCCGCATTATTGATGGCGGTGGGGCTTATCGGATGGTATTTTAAACGTGCGTTGTTGCGCACGATGTCTTAAGCGGGGATGCACACTATGGCTCGTTCAAAAAATCTTTTTATCGCCTATCTGATTCCGTTTTTGGCAGCGGGCGGCTATCTGTTTTTATATATTCCCATTATTGTTTTGGTGCTTTTTTCATTCAACAAGGGCCAAGTTCCCTTTGCATGGGAAGGGTTTTCATTTACGTGGTATCACGCCTTGTGGTATTCGCCTGATATTTGGCAGGCACTCCAAAATTCATTGATCGTGGCATGCTCCTCAGTGTTTTTGAGTGTGGCGATGGGCATTTTGTTTGTGTTTTACGGTGCGCGCACCGCGCTGGGAAAATTTTTTATTATGTTTTATGCCAGCCTTGCCACGCCGGAAATTGTGCTGGCAGTAGGGCTCTTAAGCGTGCTTGCATTTTTTTCTGTGCCGCTGGGTTTGCCGGCGCTTATTGCGGGCCACACGCTCATTGGCTTGGGATATGTGGTGCCGATTTTGCATGCGCGCTATCAAGAGCTGGATACGCGTTATCTTGAGGCGGCTCTTGATCTGGGTGCCAGTGAGGGTGCAGCGCTTACCAAGGTGATGATTCCGCTTCTGATGCCGGCAATTTTGGCCTCATCATTGCTGGTGTTCGTTTTATCATTGGATGATTTTATCATCTCATTTTTTTGTTCGGGTGGCGCTATGCAGACATTGCCTATCTATATTTTTGTGATGATTCGCGCGGGTGCTACGCCGATGGTGAATGCGCTTTCCACGCTGTTGCTCGTGCTCAGTAGTCTTTTGGTGTTGGTGTTTTCTTCGTTGAAAATTAAAAAGATCGATTTGTTGCAATGAATATCTCATTTTCATCACTGGCCGCGCGAGCGGCAATTATACTGTTTTGGTTGGCGATTATCATTGGATTTTTATTTCTGCCATTGCTGTATCGCATGGGGGCGAGTCAATAAGCAGCTCACCATCTTTACGCCTCCTTTGATGCTCGACTCCGGTATATTTAAAAAAATTTGAAGAGATCTCAGGCGCCACCGTGCATTTGGATTACTATGAAAATGGTGCAGAGCTGCTGAGTAAATTGGCAATCACCAATGGCTATGGCTATGATCTGCTGATTGCCGATGATCATACGCTTGAGGTGCTCATTGCCCAAGGAATGCTGGCGAGTATTGATCATGAAAAATTATCAATCTGGGACGATCTTAATCCGGTGCTGGCCCATCCGTATTATGATTCGGAGTATCGCTATTCAGTTCCCTATTATTGGGGCATTTATGGCATCGGCTATGATGCCAATACCTTTGCCAATGGCTTGCCCAGCAGATCATGGGGACTTATTTTTAGCAATGCATTGTGCGCCGATATTCGCATTTGCATGAGTGATGATCCGCGTGAAGCAATTCTGCTTGCCGCCTATTATCTGTTTGGATCCTTGGATGCGTTGAAAAATCGATCAGCCCAAGAAGCGGTAAAGCAACTGCTGATCAAACAAAAAAAACAGGTTGAAGTATACAGCCTTGCGCGGGCCGGCGCACTCTTGCAGACCAAAAGCTGCGCATTGGCAATGATAGCAAGCCCGGATGCGGCACGGCTTGCCCGCATCGATTCATCGATACAGTTTGTGATCCCGCCAGAGGGAAGTTTTTTGGTGATGGACTGCTTTGCATTGCCGCGCAATGGTGCGCATACCGAGCTGGTATATGATTTTTTACGATTTATTTTGTCACCCGAATCGCTGGAGCATCATAGTAGGCTTTACGGCTTTTGCCCGCCGCTGCAAGGCGTTGCATCAGCCGAGCAACAGCCATGCCCGGCCGCGCTTACCAAAAAGCTGGAATTTTTTAGAGAAGTAATCTCCGATCAAAGAATCAACGAATTGTGGATCGAAGTGCTTGCGGCGTGAATTTTATTTGTGCATTTCAATAAAAAAATTTTTCTTGCCAATGATATGAAAAAATTACTAAGCTGTCTGGCAATGTTGAGAAAATGATGAAACTATAATCAAGGAGAAGAAGATGCAAAAAATAGTATGGTGCGCATTACTTTCAGGGATGATGGTAAGCTGCCAAAATTCTGCGGTGCGATTAGCAAAAAAAGATCGCGAAGATCTGGTTTCTTTGTTGGCGCCGATGAAGACTATGGAAGAGCGGTTGGAAGCAATCTCTCAAGTTGCGCAGCAGATTCAAAATTATATTGTTGAAGCAGTGCGTCCGGATCAAGATAATGGCCTAAAAGAATGCTGCAAAGATATTAGCAAACAACTTTCGCAAATCTCATTAGTGCTTGAAGTTTTGGCATATCTTTTGAATACTAATGGCAAAGTGACTGAAGAGATGGCCAAAGAGGTTGCGCAGGTGATGCCGGCCCTTAGTGATCTGGCAGATCAAGTGACGCAATTGCAGGCAGTTATGGGCAACTTGGATGATCTTTCGGTGGGGCAAGAAGAATTCAATTCAGTTGATGATATTGATGAGGCGCAGCTCTCATTGATCTCCTGGCTCAAAACAGTCTATCGCCAGCAGCTGTATGAGAAATTTATTTCATAAACGTGCTTTTTTTGAGGGTGAGCACAAAAGTCCTACTAACGTAGGCTTTTGTGCTCTTGTTTTTAGCTATGTTATTGGTTTTTTTGGTATGCTAACTATACTGATTGAAAAATTATAAAAAGATTAAAAATGGCAAAGAAAAAGATTGTAATCAAAAAAAGCCCTGCGACAAAAATAGCAAATCAAGAATATGTACAGGTATTTTCTGATATAAAAAAGAGAATTCAAGAAGCGCAGATCAAAGCTGCAATTGTTGCTAGTAAAGAGTTGCTTTTGCTATATTGGACGATTGGAAAAATTATATCAGAAAAACAAGAAAAAAGCGGGTGGGGAACGAGTTTTATTGAGCGATTATCTAAAGATGTGCAAAAGGAATTCCCTGGGATAGCTGGATTTTCAGCAACAAATATTTTTAGGATGAGAGCTTTCTTCTTTGCATATCAAGAAATTGGCACAGCTGTGCCAATTTTAGACAAAATGCCTTTATTTATGATTCCTTGGGGACACAACATTGTTTTATTAAGACTGATAAAAAATGTTGATCAACGACTCTGGTATGCACAAAAAGCCATTGAAAATGGATGGAGCCGAAGCGTTCTGGAAATGTGGATTGAATCTGATTTGTATAATCGCCAAGGCAAAGCACTTAGCAATTTTGGTGACAAGTTGCCTAAGCCACATTCTGATTTGGCTCATCAATCTTTGAAAGATCCTTACTTATTTGATTTTTTAACTTTACATACTGAGCATATGGAGCAAGAAGTAGAGCAGGGACTTCTGGAACATATCCAAAAGTTTCTTTTAGAGCTTGGGCAAGGCTTTGCTTTTATGGGGCAGCAAGTTCATTTGCATGTGGGAAATAAAGATTATTATATTGATTTGCTTTTTTACCATGTAGATTTACGTTGTTATATAATTGTGGAGCTTAAAGCGCGAGAGTTCGACCCGCGAGATACAGGACAGATAGGTTTTTATCTATCGGCTGTTGATGATCGCATGAAGCGCCCTGATGATAAGCCAACCATAGGGCTCATTCTTTGTAAGAGCAAAGATAATTTTACTGTTGAATATGCTTTGCGGGCTACCTCGAAGCCGATTGGAGTAGCTAGCTACCAAACGAAAATAGTTGAGTCGTTGCCAAAAGAACTCAAAGGTAGTTTGCCAACTGTCAAAGAAATAGAAGAAGAACTTGAAAAGCAAGAATTATTATTTTTAGAAAAATCAAAAGCAAAATTTAAAAAATCAGTTATTACCAAAAAAACTAAGACTCGTCGATCATGAAAAATCAAAAAAACAGTTTCTATGTAACCACTCCCATCTATTATGTGACGGCCAAGCCGCATTTGGGCCACCTTTATTCCACCGTAATCGCCGATGCGCTGGCCCGCTGGCATAAGCTCAAAAACAATGACGTCTTCTTTTTAACCGGCACCGATGAATTTGGGCAAAAAATTGCCCAAGCGGCCCAAAAAGCGGGTAAAGCGCCGCAAGAGTTTGTGGATAGCTTTATTGATGCGTATAAAGAGGTATGGAAAGAGTATGAAATTGATTACACTATTTTCATGCGGACCACCAATGCCCTTCCATATCCAGGCGGTGCAACAATGGATTCTCAAGCTCATGGAGAAAGGGGATATTTATAAATCCTTTTACAAGGGATGGTATTGCATTCAGTGTGAAACATTTGTAACCGAACATGATCAGAACGCTCAAGCTCCTGACTGCTCAGCATGCAGCCGTGCCACGCAGATGCTTTCAGAAGAGGCATATTTTTTTAAGCTCTCTGCCTATCAAGAAAAATTGTTGCAATGGTATGAGCAGCATCCTGATTTTATTTGGCCGCACGAGCGTGCGCATGAAGTGATCAATTTTGTGAAAGCGGGCCTCAAAGATTTAAGCATTTCGCGCACCACCATCAATTGGGGCGTGCCGTTTCCGGGTGATTCCAAGCATGTGACCTACGTTTGGGCAGATGCGCTTAATAATTATATCACCGCCATTGGTTGGGGCCAGAAGGGCAAAGAGGCAGAATTTAAAAAATGGTGGCCGGCTAATGTGCAGGTGATGGGTAAAGATATTATTCGCTTTCATGCCATTTACTGGCCCGCATTTTTGATGGCTTCGGGGCTTGAAGTGCCCCGTCATCTGCTGGTGCATGGCTGGTTTAAGGTGGGTGGCCAGAAAATGTCTAAATCATTTGGCAATGTGATCGATCCGGTTGCGCTGCAAAAAGCATATGGAGCCGATCCGGTGCGCTACTATTTGCTGCGACAGCTGGCAATTACTCACGATGGCGAATTTAGTATTGAGGATTTGGAGCAAAAAATATCTTCCGACCTTGCCGATGATTTGGGAAATTTATTAAACCGCATGGCAACGCTTGCATTAAAATATAATCTGGCCGTATTGCAACCGCCGCAAAAGATGAGCGCGCAGACCAACGCACTGAGCGAGGCATCGCGAAAGATGGTGGCTGAATTTCAACAGCAGTTTGAAACAGGTATGTTTCATATGGCGTTGGCAGCGTTGTGGAAATTTATTAGCCAAACAAACTCATATTTTCACGCGCAAGAGCCGTGGAAATTGGCACAATTGCATCCGGCATTATTTGCTGAAATTATGTGGGCAACGGCGCACAGTTTGCATACCACGGCACTGTTGCTGTGGCCGGTGATGCCAAAAAAGATGGAGCGTTTGCTTGAAAGTTTGGGAAGTGGATTATCGCTTGATGAAGATCAGATTAGTCTTTTATTATCGCAAGAGTGGAATAAGAAATTTATGATTACAAAAATTGAAACGTTGTTTGAAAAATCCATTCAAGAGAATGATGATGCTTCGACGGGCTCAGCACGAACGGGTCAGGGAGAATCTTCGACATCTTCACACATCCTGAGTAGCCCATCGGGTGTATCGAAGGATGTAGATGCCATTGGTATTGAAGATTTTGCCAAAGTAGAGCTCACGGTGGGCACCATTACCGACTGCCAAGAGATTGCCGGCTCGGATAAGCTGTATAAACTCCAGGTTGATTTTGGCGTGATGGGAAATCGACAAGTTTTGTCGGGCGTGCGTGCCTCATTTGCCCCCGGGGATCTGGTGGGCAAGCAGGCGATTTTTGTTACCAATTTGAAACCACGCAAAATGATGGGCCTGGAATCGCAGGGCATGTTGTTGACGGCGCAAAAAGCGGATAAGAGTGTGACGATTCTCAGCCCGGCTGTTGCGGTTGCCAATGGAACAAAACTGAAATAGAATTTATTGTGGTTCGAGCCTACTCCGCCGTAGTTCTATGCAAAATGGTCTTGGCTATGACATAGAAGCTACGAAGGCCGGATACAATTGCTAACGCAATCACTTCCGACTTCGCCAAGGCTACGCCGGACTACGCACCACTTGGGCGTACCTGTCCTCCGAAGCTTTAGCGTAGGAGGATCGAAGGATATCTAGATCGAGATTGAAGAGCGTGCTACACTATCCGTATTGTGAAAAAATTTAGTTATATATAAAAGGAATATGATGACCACTCCAAAACGTCAGAAAAAAAAGCCGGAAGGCATTATTGAGCAGATAAAGCAGATAGCCTATATTCTGCTCGTTGTTTTTTTAATCCGCACCTTTGTTTTTGGATTATACCAAGTGCCCACCGGATCGATGGAACCCACGATGCTGGTAGGCGAACGTTTTTTTGCTGAAAAATTTACCTATCTTGTTACCAAACCTAAGCGAGGCCATATTATTTCACTCAATAGTCCACTCTATGACTATTCTGATAACAAAGCAAAACGCTTATTTGAAGAATATGTGTGGGGACCAGTGAATCTCACCAAGCGGGTGATTGGGGTGCCGGGCGATACGCTTGTTGGCAAGATTGAAGATGGTAAGCCGGTTATCTATATAAATAGTGCCAAGCTTGAAGAGCCGTATCTTAATCCCTATCCATTGATTGCCGTATGGAAATCAAAACCGAGTGAAATTGTGCGCTCCATTAATGAAGAAGCGGTTTCGCTCTTATCACAAAATCAACTTACTCCCGATCAGTTTGAGCGGTTTATGCAAAGCAGGCTCAATCAAAGCGTGGTAAAAAAGACGTATGATCCTTCCAAGCCTTATGATCAACAGCAGTTTTATCGCATCGATGAATCTCGCATCTATAAAGATAGTAACGGCTACCCGATCATAGAAACTCCCGGCTCTATCATTATGGAGCCACGGCATGGCAATGAGCCGCCGATGGATAAAAATTATTGGGACAACTCCGATGTGTTTCATGTGGTGTTGGGAGCAAACCAATATTGGCTCATGGGAGACAATCGGCTCAACAGTGGCGATAGCCGCATGTTTGGCCCGGTAGACGGCAGATTAATTCATGGTAGAATTCTGTTCAGAATCTGGTCGATTGATAGCCACGAAGATTGGTGGATTGTTGATCTGATAAAACATCCGGTCGATTTCTGGACCCGTATTCGGTGGAAGCGATTCTTGCAATTCGTGTGGTAATGGAGGGATGGACTATAGTTTGAAATTTCTAGGTAAAAGACCCTTCGATCCTCCTACGCTAAAGCTTCGGAGGACAGGTACGCCCAAGTGGTGCGTAGTCCGGCGTAGCCTTGGCGAAGTCGGAAGTGATTGCGCTAGCAATCGTATCCGGCCTTCGTAGCTTCTATGTCATAGCCAAGACCATTTTGCATAGAACTACGGCGGAGTAGGCTCGAACCAATTGCAGATTATAAAATTTATTGGTACAGTAATTATCAAGTTGTTAAAAAAGTGAAATACTAATGATTATGACAAAAAAACAGGCAGTAACCGCAGTCATCTTTTCTGGCATTCTCGCTTTGTTGCCCGGCTGTTGGCCGTTTGGCAAAAAAGAGATGAAACAACAAAAGCAGACACTCTACGTAATTAATGTTCTTGATAAAGAGAGTTACGAAGATTGCAATATTGCCGGATCGATTAATGTTCCGTTCCAAGATGTTGAAAGTTTTGCAAAAGATCTTGATCGCGCTACCGAAATGGTGGTTTACTGCGCAAATTATATGTGCGCTGCCAGCGGTTCGGCTGCACAAAAATTGAAAGAAATGGGCTTTGAAAAAGTATGGGCCTACGAAGGTGGTTCGGCAGAGTGGTATCAGCTAGGAAGCAAGGAGCAGGATAAATATCCGGTTCACGGATCTTGCAAAGCTTCTTATTTGACCGCTGCGAATCAAAAGCCTGAGCATACGGAAGCAGATGTTTTGATCATCAGCGCGCAAGCACTGCGTGAAAAAATGTTGGCTGGCGGATTGATTAACCGCGCACGGCTGAAGTTCCGGCTCAAGAAAGCGCACAACAAGTGGCGGCATAGCCAAGTGGTAAGGCATGGGTCTGCAAAACCTTGATCCCCGGTTCGAGTCCGGGTGCCGCCTTTGAAATTATGCCGGGATGGCGGAATTGGTAGACGCAAAGGACTTAAAATCCTTCGGGTTAATACCCGTGCCGGTTCGAGTCCGGCTCTCGGCAATAAAAAAAGAATAGTAAAGTATGAAGTGGGCGTAGAAAAAACTTGACATTTTTTTCTGGCCTACTAGTTTACAAACTAGTATTAGTTTTTGTTGGTATGAACTATTGAAATAAAAAATTAAAAATTTATAAAGGATTTTTTTTCATGAATAAAGCAAAATTAGTTGAAAGCATGGCCAAAATAACCAAAATGTCCAAATCTCACTGCAAAGAAGCGTTAGAAGCTTTTATTCAGTCAGTTGGCGCAGCGCTTAAAACAAACAAAGATGTTGTGTTGACCGGTTTTGGTACATTCTGTGTTATGAAAAGAAAAAGCAGAGTTGGCGTAAATCCAGCAACTGGCAAAAAAATGCAAATTCCTGCTAAAAGAGTTCCTAAATTCAGAGCAGGCAAAGCATTAAAATCAATAGTTAAATAAAAAAACTACTGATTAAAAGTGTGGGCGAGGCACCAAATTTTGGTGCCTCGCCTTTTTTCTTGCGTCCCATCATCATTGCTATCTATACTCGTGCTAGGAGTACATTTTTACATCCTGAGTAGCCCGTAGGGCGTATCGAAGGATAAATAGGAGATAGCATGGTAAGTTCAACCGAAGCGGTGCAATTAAGCTGGTTCGATAAATTAAAAAATTCTTTAAATCTTGAAGCGCTTGCGCAAAAATTAAATCTCTCCAAATATCGCATGTTGGATCTCGCGCTCTTTTTTGGTATCGGTTTTCTCATTGGTTTTTTGTGGAAACGGTACGCAAACTATTTTATTGCGATGGTATTGTTTGGCACGCTTCTTTTTATTCTCAATCAGTTGGAAGTGGTATCGCTTCACATCAATTGGATCAAGGTGCAAGAGTGCTGCGGCGTTTCGCCCGCGCATGCTGATGCGGATATTCTTTCGATGATCTGGGAATGGATAAAATTAAATGTTCTCATTATCGTAAGCTTTGTTTTAGGATTTTGCTTTGGCGCTAAAGTAAGCTAGCGCAGGAGAGCCGATGGAGAAGAAAGAAACTTTTGCGCAAGGGCTTTGCCAAGTATTGCTTAAGCATCAGGTAATTTCTGAAGTGGATAGCCGAGCATTAATGCGCGCTTTTAAAAATTCTGAAAAAGAGACTTTTGATGATTTTTTATTGGAAGAAGGGCTAGTTGATGAAGCGGTGTTGCTTCGCGCACTCGGTGATTATTATCAACTGCCGCCTGTTGACGTGACCGGCTATTTTTTTGATACACAACTGTTGCGTAATTTTCCCAAAGATTTTTTACTGCGCAATAAAATTATTCCTCTTGAGATGGAGGATGATATTTTAACGGTGGTGGCTAGTGAGCCGGATAATCCGGATTTAGTAGCGGCAATGGGTGCGTATACCTCCGAAGATATTCAGTTTCGGGTTGGATTAGCGCTTGATATTTCTGACGCAGTAAAAGAGTTTTATGATAAATCGCCCACCGATCTATTGGATGATCAAGATTTGCTGGATGAGCAGGTGACAGAAGAGGAGCGCTATCGCGATTTATTGCGTGAAGAGGATGAGGATATTAGCGCGACGGTAAAAGAAGAGATTGATACTGATTAAGGTGATTAGATCATGATGAATCAAGAGCAAGAATTTCCGGTGGTTGGCTTAGTGGATACGGTGCTTTCTGAGGCGATTGGAGCGCATGCCTCCGATATTCATTTTGAACCGGCGCTTAATACGCTGCGGGTGAGATTTCGGCTTGATGGGGTGCTGCACGATCAAAAGCCGGTGGATCATGCCCTCATGCATCAATTTCTTTCGCGTTTGAAGGTGCTTGCTAATATTGATATCGCAGAAAAACGTAAGCCGCAGGATGGAAAATTTCGCATCGAGGCGCAGGGGACCACGATTGATTTACGCGTATCCACCTTTCCTACTATTCTAGGTGAAAAAATTGTGGTGCGTATTTTGGATCGCGCGCAGCATTTAATCAGTTTGGATCAGTTAGGATTTTTAGTGCCCATGTATCAGCAGGCCAGAGATCTGCTTTCAAAATCAAGCGGATTTTTTCTCGTATCGGGCCCCACCGGATCAGGGAAAACCACCACATTGTATGGCGCGATTAATCAGATCAACGGCCCGGAAAAAAATATTATCACGCTAGAGGATCCGGTTGAATATTTTATTCCCGGCATCAGCCAGGGGCAAATTCATCCGGAGGCCGGCTTCACCTTTGAGAAAGGAATTCGATCGGTATTGCGCCAGGATCCGAATGTGATCATGGTGGGGGAAATTCGCGATAAACAGACCGCACGCACCGCTATCGAGGCGGCGCTTACCGGGCATGTGGTGCTCAGCACCATCCATACGCATGATGCTGCGGGTGTGGTGATGC
Source organism: uncultured bacterium (assembly GCA_963836585.1). Lineage (GTDB taxonomy): Bacteria > Babelota > Babeliae > Babelales > Vermiphilaceae > BTUB01. The sequence continues at coordinate 392,851 of CAWIJV010000003.1, forward strand.
GATTAATGGATATGGGCATTGAGCCATTTTTAATTAATGCTTCGGTCACCGGTGTGCTTGCGCAACGGTTGGCCAGAACTATTTGTGCTCAGTGTAAAATTTCCCGGGCTCCCACCGAGCAGGAGCAGGCGCTTGCGCGCACCTATGGGCATCAGTTAGAGGTGGTTTATCACGGGGCCGGGTGCACTGCTTGCAGCGGCTTGGGATACAAGGGCCGCACCGGGATTTTTGAACTGCTGGTATTTTCGCCCACACTGCGCAGTCTGATTGTGCAGCATCCTTCTTTTGAATCGCTGCGCGCTCAAGCACTGGCCGATGGCATGACCACCTTATGCGATGATGGGTTTGCCAAAGTTAAAAGCGGGCTGATCAGCGTTGCCGAGTTGATTCGCGCGGTGCTGTAGAAATTTAGCGTTGGACGCCGGTCACTTCAATCGATGATGTTTCCAGCGTATCGCCCTTGAGCGTAAGCTGTATCAGATATGAATTTTGAGTAGCGCGATTTAATTCTGTTCTGACGCTAGCTATTTGGATATTCTTTTTCATCGGGTCTGGATTAGAAATACTCAATTGAGCATCCACATAATCATACCCTTGATAGGACTGGAGCATTAAAGGATATTCGCCTGTTCTAGGATCTTGTATAAGCACCGAATTATAACCAGGATTCAGATGTGAAGGAAGCGCTTCTTTTATTATGAGATCTTTTTGATTGGGACCAATATCAGCCAAGAATTTGGGCCCCGCCATATTTGGCTGCAGCGCATAAATCTTGTAGCTCTTATTCGTTTTGCTATCTACTCGCAACCATACTTGCGCAACTCTTTGAGCCTCTTGAGGCTGCATCGTATGCGTCGCATTACCGATTAAGAAGGTAAGACTAAAGATTTTTAGGATATTTTGAATATTCATTGTTTTCTCTCTTCAATTATATGCACCAAAACTATTTCTAATAGTAATATTATCAAATCGGGAGGTCGAAATTCAATAAAATGCGATTTTTGAAGTTGAAGGTGGCTAAAATGGGCGAGAAATAGGGGCTCTGGCAGTATTACTGAGTTGATTCGCGCGGTGCTGTAGCATATACTCATTATAGACCTTGTTTTTAAGCATATTGTTACCTGCGGAATTTCTATGCTCCTGAGTATTTCCAATCTTTGTGTGGCCACCGATGAAAAAAAGATTTTGGCCGGCCTCTCTCTTGCTATCGAGCCGGGCACGGTGCATGCCCTCATGGGCCCTAATGGTTCGGGCAAAAGTACTTTGGCGCATACCCTCATGGGGCATCCGGAATATCGGGTTGAAAGTGGCACGATTACCTACCGGGATGAAGATATGCTGGCCCTGCCTTTAGAGCACCGGGCGCAGCGGGGCATTTTTGTGGCCTACCAGCATCCGGTGGAAGTGCCGGGGGTTACCGTGTTTGATTTTTTGCGCGAGGCGCATCGGGCTGTTACCAAACAATCGATGGCAACTGCCGAATTTCAGGCGCATCTGTATGGCCTCTTGGATAGAGTTGGCCTTGCTCATTCTTTTGCTTATCGATCCTTGAATGTGGGATTTTCCGGCGGAGAAAAAAAACGGCTGGAGATTGTCCAACTGCTGTTGCTGCGGCCGGCGGTGGCAATTTTGGATGAGATCGATTCAGGCTTGGATATCGATGCTATCGACGTGGTGATTGATGCCCTTAAGAGTGCGCGCGCAGAAAATCCTGAGCTTTCCCTGCTGATTATTAGTCACTACCCACAGCTTTTTACGCGCTTGATTCCTGATCAGGTTCACATCATCAAACAGGGCGCGATCGTGCAATCAGGAGCGGCTGATCTTGCGCATGCCATAGAACAGCGAGGATACGGTGAATAGTAATCCTGCGCCGGTCTTTAAGACAAAAAAAGGGCTTAATCGCGCGATTGTATGCCAAATTTCTGAGCAGAAAAACGAACCGGGTTGGATGACCGATTTTCGCTTGAATGCCTTGCGTATCTATGAATCATTGCCTATGCCATCGTGGGGCGCTGATTTGAGCCAACTTAACGCGCACGATTTGCACTATTACATTAAGCCTCTTGAAGGGGCTCAAGAATCATGGGACACCATTCCCGCATCAATAAAAAATACCTTTTATAAATTGGGTATTCCTCAGGCTGAGCAAAAATATTTGGCCGGCGTGGGTGCGCAGTTTGAGTCAGAAATTATTTACAAAAGTTTGAAAAAAAAGTGGGCCGATCAAGGAGTAGTGTTTCAAGATATTAGCACCGCGCTCAGCCAGCATCCGGAGTTGGTAAAGCAGTATTTTGCCACCGTGATTCCTGCCCATGATAATAAATTTGCCGCGCTCAATAGCGCTGTGTGGAGCGGCGGAAGTTTTGTCTATGTGCCGCGGGGCGTGCATATTGATATGCCGTTGCAGGCCTATTTTAGAATCAATGCGCAGAGCATGGGGCAGTTCGAGCGAACACTCATCATCGCAGAGCCGGGCACTTATGTGCATTATGTGGAAGGCTGCAGTGCGCCGGCATATAGAAAAAGTTCATTGCATAGCGCGGTGGTAGAATTGGTGGCGCTGCCCGATGCGCATATCCGGTATACCACTATTCAAAATTGGTCTTCCAATGTTTATAATCTGGTTACCAAGCGAGCCGTGGCGCATGAACGGGCCACGGTGGAATGGATCGATGGCAATTTTGGCAGCAAAGTGACCATGAAATATCCGTGCGTGATTCTCAAAGGGGCGCAGTCAAAAGCACAAATTATCTCTATTGCCGTGGCGCGTGAGGGCCAGCATCAAGATGCGGGGGCCAAAGTAATTCATGCGGCTCCCGATACGCGCTCCAATATTATTTCAAAATCGATTAGCCGTGATGGCGGCCGCACCAGTTATCGCGGGCTTTTGAGCGTGGCAAAAAATGCGCGCAATGCTTACGCGCGGGTGCAATGCGATGCTTTGCTTCTTGATAGCAGCTCCCGCACCGATACCTATCCGACTGCCCGCGTGAATAATCAAACGGCTGCAATTGGCCATGAGGCGAGCGTCACACGCATTAGTGATGAGCAGATGCGCTATTTGCAAAGCAGGGGAATTGCTGCAGCGGTTGCGCGTGCGCTTATTGTGAATGGATTCATTGAAGTGTTTGTGAAAGAGCTGCCCATGGAATATGCGGTGGAAATTAATCGGTTGATAGCTCATGAGATGGAGGGATCAATTGGATGAATAGCGTTATCTATGAAGTTGGCGCGCACCAACAAAAATCTTTAATGCACGTCTTCGAAAGTGATTCTGATGAAAAGATACTCATCGAGATAACATTGCATGCGCACGCGTATTCACAGCTTACCTTTGTGCCGGTGATTATGGGAAATGCTTCATATAGCATCACGCTCAAGGCTATTCTTGAAGATCATGCCCACGTGACTATTTCCGGCGTGTATGCGCTCAATGGCAATCAACAGTGCTCTTTGAGCACGCTCCAACATCATCGGGGCAAAAATTCTACCAGCACGCTGGTGATTAATGGCGTGGCTGCACACGCATCACACATCGATTATCGCGGCCTTATTACCATAGAGCGTGAGGCAGCCGGCACGGTAGCACGCCAAGAAAATAAGACGATCGTGATGGGTGATCGCTCGCGGGCAACGTCAGTGCCCTCGATTGAGGTGATGACGCATGAAGTTGCCTGCGCGCATGGCAGTGCCGTCGGCCCATTGGATGAGCAACAGATTAGATACGTGCAAGCACGAGGATTGCCGTATGAAACCGCGCAACGGCTTATCTTAGGCAGCTTCTTTGCCGGGCCGCTGGCCTTATGCCACGCGCAAACAAAAGAGTTTATACCACTTTTGGTGAATCGAGTTTTTGAATCGGGAGCAGCACTATGAAAAAAAATATACGCAACGATTTTGCCATACTTGCCAAAAAAATTGGCAATCAACCGCTGATCTATCTTGATACTGCCGCAACCAGCCAAAAGCCGCAGGCAGTGATTGATGCGATGGTCGATTTTTATCAAAATCACAACAGTAATATCTATCGATCGGTGTATGCATTTGGCGAGGAAACTACCACGCTCTATGAGAAAGCGCGCCAGACTGTTGCCCATTTTATTAACGCTCATCCTGATGAGATAGTGTTCACCAAAGGGGCCACGCAGAGCATCAATGGTGTTGCTGCCGGGTGGGCGGCATCGGTGCTCAAAGGCGGGGATGAGATTTTGCTTACGCAGATGGAGCACCATGCTAATCTAATTCCGTGGCAACACGTTGCACAGCAGACCGGTGCAACAATTAAGTATGTTCCGATACTATCAGATGGCACGCTCGATATGAATGCATTTCATGCGTTGCTTTCAAAAAAGACAAAACTGGTGGCATGCGTGCATGTCTCGAATGGCGTGGGTACGCATAATGATATTGGCACTATTATCAAATCAGCACATGCGCATAATGCCCGCGTGCTTATAGATGCGGCGCAATCGGCCGGGCATCAGCCTCTTGATGTGCAAGAACTGGGAGCCGACTTTCTGGTATTCTCAGGACACAAAATGCTTGGGCCCACCGGCATTGGGGTGCTCTATATTAATCGCGCGCTCCATGATGAAATGCAGCCGTTTGAATTTGGTGGCGGGATGGTGTATGAAGTAGGCTTGGATCATGCGACCTGGCTCAAAGCGCCGCGCAAATTTGAGGCGGGTACGCCGCCCATTGCTCAGGCCATCGGCTTGGCTGCTGCAGTTGATTATATTAAAAAAAATATTAATTTTGAGCAGCTGCGCCTTCATGAAGCAGCACTATGCGCGCAGCTTATTGATGGATTGCAAAAGCATAAAAAAATTCGTATTCTGGGCCCGCTTGAGCAGTTACGCGAAAAAGGCCACTTGGTGAGTTTCACCGTGCAGGGGATGCACGCGCATGATGTGGCTGCTTATTTGAGCAATTTCGGCATCTGTGTGCGCGCGGGCAATCATTGTGCGCAGCCGTTGGCAAACGCCTTGGGCATTGAGGCAAGCGTGAGAGCAAGTTTTTATGGCTATAATAGTGCGCACGAAGTGGAACAATTGATCCAAGCGCTGGAAAAAATTTAACAAGAGAAGCAATCTATGAAACGATACCTGTTGGGATTTTTCTTTTTGATAACTATGCCATCTTTCCCTGCGCAGCCGTGGCGTGAAATGTTGACTAATGCCGGTATTGAGCGAGCCCGCCTATTTTTTTGTAAGAAGTGGGTGCAGAGTATGCCGGGTAAATCAGAACATCTGATGGCAAGCAATATTCTTGAATTTTTCTCTATTGCCTACGTGATAGAAGCGCGCTATCCGCATTACTACCAAACATTGCCGGAAGTGGTTCCCATATCCATTAAATGTTTTGCAAAAGCAAAGATCAGCGGTTTTCTAATCGGACTTGTATTGGAATGTCTTGTGCCTCAAAGCGGCTCGCGATTACGAATTCTTGCCGAATTGGCTCTATGTTCTATAATTCCTCCCATTGATCACCCAGCTATCAAGCAAGAACTTGCGGAAAATATCCAAGATTATGCGCAAGCGAAGCCGCTGCCATCATGGCTCTTGCTCGGGCATAAAAAAGATCTGCTGGATAGTAATCGTGATTATCTGAACGGCTACATGCGCCAAGCGAAATTACGCCATAGCTCCCCGCCTTCACTGAAGTTTCGGCGTGGTTCTTGTCGCTTTCATCCCGCAATTTAACGTTACGGGCATTCAGCGACGGCGAACATGATTACAGTTTCTGAGGTTTGTTAGCATTTACCAGATGATACATCATACCCATAACGTTGGCAGTTAATACCTCATCAAGTTTTCTGGATGCCGTTTGTTGCTCTATGGTTAATAGACCGTGCAAATCGGTCAACAGGGTGCGATACTTGCCGGGAGCAAGTTTAGTTTTTTGATTTTTATCATTCAAAATAGTAACGAGCAGATTCATCAGCTCAGCCTTAATAGGGCCTTTTTGGACTAAACAGCTCTTATCTTTTTTCTCCAGGTATTCATGATTAAGAAAATCGTAAAAACTTCTGAGCCGTTGTTCTGCTTGGGCAATTTCCGGGCTCTTTGCATTTTTTTGTAAGCATTCGATAATGAGCTGCATACATACATACAGTGGCTCAAAATAATGATTGCCTTCGCACCAATACATCATCTCATCCGTGGTTGCTCCATCAAAAAATTCAAAAGGAGATTTACCAGAACTTTTTAAAATAGCTCCCGTATCTTTCATAATCTGTATCACAGCGAGGCTATGCTCTTGATGCATATCATATGCAAGATGCTGGTGAAGCAATAGGTGCAATGCGGGCAAAGAGTTATGACCGCGCATACGCTCCAGTGAAGAAATTGCATCACAATAGAGGGGAAAGTAGGCGATGGTTTTTAGTGGATCGGCACTATCAACCAATGCGCTTTTAATACGCGCAATGCAGAGCGCATCGGCACCTGAGGTATCTGAGCTATTGGCATCAGTTTCACTGATGAGTAAAAGATTTTTAAAAAAAACATCTGCCGGTTGATAGCCGGCACGCAGTGATTTGCTGCTCAAGGTGAGTGCGCTTTTAGTGTCACCACAGTCAGCTGCAAAGAGGGCGCGTTGATAATCTTGAGCTCCGGGCTCGATCAGGGTTGTTGCGCGGTGTGCATACACACTTTCTGCGTACTTTTTTGCAATCAATGATTGCACAAGTGAACTATCCGGGATCAATGTCTTAAGACACTCAACAAGAACTTTACGTTGCCCGGCGCTAATTGGCCGTATGTTCATTCTGGTAATCAATGATTCATGTAAGATAGCGGCATGGGCCGGATCAGTTTTTGCTCTTTGCATGCACGTGAGCAGTCCCATATTGTTTTCTCTACGCGCATTGAGGAGGCCATTTCTGAGTGCGTGTTGCGCTGCTTTATGGAATGCATATGCACGAGGATGAGCAGGCGCGAGCATTTTAAGCCCTTGCATAGCTTCGGCAAGATTACTGAGCGAAAAAAGATAGTTGCTAAAAGGAACTATAGCAGGGCCCGCTGCATAATTACTCGGTTGAGAAGCAAACTGATACAGATATCGATAGTAATTAAAGAGAATATTTTGATGATTAAACTCGGGAATAATGGGCGCTGCTTTTGGATCCAGTGTATCAAGATGGCGTTTGGCCATGGTCAATGAGAGCAGTGTTAACTGTTCACGGCATTCTGCATTTTTAGAATGATGAAATGCCAGCGCTTGGTGGCCCGCATGATGATTTGCTTGTGCGTATTTTTTCATTATCGCAAGTGGCTCTTTTGCATCATTCTCAGTTGCTATAACAATATCATCGGTAGATTCAGTGAGCACACTGAGAGTGATTTGCCTTTCCCAGCGAGGTTGATCAACCAATGCTCCTTCACGCAATAGTTGTGCCTTCATAAAATATTCTGCTGCTTTGACCGGATTATCCCGGTGAGTTACCACTAAGCGATAAAGAGCCGTAGATGTTGATGGTGCCGATGGTGCAGTAGCATTTTGGCCAGCTTCTACCGCTGATGGTGCGCTGGTATCTGCTTTTGGTAACTTCCATGCTTGCAAACATCGGTAGTCTATGCGAGTGAGGCGCATGCGAGCAAAGGCGTTGTCGCGAGTATCGCTTTTTCTGGCTGTTAGCTCGTCGCTTTCTTGCTCAGCATAGCGGGAATAATCCAGGTCGGGCATGGCTGCCACCAGCGGATCAAGCGCTTGGCGTTCCATGGCTATAATGGATACGGGAATCAGAAAATAAATGAGTGCTGTTTTTGAAAATAGAGGTTGTCGCATGATCATACGAAGTTACGCCTATGTGTATTTTATTTTTTATTACCATCAATATATGATGACAACAATGATTAGAAAGTCAATTTCTTGTGGTAATTGCAGCTGTTTTCATTTTTATGGCATGCTACTTACTAGATACTCTATAGTTTAAACAGTGCAAAAAAGGATGGTGCAGTATGAAGCTGATATCAAAACGGTTGATAGGTCTTCTTATTCTCGTGATTATTGTGCTCTTGGTTGCGATTAATTATAAAACACTCGCTCACTTTTTTACCTTAGACCAGATCAAGAAAAATAATGTATGCTTGGCCGGCTATGTTGCGCGCAACTACTATTTTTCAGTAATTGTTTATATGGCGGTATTTATTGGTACCGTTGCCTGTGGATTGCCCTTAGTTATTCCGCTCGCGCTTATTGGTGGATTTTTATATGGCATGGTGCTGGGATTATTGTTTGTAACCATCAGCTGCGTGATCGGCTCCTTGATTTCATTCACGGTGCTCCGGTATGTGGTGAGTGATTGGGTGCGCAGTTGGCATAATGAACGGGTCGATCGCTTTAATGAGCAGGTGAATAAATATGGCTATAGCTATTTGCTGATGCTCCATTTTTTATCGGTAATTCCAATCTTTGTAATCAATTTATTAGCGGCGATTGCCAAGGTGCCTTTGATTACGGTCTTGTGGGTTACGGTAGTGGGGACATTTCCCCTCAATTTTTTATGTGTAATGGCCGGGAAAGAGTTGGGCTCAATTCGCTCATTCAATGATATTTTTTCACCCACTATTTTACTATTGCTCGGCATCATGGCACTCATTGTGTGTGTGCCAATGCTTATTAAAAAGTTAAAAGGAGGCTTGCGTGTCTAGAATAAGTAGCAGTGGAAAAAAGCGTATTGCTTTGGCGGTGATCGTAATATTTTTTATGGCAGCATTTTGGTATTCGGGAGTGCCCCAGTGCCTCACCTTCGAATGCATTAAAGCTAAAAGCATCTGGCTACGTGCGCAGGTGATCGAATGTTATTGGAAAACAGTCTGTTTATATCTGCTCACTTTTATTGCCATCGTGGTATGTTGCCTGCCCGGTGCAGCAGTTATGAGTATTATGGCCGGTTATCTGTTTGGCATGTTTTTCGGCCTTATTTATCTGGTAATGGGTGCCACAAGCGGTGCAATTTTTTTCTTTTTACTGGCCAGATATTTGCTCGGATCTTATCTGCAGGCTCGTTTTGCACCCCGCTTAATGGCATTTAATCAAATGGTGGAGCGGCGTGGATGGCTTTACTTATTGATGCTGCGCTGTTTGCCGCTTGTTCCCTTTGCGGTGGTGAATATTTTGGCGGGGCTTACTCGCATCTCCTTTACCACCTTTGCATGGACCACGATTATTGGCGTGATTCCCACGGGCATTATTTTTTCTTATGCCGGTTGCCAACTGGGTAACTTGAATAGCGTTAATGAGATCTTTACGCTGCCCATTTTATTAGCGCTGGTAGCATTGATGCTGGTGGTGATTTTACCGATGGTGATTAATCGGTATAAGAAGATTTTTTGACGTCAAGTGGCTGTCAATAGTGCGGCGAACCGTTTCAAAATCATGGTAGCTGCCCAGAAATCCTCGTTTTTTCTGGTAGACAATGCCGTGTATACCCAATGCTTGAGCGGCTGCGATATTTTCCGGTTGATCATCAATAAAGATCGTTTGTTCAGGTTCTAAATCGTATGTTTTAAGCAGGTATTCATAAATGGCCGGGTCCGGTTTTACTAATCCCACTCTGCCGGAGATTACCGCGCCGTCAAAAAGGCCAAAAAATTCCGGGTAAAGCTGCTCGAGGAGTTCCATCGATTCCGGTTCCCAGTTAGAAAGGAGAAATACTGAATGCCCTGCCTTTTTACAGTCTTTTACGAGGTTGACTCCTTGGTTGATGAGTTGGCGGGTCTGCACAAAATAGGCAGGAGTAAATAGTACTTCAGCAAGCGCGCGTACTAAGTTTTCTTCAGCTTGATTGGTAAAGTTGCCGGGGGTCTTATGGGTAAGATGTAAAATTTCCTGTCCGGAAGCAATGCCTTTAAGCCAATCGATCATGAGTTGTGGCATTCTATGGCCATGAGCATCTTTTATGATAATCTGGCTCTCATTATAGGGCTTGATGCCATCCAGAAACGTAAACAGTTTTTTGTGTGCCGAGAAGGGATTATTGCCGGTGCTGGCATAATGCACAAACTTAAACGGCCCAATGTTCCAGAGGGTTTGAGCATATTTGGTTTCAATGAGCACTTCACCCAGATCAAAAACGATGTTTGCCGCATGAGTGCGGGCAGTAAGAAACAGGAAAATAACTAAAATATACTTTTTTGTCACGATATCCACCGGAAAAACTAATCAATTCTATACTAATGGTAGCCATTTTTGTAAAAAAATAGCAAGAAAAGGTTTATTCTTTGGTTTATTTGACTTTCGTCTGCACCTTTTTATAATACCCACAAGAATATCTTTTAACGCGAGGAATTTGAATGGTAAGAAATCTCATTTTTATAGCAACGTTGAGCGCTGCTTTTTCGATGGTAGGCATGGAGCCGGGAGCTGAAGTTCCCATTGAGCAGATGAGTAAGGCTCAGTTAGATGCAGAATTTTCAAAAATGGATGGTGTGATAGGAGATAGACCTAGATATCAACGACTGGTTAGTCGCTATTCGGAAATTCAACGGCAAGATTTGGAGGCAGTAATGACTGCCCCACGGTCTGAGCAACTACCCGCAGAATTGTCTGAAGTTGAGCAACTGGTCTTATCACCCAGAGGGTCGGATGGTGCCAGTGATTCTAGTCCTGATTTCCCGCCGATCCAGTTTCCTGGCGGTGACAGCACCCCATCCTCTGAGTGGTCACCGGTGCCTAGTCCACAAGCATCGCGATCGCCATCGCCGGAACTGCCAGTAGGGAGCCGCTCACGATCTCCGTCGCCTACTCCTGAAGCAACAGCAGCAGCTACCGATTCAGAAGATGCACTTGAGAAGATCAGACAAGAAACGGTCGCCGAGTGGAAGGCAACCGGTGGTGAATCATCAAAACTGCCGGTCGAGGAACAGCATAATTGGATGGATACCATTACCCCTTATGTAAAATATGGGGCCATTGGTGCAGTAGTGATTGGCGCTGCATGGGCGATTGGAGAAGGCGCTTATGCTGTATATTCCACCAAGCCGGCCGAATGGAAGCAGCAAAAAGGGTGGCTGCAAAAGGCGCAAATGCTCGCAAGCAAAACCTGGAATGGCATGAGTTCTCGCCCGAGCCAGGGAATTGCCACTCTTAAAACGCTGATGAAGCGGCGTGCACCATCTTCCTGTTGACGCGAGCGATCAATTAAGTAGGCTTGAAAGTATGGAACTGTATCGCCACGAACTCATCGATCATTACCGCTTTCCGCGCCACAAAGGCACGCTTACTAAGCCCGACTTAAGCTCCGGCAAACACAACCCTTCATGCGGCGATAGTGTCTGCTTTGAGGCAAAAATAGCCGATGGCATAATTGCTGAAGTTGCTTTTGAAGGATCCGGGTGCGTGATCAGCCAAGCCAGCGCATCATTGCTGGCGCAGCATGTGCGCTTAAAACCGATAACTCTCGCGCAGGATATGCGCGCGGAAACTATGCAAGCGCTTATCGGCATGGATCTGGGCCCCACGCGGCTGGCATGTGCGCTGCTCAGTTTGCAGGCATTGCAGGCGGGGCTGGCCGACTATAATCAAAGAAGGTAGCATGCTCAATAGAGTAGCATTATTGGAGCAACTAAACGCCGTTACTCAAGGGCTTTTTCTTGATGTGAGCGCCGAACTAGAAATTGCGCGCGCCGCATGGCATGCAATTTGTGCTGACCCTACCTTCATCTACAAAATTCGCCAAATTTCAACGCCATGGCTAGTCCCCGATTGGTATGAGTCCATCGGTACCGTGGTTGCAATTGCGCCTATGCCTGATCCGTATACGGTGCTTGCCGTTGACGGATCTCAAGTCTATCCCGATCGCCATTCGGGAACCGCCTGTTTTTTAATCAATGTTGGTTCGGTACTTTTGGAATATGGATCGCATTCACCTAAGCCAGTTACGCTTTTTTGCATGCCGTATGTTTTTACCGGGGATGAAAAAGAGGCTGAAGGCAGCCAGGCTCAGGAGCTGGTGAATGCCAGGCGGCAAGAATTTGAACTGCAACACGGGCTGGAAAAAAGTATCGAGTATACGGCAAAAAATTCTGCCACGCCCTTTCTTTTTTTATTTGATGGCTCACTTATTTTTTGGCACTTAGAGTCTAAAGAAGGCAATCTTAAAGAGTTATTTTTAAACAAATACTTGAGCTTATTAGATCAGCTGTATCAAAATAAGATTTTGTGTGCCGGTTATATTAGTCTCCCCAAAAGCAAAGAGCTGGTAAATTTGATTCGGGTGCAGCTGTGCAATTTTAAGATTGAAGGGTGCCAACATTTGGAGGCGGTCAGCCATTTGGTGGATAGTGCCATTGCCCGCTTTTTTTTGCCGGAGCATTCTCGTTCGATTGTATTTAAGAGTAATGCCACCATTGGGAAATTATACCCGCCGCATCTGGTTCCCCACTTTTTTTATTGTGATGTGGGGGCTGAGATTGTGCGCATCGAGATTCCTGCTTGGATTGCCAAAGATGAGCAGCTTTTGCAAACGGTCTGCCAGATTATGCTTGATCAATCAGTTAAGGGGCGTGGCTATCCGGTGGCGCTTGCCGAGGCGCATGAGCAGGCGGTGGTCAAAGGGCCTGATCGAGATTTTTTTTATCACCTGATTGGCAAGCTGGCCATTGAAAACAGGCGGCAGCAATTCTTTTCACAAAAAAGTATGAAAAAACGGGGCATAGGGATTTAGCCCAAAAATTTCTTAAAAAATCCTGAGAGCCCGGAGTTGCCTTGGGTGCTGGTGCCAATTTCACGAGAGTACTGCGTAAGATGTTCTTTGGCAGCATCCGAAAGTTTTTTAGGAATATCGCAGTTGGTGATCACCACCAGATTGCCGCGGCCGGTGCCGCGCAATTTAGGAAACCCTTTGCCTGCAACTATGATCCGTTCACCCACGGGGCAGCCTTTGCTAATCTTGATCGTCTCTTTAGAGCCGTCAATATTTTCAATCTCAACTTGGCTGCCAAATACCAATTGTGGATAGGTGAGCAGCATGGTGCAGGTAAGATCATCTTCTACCCGCTTAAAGTTTTTGTCGGGCATTACACTTACGCGCAAGAATAGATCGCCCGATGGGCCGCCATAGACTCCCGCATCACCTTTACCGGCAATGCGCAGCTCAGCGCCATCAAAGATGCCGGCGGGGATAGTAACATTGAATTTATCATAAACTTGTTTGCGTGATTGGCCGTTGCAAGAGGGGCAGGGGGATGGAATGGTGAACCCTTGGCCGCCGCAGGTGGAGCAGGCTTGGGTATACATGAAAAAGCCCTGGCTAAAATGAATTTCTCCCGTTCCTTTGCACGTGGCGCAGACAACTGCTTTTGTGCCTGCTTTGGTTCCCTTGCCTTTGCAGAGGTCGCAGGTTTCAAAATGGTAGTAGGCAATTTCTTGTTTGGTGCCTGTATAAGCATCTTTTAAGCTGATAGAAATATCTTTGTGCAGATCATGGCCGCGGCGCGGTTCCGGGCCGGTTTTTTTGCGCGGGCGGTGTTGGTTAAAAATATCACCAAAGACATCACCAAAATGCTCAAAGATATCCTCCATGTTCATGCCCTGATTACTAAAGCCTTGGCCGGCACCCATACCTGCATGGCCAAACTGGTCATACGCTTTGCGCTTTTTTTCATCGGAAAGCACTTCATAGGCCTGGGCGGCTTCTTTGAACTTTTCTTCCGCCTCTTTATTACCCGGATTGCGATCGGGGTGATATTTGAGGGCGAGTTTGCGGTAAGCGGCTTTGATCTCATCGGCTGATGCGGTGCGGGCAACGCCCAGCACCTCATAAAAATCTTTTTTGCTCATGGTTGCGGATTCTTGGTAATAAGTCTTTGGGTGGTATTTAATGCTATAGATGAGAGTATAACATTAAATAAATGCGTATACAAAAAAAGGAAGGAGCGATTGCCGCCCCTTCCTGTAAAAAAATAATTGTACTTACTTTCGTGCCGGTTGTGCTGCTGGAGCCGGAGCTGCTGCTACTTTTACCGGAGCTGCTTTTGCCGGAGCAGGAGCAGCTGGACGGGGAGGATTAACGGGGCGTGGTTTATTGCAACCACAACGTTCATCTTTTCCGGCAGCGGCAGCGCCTGCCACTAAGCTAACTGCTACCAACAGTGTTACCAATAATTTCATAGGATCTCCTTTGAAATAGTGTGAGAATATTATACTGAATTTTAGAATAGGAGGTTGGGTGTGTTCAGCGCAAGAGTCGGTAAAAAATCTTTTTTATGAGCGACTAAAGCCCGCGGCAAAACCGGTGTTCCAATTGATAAGCACGGTGTAAGAAATGGGAAAATGGTCCTCTTTTATGTAAGCAGGCAGGGGAGGGAAGGAGCTGCTGGCATACGTAAAGAGTGAGCTGATATATTGATCCACATAGGCAAAACCCGAAGATTGCACAATCTGGAATTGCGTTATTTTCCCTTCACGATTGAGCACAAAATAGATTTTCATAACTGCTTCAATGGCATCATGCATTTGGCATTTCTCTTGATTGATCGCATGAGCATTCTGCAAGCACCACTGCACTTTGGCAAAGTACCGCTCATGCTTGAGCTGTTCGGCTGTTGGTTTTTTGTTGGGATTCCCGCCGATTGTTTTGATAAGATTTTCTCCTTCATCTTGCAGTTGCTGCAAATAGCCGCGCGTGATGCCTGCGAGCGCTTGGCGCGCCTTCCTTCGAGATGCACTAACGTGCTCCTCAGGATGAAAAGGAGAATTTTTTTTTATTTTTTGATTCTCGCCTTCAGCGAAGGTGGGGATCAGTTCACCTGAATATTCGAAGGGCGCTGCATCAATTTGCGCAGATTTGGGTACAGGTTCTTGTGTTTGTGATTCTGGTTCGCCATCATTTTTTTCTCCAACTTCTCCCTCTTGCTCGATACCGATAGGTCCATTGGGCATTTCCATCGATGCGCCCAAAGTACTTGCGCGCGGTTTAAATTGTCCTAATTCCTGATCATCAACAGCGGGTGCTGTTTGATTTTGAGAAGGATCATAAAAAACGGTCTCGGGAACATCAACTGCTTTGGCAGCATTAAAATCAGCAAAAAAATCACGCGATGGTTCTTGATAGATCACAAAAATAACGAGCATGCTCAGACTGTGTAGGAGTAGTGTTGCGATGATGATGATAAGTTTTTTACGGGCATTATTCATACTCAACCTTTTTTAAGCGCTCGCCGGCTTAAAAAGTGTAGGCTATTTGAGTCATGATTACCAGGGATGTTTATAGAGCATTGACTTTCACCACCTCTCTTCTGTTACAATTTCTATTAGAAATACAAATGGTCTATGGTATTCATTATAGGGGGAATCTTTATGAATAAGTTTATGCCATTGTTTCTGATAGCCGTTGTGACGAGCATGCAAGCCGGAGTGCAAACGGGGAATCTCAGTTTAAATAACACGCTTGCTCAGCCGGTTTATTTCGAATATAACACGTTTGTGACTGGAAACATTCCAGGAGCTCTCACGGTGCGCGGGGAAGGCAATTTACTGGTAAAAGGGCGCGGCACTATTCCGGCCACTACCAAAAAAGAAGTGCCGTCTAATTTTAAGCGTAGAAATGATAATGTGTGGGGCGAGGCCATTAATTTTGAGTTGCGAAGAAATGATACTGAAAAATTCACCTTTACCATTAATCAGTTGGGCACTTACAACATTGGCGTTGATGCCAAAAATGCACTCACGCTTATTAAGCAATAGTGAGATTTTTTAAAATCATTCTATTATTGTGCTTCAGTAGGGCCCATTTTTGATGAATAGTGTGCCGGCGATTTTTAGAATTTTCTAAAAATCGCACCATTTCATCGAGCAAGCCCTGCGAGGGAGTAAAGGGCACTTTGTGCATGATAAGCCATTGAATCAACACGCGATTGCGCACCACCGGATGCAGCGCCAACAGTTTTTGAATATCAAGTCCTTGTTGCGCATCCGTAACTTCGTGCATGATCGCAGCAGTATACTGTTGAAGAAATTCTTCAGTTTGTGCTAGTTGCGCATGTGTGGCGGCAAAATTTTTCTCAAACCGCTCATCGCACGCGCGTAGCGCGGGCATTACGGTGTTGCGAATACGGTTGCGCAGATACTCGGGGGATTGATTGCTTGCATCGATCAGGTAAGGAGTTTGATGCTCATGCAGATGTTGCAGAATTTCTTCTTTCCTAATCTGCAACAGAGGGCGAATATATAAGCCATCACGCGGCTTCATACCGGCAAGGCCGCTCAAGGATGCCCCGCGGATCATGCGCATAAAAAATGTCTCTGCCTGATCATCGGCATGATGGGCCAGGGCAATGGCCGATGCGTGATGCTCAGCCGCGACCGCCTCAAAAAAAGCGCGGCGTGCTTTTCTGCCCCATTCTTCTTTGGAACCATTGAACTTGAAGGGCAGAGCACACTCACTCATTGTTTTAGTTACGCACGGAACTTTATAATCTGCTGCCAACTCTTGGCAAAAGCGCGCATCGTGGGCAGACTCAGAGCGCCACTCATGATCCAGGTGCGCCGCGATCAGCGTCAGATTTTTTTCTTCTGCGATGCGGGTCAAATACTGCAGCAAGAATACCGAATCAGGGCCCCCCGAAAGGCCGACGATGATCGTGGCATGCGGCTTGATTAGCCCATGGCGATCACAAAATAAATAAATGGTTGAAAATAGTTGGCTCATATTCAAATTGACAATTTTACAAATTTAATTATGGTGTTAGTATACAGTTTTTTGAAAAATAGATACATGCGCGAGCGGGGGATTTTTACTATGAAAAATAGCTTTTTGATGCTATTAATGGTGTTTTGCGGCATGCAAGCAATGAATGATAGGTCGGCAACCCTGGCGGTGATACTCAATGCGCCCACCCATTGTTGGCCCGATGGTGTTGAGTTTGGCGGTCCACGCCCAGATTCTTTGAAGCAAAAATATGTGGACGCTTTTCCCCAATTACAAAAATATCTTCAAAAAAATGAGAATCACCTGAAAGGATTTGATGCCCGCATGTTTACCGTGATGAAATCATGTTTAAGATTCTCTTATTTAAAAAAAGTTAAAAAAAACGATGGCGCAGTAGTTCATAGTCAATTAACGCAATGGATGGAAGGCTGCTCGGGCAAAGATCTGGTCGATGCGATCGATATTGCCAAGATGGCAGGATTGCCGGCCATGATACAAGAAGCTGCGCATGCCCAGCTGGCAAAAAAATCTTTGAAGATAGCCGATATCTATCCTGATCATCCTGATGTGCAAGAATATGACGAATCAGAATCAGAAGAAGAAGAGCCTGAGCAATCATCCCACTCATTTGCCTGGTGGGCCTGGTTAAAAAGTTTTTTCCTAAAAAAGCAGGTGATGAACACCGAGCTCAGTCTTTGTAAGCCATCACCTTTTGAGCATCTTATTGCTCGACTTAACTATCTGGATGATAGTCGTCTCAAAAATAAACCAGCAACTTCTTGGTGGGGTGCCTTCAAGAAATTGCTGGCGCATATTTTTTGGAAATAAAAATAATTTTTTTAAACTACGTCAGTTGCTTTTGGTACAAGAATGCCAATTTTTCAGCCTCAGTAGGTTCTTCAGAAAGTTTTAATCTTTGATACTGGCAATAAAGGCTGAAGCCGCCTGAAAATGCTGCGAGTGTAGCCAACTTCCATGATTTTTGCTGAATTGCTACGCCGCCACTGCCCAGTGCAAGCAGACCACTTAATCGCATATTTCTAGCATATCGTTTCGCTTCTTTTTTTCTTGCCGTGCGCAAATTTTCTATCTCATCAGCAATTGTGTTGGTCCTAGCCAAAGGCCGCTGATAGCGAGCGGGAGCCGCTGTGGGTGATTGAGGACCGTGAAAAGACCAAGCTATTTCAGATCTTTTTCTGCTTACTTCTTCGATGGCATTATTGAGAGTCTTGGCAAAAGCTGGCTTACTGTCACGAAATAACTGAACTTGTTTACTGGTCAACTCGCTTTGAATTTCAACAAGCTTCTGTCTCAGATCAAGATCGCCTGGATCTTGTTGCCATCGGGCGAAGGCTGCATTGAGCCTTTCGATGTCGGCGATTATTTGCGCTTCCTCATTTAAAGCTGCCGGGGCAAGCGCTTGAGGTTCAGAAGATAGCAATAAGATCCCCAAATGATTTAGCTCATCTTGCGCATCTCGCTCTGCTTTTTCACGAAGTTTTTGAGCGCCTTGTGCAAATTCTGCGGTAACATCTGAAAGACTTCGTGTACCTTGCGCAGCGCGTGCCGCAGCCTCGGCGCGTTTGCCTGTTCTCCAACCGCCGGGAGGAGCTTCCATGGCAATAATAGATGCAGAAATTGTTACCAAAGATACCAGAGAAAAATGAGAGATATTCATGCGAATAACCTTTGTTGATAAAAAGATTTAAATATCCAAATTCTTAGCAAAATGGCCGAAGGCTTCGATGTAATTGCGTCTACCGCTCACATCATCGCCCATGAGGGTGGTGAACCATGAATCAGCTTCCAGCGCATCTTGAATCGTTACTTTCAAAAGTTGGCGGCTATTAGGATCCATCGAAGTTTCTCCCAACTGATCAGGATTCATTTCACCCAGACCTTTATAGCGCTGCACGTTCATATATGGCTTGCTAATCTGTTTGATCGCATGCAAGAGTGCGGTAATCCCGCGATCACTCAGATGGCGCTCTTTATCAATCACTTGTAATTTAAATGGATGCTCCTGCACCTTCATGAGCACGCGCAGCTGGGAAACCAGTTGCTCAAGCTCCAAGCTGACAAAAAAGTTAACGCCCACGCGCCATTCTTTGTTGAGCAGTTTGAAGGTAATGTGCCCTTGAACGGCTGAAATTTCATCGGCAGGAATTTCCGGAAGCGGGCCACTATCATGCCCAATCAGATGATTGCGCATATGCTTTTTGAGCGTTTGGATCAGTTTTGCAACGCCGTCGGCCGGTTTCCATGGATCGCTTGCCATAATCAGAGCAAATTCGTGCGCTTGCTCATAGCTGATTTTAAAATTGGCGCTTGTTTTTTGCAGCAGATCATCATACGTGTTTAATGAATCGAGCAATGAGTGCCATTCAATTTGCGTGAGCTCTTTATTGTCAACAAACAGCGCGGTTTGCTCTTGCGCCCAATCAAATAAAAATTGTTTAAAGGCGGTATCATCTTTGAGGTATTGCTCTTTTTTGCCGATTTTTGCTTTATATAATGGCGGCTGCGCAATATACAGATAGCCTTTTTCAATCACCGGTTGCATGTATCTAAAGAAGAAGGTGAGCAGCAGGGTGCGAATGTGCGAACCGTCAACATCAGCATCGGTCATCAAGATAATTTTATGATAGCGGGCTTTGTTAACATCAAACTCTTCAGCGCCGATGCCGCAGCCGATGGCTGCAATGAGCGCCTTAATTTCCTCATTAGAAAGAATTTTATCCAAGCGCGCTTTTTCTACATTTAAAATTTTTCCGCGCAACGGTAAAATCGCTTGCGTGTTTCTATCGCGTGCACCTTTGGCAGAACCGCCTGCAGAATCACCCTCAACAATAAATAGTTCGGTGTCCACCGGATTTTCATTCGAGCAATCGGCCAATTTGCCGGGAAGGATTGAAGATTCCAAAACGGTTTTACGACGCGTGAGATCGCGTGCCTTTTTGGCTGCTTCGCGAGCGCGGCGAGCAATTTCAGCCTTTTGTAAAATCTTGCTCGCGATGGCAGGATTTTCTTCAAAATAGGTTTCAAGATAGGCAAAGGTCCAGGAATCGACCAAGCCCTTCACATCATTGTTGCCCAATTTGGTTTTTGTTTGGCCCTCGAATTGTGGCTCGGGAGCCTTGAGGCTGATTACGCAGACCAATCCTTCGCGCGTATCTTCACTAGAGAATCCCTCATCTTTTTTGATGATGTTGAGCTCAAGCGCCTTTTTGTTGCAGATTTTGGTGAGTGCCGATTTAAAACCGGCAACATGGGTGCCGCCTTCAGTGGTATTAATATTATTTACAAATGAAAAAAGTTGCTCCCCATAGCCTTCATTATATTGCATGGCCACTTCGAGTACATAGACGTTATCATCTTCTTTAAAATGGAGAATCTCAGGAAACAGCGGCTCTTTTTTGGCGTTAACGCTTTCAACAAAAGAAACGATGCCGCCTTCAAAATAGAATTCATGATTTTTGTTGTTGATCTCATCGGTGATGCTGATCTTTAAACCTTTATTTAAAAAGGCCAGTTCTCGCATACGTGCGGAAAGAATTTCGAAGTTGAAGCCGGTAGTTTCGGTGAAAATTTCCGGATCGGGCCAGAATCTGATCAAGGTGCCGCGTTTATCCGTTTCGCCAATCACTTTGAGGCGATCTTGAGGAATGCCGCGCTCATAGACTTGATAGTGAATTTTTCCGTCTTGGAAAATGGTCATTTCCAATCGCTTGGAAAGTGCGTTTACTACTGAAATACCCACGCCGTGCAAACCACCGGAGTATTTGTAGGATTCTTTATCAAATTTACCACCCGCGTGGAGTTTGGTGAGCACCACTTCTGCCGCAGAAACGCCTTCGCCTGCGTGAATATCAGTCGGAATGCCGCGGCCATTATCTTCCACTGAGCATGAACCGTCTGAATGGAGAATCATTTTGACCGTATCGCAATGGCCGGCAAGCGCCTCATCCACCGAGTTATCAACCACCTCATAAACCAGATGATGTACACCGGATTGGCCGGTTGAGCCGATATACATGGCGGGCCGTTTTCTTACCCCTTCGAGCCCTTCCAGAACTCGTATGGAACTCGCTTTATATTCTCGGTTTGAAGATGAGTTGTTAGTCATACCCAATTCTCCTGGTAAGGGTTAGATTTTTCTCTTAACCATAAGGCGTGCGCCTTGCGGATGTAAATAGTTGTTAAAAATGGTATAATAAAGGGCATTAGTTACTATTTTTTTAATGATTTAATCATATCAAAAATATTCTTTTTTTCTACTTATGGTTTTTTTTAAACAGCATCATCAACAATTCATGCAACACGCACTTGCCCAGGCGCAAAAAGCCTTTGAGCAGGATGAGGTGCCTATTGGCGCGGTGATTGTGAATAAGGATGGCCAACTGATTGCCCAAGCGGGCAATACCGTGGAGGCCACTCATTCTCAAACTGACCATGCTGAACTGCGGGCAATAGCCCAGGCAGGGAAGGTATTGGGCGACTGGCGCTTGAATGGCTGCTGGATTTATGTAACGGTTGAGCCATGCGCCATGTGCATGAATGCTATTATCCTGGCGCGGCTTGAAGGATTGGTCTATGGAGCGCCTTCTCCACTCTTTGGATATCTGAGGGTTGACAAACAGGGGTCTTCTTGGCTATACAAAAGAGACGCTCTTACTATCCTTGCGGGGGTGGGGGAGAAAGAGTCAAAACAGTTAATGCAGCAGTTTTTTAAACAAAAAAGGATACTAGAGTGATGGAAGCCAAGAAAAGCCAGAAAGAGTTGGGCAAAATAAAAAAAGAGTTGATTGATCGCAAAATTGAGCTTGAGCAGGATCTTATTCAGTCTTATTCTGAAAAGTTTTCTGATGATCAGGTGCAAGATCCGGGTGACCAGGCGCTCACCTCCACCATGGAGAGTTTGCGCAGTTCGATTCAAGATACTCGCATTGATGAGTTTAATCGGGTGGTGAAAGCGCTCAAAATGATCGAGGATGGAGTATATGGAATCTGCGCTGATTGCGAGCTGCCTATCTCAGAAAAGCGTCTCCAATTATACCCCGATGCCACGCGTTGCCTATCCTGCCAAGAGGCCTTTGAAGAGGGGCGTGGGGTGGAAGAATAGTGATTCTTTTTACAAAAAATATGGTACTATAGGGCACATTAGCGCCGATGTAGCTCAGTGGTAGAGCAACTGATTCGTAATCAGTAGGTCATCGGTTCAAGTCCGATCATCGGCTTTTGACATTTTAGAGATCCCCGCTATTCTAGGATTAATGTATATTTTTCAGCAAAAATAAGGTTAGGTTCATCCATTATGATCAAAGCAAAAGCTCCTGCTAAAGCTGCTAAACCAAAAGTTGTTCCCGTCGTTGCGCCTCGCAAAGGTGCGCCCACGGCTCATGGGGTTGGCCGTCGTAAATCATCCGTTGCCCGTATTTGGCTTCGCCCGGGTAAAGGAAGCATCTTGGTAAATGGCAAAGATTTTAAAGAATATTTTGACACTGAAATAACCCGTCTTAAAGCATCCACTCCTTTCCGCATTGCTCCCAAGGAATTGGCGTATGATGTTGAGGCAAATGTGGCAGGCGGTGGGCTGTGTTCTCAAGCAGATGCTATCAAGCTGGGTATTGCCCGCGCGTTGGTGAGCACTGATGAGCTGCTCCGTCCATTATTGCGTCAGCATGATCTGCTCACGGTAGATTCTCGGGTGAAAGAACGTAAAAAGTATGGTCAAAAAGCAGCGCGCCGCAAGTTCCAGTTTGTGAAGCGCTAATCTGCTCTCTTTGATTTTCCCATTCCCCCATGCTTAAATGAAGTTAAAAAGGATACTCAATGTGCGGGATTGTTGGTTATATCGGTAAAAGTAATAGTCGCCCTTTCGTAATGGAAGGGCTTTCTCGTTTGGAATATCGCGGGTATGATTCGGCAGGCTTTGCCTGCATCAATCCTCATGATAATCGTTTTTTATACGCAAAATCATCCGGTAGTCTCCATAATCTTGTGCGCAAAATTGAATCTCATCCTATTGATGGTCTGATCGGAGTGGGGCATACCCGCTGGTCAACCCATGGGGTGCCATCCGAAGAAAATGCGCATCCTCAATTTGATTGCCACAAAAAAATCTGCCTGGTGCACAATGGCATTGTTGAGAATCATCTGGCTATTAAAAAGCAACTGCAAGCCTCTGGTCACACCTTCCATTCACAAACTGATACTGAAACTATCGCCCATCTTTTAGAATCATTATTAGAGACGCATCAAACATTAAAAAGCGCGCTTCTTGACTTGGTAGGTCAAATCGAAGGCGCGTACGCCTTTCTTTTTTTACTTGAAGATTATCCTGATCAGATGCTCCTGATTCGCAAGCGATCGCCGCTGTGCGTAGGCATTAATGCGCATGAAAAGTTTGTCTCGTCTGATCCACTTGCTTTTGCCGGTAAAACAAAAAAAGTGCTCTTTATGCCGGATGAGAGCATCGCGATTATTAAAAAAGAGACTATCGAGCTTTTTGATTTTATGGGGACTCCTTTACCCGTGGCGGTGCAAGAATTGCACTTGGACTATGGTGACATAGAAAAGCAAGGGCATGCGCATCATATGCTCAAAGAAATCTATGATCAAAAAAGCGCCATTTATAATACGGTGACATTTTTGCGATCGATTAGCAATCGGCTCTGGGATCATGTGGGGCTTTCCAAAGAGCAAGCAAAAGCTATTGAAAAAATTAATTTGATTGGCTGCGGCACTTCCTGGCATGCGGCACGAATTGCGCAGTTTTTTTTCGAGCAGATTGTTTTATTCCCACGCGAGTGCATTTGGCGTCTGAATTCCGGTATATGTCATTTTTTCCTGAAAAAAATAGTTCATACATTTTTATTTCACAATCAGGGGAAACGGCCGATACGCTTGAATCTTTGCGTTTGGTAAATGGTATGGATTTGCATACAATCGCACTCACTAATGTGCCTTCCAGCACGCTGGTGCGTGAAGCGGATGGATTTATTTTGACCCAAGCGGGGCAGGAGGTTGCCGTTGCTTCCACTAAAGCATTTTCGACCCAAATTGCCGCACTCTATTGGATCGCGCATCGATTGGCACTTGAAAAAGGGCGCATCAATGAGGCGCACATGCAGCAAGCGGAAGAAGATATTATTGTTGCTGCCGAAATTCTTGAAAATAGCATCGAAAATTACCGTCGCGATATCACCACAACTCTTGCGCCTTACTATTCAAAATTCAAAAAAGCGATTTTCTTGGGCCGGCATATCAGTTATCCATTTGCGCTTGAGGCAACGTTAAAGCTCAAGGAAATTTCTTACATTTTTGCTCAATGCTATCCGGCCGGGGAGCTCAAACACGGGCCGCTCGCGCTGGTGGATGAGCAAACGCCGGTCTTTATCTTTTCTCATCAGGATCCGTTGATTTATCAAAAGTTACTTTCCAACGCGCAAGAGGTAAAAACGCGTGATGGGCATTTGGTGGTCTTCGCCTTTGAAGGGCAAACTGAACTGATCGCGTTGGCCAATCAAGCATTTATTTTGCCGCGCGTTAAACCACTTCTGGCGCCGTTGGCCATGACCGGACTCATGCAATTTTTTGTCTATCAAATTGCCAAAGAGTTGGATCGGCCGATCGATAAGCCGCGCAACTTGGCAAAATCGGTAACGGTGAATGTATCGATTTAAATAGCTGATGTGGTGTTCTGTGGGATGAGATTGTGTGTTGAGATTGTGGAGTTTAGGGTATTGTATGGGTGGTGTGAGTTGTATAGAGTAATGAGATATTTTCGAATATATGTGTTGGTTGACTACAGCTGAGGGCTGAACTCGCGTTTATCCGGGAATCGCATTCAATCTCACCGGCGTGCTGAGTACCGTTTTGGACGAGGTGCTTCTGCTATTGCCTGAGTTGCTCCACCTTTGAGTGCTTCTGGTAGCTCAGGTGCTGGTTTAGCTCCTCCTGCAAAATACCCTCGATGACACCCTTCATCATGCTTTTACCACCGTGTGGACATCTTGAGGTTTTTGCAATTTTTTGTTAATTCAACATATAAATTTAACAATTCGAATAATATCATTTTCTTTCAATCTTCACTTCAGTCAAATTAATTTTGGTGGTGGGGACAATAATGGTATTAATAAAGTTTACTGCATCGTGACGGGTGGTAATATGCAAGTTAGTTTGGTTGCGGGCCATGGAGACTAAATTCACGAGCGCAATTGTTTCTCTAAATTGATTATCAAGAAGCAATGCTTGGCGTGCGCGTTCGGTCCAGGTTTTCACGCGATCCTTGGCAGCATCTTTTTTGGCTTCTTCTTTTTTTTCTGTGAGAGTGATGTGATTTGCCAGCGCTTGCTCTCTGCCATAAAATTTGGCGATCCATTGCTGCTGCTCGCTGGGCGGCAGGCAGCGTTCAATTTCAATATCAGGCACAATGCCTTCCGCTTGAATGGAAGTGTCATTGGGCAAGAAATAGAGTGATGTGGTTAATTTGATGGCACAATTATTGCTGATCGGCATCACTTCTTGCACCGAACCTTTACCAAATGTTTTGGTGCCGACCAGAAATACAAATGGGTTGTGCGCTTTTTTGGCAGCACCACGATTGGTCGGATTGTCTGCATGAATTTTGAGTGCGCCGGCCAAGATTTCAGCCGCTGAGGCAGTGTAATTATTAATTGAGAATAAAAATAGGAATATGGGTAGCGATCGGATTTCTGTTAGTGCGATATTCTTCGGTAATTTTCCCATTTTTATCCTTGGTGGTTACCACCAAGCTTCCTTTTTCCAAAAATAGTCCGGCGATATCGATAGCGGCATTAAGCAGCCCACCGGAATTATTGCGCAGATCCAAGATTAATCCTTTATACTGCTTTTCATGTGCTTTGGTCAGCAGTTGCTCCAGCTGGCGCGCCGATGTGTCGGTAAACATATTCAAAGAGAGATAATAAATGTTTTGATCCGGCAGATAAAAGCAGAGCGAATTTTGTTCTTTGATCACATCGCGGGTGATATCAAAAGAGAGCAGTTCTGTGTGGCCATCGCGCACTATTTTTACATGTACCTGCGTGTTGCGTTCACCTTTGAGCATCGCGGTTGCCTCATCGGTTGACATGCCTTCGAGTGCCTTGCCTTCAATCTCAATAATTTTGTCAAACGGTTTTACTCCGGCTTTATCGGCAGGGCCATCGGGAATCGTGTCGATAATAATCAGGTGTTTATCTTTAGAATTGCGGGTGTTGTCGATCACAATCCCAATGCCAAAAAATTCGCCGCTGGTTGCTTCCATCATCGCTTTATAGGTTTTAGGATCGAGCAGATTTGAGTGGGGATCGATGGTATTTAAAAGGGTATCAATTGCTCTTATCCAGCATTGCTCATGGTTGCTGATTTTATAATGTTTTTGGTTGGCCGCTTGCACCGCCTCGGCCAGCGTGCGGGACCATTTATAGATAATCTCATCAAAATTGGCCGGCTGTTGTGTGTCTTGCGCGCTCACTTGTGTGAGGTGCAAGACTAAAAGTAGAATGATTCTTTTATTCATGGTGGTTCTCCTTGGTAATTTCTTTCTTAAGAAAACATTTTTAACCAATGAAAGTGAAGCATTTGCAGAATATGTTTGCATTGTGGCCTCTTTTTTAGAACAATTAAAAATAAAAAAGGAGATCGCAATGAGAATTGCAAAAAAATATATTGGCCGCGGGGCATTTATTATTGAGCTGATCTTATTTAGTGGCTATTATGTAATGGGTGCTAATGGAATTGTTTCACTCGTGAAATTACACCGTGAAATTGTGAGTGCGCAGGCAGAAGTTGAAACGGCAAAGGAAGAGGTGGTTTATTTGCAACGGCATATCGCAATGCAAAAAAAGCATCCTTTTTTTAAGGAGAAAATTGCGCGGGAGCAGTTGCAATTAGCCCATGCGGATGAAGAAATATACGTGTTATAATAATAACCCTTCGATACCCGGCCGTCGCTCTTCGAGCTATGGCGGGCAAGCTTCTAAATCGTACTTGTCCGCCGAAGCCTTGGCGTAGGCTGGATCGAACCATAGTTACTGGAGTTTTCTATGTTATTTGATTTACCACCATTACCGTATGCCTATAATGCCCTTGAGCCGCACATTGATGAGCTTACCATGCGCATTCACCATGACAAACATCATCAAGCCTATATCGATAATTTAAAGGCCGCTTTAAAAGATCATCCTGATATGCAAAGTAAGACGCTCGAAGAAGTTATTCAAGCTATTCCAAGCTTGCCTAAAGAAATTGCGACTACGGTAAAAAATAATGCGGGCGGCCACTTTAATCACTCATTTTTTTGGCCCTTGATGAGGCCCAATGGGGGTGGTAACCCAACCGGTGCGCTAGGCGAAGCGATCACTAAAACATTTGGCTCTTTTGAAAAATTTCAGGAACAATTTAATACCGCAGCCAAGAAAGTGTTTGGCAGTGGGTGGGCTTGGCTCGTATTTGATGCTAAACAACAACTGTGCATTATTTCTATGCCCAACCAAGATCCGGTGCAGTTGCAAGGATATAAACCGGTAATTGGCCTGGATGTGTGGGAGCATGCCTATTATCTTAAATATCAAAACCGCCGGCCCGATTACATCACTGCCTGGTGGCATGTGGTAAACTGGGATCAGGCTGAGAAAAATTATCAGGCGGCACTGGGCAAAGGCTCATAGAATCCTACGTGCAAATAGGCTATACTAAAGCAAAATTAATCTTTTTTAGTAAGAGAAAATAGCCCATGAAAACCAAAGATCCTATCATTACCCCTGAAGAATCATCAACTTCTGAGCATCAGGTGCGCCTGGAAAAGCTCAAAGCGCTGGAAGCTGCGCATATTAATCCGTGGCCCGCACCCGAAAAAGTTACTGCCGAAAGCGCTATGGTTAAATCAGAATTTGATGATTCCTCGACAGAGCTCGGAAAAAATGAATGGGGGTAAAACTTATTCAGTAGCCGGGCGCATTCGCATCATTCGCCATCATGGCAAAGCTTCTTTTGTGGTGATCCAAGATCCGGCCGGGCAACTGCAGCTCTATTTTAAGCAAGATGATATGGGCCAGGATGCCTATGAGCAGTTTAGAAAATTCATCGATGTGGGCGATATTATCTGGGCGCAGGGGCCGGCATTTAAAACCAAAATGGGTGAAATTACCATCAAGGTGGAATCATTCAAGTTGCTGAGCAAATGCCTGTATCCGATGCCGGAAAAGTTTCATGGCCTTCATGATATTGAAACAATCTATCGCCAACGCTACTTGGATCTGATTACCAATGAGCAAAGCAGGCAGCGATTTCAAAAACGTTCGGGCATTATTCGCATGATGCGCTCCTATCTTGATGCTCAAAATTTTATGGAAGTTGAAACGCCGATGCTGCACCCAATTGCCGGCGGCGCAGCGGCTCGCCCGTTTATTACGCATCACAATGCGCTCAACAATGATTTTTATTTGCGCATTGCGCCGGAGCTTTATTTAAAGCGATTGGTGGTTGGCGGCTTTGATCGGGTGTATGAAATTAACCGCAACTTTAGAAATGAAGGAATCTCCACGCGCCATAATCCTGAATTCACCATGCTTGAATTTTATATGGCCTATCATGATTACCATTTTATCATGAATTTTGTGGAAGATATGCTCCGCTCAATGGTAAAAAATGTATGTGGGTCCCTGCAGGTTCCCTATGGCGATATGAGCATCGATTTTGAAAAACCGTTCAAAAAGATCAGCATCAAAGATGCGGTGCTGGAATTTGGCCATTACGGCGCGGCAGATATTGCGCCGGAAGTGATTGATATTCGGCTCAAAGAGCATGCGATCACCATGGCTAATAAAAATGCCTCCTGGGGTGAAAAGATCTACGCACTTTTTGAAAAAATCGTTGAACATCGGCTTATTAATCCAACGTTTGTCACCGAATTTCCTATTGAGGTTTCTCCACTGGCAAAACGGGATGAAAAAAATCCGGCATTTGCCGCACGCTTTGAGCTGTTTATTGCCGGCATGGAAATTAGTAACGGCTTTAATGAGCTCAATGATCCGTTCGATCAAGCAGCGCGCTTTAAGCAACAGGTGGATGCGCGCGCCGGCGGTGATGCTGAGGCGCATCAGTATGATGCTGATTATGTCCATGCATTGGAATTTGGCTTACCGCCAACGGTAGGCGTCGGCATCGGTATCGATCGGCTCACGATGTTGCTGACTAATACAACTTCTATCAAAGATGTCATCTTGTTCCCAACACTCAAGAAAAAAGAGTAGCATAGCAATTGGGTGGATTTTCAAGCAAAAGTTACTCAAAATTGGGTGGATTTTCAAGCATTTTACTCTGAAAAAAGGTGATTCATGAAGAGACTGATTGATGCTTATCTTCTTACGTGGAAAGATGGCGCGCTGCGCATGCCGTTGCTCATCCGCGGCGCACGGCAGGTGGGAAAAACATATGCCGTAGCCCAGCTAGGAAAATCATTTGATGATTTTGTTGAAATCAATTTTGAGCGCAGCTCCAAATTTAAACTGATATTTGAAAAAGATCTTGATCCTGCTCGCATCATTCGTGAGCTAGGAGTGCAACTCAAGCGCTCCATTATTCCGGGAAAAACATTACTCTTTTTAGATGAGGTGCAAGAATCAGAAAACGCGTTCCGCTCATTGCGCTATTTTTATGAAGAGATGCCGGAGCTGCATGTGATCGCTGCCGGATCATTGCTCGATTTCCACATCGAAAAAATTGGCATGCCGGTCGGTAGGATTGAATCGTTGTATATGTATCCGCTCTCATTCATAGAATTTCTGTATGCGGTGGGGCATGAGCTTTTAGCGCAAGAAATCATTGATCATGATCCACGCAAACCGATGAGTGAATCGCTTCATGAACTGGGCATGGCAGTGCTCGGAGAATATTTGGCCGTAGGCGGGATGCCCGCAGCAGTAAAATGGTGGCGGGATACTAAAAATCTGCACGATTGCGGAAGAATATTGGGCGCAATCAGCAAAACGTACAAGCAAGATTTTGATAAATATGCAAAACGATCACAAATTAAATATTTAGAGTTGCTTTTTAATCACATTCCCAAGCATCTGAGTGAAAAATTTAAATATAGTTCCGTGAGCCAAGATTATACCAAACGTGAGTTGGAGCCATGCCTTGATATGCTCTCAAAAGCCGGCATTGTGACTAAGATTCTAATGAGTGCGGGCCAAGGAATACCGCTGGGCGCGCAGGCAAGCTACGAACATTTTAAAGTGATTTTTCTGGATGTTGCGCTGAGCCAAAATGTAATGGGTCTGAATGTGGGGGCATGGATCACCAATCCTCTCACGCAATTTGTGAATAAGGGTGGCATTGTTGAAGCATTTATTGGGCAGGAGCTGCTCGCTTACGCTGGGCCATTTGCTGAACGAAATTTATATTATTGGCACCGAGAAGAGCGGACGAGCAATGCTGAGATTGATTATCTTATTCAGCAAGAAGAGCAGATTATTCCGATTGAAATTAAAAGCGGCCATGGCGGCAAGTTGCAAAGCATGCGATTGTTTTTGGATACTCATCCCAATTCTCCGTATGGCATCAGATTTGCGCCGCATAACTATTCATTTATAGAAAAAATTCACAACTATCCTTTATACGCTGTCGCGCGATTGTTTAATTTGAGCTGAGTTGAAAGCGAACGGGGAAACGGGTTGCATACTGTTGACTTACTCGTAGTGCCCTTTCTATTTTTAAGACAGAAATAATTTTTGCATGAAGAGGAGAGAAAAGACATGAAGAAGTTTATCTTTGCACTATTAGCAGTTGCAACGCCACTGGCGGCTGATCGCATGACCATTCATAATCGCACGCCGCGCGATTTGTATATGGCCGTCTACTATCTCGGGATGAAGTTGCCGTTCAAAGAGCAGCCGGTGGCAAAGATTGCGACCGAGATTATTTTGGTAGAAGCAGACACCTCGGCAATTTTAGAGCGGCCGGTGCGCAAAGTTGGCTATGATCGTGAGCTGGTGTTTGTCGAACGTAAAGAGGAGCTTACGCCGGAGCTCACCAAGCAGCAGCTGGAAAAATACCACTCAAAAAATGTGGGCTATTTGCAGGGGGATGTTTTTTATGTTGGCGATAAAGATGCAAAATTCTACGGTTACACCACCGTTGAGTGGAATGTTATCAAATCTATTTTGGATGCTGCGCGTGCAAAAGTGATGGCATCGGTTCCGCAAATTGTTGAGAATCGATACAAAAATAGTCCTGCCAAAGTGCGGCTGGGCAATGAGCTGTGCGATCAGGAAAAATCATTTGTATCGGTGCGTATGCCGCGTGCAAAAGCAGCGATGGAGAAGGCGCTCAATCAACCGGTTGAACGGGTGCCCAAAATTGCGATTGTGTGCAGTGGCGGTGGATATCGCGCGATGCTGTTTTGCTTAGGCGCTCTCATTGGTGCGCACAATGCCGGCATTCTTGATATGACTACGTATCTGGTGGGGCTTTCGGGATCCACCTGGGCAATTTCCGGGTGGCTGCTCAGTGATCAGTCGCTGCAGGTATACCATGATTGGGTGGTGAGTAATCTTAATCGTGGATTAAAAGAGGTGAGTGCGCAGGATGTTTCACTGATGGGCGATCATTTGCTGTGCAAATATTTTTATGATCAGCCGTATGGGATTGTGGATCTGTATGGCTCATTACTGGCCAATGAACTGTTTACACGAACGGGCAATCGCAAGCAGCGGCAAACATTATCGGCGCAGGCTCACGCCATTAGAAATGCAATGCACCCGATGCCGATTTATACCGCAATTGCTGCCGAGAGTTCCAAAGCGGAAGAGCAGTGGTATGAGTTTAGCCCCTTTGAAGTGGGTGCTCAGTGGATGGGAGCGTATGTGCCTAGCTGGGCATTTGGACGCAAATTTAAAGAGGGGGTTTCGGTGAATTTTGCGCCGGAGCAAAATTTTGGCGTGCTGATGGGCACCTTTGGGCTTGCCATTGGGCTCACGATTACTCGTTTAGTGAGCGAGATTAAGCTCAAAGAAAAAGCGCCTTCGTTTATTGTGGGCAATATTATCGATTCGATTTTGAGCAATCAAGGAGAAAGCCGGATCACCTCAGCCGATTATCGCAACTTTGCGCGCGGGCTGCCCAATGTGCCTTTATCCGATAAGCGGAAATTAAAGATGGTTGATGCGGGCATCAGCTATAATTTGCCGTATCCGCCTATTAGTGGTGAGCGCACGGAACGTAAAGCAGATATTATTATTTTTGTGGATGCATCAGCCGGTGATTTTCCTGCCGATTTAAAAAAAGCAGAAGCGTATGCCCGTGCGCATAAATTGCAGTTTCCTCCCGTTGATTTTTCTCAGGTAAATAAAAGAGCGGTGAGCGTCTTTAAGAGTGCAAATCCGCAGGTACCGGTGGTGATCTATGTGCCGCGCGTGGTGGATCAAACCTTATTTGCAAATCCTGAATATGCACAGTTGGCAAAAGAGTTCGCCGGCTTAAAAACATTTGATATTGAGGCCTGCATCACTCAAGGCCCCTGCGGCACCTTTAATTTTAGTTATTCAGAAGCGGATGCGCGAAAACTTACCAATTTGGGCCGCTTAAATATGATGGCTGCGCGAAGCGCAGTGATTGAAGCGATAAAAAGTTTACAGCCGAAGGTTGAGAAATAAAAGGAGAAGCTCAATGAAGCTCACTAATGTTGTATTATTTAGTTTTATAGTTGTTGCATGCGCGGTCGCCGATCCTATCACCGTGAGCAATACTAGTTTTCGCAACCTGTATGCTGCCATCTATTATAATTTTCCTAAAATTCCTCTCATGAATCAAAAGCCGGCGCAATTGGCAAGCGCGATCACCTATATTCCTGCGCAATCTTGTGCAACTCTTGATCGCCCCGATCTTTGGTATACCGCTGATCGCATGCTCGTATTTTCTGAAGAAAATAATCTCTTTGCGCCAACGGTGGATCCTGCACTGCTTGATGCATGGAATGCTTTAAATATCGGCAGTTTGCAAGGAAGCACTTTTTATTTGGCAACGGATAGCCAAGGCGATATCAACGGTTACTCTGCGCTCGAATGGGATCTGATAGAAGAGCCGATTCAGTATGCGCAGGAGATGATGGCAAACTTCCTGCCGGCCATTGCCAAGAATCCGTATAAAACAACATCAGCAACGGTGCGCCTGGGCAATCAACTGTGTGATCAGGAGCGTGCTTATTTGCAAAATCGAGTGCAGTGGGTGGAAGCGGCACTCGCACAGCAGGGAATTGCGTGTGCGGAGGGGAAAAAAGTTCCCACCATTGCAATCGTGTGCAGTGGCGGTGGATATCGCGCAATGCTCTATGCGCTGGGCGCTCTCAAAGGATTCCAAGAATCGGGTGTTTTGGATTTGAGCACCTATCTGGTGGGATTATCCGGATCCACGTGGGCGATTGCGCCGTGGATCTGCAGCGGCCAAACAATTGATGACTATATTAGCGGCATGCTTCAAAATATAACGGCCGGCTTTAATGATGTAGGTGAGCAAACCTTCTCTTTAATCACCGATGTGCTGCTGACTAAATACTGCGCGGGGCAGCCGCTGGGATTTGTGGATCTGTATGGCGCTTTTGTGGGCAATGCGGTCTTTACCGATTTTGCGACGCAAAAAGTTTTGGTGCATCTTTCCGATCAGGCGGCAGCAATTGCCGATGGCTCACTGCCGTTTCCGCTCTATACCTGCATTAGTGGGCAAACAGCTCAAAGCGAGAAGCTATGGTATGAATTCAGTCCGTATGAAGTGGGAGCATCCTGGCTGGGCGCCTATGTACCCACCTGGGCATTTGGCAGAAGATTTGAAAATGGCGCTTCTGTAACGATGGCTCCCGAGCAGCCGATGAGCACGCTGCTGGGCACCTTTGGATTGGCGGTTGGTGTCACGGTTGCGCGCATGCTGAGTGAAGCAGATATTAGTACGAATGTGAGCTCGTCACTTGCTAAAGCTCTGATTCAAAAAATTTTAGCCGGCTATGGTCAGGATCGGCCTATTTATGCGCAATATTATAATATGGTATTCAATATGAGCGATGAAACATTTGCCGATGATGCCATTGCGCCGATGGTGGATGCGGGTATCGATTTTAATTTGCCCTATCCGCCCATTAGCGGCCAACGCACGGAGCGCACCGCGGATATAATTTTGTTTGTTGATGCGTCAGCAGATCAGGTGATGGGTACCGAGCTGCAGAATGTTGAAAACTATGCCCAAGCTCACAACCTTCCTTTTCCGGCTATTGATTACACAAACATTGCCCGGCAAGCGGTGAGTTCTTTTGCCGATAGCAGTAATCCCGATGCGCCGATCGTGATCTATATCCCGCGCATTGTTGATCAACAGTTGCTTGCGCAGCATCAACAAGATTTGCCGAATTTATATAATCAGCTTATCAGTTTCAATGTTGAGCAGTGCATTTCTGATGGTGCGTGTAACACCTTTAATTTTGATTATACCGTTGCGCAAGCGCAGCAGATGATGGCGCTCGGTGAATTTAATGCGCTCATGGCCAAGGAAATAGTATTGAATGCATTGAGATAAAAAAAGGCGTCACTTAAAAAGCGACGCCTTTTTTTATAACGGTTAAAAAATTTTATGCCGGCAGTACTGCCATGAGTTTGTTCACCAGCTCGCGGAGCTGGCCAATCTCTTGATGATGCGTTTCTTCTTGCGTTTGCATACGAGATTCCAATTCCTGAATTTGTTTGAGCAGCAACGGAATCAGCGCCATATAGTTCACTGAATAAATCTCGCCCGCTTCATCGCGCACCACAATCTCTGGATAAATCTCATTCACTTCTTCGGCAATCAAACCGTATTGTTTACTATTTGAGGCATCACCTTTGTAACTGAATGTCACCGGGCGTAGTTTGAGCATTTTTTCTTGTTGCGAATCTAAATCGGCAATATCTTTTTTGTAGCGAGCAGAAGATGAGGTGGTTCCCAATTGACCGGAAGAGTCAATAAGCACTGCGATTGCATTAGCATTATTAGTGGTTACTCCGCGAATACCAGAAATCACACAACCTGTTTGGCTACCGGCAGTACCAATGCGAATCCATCCTTGATCGCCAAGAATGCCGGCATTACCAATATCAATATTATTACTTTCACCGCCAGTGAAATTATTGCCGGCGGTATTACCAATGGCAATATTGGTTGAGCCGGTCAAATTTCTGGAAAGTGCGCTGGTGCCAATGGCAACATTATTACCAGTAGTACAGAATTGAAGAGCTGATGTACCGATCGCCACATTATTGGCTGCGCCAGTACTTTGACGCATGGTATTATATCCAATAGCCACATTATTACTTGCATTCATAGCATTCTGCATCGATTGAAGTCCAATCGCCACGTTGGTACTCGAGCCGGTAGCAAAACCCATTGCCGCATTACCAATGGCCACATTATTAGTACCGGAACCATTTCTCATTGCAGCATTACCAATTGCTATATTGGTACTTGAACTGACCGAATTTTGCATTGCATCAAGCCCAATGGCCACATTAGTGCTTGATCCGGTAGCAGCAAGCATTGTATTATATCCAATAGCCACATTTTCACTTGCATTCATAGCATTCTGCATCGATAGAAATCCAATTGCCACATTGGTGCTTGAGCCGGTAGCAAAAGCCATTACCGTATTGCCGATAGCCACGTTATTAGTACCGGAACCATTTCTCATTGCAGCATTACCAATTGCTATATTAGTAGCTGAGCCGAGAGAGTTTTCCATTGCGTCAACTCCAATAGCTACATTAGTGCTTGATCCGGTAGCAAAAGCCATTGCCGCATTACCAATGGCCACATTATTAGTACCGGAAGCATCTCAGCATGGACTAGTAAACCAATTGCCACATTGGTAGCTGAGCTGACAGCATTTTGCATTGCATCGAGTGCCAATAGCCACATTGGTACTTGAACCGGTAGCAAAAGCCATTACCGTATTGCCGATAGCCACGTTATTAGTACCGGAAGCATTTCGCATTGCAGCATTACCAATTGCTACATTGGTACTTGAACTTACCGAATTTTGCATTGCATCAAGCCCAATGGCCACATTAGTGCTTGATCCGGTAGCAGCAAGCATTGTATTATATCCAATAGCCACATTTTCACTTGCATTCATAGCATTCTGCATCGATAGAAATCCAATTGCCACATTGGTGCTTGAGCCGGTAGCAAAAGCCATTACCGTATTGCCGATAGCCACGTTATTAGTACCGGAACCATTTCTCATTGCAGCATTACCAATTGCTATATTAGTAGCTGAGCCGAGAGAGTTTTCCATTGCGTCAACTCCAATAGCTACATTAGTGCTTGATCCGGTAGCAAAAGCCATTGCCGCATTACCAATGGCTATATTATTAATACCGGAAGCACTCAGCATGGCTTGTAAACCAATTGCCACATTTGTATTTGAACCATTACCAGCATTATGAAATGCATCTTCGCCGATAGCTACATTTTGGTTAGCATTAAGTGCATTTTGCAATGCCTCATAACCAACCGCAACATTTGCTGTAGAACCGGAAGCATTTTGCATGGCCAGAGTTCCAATGGCCACATTATTGATACCTGACGGATTATTTTGCAAAGCAAATGTTCCAATCGCAACATTCTGAAGACCACCCACATTGGTCTGCATTGCTTGCTGGCCTATTGCAACATTACTATAACCGGTTGTATTACTTTGCAGTGCAAGATATCCGATTCCAACATTTCCCGTTGCAGAACTATTTGCAGTAAGCGCTGAGCAACCCACGGCCGTATTATAAGATCCAGAATTAACCGATAACGCATTTTCACCAAGAGCTGTGACCCCCGTCGCGCCAGCAGCATTCACATTGTTGGTATTATCACCTACCGAGAGATTGCACTGCGCTAGATTACTTGCACCGGTCAGATTAAAGTTTGCCGCATTTATGTTTCCACACACATTCAAGTTGCCACCGATGCCCACGCCGCCACTCACGGTGAATGCACCGTTGGTGCAGCCGGTGCTTTGCAGTGTCGAGCGATTGGCAATGGTGCCGGTCGCACTGATTACTGCCAACTGGCCACTCGGGGTTACAATTACCGGTTGATGGGTGCCGTTTACCGGTGTGCCATAGATACCTGCCATGAATGAACCGGTTTGAGTATTTTGAATGCCGATGCGAATGATGCTTTGATCGCCGGCAACTCCCTGATTACCAATATCAATATTGTTACTTTCGCCGGAAGTGGCCAACTGATAACCAGCATGGTTACCGATCGCGATATTATTTGATCCGGTTGCATTGGTAAATAGTGCATTATATCCAAGCGCAGTATTATAATTTCCGCTTTGGCCTTCATACATTGCACCAACACCAACAGCCACATTCTTGCTTGCGGTAGTACTGTCATTGAGCACTCCGCCACCAATGGCCACATTATTGCTGCCCTGCCCATCAAGTAGCGCATAAATTCCCATGGCAGTATTATAAGTGGCGCCGGAACAGTTTGTCATTGCCAGACTGCCGACTGCAACATTGCCGAAGCCCGGACTATTTTGCAAAGCTTGGCACCCTACGGCAGTATTATATGAGCCGGCATTATTTTGCAACGCATTTTCACCTAATGCCGTAACACGATTGAAAGTGCCATTCACATTGTTGGTATTATCGCCTACCGAAAGATTGCAGTTGGTTGAGTTGCTTGCGCCGGTGGTATTAAAGTTGGCAGCTTTTATATTTCCACAGACATTTAAATTGCCTCCAACGCCCACGCCACCGCACACAATGAGAGCGCCATTAGTACATGCGGTGCTTGCGGTAGTGTTGCTGATGCTCACCGGGCCAGTGACGGTTAAATTATTTACGGTGAAATTGTTCGCACTCAAATTGTTAAAGCTGCCGGTTCCGCCA
This sequence comes from uncultured bacterium, assembly GCA_963836585.1. Lineage (GTDB taxonomy): Bacteria > Babelota > Babeliae > Babelales > Vermiphilaceae > BTUB01. Next base: position 430,444 of record CAWIJV010000003.1, read on the forward strand.
GTAATCACGTTTACCGTTTCAGTATTAAGCGTACTGCTACCAGTCACCGTCAAATTATTAATCGTGGCATTATTCACCACTAGATTATTGATCGTTCCTGTGCCATTCACCGTGAAATTGTTGAAAGTGACATTGCCGCCGGTGAAATTTACATTGCCAAAAGTGCCAGTGCCTGCGACATTGAGATTTCCATTGATTATTGTATTTCCGCCAATTTCTTCATTGCCGCACACATACAAATTATCCAAAATGCCCACATTGCCCAATGCTTCCAGTACGAGTGCATTTCGTGGACCCGTGCAGGGGACAGTGGCTCGTGACAGGCTTACGCCTTCCTCGCCATGAAAATGATCGAAGCATGCTTCGATAAACTCAGCACGAACGGATTTGAGTTCATCGCCTAGCAATGGCACACTTCTTGCACCGCCAGCTGTTATTACTCCGCAGACATTAAGGCTGCCTTCAATGCCAACATCACCGGCAACTACTAATGCTCCTTCTGAGCATGAAGATCCGGTTGCCGTTGAAGTAATGATTACTGGGCTACCAAAAGTTCCGGTGCCGCACACATTTAAGTTGCCGCCAATGCCGGCGCCACCGTTGGGAATGGCCAGTGCGCCATCACTGCAATTGGTGCTTTGCGTTGGATCCAAGATTATCAATGGCCCGGTTTAGCTGATGCCGCCGGTTGCGGTGATTGCACCGCAGACATTCAGATTACCCATGATGCCCACACCACCATCAATCACGAGTGCGCCTTGGTTACAGGCAAAACTTTGGGTGGTGTTGGTAACTATTATCGGGCCGCCAAAGGTGCTGCCACCAGTTATATTTAATCCATTAAAAGTTCCCGTACCGCATACATTTAAAGCGCCACCAACGCCCACGCCGCCCGCAACGGTTAGCGCGCCATTGGTGCAATTAGTGCTAGGGTCAGTATTGCTGATAATGATCGGGCCAGAGAAATTGCTCGGGCCGGTGACGGTAATATTGCCAAATATCCCCGTGCCGGCAACAATAGTGCCGTTCACGCACACATTGCAAAATTGAGCTGAGTTGGTAGGTTCTGTGAACCAAATTTTATCTGAGCCATATTAAAGCTCCTACGAAATGCAGAAAAGATAAATAGGACTGGGCCGATTTATCAAATCTGGAAAAAATTCTACGAAAATGTTTAATTTTGCCGAAAAAGCACTCGATAAGATGCCGTTCTTTATAAAGATGTTCATCATAAGAACGTGGTTTTTTACGATTCTTTCGCGAAGGAATATTCGCCTCACATCCCTTCTTTCCAATGTTTTCAACAAAATCATCGCAATCGTACGCCTTGTCGGCAACTATGGGAATATCAAAAACACCCTCACATAAATGCTTTGCTTGAGTAATATCATTACGATTACCTGCCGTCAAAATGAATTTAAGAGGCAGACCTAATGCGTCCACGAAAGCATGTATCTTAGTTGTGAATCCCCCTTTACTACGACCCAACGCTTGCTGTTCTTGAAATCCATAGCCAGCTGAACATGCATGTGAACGAACAATCGTAGAGTCAATCATGCCAAGGTCCATATCTGGATCCTTCTGTACAAATTCAAATAATTTTTTCCAAATACCACGTTTACTCCATTGCTTAAACCGCTTATGAACGGCTCTCCAATTACCATAATAAAAAGGGAGTAATCGCCACTGGCAGCCAGTTCTAAGTGTGTAAACAACCGCTTCAAGAAATTTGCGCAGCCGCTCGGCATCATTTTTATGAATTCCCTTAATTTGACTTAAAAATTTCAATATTTCTGTAAATTCTGTATCTTTAAGCAAGTAATGCATTATGGCTTCCTTTTTTAGGTGTTTGATAGCTCTTTAAAAGGAAGCTTACTTTTTATTTATGCATTTTTTAAATTTGGTTCACAGAACCTAGGGCATGCGCCAAAGAGAGGTGCAGCAACCAATAAAGATAAGAGTAACAACTTCTTCATAGACTTCCTTTTTTTTAGAAGGGAAATAGAATTACCTTCTCACACTACCCGTGGGTTGTTACTGTTGTCAAGTTGATGTGAAAAATTTTCTATCATTTTTTAAAAAAACATTTATTGTTAAATCTAAATTTTAGAAAAAATTTAGATTTATTAGGATTTTGTATGCCCATGCTTCGCGGGTCAAAATATTTGTGGAAATTGCCGCAGGGGGACCCTCAGGCAATTTGGCAAGTAGCTTCTTCATATAATCTTTCATATTCAATTGCGCAGCTGCTGCTTTCGCGGGGGTATTCCACCAAAGAATCAATCGACTCTTTTTTGTTTAGCTCTTTTGAAAAAGATGTGGCGCATGCTTCTGCCATGAAAGATGCGCAAAAAGCGATTGATCGCATCCTCAAAGCGATTGCTGACAAAGAAAAGATTTTAATATTTGGCGATTATGATGTTGATGGTATCACTTCATCAGCATTGATGATGATCAGTTTGCTGCCGCTGGGCGCTGACGTAAACTTTTTTTTACCACATCGGGTGCGTGATGGCTATGGCATCTCAAGCAAAATTGTTGAGCGGGCTGCGCAAAATGGGTACACCTTAATTGTGACGGTGGATAATGGCATCACCGCGTTTGATCCGGCGCTCAAAGCAAAAGAACTGGGCATCGATCTGATTATCACCGATCATCATAAGCCGCATGATCATCTGCCTGAAGCATATGCGATTGTGAATCCCAATCAACTCGATTGTGCGTATCCATTTAAATCTTTGGCCGGTGTAGGTGTGAGTTTTAAACTGCTTTCATTGCTCTATGAAATAAAAGGATTGCAGTTGCCCACCAAGGCGTATGAGCTTCTGCTGCTGGGCACTATTGCCGATGTGGTGCCGCTGCTGGGAGAAAATAGATTTTGGGTGCGCTATGGCCTGAACTATGTGAACACGTATGAAAGTTTGTCACTCAAGATGCTCAAGCAAAATGGCAAGGTTACCAAGCCACGCTTATCAGCGACCGATATTGGATTTTTCATCGCGCCGCAAATTAATGCACTCGGGCGTTTGGAAGATGCGCGGCAGGGGGTAAAATTCTTAATTGGATCTGATCAGCAGATTGTAAAAGAAGTGGGCGCGGTGTTGCTCGAACTCAATCAAGCGCGCAAAGAGATTGAGCGTGGCATTGTTGCCGGGATCGAGGCAGAGATTGCAACCAAAACGATCGATCTTGCGCGTGATCAGATTATTCTTTCTGCCAGCGCCGATTGGCAGCCGGGCGTTATCGGCTTGGTGGCATCTCGCTTTGTGGGTGCGTATGGCAAGCCCACCTTGCTATTCCATCTTACCAAAGATGGCATGGCAAAAGGATCGTGCCGATCAATTCCGGAATTCAATATGTTTCAGGCGCTGGGCGCGTGCGCGGATCTGATTGAGCAGTTTGGCGGGCACCCGATGGCGGCCGGCTTAAGTTTGCCGGCAAAAAATTTACCGCTCCTCAAAGAGCGATTGCAGCAGTTGCTTTTGCAGCAGGTGAGTGTGGAAGATCTGCAACCAAAAGTGACGCTCGATGCGGAAGTGAAGTTGCCCGATCTTACCAAAAAATTTACCGATGATTTGCATCATCTGGAGCCGTTTGGCAATCAAAATAGCCAGCCCGGGTTTTATGTAAAAGATGCGGTGATGGTGCAAAAACCAACCATGCTTAAAGATGCACATGTAAAATGCTCAGTCTTTGCTGATGGGATTATCAAGCCGCTTATCTTTTTTAATCGGCCGGAACTGTATCAGCAGCTGCATGATATTGGCTCCGATTCATTTGACTTGGCAGTAAATGTGAGCGAAAATCACTGGAATGGAAAAGTTTCCATTGAGTTGCTGGGTATTGATATAGCGTTTAAAGGCTGACGCCTTTAAATTTACAAGGAGATTTTATGACTAATAAAACAAATTTATTAAAACGCATTGTGATTAATCCAAAAATTATGGTGGGCAAACCCACCATTGCCGGCACCCGACTGACGGTGCAATTTATTTTGCGCCTTCTTGCCCAAGGCATGACTACCCAGGAAATTCTTGATGAATACAAAGGATTGACTCTAGAAGATATTCAAGCGTGTTTATTTTTTGCCACTGAAGCTCTTGATAGTAGTTCTTTTGTGCCTTTGACTGTGGAAAGCTAGTCTCATGAGATTTATGATTGATGAATGTGTGGGACCGACTATTGCTGAGTGGTTAAAATTAATGGGTCATGATGTGATTTCTTCATATGATGCGATGCGAGGTTTTGCTGATGATGAGGTGCTGAAGAAAGCATGTCATGAAAATCGCATTGTTATTACCAGCGATAAAGATTTTGGTGATCTGGTTTTTCGACAAAATATGGACCATTGTGGTGTAATTTTGCTTCGCTTAATTGACGAACGGCCTTCGCAAAAGATGAAAGTGATCCGTGATGCTTTGGATAATTACTCAAAAAGTCTAGATGGCAATTTTTTAGTGGTTACTGAAACATCTGTTCGGATAGTAACAGCGCAAAATCAAAGAAGTTAATGGGATTATAATGATCATTACTATCGATGGGCCATCGGTGAGTGGCAAAACAACCGTTGCCCGCATGTTGGCGCGGCATTTGCAGTATCAGTATCTTGCCTCCGGACTATTATTTCGTGGATTGGCGTACGCATTAACGCATGCATTGCATTACACTGAATCTACACTGGCCCATGCCACTTTTGATGATATTGCCGCAGCGCTATCGCCGCAGATTTTTAAGTATGAATATTCTTGCCAAGTGGGCGAGCGATTATTTTTCAAGGGCACTGATATCACGGCGCTCTTGGCGGATGAGAAAATTGGTATGGGTGCTTCATTGATCGGTTCCAATCCTTTTGCGCGCGCCGGATTGGCAGCGCTGCAACATGCTATTGCGGATAATAAAAATACCGTGACTGACGGCCGCGATGCTGGTTCAGTTATTTTTCCGTGCGCCGCATTTAAATTTTTTTTGACTGCCTCCTTGGAGGAGCGGGCCATGCGTTGGCAAAAAAATCAGCAGGCAAAGGGCAGGGCGATCAGCATTGAGCAGGCCCACAGTGAAATTAGCGAGCGGGATGCACGCGATAGCAATCGGCCGGTGGCGCCGCTGCGCGTGCCTGAAGGAGCGGTGATTATTGATAGCTCCGGCTTGCGTGCAGAGCAGGTTTTGCAAAAAATGTTGGATGTTATTGAGAATAAACCGTCCGCCTAAGCGAACGGTTTATGTAAATTCTCGGCGAGTTTACGAGCCGATTCTAGTAATTATATTCAGTATCATCATACTGATAATCCGGCGTAGCCGGATGACATTTCATGCACCGAGGAATTGGGCGGTTCCAGCAACAGCCGGGCGCCAGCAATAGTGCGGCGAGTGCAAAAAAAACCGCTTTCATCGTTCATCATCAGGTATCAAGTGATGGAACACATAGGATGCCACAAACGCGCCCAAGAGGCCGCCCGCAACATATAATCCTACATTTTTCCAGACGACAGCAACCCCTTTGAATAGGCCCAAAAGATTGGCGCCTACGGAGATTGCCGGGTTAAACAAGCCACCCGAAATTGGGCCGCCGACCATGCCGAGTGCCGGAATGGTAAAACCGATAACAAATCCGGCAGCAGTGCTGGCGCGGAATCGTTTGGTGTGCATTACTACCAGTACCACTAGAGCAAAGACAAATGCCAGTAATACCTCAACGATAAACGCTTGGAGGAATGTGGCACTCGCATTTGGAGTTGGGATAGACACCTGGCCCACAAGGAAGAGCGCCAGTGAATAGGCGGCAAGACCGCCCAGAACTTGGGCGCAAATGTAGCGCAAGCATTGCTGCCAGCTCATTTTACCCGCAAGGGCCGTGGCAAAAGAAACGACCGGATTATAGTGTGCACCCGATACTGAGGCGCCAATATAGATCCAGGCCATCAGCATGGTGGCAACGGCAAGAGGATTTGAGGTGACGGCAAAGGCAAGCACCAAGAATAAGGTGCCCAAAAACTCTATTATCATTCTCTTCATACAAAACTCCTTTGGTTATATGTTGAAAAAAAGAAATAATAACAGATCTGAATTTAGTCAGGCTTTTGGGTTTTAGTCAAGAGTGGATTCGATACAACGCCTTCGGCGTCACTCACCACGAACGGAAAAAACCGTTCGCCCCCGACTTTGCCAAGGCTTCGTCGGGCAGGCTGAGTTTGGCGTACCTGTCCTCCGTAGCTTTATGCGTAGGAGGATCGAAGGGGCGATGTAGTACAGGAGCCTTAAAGATGCCGGGTGGCACCCCCAAGACTCCTATGACTTGTAGCGTTTATGCAACGCTAAGCGTGTGGTTAGTTGATTTGGTTGCCTTGTTCGTCGAAGCAGCCTTTGTAAACAGGATACGCTTCGATTTCTTCAACCTTACCTTCACATGGTTCATATTCCAAGTGACAAACTTGCTTGTAATAACCAGGGTGGTCGCAAGTTTTACGGATTCTCACTGGCTCTGGCGCTAATTTACAGCCAGTTGCACATGAGCGCTTAGGCGCACATGACTTTTTGCAACATCCGTTGCCAAAGAATCCACCAAATGAGGTTAAAGAAACAAACAACAACATAACCGCAGCGATACGCGCTGCATTAATGAAGGTCTTCATACCTTCTCCTTTATTAAAGGGTTAATGAATATTTCTACTTTTATACTATAAGAAAAAGGCCTCACATTGCAATAATTTTGTTACAAATAGAAAATAAACAGGGTAAAAGGGATCAAAAAGGGCTAAAATGGGGTAAATAAAGGCTTTTTTGGCTGTTTTGGACAACAGAAAGCCCAGGCAGAAGCCTGGGCTTCGAGCTTGTAAAATCAGGGTGTTTTACTTGCTACGGCTGTATGATTTTGGAACGCGTACGTCGATTTGAACATCGTTGGTGTATGCTGCGCTGTCTGAATTCATCATTGAACGTCCGCCGTTCATAGGATTACCTTGTTCATCGAAGCAACCTTTAAAGATTGGCATCGCGGTAATTTCTTCAACTTTACCTTCGCAAGGTTCGTACTCTAAGTGACAAACTTGCTTATAGTAACCTGGGTGATCACAGGTTTTACGGATTTTAACCGGTTCTGGTGATAATTTGCAACCAGTTGAGCATGAACGTTTAGGCGCGCACGCTTTTTTGCAGCAACCTGCAACCGCGGTTAATGAAACAAACAACAGCATAACAACAGCGATACGCGCTGCATTAATGAAGGTCTTCATACCTTCTCCTTTTATAAGAGGTTAGTGAAACTATACATTTCTACTAACATCATAAGAGATATGAAGCCTATTTTTCAATAGATTATTCAAATAGAATTAAAAAATGTGAACAAAATGGGCTAAAGTACGGGACTTTTATTACTTTTTACGGCTCTTTCTCTTGTGCTTTTTTGACGCCCGCTTTATGCGGGTTAGTGGAGAGGTGGCAAAAGAGGCGTTTAATACCTCGTCCATCGTGTTGGCGTAGACAATGGTGAGATCCTTGAGGTTGATCTCTTTGCTCATTTCCTGGATATCATCAGCATTTTCGAATGGAATGATCACCGTTTTAATCTCGTGTTGCTTGGCGGCTAGCAGTTTTTCCTTGAGTCCGCCGATAGCCAAAACACGGCCTTGCAGAGTAATCTCCCCCGTCATGGCCAGATCAGCAAGAATTGGCTTCTTGGTGAGCGCTGAAACAATCGCGGTGCAGATGCCAATACCGGCCGAGGGGCCATCTTTGGGCGTTGCGCCTTCAGGAATATGGATATGGATATCTTTGTGTGAATAGAATGAATCTTTAAGCCCCAGCTGCTGAGCCCGTGAGCGAATATAGCTTAATGCTGCATGAGCAGATTCTTGCATCACATCACCCAGTTGTCCGGTGAGGGTGAGAGCCCCCTTGCCCGGGAGAACCGTTGTTTCAATCTCCATCACATCGCCCCCCATCTCAGTCCAGGCAAGCCCGGTAACAATGCCCACCTTATCTTTGGTGAGATTGAGGCTGGTCTTTTTGAATTTCGGGTTACCCAGCCATTCTTTAACCAGCGCATCGGTGACCACAATCGTTTCCCGTTTTGCATCTTTGAGCAGTATCTGAATTGCTTTGCGCATCAGTTTTGCCAGGGTGCGCTCCAGTTGGCGTACACCCGCTTCTTTGGTGTATTGATTAATGACCATGTGCAAAATATCGGTACTAATATGAAACTGCTCGGGAGTGAGGCCATATTCATCAAGATTTTTGGGGATAAGAAAGTCGAGCGCGATCGCCGCCTTTTCTGCTTCGGTGTAGCCTGAAAGGCTGATAATTTCCATCCGATCAAACAGGGGATAGGGAATCCCTTCTAAGGTGTTGGCTGTCGCGATAAACATCACCTTTGAAAGATCATATTCCATATCCATAAAGTGATCCACAAAGCTTTTATTTTGTTCCGGATCAAGCACTTCCAGGAGTGCTGAGGCCGGATCACCATGCATATCCCGGCTCATCTTATCGATCTCATCCAGGAGGATCACCGCATTGATGGTCTTAGCTTTTTTCATCGCTTGAATAATTTTGCCCGGCAGAGCCCCAATATAGGTTCTGCGGTGGCCGCGAATTTCTGCTTCATCCTTGATGCCACCCAGCGAAATACGCACAAATTCACGATCAAGGCTTTCGGCAATTGAGGAGGCCAGGGAGGTTTTACCCACTCCCGGAGGGCCCACGAGGCAGATAATCGGTGCTCGATTCATATTTTTTGAGAACTTTTTGGCAGCCAGAAATTCGATGATGCGCTCTTTGGGCTTTAAAAGGCCCGCATGCCGTTTATTGAGAATTTTTTCAGCCTGAGCCAAGCTGATGGCATCTTTGCTCATCGTATTCCAGGGCAAAGAGAGGATCCAATCAATATAGTTTCGGCTTACCACTGCTTCTGATGAAAGAGGAGGCATCTGCTCCAAACGGCGCAGTTCTTTGTCGATCTTTTCTTCTGCTTCAGCCGATAGGCCTAATGTTTTAGCTTTTGTGCGCAAAGCAGCGATCTCAAGGGAGAGATCTTCACGCCCCAACTCTTTTTGAATTGCCTTAATCTGCTCAGTTAAGTAATACTCTTTTTGATTTTTTTCAACCGAGGTCTGAATGCGGCCGCGGATGCGTTGCTCTGTCTGAAGAATTTCAATCTCTTTCGTGAGAAATGAGCAGACGGTAAACATGCGCTGTTGTAAATCGGGTGTCTCCAGAATGTGCTGGCGATTTTCCAAGGAAAGATTTCTAATTTGTACGGCGATGGTATCGGTAATATTATCGATATCTTGAGGAGACTTCACGTTATTAGTTAAGTCTGCGGGCGCTTTTTCATTAAGGCGGGAATAATCAGTATATAATCCATTCAGTTGCCGCCAGAGCGCTTCCAGCTCCAGTGTATCTTCATTGCTGGTGGTGGGGATATCTTGGCAGTGAGCGATGATGAAGCCATTATAATGCTCGGAGCGTACCATCTTGGCCCGGCAAATACCTTCGGCCAGGAGCTTAAGGGAACCATTGGGCAGGCGCATCACTTCTAAGATGGCGGATCGAGTGCCATACTCGAAGACATCCAGCTCAGCAGGATTTTCTGTTTTGGGATCTCTTTGACTGGTGATAAAGAGGGATTGCTGGTTTTTGAGTGCAAAACCGACCGCATCGATAGAGGTAGGGCGGCCTACAATAATAGGAATAATGCTTTTGGGCAGCATCACCACATTTTTTAGGGGAAGGAGCGGAAGGGGATTGATTATTTGCGGTTCCATGGGGCCTCATAGTCTTTTAAAATCAATATGATTTTATCATAAGAGAAGGGGATTGTCTTTAGCTATTCGATATTTCTTTTTACAAATCATTAATCTTTTGATAGGCTTTAGCTGTTGTTTGTAATCATTTACCTATTCCTATCTTTCTTCTTTTTAAAGGGTTGCATGCTATGCTAGCGAAAGCTTCTCATTATGGTACTTCTTTTTTAAAAGCCTGGTTTGGCGATTTTAAGCGAGAAGAACTTAAAAAATTTCTTAAGTTAGGCACTATTTTTGCCTTTGTTATTGGAGTCTATTGGACGCTCCGTCCTTTAAAAGACTCCATTTTTAGTTCTATGGCCCATGCTGATAATCAGCCGTACGCCAAGTTGGTCTCTTTGGTTGTTTTGTTCCCCATGGTAATGATCTACAGCAAATTAGTAGACAGTGTTGCACGCCATAAGTTGTTTTATATTATTGGCAGCGCCTATTGTGTTGGCACCGTGATTTTGGGCTGTCTATTCATGCATCCAACCATTGGCTTGGCTAATACCACCGTTGATGCGCATCGTTGGATCGCGTGGGTTTGGTATGTGTTTGTGGAAAGTTATGGATCGATCGTAGTTGCTCTTTTCTGGGCATTCGCTGCCGACATGGTGGTTCCTGAATCGGCCAAGCGTGGTTTCCCGCTCGTGGTGATGATTGGCCAGTTGGGCGCGATCTTTGGGCCTTACTTCTTTACGCCGTTGGGTAAAAAATATTTTGGCAATAGCGGACCAACAGTGATTATCTGTGGTGGGCTTATTCTTGCTATGATGCTGGGAATCTTCTTATTTATGAAGACAACCCCAAGCAGCGAAATGGTTGGCTATCACAGCCATGATAAGGGCGACAGCAAAAAATCTGAGCCGGGCTTCTTGGAAGGCTTATTGCTTATGCTGCGCGAGCCGTATTTGCTGGGCATTTTTGCCGTGATTAGTATTTATGAAATTATTATTACGATTATCGATTTTAACTTTAAATACTTGGTCTTTAGCACCTTTGATACTGAAGCGCTGCGCTCAGAGTATTTGGGTGACTATGCGGTGATGGTTAACGTTGTTTCATTCCTCTGCTTGTTGCTCGGTGTGAGCAATATTCAGCGCCGCTTGGGCATTAAAACTTCTTTGGTGATGATGCCATTTGTTGTCTTGGCGATGGTATTAAGCTTTAAGCTGTCTCCCGTAGTGAAAGTGCTCTTCTGGATCATGGTGATTGCAAAAGCGGTTAACTATGCCTTGAATGGCCCTGCCATTAAGACGCTCTATGTGCCGACCAGCCGTGATGTGAAATATAAATCACAAGCATGGATTGAAACGTTTGGATCTCGTAGCTCAAAGGCTGCCGGTTCGGGCATTAATCTGCTCAAGAAACCGTTCCAAGGTTGGTATGGTGATGCTGCCAAAGGGTTAACAGCCTATATTGCCGTCGCTTCATATCTTTCAGTCGGGTTGCTGGGTGCATGGGTGCTGGTAGCGCTCTATCTGGGCAAAACGTATGAAAAAGCGGTTGAGCAAGATAAAGTGGTCTGCTAATATTAAAATAAGCTACAGCTAAGAAAAAAGGCCTTCGCAAGAAGGCCTTTTAGGTAAAGGGAATGTCCATGAGGTTACCGGTTGCCAATCTCTTTAGATCGTTATTTAATGTTGCGCCGCATGAACGGCTTAAATTATTACTCCTTTCTATTACATTTTTCTTTGTCATCGCCTCGTACACCATTATCAAAGAGTTAAAAGATTCTATCTTTGTTGCGGTGGTGGGCAAAGGATATATTCCCTATGCTAAAACGTTTACCATGCTGGTGCTGGTGCCGGCAATCTTGTTTTACGCATTTTTGGTTGATCGGCTGCGCCGCTATCATCTTTTGTATGTCTACGCGATCTTTTATGGCATCATTGGGCTGCTCTTTGCCTTTTTGATGAACCATCCTACCATTGGGCTGCCCAATACGGCGGCAAATCCTGATCGAATCTTTGGCTGGCTTTTTTACTTTTTTGTTGAAGGCTATTCTCCCTTCATGGTGAGTGTTTTTTGGGCATTTGCCAACTCGATCACCAATCCTGAAGAAGCAAAGCAGAATTACGGTCTAATGGTCTCTGGCTCCAAGCTGGGCGGAATGCTGAGCGCGGGGTTGGCATGGGTGGTGTTGAGTAGCTCCAATCCATTTTACCGTTATATAAATTCAGATATTGCACGTCATCAACTGTTATTGACCTTTGCAGCAGTGATGGTACTTATCGTGCCGCTCGTGATCATGCTGCTGATGAAAAAAGTGTCGGGTAAATATTTACATGGCTATGAAGCAGCGTACCAAGTAGAAAAAGAACGTCATAAATCGGGAGAAGAAAAAACAGGACTGTTTGCCGGATTATATATGTTCCTAAAATACCCCTATATTTTGGGCATATTTTGCATGATCTTCTTCTATGAAATGATCAATACGGTGCTCTCTTACCAGCGCGTGGGTATTGCGCAGGCTAATGCCACCTGTTTGGCCGATATGAGCAGCTTTCTGTTTAAGCTGATATTCTTAACCCATTTGACCGGGTTTCTTATCTCTTTATTCGGCACTAAAACGCTTATGAATAAATTAGGGGAGCGGCTGTGCCTGATCCTTATCCCGACCATTACCGGAATATTACTGTTTTATTTAATGTTTAATTATACCTGCCTTGGATTTTTGACCGTGTGGGTAATTATGCGGGCAATTAACTATGGGTTTAGCTATCCGGTGCGCGAGAGTCTCTACATTCCGACGGTGAAAGAGATCAAGTTCAAGTCCAAATCTTGGATCGATGCATTTGGCACTAAGTTTGCCAAGACGGGCGGATCGACCTTTAATGTGTTTGCCGAGCATCTAGGAGAAAATATTATTTTTAGCGCCTATTGCTTCTTTTTTGCCGGTATTATTGGCGTATGGGTTGTGGCGGCTTTCTTGTTAGGCAAACGGTTTGAAAAAGCGGTTGAGGCCAAGGAAGTTATCGGGGCGCAGAAGGAATAATCCAGCATTCTTATTGCATTATCGCCCTGTTTTGATATTATAAAATCTAATAATTTCATTAAAAATATACTCTTAAATAGGGGTGGCTACTCAGATAGTAATTATCTGATGCCTTAAGCGTATATAAATAACCCCAAAAGGATCAAATTCATGCTCGATCAAAATCGAAAATCATTTTTTGAATCACTTATCAAATCAGGCATTCACTGGGGCCATCAAAAGTCGCGCAGAAATCCAAAAATGGATCCTTATATCTGGGGAACCAAGAATGGAGTGAGCCTGATCGATGTTTCCAAAACAGCCTATCAGCTAGAAGCTGCCGCAAAATTTCTTGAGTCTGTGGCGGCCGAAGGGCGCCAAATTCTATGGGTGGGCACTAAAAAGCCGGCGCAAGAGGTTGTCTTTACCGCCGCTACTTCATTAAAAATGCCGTATGTTACTCATCGTTGGATTGGTGGCACGCTCAGCAACTATTCACAGGTGACCAAATCTCGTACCAAACTGTTACATTTTGAAGATGTTTTGGCCAAGGCTGAAAAATATCCGCATTACACCAAAAAAGAGCTCAACGTAATTCAAAAAGCGGTAGAGCGTTTGAAAAAAAATGTGGGCGGTATTAGAAATCTTAGCTGGCCAGTTGGCGCTATCGTATTAATAGATATTCTCAAAGAGCGTTCGGCGCTTAAAGAAGCGGCACGCATGGGAGTTCCGGTGGTCGCGTTGGTGGATACCAATGCTGATCCATCATTGGTTGATTATGTGATCCCGGGCAATGATGATGCGCCAAAAGCAATCAGATGGGTGATCGATGAATTGGCCAAAGCTGCGAGCAAAGGCGCGGCTGTTGCACAAGCCAAACCGGTTGACTCTGCTGTGGAGCAAGCGGGTAAAGAGCAAGTTGATCTTACTTTTATTGAAATTGGTTCTGAAGAAGAAGGCGGCGGAAAACGCCGTGGCGCACGCAAACCTGAAGCTGCTGCTGCCGGCGCGGCAAATCCTGCTCGGCGAAGATTCGATGACGATCGCAGCAGAACTCCGGGCCGAGGCCCTCGTCGTCCTGTCGCTCCTCGTAAAAAGCCCTCAGAGTAAAAAAACATAATGGAGAGATGTCTGAGTGGTCGAAAGAGCACGATTGGAAATCGTGTATGTCTTGAAAAAGGCATCGAGGGTTCGAATCCCTCTCTCTCCATACTACGCTAAAGCTTTCTACTACGCTAAAGCTTCGTAGAACAGGTCGTCTGGCAGCCCTGCTCTTCGTAGCCGCGGGAGCGGCGAAGTAGAGGCCACCTTGTTAAGGGAATGATTTGCTAATAATTTTGGCATTGATAGCACCAAGCGTAGTATGAGCCCTTCGAAGCTCGCTAAGGCGAGCGAAGTAGGGCCACCATGGCAAAGCGGAGCCTTTATTAAAATTTTCTATAAATTGGGGAAACAGGTAAAACTGTTGTGCAGAATCTGTCAGGTCTGAAAGGAAGCAGCAGGGGCATGATAGTTTGTATCTGTTTTCCCGTATTAGGTCGGGTATGGACAATAATCTCAATCTCGCACGCAAATGGCGCTCAAAGAACTTTGATCAAATTGTTGGTCAGGATCTTTCGGTTCGCATGCTCAAAAATAGTCTATATCTCAACCACTATTTCCCCGTCTATCTATTTGCCGGGCAAAGAGGATGCGGTAAAACTACCACGGCGCGTGTTTTTTCTGCTGCCATCAATTGCGATCAATTAACCTCCTTTCAAAAAGATCCTAAAAATATTATTGTTCCCTGCTTGGTATGCCATTCGTGCAGCGCAATGCTTGCCGGACGTCATCCAGATTTTATCGAAATCGATGCTGCTTCCAATACCGGTGTTGATAATGTGCGTCAAATCATCGATTCTTCCGCGCTGCTACCGCTGATGGGAAAGAAGAAAATTTATTTGATCGATGAAGCGCATATGCTCAGCAAAGCGGCTTTTAATGCCTTTTTAAAACTGATGGAAGAACCACCTTCCAGTGTGATTTTTATTTTGGCAACTACCGACACTCAAAAAATTATTGATACGGTTCGCTCGCGCTGTTTTCAGCTTTATTTTAAACCGGTCGATGAATCGCCCTTGCTCGCACATCTGCGTACTATTTGCAGTGCCGAGCAGATTGTGGCCGATGATCATGCATTGCGGCTGATTGTGCGCGAAACGAGTGGTTCAATTCGTGATGCACTTAATCTCTTGGAGCAGGTGCGATTTTCAGATAGCGCCGTTACCAAGGAATCGGTGTATCGCGTTCTTGGGCATCTTGATGATGCGCGTTTGCTGCAACTGTTTGAGATCGTGCTCCACAAATCACCCACGCAATTTTTGGCATTTGCGGCTGAGCAATCGCTGGAAAAATTTTCTGCTGAATTTTTGTGGCAGAGAATCACTGAGCTGATTCGTGCAGCACTCTGGATAAAAAACGGAGTCAGCCCGCGGCAATTTAACGATTATAGTTCGCAGATTCAATTTTTGACCCAAGCAAAATCACTCAAATATTTAACGGCATTGCTTGAACTGTTTTATACTAACGAATCGCTGTTTCGTAAAACCACGGCGCAATACGCATTTCTTGAAGTACTGCTTTTGCGCATTTGCCAAAAAAATGAAAGCAACAGCAACTCAAGTGTGCCAGCAGCCGCTGCGCAACCAACTGCGATTCAAGAGCATGAATTAACAGCGCTTGAAGAAGATGAGGCTGATGATGAGGAGGAGCCGCAAGATACCGATCCGGTCTACGAGGATGAGAATGCGGCGCTCTGGGCACGTGTGGTGACTCAGGTGAATCAATTGCATGATCCGCTCTTGAGCTCAATCTTTAAACAGGGAAGCTTAACAACTGTTGATGCGTCAGCCCAAACACTCACCGTTGAATTTCCCAAGCAGCTAACTTTTTTTAGCGACATCATCGAATCAACCCAAAACCAGTGGCAACCGCTCTTGCAACCGATTATCGGCTTTGAACCGCGCTTGATCGCGCAGTTTACTAAAGTGGTTGCGACGGCCGAGCCTATAGTTTCAACAGTGGCGCAAGCGCAGCCGTTGCCGCAGCATGTATCGCGACCAGTGGAAAAACCTAAGCAGGCTGCATCGCATACCAATTTTGCTTACCAAAATAATAATCGTAGTACGCGATCTTCTGTTTCATTTATCAACGAACCTAAACTTGATGTTTCCAATGTGCAGGAATGGCCGCAGGTAAATCTGGTGCTGCGCCATTTTCCCGGCACGGTTACCCAAATGAGAGAATTAGTATGAGTTTGCCACGGGTAGTTATTGTCGGTCGCACCAATGTGGGTAAATCGACTCTCTTTAATCGTCTTTCGGTGAATGCCAAGAGTATGACCTTCGATTTTGAAGGGGTCACCCGCGATGTGATCAAAGATATTGTCACCTGGAAAGAGTATACCTTTGAATTGATAGATACGGGTGGCATCAGTTTGCGCAAAAGCAGCGATGAGATCAATGAACAGGTTCGCCAACGCGCACTGGGCATGCTGGAGCAGGCCGATGTGCTTTTGTTTGTCTGCGATGGCACGGTCGGATTAACGGCCGAAGATCGGGAAGTAATCAAAACATGCAGGAAAGTTGCCAAAAAAATTATTGTGGTGGTAAATAAATCCGATAATTCACTTACTCAAGAAAATGAGCATGAGTTTCATAGTCTGGGCATCAAGCCGGTGATTTTTATGTCGGCGCTCCATGGTATGGCTGCCGGTGATCTGCTTGATAGCATTTGCATGGCATTGCCTGCGCCCCAGCTAGTGGCTGAAGAAGCCGATGAAAATGCTAAGATTGTGATTCTGGGCAAGCCCAATGTGGGTAAATCATCGTTGTTGAATATGCTGGTGCAAGAAGAGCGGGCCATTGTGAGCCCGGTTGCGGGCACCACGCGTGAAGCGGTGGCGCAAAAAATTTCTTTCTATCATCAAGATCTTTTGCTTACTGATACGCCCGGCATTCGCCGAAAACGCAAGATTGAAGAAACGCTGGAGACCATGATGGTCAAGAGTGCGTTTCGCGCCGTGGATAATGCGGATCTGGTTTTGCTTCTTATTGATGCTGCTGAGCATGCGATCGCCGATCAGGAATTAAAATTGGCTTTTTATGTGTTTGAGCATTATAAATCGCTGATTATTTTATTTAACAAAGATGATCTTTCTGATGCGGCCATCAAAAAGGATAGGGATTATAGCTTAAGTGTCTATGACTATTTCTTAAAAAAGATTCCTCAAATGCCTATTTCATGCAAAACAGGAAAAAATATCGGCAAAGTATTGCCGCTGGTAAAACAGGTGTATGAACGTGCGCAGCAAAAATTTGATGATGATGAGCTCACGATGCTGTTTAAAGAAGCGCTGCGCAAAAAGCCGCTCTATCATCAGCAGAAGATTATTAACGTCAAACGCGCCAAGCAGATTGCGGTGAATCCGATCACCATTGTGCTGATTACCGAAACGCCCGAATGGTTTGGCCCCTCACAACTTGGATTTTTTGATAATATACTGCGCTCAGAATACGAACTTCTGGGTGTGCCGATCAAATTCTTAACGCGAAAGCCGTCATAATTAATGCATGCCATAGAGAATGGCATGCGAATTGTCGCAGTTAAATTCTTAGTTTGCTATACTTTGATTAATAGTTTGCATTCTATAAGGAGATAATTGTATGAATATTCAAATTACATTTCGAAATTGTGATTCATCAGTAATTATGGAAGATCACATTCAAGAGCAGTTGGCAAAAATCAAACGTTTTCTAGAGCACGAAAATTCTCCGATCTATATCGAGATTTTTGTGCAGCCGGGCAATATCCACGCGCATCATCGTATCGATTTTGTACTCAAATCACCGCATTATGATTTAGTGACCCATGAAGAGGGCCCAAAAATTTATGAAGTGTTGGACGATGTGATTGATAAAATGTACGCACAACTGCGCCGAGAAAAAGATAAACATGTTGAAAACAGAAAAATGGTTGGGCGGCATGAAGAGTTTAAAAAGCAGCGGTAAAATATATGGTTACTAAAAAAGTCAAAAAAACAGCGTTGAAGCCTCTCAAAAGATTACCGATTGATGTCAGTGTTTTTAATATAATGAAAGAAAAAAACTATCTTTATATTGATAAGACTGAGATCATTCATGATCTTATAACGCGAGGGCGTTTTTATTTTCTTGCACGGCCGCGCAGATTTGGTAAATCATTATTTCTTTCTACGCTGCAAGAGATATTTGAGGGAAATAAAAAGCTTTTTAAAGATCTTTGGATCGGCAAGCAAAACAGATATGATTGGCCTGTGCATCCAGTGATTTATCTCAATTTCTCAGAGCTTGATATAGCAACACCATCAGAATTAAAAGGAAGTCTTTCATGGCAACTGGAGACCATAGCAAAAAGCTATGGCATTGATGTAAAGGATGCGCCTTCACCGGGTACAAAAATGCTGCAGTTAACGCGGGAACTATCTAAAAAAAGTAGTGTGGTGATTCTCATTGATGAGTATGATTATCCTCTCATCAATATGCTCAAAAATATAAAGGTCGCCAGTGAAAATCGTGAAATTTTAAAGAATTTCTTTAGCGTTATAAAGAGCCTTGATAGATATTTGAGAGCGATCTTTCTTACCGGAGTTACCAAATTTTCAAAAACTTCTCTTTTTTCCGGTTTGAATAATCTTAATGATATTACCACTGATCCTCGAGCAGCTACGCTTTTGGGATACACCCAAAAAGAAATTGATAGTTATTTTAGTGGCTACATAAAACGGCAGGCGGAGCATACCAAAGTCAGTGAGCAAGAAATAAAAGATGAAATTAAAGAGTGGTATAATGGCTACCGATTTTCGCGTGAGGATATCAGAGTTTATAATCCTTTTTCAATTCTCTATTATTTTGAAAAAAAAGAACTAGAAAACTATTGGTTTGCGTCAGGTACCCCGGGATTTTTAATTGAGCTCCTGAAAAATCAATATTATGAGCTTGAAAATCTTGAAGATGTTCACTTAAGTTCTATTGCCTTAGGCGCTTTTGATATTGAATCGTTGCCGCTTGATATTGTCTTATTCCAGACCGGCTATCTCACTATCAATACCTATGATCGGGTGAAAAATAAATACACATTAACGTTTCCCAACCAGGAAATTAGAGAATCATTTAGCACTTACTTGATGAGTAACCATCCAGCTCATCAATAAATGAGCGCGGAGCTACGCCATAGAGTTCTGGGCCCCACTGCTTAATCACTTCTTGAGTTTGCGGATCAATGAGCAAGATGGTCGGGAAGCCCAGCACATGAAACTGTTTTAAAAGCTCACTATTTTTGCTCAAAGACCCATCAAGTTTCACCGGCACCGTGTGCTGTTGAAGATATTCTTGCACTGCTGCATCAGCAAACAAAGAGGCATCGATTGCTTTGCAAATGGAGCAATAAGGCGCGCCGATATCCACCAATAATTTCTTTTGCATTTTTTGTGCCTGCATGCGGGCCTGCTCATAATCGGTCTGCCATGGAGCATGAGATGCTACTGATGGTTTAAAGGCAATAAACAGTGCGGTGCCAAGTGCCAGAATTCCTGCCACGATATACAGATACCGCCATACGCGGCTATGTGCTTTAACGGCATAGTATAAAAAGCTGGCGCTTAAAACGAGCGCTGTCGCGATCACAATCCAATGCATCGCAGGCGCCGGGGTAATATAGTTCAAAAAGTAAAGGCACATGCCCAGCATCACAAAGCCAAATATTTTTTTGATCTCCACCATCCACATGCCCGCTTGCGGCAAGATCGCCAGTGAACCGGAGAAAGTGCCGATAATCAGGAGCGGCACGCTGACTCCTATGCCGAAGGTAAAGAGTAAAAGAAATCCTAGAAAGGTGTTATTGAGAGTAGTCACTAAACAGAGTAAGCAAACCAATCCCGGTGACAAACAGGGAGAAGCCACCACGCCGCTGATGGCGCCGAAAGTAAAGGCAGAAATAAATGAGCCGCCTTTCACGTGATGATCGCGCGATTGCAGAAAACGAGGGACATACATATCATAGAGGCCGATCATGGAGAGCGCCAAATAAACCAGCAAACAGACCAAGGGAATTATGAATGCCGGATGGCTCATCAGCTGCCCCATCGCTTGCCCGGCGAATGCTGCCAGCAATCCCAAAATTGCAAAGGTGGTGGCAATGCCGGCCGTATAACTGAGTGCGAGCAGAAAATTGGTGAACAGCGAGCTGCTGCCCTGCGATTGCAAAATGCCGGCTGTAATGGGAATCATCGGATAAATGCAGGGGGTCAGGCTCATGCACAGGCCCAAGACAAAGGTAAGCGCGATGCGCAAGAATAATGAATCACTGGCAGTGATAGTATCAGTAAGCCAAGAAAGCCACATAATTCCCTCTTTTTTGCAATGAAATTTGGAGCTAATCGGGGTCGAACCGATGACCTCATGAATGCCATCCATGCGCTCTACCAACTGAGCTATAGCCCCAAAAATTATTTCAATTACCAAAATCTTTTTTTAGCAAATGCGTATCCAGATCCAACTTTTATATACTTTTCAAAATTGATGGCTTTTTCTTCGCAATCGAATGCTAGATAGCCAACCAATTTCCAGGGCTTGCCTTTATCAGTATATGATGATCTACCAGAATTATGCATCTTGATTCTTTCATCCAAGTCACCAGTATAACCAACGTAAGTTTCATCTGGATTTTTAAGAGATCTCAATAAATACACATAATACATGTTTGTTGTTGAAGTTATATCCATCTATTTCAATCATCTTAAGTTAATTTTGATGACCTCTACTTCGCCGCCTTTGGCGGCTACGAAGAGCAGGCTCACGAATGCCATCCATGCGCTCTACCAACTGCCTGTTCTACGTAGCTTTAGCGTAGTAGAAAGCTATAGCCCCAAAAATTATATTTCGCTATACTCAGTCAAGTGTATCGTTATCAATTCAAAAATCAATGGATGGCTGGCGCCAATTACGAAGTCTTTAGCTCCATCATTTTAATATCACTTTTTACCGAACTTAATGATATTCGTGCTTCGCCTGAGCCGAGGGTCCCTTCAACCTCTTTTTGCAGCTGTTTCCAGGTGTTGCGATTCAGTTGCGTGGTTTTTTGTTTCAAGGTAATAAAATGATCGGAGGTCACCGTGCCCTGCTTGGTGAATGCCTGCACATCCGCATTTACTTCCGGTGGAAGATAGGTCGCAATAGTGCCTGAAACGGATGAGAGATTAATGATGCTCGTTGAAGGAACTTCTTTGGCATACAGTTTGATGGCGCCATTGGTGGTGCTGGCAATCACGGAGTGGTATGAATCATAAATAGTAATGTTGCCAGTATTGGTTTGTGCTTTTACCAGGGCATGCGGGCAGGTGAAGGTGATCGCCCCTTTTTCTTGGCTGATCGCATCAACTCTATTGTGTGCATTGCATACTTCGATGGATCCATGGGTGGTGCTTAGGCAGGTTGGCGTTGCCATATCTTTGGTGCTGATGTTGCCGCGGGTGGTTTTGAGCGACTGCGTGAGTTTTTGTGGCGCAATGATTTCAAAATCGACCGATTCGTGCTCCTTCAGTTCTTCACCGGCATGTTCTATAAGCAACTCTTGGCCGGTGATAGCATGCTTATAGCAAAGCTGAGGCAACCGATCCGGCTCAGGAGATTTTTTGGTGACCTTGAGTGATACCAGGGATTCATGCGAATCAACACTGACGTTCACATTCCCGCACTCATTTTTTACCGTGAGCAGACTGGCGCTTTTGGGATTTATTTTTTCATACACCGTCTCTTCATATAATTTAGGGGGAATAATTTTGTGGTACAATGTTTTAAATGAAAAATCAGCGAGTGCGCTGGGTGTTACTATCAGACTACTTATTGTTATAAGAGAAAAGATGGTATGCATACAAAACTCCTTTACTATGGTTAATCGTATATGAAGTGTACAAAAATTGATCCGGTTCGTGAAAGCCTCTTGAAAAAAATTATTGCCGCGCATGCTCCGGCAGCCGATATTGTTGCTGCGATTGCGCGCGCCGGTGGCCGAGCATTTTTAGTTGGCGGCGCGGTGCGCGATCTGTTGTTGAGTGAAGAAATAAAGGATCTAGACATTGAAGTGCATGGCATTTCACTCGAATCATTGCAAGCCATCCTCTCGCAGTTTGGGCCGGTGAGTCTGATCGGCAAAGCATTTGGTGTATTGCGGCTGCATACCATCGATGCAGATTGGTCATTACCGCGCACCGATAGTTCCGGCCGCCATCCGCAGGTGGCTATCGATCCGGGCATGAGCATTGCCGATGCATTCAAGCGGCGGGATCTTACTATCAATGCGATGGGCATCGATTTGACCACTTTTGAGCTGGTTGACCCCTGGGGCGGTTGCCATGATCTGCAGCAGAAAATTTTACGCGCGCCGGACGCAAAACTCTTTATAGAAGATCCGCTGCGCCTGTTTCGTGTGATGCAATTTATTGGGCGCTTCGATTTTAAACCGGACGCGCAGCTTAATGAAATTTGCGCACGCATGAGCCTGGAAGGCATTTCAGTTGAACGCATCGAGGCGGAATTTGATAAGCTGCTGCTCAAATCTGCACGCCCATCCCTTGGATTGCGCTGGCTCAAAGCCATCGGCAGACTGCAAGAAATTTTCCCTGAGCTGGCAGCAACCGTTGGCGTGGAGCAAGAGCCGGAATGGCACCCGGAAGGCGATGTGTTTGAACACACCATGCAAGCACTCGATGCGGGCGTACCATTATCATATGATAGCTCGCAGCAAAAATTGATCGCGCTTTATGCGCTGATTTGCCACGATCTGGGCAAAGCGGTCACCACCCGCATGATTGATGGCAGGGTGCGCAGCCATGGGCATGAGGTTGACGGCGTGCCGCTGGCCACCGCACTGCTCAAACGCATTACGCGCCGCGTTGATCTGATTGCCGCGGTTGAAAAGATTGTTCGCCATCATATGGCCCCCGGGCTCCTGCCGGCCAATGGCGCAAAATTATCCGCCTATAAACGGCTTGCCACCAAATTAGCGCCTGAAGTGAGCATGGAGCTGCTCACCAAAGTTGCGTTTGCCGATAGCCGCGGGCGCAATCCGGTATCGTCACTTCCCTTATCAATCGATGTGCCACTCGTTGAACAATTTTTGCGTATGGCACAGGAAGCACACGTGGCCACGCAACCTGAAGCGCCGATCTTGCAAGGGCGTGACTTGCTGAGCATGATGGCGCCCGGCCCGGCCATGGGTGAGCTGCTCAAAAAAGCATACGATATCCAAATTGATGAAGGGATCAAGGATAAGCAGGAACTGATTAGAAGAGTTATGGGAAAAATTTGACAGGCATTCCAGAAAATTGCTAGTGTGAGGGAGTATTTTCTAACCATCTAAAAAAGGATGAGTGGCCATGAAGACCCTCCGAAGTATCAAAAAAGCCTATAGTTGTTCTCTCTCTCTCTCTCTCTCTCTCTCATTTCTCCTTTATGGTAATTTCCTAAATGCATCTTGCCCGGCCAACTCAGCACAATTTTGTAACGTATGCGTGAATGGCATTATCATTGCCAATACGGGCATTTTTAACAATTTAACGGTAACCGGTGCCAGCATATTTGAAGGTCCGGTGACAATTACTAACACCACCGAAAGTTTCGCGTGTGATGAGGGCGCACTCGTAGTTCACGGTGGTGTTGGCATTATGGGCAATCTGAATGTCTGCGGTGCGATCACCGCAACGGGCGGCATCAGTTTCACGGGGCCGCTCATAATCTTGGATCCGACGCAAAGCCTCAATTGCTCCGGCGGTGCACTCGCGGTGCCTAATGGCGGTGTGGGCATCGGTGGCAACTTAAATGTCTGCGGCACTGGAACTTTTGGAAGTCCGGTGATCATCACTTCTACGGCAACCGGATCTTCATGCTCCGAAGGTGCGCTTGTGGTTTTCGGTGATGTGGGCGTTGAGGGGAGTATCAATGTTTGCGGTGCGGTGACTGCTGGCGGTGCCAGAAGTGTGTCGCTCTTAAATAATGAACTGAGATCTGTTCCCTGCACTGGTACACGAATAGCATTACCACTTGAAGTATTGGGCAGTGCTGGAATTTTGGATAATTTGTACGTGTGTGGAAATCAAGAAATGGGTGGTACCATGAGTATCGGCAGCTCTATCAATAGCACTTCATGTGGTAATGGCGCACTCACCGTGAGTGGCGGTGTGGGTATCGGTGGCAACTTGAATGTTTGCGGCACTGGAACTTTTGGCAATGTAAATTTCACCGGCGGTAATGTAACCTTCAACAATTTTACGGTGAATGGAACGGGCACCATGAATAATCTAGTGGTGAATAATAATGCCACGATTAATAATTTGACGGTGACGGGAAGCATTCAACTGAATAATGTCACGGTAAATAATCTCACTGGAAATAATGGTGCATTCTCAAATCTTACGGTGACCGGTAGCAGCACTCTTAATACTGAAACGGTAAATGTGATCACGGGTGGCACTGGAAGTTTTAATAATCTGACTGCTAATAATTTTACGGTGAACAATTTGACCGTTACAGGACCAATAAGCATCAGTAATACTACGCAAAGCACCACCTGCACCAATGGTGCGCTTACAGTAAGTGGTGGTGTGGGAGTTGGTGGTAATGTGAATGTGTGTGGTAACACCATGGTGACCAATTTAACGGGCGCTAATGCTTCATTCGCAAATCTTACCGTGACCGGTAACAGCACACTTAATACTGAAACGGTGAATGTACTCACTGGTGGTACTGGCAGCTTTAATAACTTGAGTGCGAACACTTTCACCGTGAATAATCTTACCGTGACAGGGCCAGTAAGTATCAGCAACACTACGCAAAGTACTACCTGCGCAAATGGCGCCCTCATTGTTTCTGGCGGTGTTGGTATCGGTGGCAATTTAAATGTGTGCGGTAATATTACCGGTTCAAATTTCAACACAACTGGCGCAAGTAATGCCGCAGCATGTAATCTCTCAGTGGGCGATAATACCAATAACGTATTTAATGGTAGTACGGGAGTCACGGCGCTTGGTGAAAATGCATTGCAAAATAATATTGGATCGTATAACACAGCGGTGGGATGTAGTGCGCTCAATAATAATACTGCCACTATCAGTAATGTGGCAATCGGCTATTTTGCGATGAGCAGTGCGAGTGGAAGTAATAATATTGCCATCGGTAGATCTGCGATGGCGAATGCGACAGGGGGTAATAATATTGCAATCGGTTCTTTCTGCATGGAAAATGCTACTGGAGCAAATCAGAATGTCGTAATAGGAAGCTCTTCATTGGTAATTGGTGCTAATAGTAATTCTAATGTTAGTATTGGGCACGAAACGATGCAAAATGTTACTGGTATGCAACAGAATGTGGCTATTGGTAGCTTTACCATGAGAAATGCTTCTGGTTCTACGCTCAATGTTGCTATTGGTTACGAATCAATGATGAATGCTAATAACTCAATTGAAAATACAGCTGTTGGTTATTTAACATTAGAAAATGGCGGGAATAGCAATATGAATGTTGCGATTGGATATGAGTGTATGGAAAATAGCACAGGAAGTTCTACGAATATTGCAGTTGGTGCTTCTGCAATGGGGAATGCTTCAAGTGTAAGCACAAATATAGCAATAGGTCAAAGCGCAATGCAAAATGCTATAAATGCTACAAATAATATCGCAATTGGCCAATTTGCGTTGCGCCAGAGTGCTGGAGCTAATCAAAATGTTGCCATAGGCAATTCTGCACTTTTAAATAATACTGGCTCTAATAATGTTGCTGTAGGTCCAAATGCTCTCGCTGACAACAGAACAGGCTCTACTAACATTGCCATTGGTAATAATGCTAGCATAAATTTTACCGGCGGCGAAAGCAATAACATTGATATTGGTAATCAGGGTGCCCTCGGCGATCAAAATATTATTCGCATTGGCACGCAGGGTTCAGGATCCGGTCAGCAAAATACCTGTTTTATTGCGGGCATTTTTGGTGTAACCGGTAATAATACCGGATCAGCGCTTCCGGTATATGTGAGTACTAATGGCCAATTAGGCACCGTGCCATCATCGCTTCGCTACAAAAAAGATATTGCCGATATGCATTCACAACAAGAAAAAATGCTCAAACTACGCCCGGTGACATTCAGTTACAAAGGTGATGCGAGCAACAGTAAACAATATGGATTGATCGCTGAAGAGGTGAATGAGATTTACCCGGAAATTGTGGTGCGGGATGAAGCAGGCGAGATCTATTCAGTGAACTACATGGCGCTGATTCCGTTGCTGCTTAAACAAATTCAGGAAATGGAAGCTGCCATGGCGGTGCAAGTAGGCGCTCAGCAGCAGCAGTTGCAACAGCATACGGTGGAGATCACTGCGCTTCGACAGTTGATGGCCCAACTGATAGCTCTGAAGTAAAAGGTTTATTTTTTTTTAATGGCTTCCAGCCTGGTACTAAGAATTATTTTTTATATAGGGGCTTCCCAGCCCCTTGCCCCGGGGCCAAAGGGGGTTATTTTTTGTTCGGCCTCCGGCCATGGGCAAGAGTGTGCTCGCCCACACTCTTGCATCTCGGGCGTTTAAGGGTGGCTTTGCCCCCTTAAAAAACCCCCTTTCTTTCGCCGCTCATCCTCACACGCCTTGCAGCTGCGCTGCATCGGCGGTTCACAGCGGCTATAGGAAGCAAAAAAGAAAAAAATATAGCCGCCCCAACTCAGGGGCTCATCGCCCCTCGAAGGGGCGCTTCATCCCCATGTCGGTGGGGCTTCACGGACTTTTGCATTATTGAAAAGATATTTTTCGAGCGGCTCTGTCTTTGTAAAAAAACCTAATCATGTACAAAAACAAATGGAAGCGGGGGTAACGTGACCCGCTGTAAAAAAGTCCACAAGTAATGGTTGTATAAAGCGTTAAATTCTTATGTAGGTCGCACCGAGCTCATCCGAGCAATTGTTTTTGATTGCTCGGGGAGCGGAAGGATGGCCGTGTTCGCCGCCCACGGCGATAAATGGCCAGCCGGGTTCGGCCGTAAAAGGGGTCACGGGTACTCCCGTGTGCAGGGGTTGCAAGGGTTTTGCACCAAACCCTTGCCGCGGGTTAGGGGCGCGGAGCCCCTTTTTTAAAAAAAATAGTTATAATGGTATATTGTTACCATTAGTTTATATATTTCACATGTATAAGGAGAACTACGATGAAAATGTTAGGAATGCCACTGTTAATTTGCTTATTATTAAGTGCAATTACTATTGGTGTGGCCTCTTGCGACCAGTCTAAAAAACAAACAACAGGAACAACGATGAAAAGAGAAACATTACCGTCAAAACTACAGTATGAGATTACCGAATCAGCGCCGGAAGGAGCAAAGCAGCCTCAAAAAGGGGATATTGTGATTGTTCATTACACCGGATGGCTGGCTGATAAAAATGGTGAGCCGATGCTCGATAAAAAATTTGATAGCAGCCGTGATCGGGGCACGCCGTTCCAATTTGTAATCGGTAGAGGGCAAGTGATCAAAGGATGGGATGAAGGGGTGATGCTCATGAAGGTGGGCGAAAAACGCCGCTTGATTATTCCGGCGGAATTAGGCTACGGCGCCTATGGTGCCGGCGCTAAAATTCCACCACATGCGACGCTTGTTTTTGATGTTGAACTGTTGGATGTGCGGCCCTGTCACGTGAAATAACGATAAGGAGATTTTTCTATGCAAGCAATAGAGTTTGTTGGCGAAGTTGAAGATGGTGCTATCAAAATACCTCACCGGTATTTGCAAAAAGTAAAAGAAGAATGTCGGGTGATTATCTTAGTTGAGGAAGCAGCACCTCAAAAGATAGAAAAACGGGAGTTAACGGCCATGCGAATTCGTACCAAAGGCTTTAAATTTAATCGTGATGTTGTGTCAAATAAGTAAGTTAGCTGCATGCAGAAGCTCGGAATTATTCGCGCTAATAACTTTTGCGATCGCATACAACGGATAGGAATGGAGCTTCTCAAATAATGAATAATTATTGGTAGAGAAACGAATCCCATAAGGAGATTGTGTATGGCTCTCGAGAAAAAGATGCATACTTTTGAGCGCTCTCCCACTCCCGCCTTTCACTTCAACAGGAATAATTGAATTTTTTTGTTGAATCACATAATCGATCTCAGCCTGGCTCGTGGGAGATTCTCGATGCCAATAAAAAAGTTCAGCCGTAATAAAAGGATCGGCATATGCAAGCATTTCTTGCCCCACAAATGCTTCCACAATGGCCCCCTTATTAATGAGTGTAGCGCGTGGATTAAGAAACCAATCCGGAAGATTAAGGGATAACACAGTTTGTGTTAACCCAATATCAAGAAATATCAGTTTAAAATCCTGTGGATTAACCTGCGCGCCAAAAGGGAAACCTTGGCTTGCAGAATAATGTACTTTATGCACGAGTCCTGCCGTTTCTAAAAGATCGAGCGCCGGCGCAAGTTCACGCTTACGATATCCACCTTCGACATCACTATATTTAAATTTTTGACTCAATTGGCGCGGCACTTCCTTAAAAAGAAGTTCTAAATATTTAATTTGATGCTGTTTTGCATACTTTACAAAATCATGCCGATAGGTACCCAAAATTGATGAATTAATGCGTTGGCACACGCGAGGATCTTTATTCTTTTGCCAATTTTCTACCGCTGCCGGCATTCCCCCAATCACCTGATAATGCGCAACATATTCTAATATCTTTTCATGAATCACCGAGGTGAGCTCATGATCAAGGGTATGAATCATAATCTCTTTGATTACTTGACGTTCATCAAGCGCCGCTAAAAACTCAATAAATGATAAGGGATACATATGCATGAGCTGGACGCGCCCAACCGGTATTCCTACTTGAGCGATCGCAAAATCTAACAAAGAGCCTGCTGCGATAACGTGTAATTCGGGCACTTTTTCATAAAAATAACGAAGCGCAATAACCGCCTGCGGTACCAGTTGAATTTCATCAATAAATAATAATGTTTTTCCGGGAATGATATCCTGGCTTGTGAACAGCGAAATATCACGTATGATTCTTTCAATAACCAGATCTTTTTCAAAGATTTCTCTTGCCCGAGGATTTTCTTCCAGATTGATTTCTATAAAATGCTCAAAGGTTTTACCCAGCTTGCGCACCGAATAGGTCTTGCCAACTTGGCGAGCCCCTCGCAATAACAGTGGCTTACGAATAGGATCATGCTTCCATAATGAAAAATAGTGGTCCGCAAGGCGTTTCATGGGGCTCCATGGTTAAAAATCCAACCAGTTTTTGCAACTTCATGGTCGAAATTACCATATCAAACTAGCATTCCATGGTCGAAAATTCAACATATCACCATTTTAGGGCATTTGACGCATGCAATTGGCCCTGATAGGATTTCAAGACTATGCAAGCAAACATTTTCAAAGAATATGATATCCGTGGCATTGTGGGCACCGAGTTGATCATCGATCAGACGTATGATCTCACGCGCGCAATTCTTGCCTATGCGGCCGGCCAAGGTGCGCGTATACAGCATGTGGTGGTGGGCATGGATGGGCGGCTCAGCTCACCGCTCATTAAAGATCGCATGATTGCTGCCTTGGTGGATGCGGGGATCAGCGTAACTTTTATCGGTATCTGCCCGTCACCGGTTTTGTACTTTGCATTGCATCGGTTGCCGGTGGATATGGGGCTGATGATCACCGCGTCTCATAATCCCAAAGAATATAATGGTATAAAGATTTGCCTGGGCACTTCCTGCGTGTGGGGCAAGCAGATTCAAGAGATCAGGCGACTATATTTTGCAAAAGAGTTTCTGCAAAATTCTCATACTTCCGACAAAGGCGGAAGTATAATTGAATATCCTATTTTAGATGAATATATTGCCTGGATGGTGAACCATTTTGCTCAGTTAAAAAATCTGAAAATTCCTTTTATTATCGATTGCGGCAGTGGCGCAGGAGCAGCCGTGATTCCGCGTTTGGTGCAGGCGATGGGATGGCAGCAGGTGCGATTGCAATGCTGTGAAATTGATGGCAACTATCCGCATCATGAGGCTGATCCGACGGTTGAAAAAAATGTGCAGGATGTAAAAGCATTGCTGGCCACCACCGATGCGCAGTTTGGCATCGGCTTTGATGGTGATGCCGATCGCATGGGAGCGATCAGCAAAAAGGGAGTAATAATTCCCGGCGATCAACTGCTGGCGATCTTTGCGCGTGAAATTTTAGCCGAGCATCCGGGAGCGGCGATCGTTTTTGATGTGAAAGCATCGCAAGGATTGGTGGAGCTCATCACTAGCTGGGGCGGTAAACCGATCATGAGCCCGTGCGGCCATGCGATTGTAAAAGAGCAGATGGTGGCGCATCAGGCACTCTTGGGTGGTGAATTGAGCTGCCATTTTATGTTTGTGGATGATTATTTTGGTTTTGATGATGCGATTTACGCCATGATGCGCTTGCTAAAAATTATCTATACCACCGGCAAATCTTTGGAAGAACTGGTGGCGGTGTTTCCGAGCCGATTTACCGGGCCCGATTTGAGAATCCCTTGCGATGAGCATCGCAAAAAAGAGATAATCAATCAGGTACGGCAACAATTGCAAAAGATGAGCGAGGCACAGTTGACCACCCTTGATGGGGTGCGATTCACGCTCCCGTATGGCTGGGGCATCGTGCGTGCCTCAAATACGCAGCCGATGATTAATATGCGTTTTGAATCAGAAACTCAAGAAGGATTGGCAAAGATCACTAAGATGGTGTTTGCTATGGCAAGAATTCCATGCGACCAGTAGGATTGCATCTTCGGTATACCGATACGATTATTGATGTGGCGCGCGCTGCCTATCATCTGCGCATGCCGATCTTTCAATGCTTTTTTATTAAGCAGGCAATTAATAAGATTATTAATCCTCCGCAAGAAGAAGTGGATCAATTTTTGAGCGAATGGCGCGGCCGTTTTACGAATCTGTATCTGCATGGATCCTATTGGATCAATTTAGCCTATAATCCGGTGGAAAATAGAGTGCTGGCGCGCGAGCTGGGTTTGGCAAGGCGATTGGCATTCAGCCATATCATTATTCATCCGGGAGCGGCCAAAAAAGGGCGCACCAAAAAAGAGGGCATCAAAACAATTGCGCATTGCCTTAATCGGCTTTTAAAACATGAGCATGAGATAAAAATTATTTTAGAAAATACTGCGCATGCGGGCAGCTCTATTGGTGGTGACCTGGATGATTTTTTGCAGCTGCGGCAACTCCTTGATCACCCGGAAAAAATTCAGTTTTGCCTTGACAGCGCGCATGCGCATTCGTATGGCTATGATATTTTGAGTGCTGCAGGGCAGCAGGAATTTTTAACGCTGGTGGATACCACCATGGGATTAGAAAATATCGCACTGATTCATCTGAATGATACTCAGCAGCCCAAAGGCTGCCGCATCGATCGGCATGAAAAGATCGGGGATGGTCTTTTGGCGCCGGTTCTCAAGCAGTTTGTGAATCATGATAGCCTCAAAAAAGTGCCGATTATTTTGGAGCTTCCGGTGATTGGTGTGGCAGAAGAAGAAAAGATTTTGGAGATTGTACGGGGATGGTGAGACCAACTTCCCCTTGGCAAACGGCCATTTTTCCCTTACCATTGACACTGTGCCAAAAAATACGGGCCCATAGCTCAGTCGGTTAGAGCAGTCGGCTCATAACCGAAAGGTCCCAGGTTCGAGTCCTGGTGGGCCCACCATACTTCGCCAGGAGATACCAAATGCCCTTTGAACAATTTATCTCGCTCGTTGAAGTTGATCAAAGTATCAATGGTTTTCATGCGCAGATTGCCGCGCATGAGAAAAAGATAGCTGCCTGGCAGCAGGAACTGCAGGTGCAGCAATCCAATGTTGAGAGGGTAAAGGCGCGCTATGATCAGAACAAAAAAGAGGTTGATGCCAAAGAGCTTGAGATGAAATCGCTCGATCAGCAAGAGGCAGATAAGAAAGCACGTCTTGAACAAGTGGCAAATCACAAAGAATACCAATCGATCAAAGCAGAAGTTGATCAGCTTAAAAAATCACAACATGCGTTGGAAGATACGCTCATTGGCGCATGGAACCAATTAGAACAAAGCAAAAAAGAGTGGGAAGCGCAAGCGGCCGTTTTTGGGCAGCGCCAGCAGGAGTTGCAGGCCAGTAGTCAGCAAGAAAAAGATGCTATTGATGCATTAAAAAAGCAGATTGAGCAGTTTATGAGCGTTCGTACTGAAAAAGAAAAACAGGTGCCTGCCGAGTGGCTTCAAAAATATGCGATCATGCGTACGCGAGTAAAGGATCCGGTGGTGCCGGTACTTGATGGCAGTTGCAGCGCCTGCTTTTATAAAATCTCTGCGCAAGATATGAATGATTTAAAGCATAGAAAATTGGTGCAGTGCAAAGATTGTTATCGGCTTTTGTATATGAGCGAAGCGCAGGGGCACTAATATGGCGCATAAAAATTTATCGATCTTTGGGTCTGAAGAAAAAGAACTACATTGCCTGCCCACGGCACATCATTGGAAACTTTTTGTCGATGGTGCCGCGCGTAACAATCCCGGGCCTGCCGGTGCGGGAATCTATGTTACCAAAAATGATAAGCCGTTCAAAAAACTGGGATTTTATTTAGGAACTAAAACTAATAATCAGGCAGAATATGGTGCACTGATTATCGGTTTATACTATCTTAAGCAATGGGCGGATGCCCATGATCATATTGATATTATTTCTGATTCGCAACTTTTGGTGCGCCAATTTAAGGGCGAGTATCGGGTGAAGCACCCTGAATTGAAGCCGTTGCATCTGTTGGCCAAACATCTTTTAAAAGATACTCATCATGCGATTGCGCATGTGTTGCGCGAGCATAATGAGATGGCCGATGCGATGGCAAATAAAGGGATTGATGGTAAGAAGTCTCTTCCTCGTGATGTGGTAGCATTTTTGCATGAACATGGCATTATCTGGTAAAAGAGCGCTCATCGCGCTCAGCCTCACATTTTTCTCCTCCATTTTTCCCAGCGATCGCGTTCGCGTTCTCCTGGCCGAATCGCCAAAAAATTTTGACATGCAATGGACTGTTACCAGCGCAGCTGATTTACTTCTGGTTGATCCAGAAATAAAAACTAAACACCGGCTTAAGACGAAAAAGTTGATCATCTCCTACCAGAATAAGAAATTTTTGATCAATGGGGAGCCGATTACGCACCAGCGTTTTTATATTATTCCTGAGCAGGGCAATATTTTTTTTGAATCAAAAGAGTATCAAGGATATTTGCTCTTCACCGCCGATAAGCAAGCCGTGCATGCCATTAATTCCCTTGATATTGAAGAGTATGTCTGTTCGGTGCTGCGCACTGAAAGCTGGCCGGGATGGCCACTCGAGATAAATAAAGCACTTGCGATTGCATCCCGCAGTTATGTGATCGGCGTGATTCTCAATAATAAAATCACCACCCCTTATCATGTAAAAAATACTAATAAGCATCAGACCTATTCAGGGGTTCATGCCGATCCGGTGCTCAAAGAGGCGGTAGCGCAAACGGCCGGCATCTTTTTGGCTGACGGCAATAATAATCCTATTGTTGCGATGTTTGATTCCTGTTGCGGGGGAATAATCCCCGCGCATATTCATGGCGTTGATTTCACCAATGCTCCGTATCTGGCACGCAATTATGTGTGCACGTTTTGCAAAGGCTCTCGCGGATATAATTGGACGGTGGAATATCCGATTGCGCATCTTGAAGAGACACTCAAAAAAGAGATCAAGCACCTAAAAAATATGCATGGCATAAAGATTACCAAAACCGATAGGGCAGGATTGGTGGAGCAAGTTTCGGTTAAAACTAAGCATAAAACGCATCAGATATCGGGTAAAAAATTATATTCCTTGCTTCCCAAAGTGCGAAGTTTTTATTTTGAAGTGGAAATGAGTAAATCTCATATCAGGTTTACCGGCAGAGGAATTGGCCATCATCTGGGATTATGCCAGTGGGGCGCTCGTGAAATGGTGGCACAAGGATACGATTATAAATCAGTGCTCAGTTTTTATTATCCCGGCACCCATTTCATGCGGTTGAGTTAGATTATTCTACTTATAGCGTCATACTGATAAATGGTGTTGCCTGTGAAGACACTTGTGGCAGCTTGCCATCCCATTTCTCGATTGCTTTTAATGAAGCTTCAATTTTTTTCAGTTCTATCAGATCTGGGGTGACTGATTCTCGCTTTATTTTCAACCCATATGCTTCCGCTTCGGCACGGGCTTTGGTCTGCAATACTTCTTCATTTACTCTTTGTGTGAGATTCTTAGCGGTGATCGCCGACTGGATAGCTATCTGTTTTTGCTCAACGGCGTGTATAAACTCGCTACTAAAATCAGAATGTATAAAGTTAAAATCGATTAAAGCGATGTTAAGAGATGCCAGTCGCTCTTTGAGTTCTCCGAATACTTTTTCTTTTGCTTCATGCCGATATTGAATTAAGTCTTCGGCAGTAAATTTTGCACAAACTGCTTTTACCGACTCCTGTGCGAACGGATTGATGATAACCTGCTCAAAATTTACCCCAACGGTTTTATACAATGCAATGGCATCACTAATGCGATAGTTGATGGCGACCCCGATGGCTACTTGTTGCAAATCTCTGGATAAAGCATTTGTCTCGATGACCGATTTTTGGATACGATTATCAATGAATATTACCGAATCCACTAACGGTAATTTAAAATAGGCCCCTGCTTCCATCTGGGCTGTCTTGAAAGCGCCTAATCGCATATGAAGGGCGGTATATCCCGGTTCTAAAACGTAGTAAGGCAATGAGGAGTAGAGGATTACACCTAAAAAAATAGTGCTCAAAATAGTGGCAACGAGCTTAATTAAACGTGTTTCTGTCATAATTTAACTCCATAGTTTGCTGCCCTTGACCAAAGCTGTGTTGGGAGGGCAGGATGTTGTAGCAATTTTCATACTATTGAGTGTATACTACCGGGTGTAAATTCAAGTAAAAATTGAGTAATTAGGAGAGTTTTATGCCAAATTATAAGGGCCATCTGGCCGGCGGGATTTTTGCCTACCTTCTGAGTCTCTATATGATTATTTCATACAAATCGATCACCCTGGCCACCGGCCTGGAATGGCTGTTATTTTGTTTGCTGGGCTCGCTTTTTCCTGATGTGGACACCAAAAGTAAGGGCCAAAAGATCTTTTATTGGGTGGTTTTATTGCTTGCAGCGGTACTTTTGTTTTCTGAGCGGTTGCAGGGACTATTATTGCTCGGTGCGCTCGGAATTTTTCCGCTTTTGGTGCGGCATCGAGGAATTTTCCATCAGCTCTGGTTTATTATTTTGATCCCCATAGCAATCGCATGGCTGGCGTGCGGCTGTTGGCCAAACTGCTCAACTATTATCGCCTTCGACGCGCTCTTTTTTATCATCGGCGCGCTCTCCCACCTCTGGCTTGATCTGGGGTTGTTGCGGTTGCTGGGGCTGCGATAAGACGAATGCTGCAATATGATCTATTTGATAGGCGGCCTCACCTTTAATATTCAGAAAGTAATATGCACCGCCTTTGGTATGCCATAAAGTAGTTTTTATATCGCGTTGAATGTCTTGCCAGACTTGCACTGGCGGATCTTCATCGCCGGATAAAAATCGGAATGCAGTAGTGGGCTGTAATGATTTTTTACTCTTATCTTTATGTGCTTGCCCCAAGTTAATTTTTTTCCCTTTTGAAAAGAAATAAATGGTAGTAATTGATGCATTATCACCATTTACTAATGGTTTTGTTAAATGCCAAAAGCCACAATGAGGATAATCAGATTTCAGGCTTTTTATCTGGTCTATCGTTGCCGGGAGCAACAACAGTTTGCATACCGGGATATCGGGAGATGTTGGATGGATGGCAACTGGGGAATCTTTTTTGTCATCAGGATTTTTTACGCTTTGTGCTGCGCGTTGTGCAAAAGCAGTTGCACTTGCTGTTAAATCATGGGCAGCTTGGCTAAAGGTTGGTGTTATAAAGGTGCCCAATTCAAAAAGCAGCGCCATCGTTTGTTGATGATCATTGATAAGAATCGTAGATGATTTCAATTCATCCTGACTGATGCGCGATTTAATGGGAGACTTTAAGTACTTTTCTCCCTCTTGTCTAAACTCGCGGATAAGCTGCCGTTGATATTCTAATGATCTTTTTTTGCAGAAGGCTAAAACTTCTTGAATATCCGGATCGGTGCTTTTAGGAGATGGTGCTTTGGTATGCCGCATGCCTAATAGTTTGTGAAGTGCATCAAGGGCGATTAAAATCGTTGACTGATGATCAAGGAAGGTGAGTATAAAATGCGCGTTCTGGGTAATAAGAAGAAGTTTTGGATTATAATCAGCATGATGAGTCTCTGCTAATTTTTTCTCAAGTTCAGCGATAGTCGCAACTAAGCCAAAAGAAGGGGCATATGATTCATTGGCGAGGGCCCGCAACTGCCCATGCAATCTTGCGTAGCAACTATTTTGCTCGGAACACTGAGCGCTAAGCAGGCGGCGCAGAGAGATTGATCTATGCCAATCCGGTTGACGGTCATCAGTATCCAGATGGCGATCGGCCCGTTGCATAATTTTTTTTGCCGCCTCGATGTTTACCAGAAAAGTGGGCGCGAATGTTTTCCAGTATTCTCGCCACTGAGCAAGTTGGGGCAGCGGTGTTTTAAAGGGAGGCTCAAGCAGCGGTGCTATTTTACCAGCATGGCGAGTGTATCTTTCAAGCATATTGAATTGTTCGAAAAATTCGGCATCCGCTTTAAAAAGTTGCTCGGCGGATGAAGGGAGTTTTTGCATTGGCGCGGCCGGTTTGGGCGATTTAAGAGCATGAGATTCTGGTTGCTCCATGGGATATACTGCAGACCAAAAAAATATTACCAAGCAAAATAAAGAAGATAGTGATGTGTGCATAAATAGTTATTTGATGTTAAAAATGTTGAGCGCTGTCTGTGTTGTTTGTGTGCTTACTACACTCAAAGATTCATTGCGAAGATTGGCCACGTACTCGGCAATCTGCTTGATATATTGCGGCCGATTTTGTTTGCCGCGCATCTCTTGAATGGGTAAAAAAGGTGCGTCAGTTTCAAATACGATTGCAGAAAGTGGCACTTGTTTTACAATATCGCGCAACGCATTATTTTTAGGATAGGTGATAATGCCGCCGATACCGATGGCAAATCCCCACCCGATTACTTGGCGTGCGAATGAAGCATCTTCGGAGAAACAATGAATGATTCCTTTTTTTATTTGACCGGCATATTCTTCGATCGATGCGAGGGTTTCATCAGCGGCTGCGCGGCTGTGCACCACGAGTGCCAGATCATGCTCAAGCGCCAACTCAATCTGTGCTTTAAAGGCATCTTTTTGCTGCTGAATATTATAATCAGGATAATGGAAATCCAATCCGCATTCGCCAACGCCGACAATTTTGTTGCGTTTTTTATCATGTAATAATTTTTTTATCTCTTGCAGATCTTTTTTCCAATTGTTGGTGAGATCATTGGGATGAATTCCAATCACCGCAAAAATAGTTTCATACCGTTGCGCAAGCGCGATGCAATTTTTACTTTCAGTTAAGGAGGTGCCAACATTAATAAGATAGGTAACGCCGGCTTGTTGCGCATCGGTTACAATTACTTGCGCGTCAGAAATTTCTTGTGGGGTGAGCGCTTTATCAAAATCTTTTTTGACGATCATATTAATATGCGCGTGTGTATCTACCAGCATTTTTCCCTTATTAATAAAGCTTTTTTCATGATTAATTTTTTGCATTAAAAAATAATATGCGTTAATTTGACAAATTAGTAAATAAAATTAGTATAAGTTACAACCATAACAAAAAAAATAAACGTAGAGTTTTAGTGAAGTAGCAGTGTAACATTTAACCATTCAGGAGTAACCATGAATAAAAGTGAATTAATAAATTCACTCAGTGAAGAAACAACTTTTAGCAAAAAGGATGTTTCACGCGTTTTAGATTCTTTTGTAAGAATTGTTGAACGTACTTTAAAACGCGGTGAAAAAGTTTCTATCACCGGATTTGGTAGCTTTTGGTTGTCACGTCGTCCGGCACGTAAAGGTATCAATCCTGCAACTAAGCAGCGCATTGATTTACCATCAGTAAATGTGCCTCGTTTTAAAGCGGGTAAGAATTTGAGAGAAGTTGTACGATCAATTAAGCTTGGTTAATTGAAAATCTTTTCAAATAAGCTATTACTCAGTAAGGTCGCTTCGGCGACCTTAATTTTTTTTATACTTGATTTTTATACGCTTTTCAAGCGGCCCTAAAAAGGGTAGAATGGCTTTATATTGCGTATAATTACACATTGTCCATTCGCCAAGAATTCGGGAAAAAGCTTCCGCTCGCCCTGAGCTCGTCGAAGGGTGCGAGTGGAAACATTGGAGTTATAATGATTGATTTGGCTCTCCTCAAAGAACAGCCGGAAAAAATAATAGGACTCATCAAAAGAAAAGATCCTGCCTACGATGCACAACGTCTTTATGAGTGGGATCTGCGTTTACGCGCCCTGCGCCAAGAGGTTGAGGCGCTGCGCCATAAAAAAAATGAGCTGGCAAATTCGGTTAAACCGAAGAAAGGAACAATTGACCCCAATTCAATAGGTTTTGAAGCAATAAGGCTTGAATCAATTAATTTGAGCGAACAGCTCAAAAAAAAAGAAGCCGACTTGCAGCAGTTGGAAACCGATTTTAAAAATCTTTATTTGTCCTGCCCCAATATTCCCGAAGAATCTATCCCGGTAGGCGGCAAAGAGGCCAATACCGTAGTAAAAACCTGGGGCACCAAGAGTGAACACTCATTTCCGGTGCGCAACCATGTAGAGTTGGGCACCGCTTTAGGTTGGCTTGATTTTGATGCAGCCGCCCGAATGGCCGGCAGTAATTTTGCTCTTTATAAAGGTGATGCGGTCCGTTTGATCTACTCGCTCACCATGCTCATGCTTAAAAATAATATCAAGCATGGTTTTGAGCCGGTATTGCCCCCGTATTTGGTGAATGAGCAATCGCTGACCGTTGCCAGCAACTTCCCCAAATTTAAAGATCAGGTGTATGCGGTGCCGGAAGATAAACTGTATCTTACCCCAACGGCTGAGGTGAATCTGGCCAATATGTACCGCGATAAAATTTTATCAGCAGAGCAGTTGCCCATCCGCATGACGTCCTGGACCAGCTGTTTTAGACGTGAAGCAGGAAGCTATGGGGCGCATGAGCGGGGCCTCATTCGTATTCATCAGTTTGAGAAAGTGGAACTGTTTACCCTATGTGAACCAAATCAGGCTGATCAAGAGCAGGAGCGTATGCTCGCCTGTGCTGAAGAGATTTTGCAAAAACTGGGTCTCCATTATCGAGTATCTTTATTAGCCGCACAAGATTGTTCATTTGCCTCGGCAAAAACCTATGATCTTGAAGTATGGTTGCCCGGCCAGGGGTGCTATTATGAAGTTTCTTCCATCAGTAACTGCACTGATTTTCAGGCGCGGCGCGGGCTGATTCGGTTTAAGCGAACGGCTGAGAGCAAAAGTGAATTGGCCTATACCCTCAATGGTTCATCGCTGGCCTTATCCCGGTTGATGGTGGCGATTATGGAAGTGTATCAAACGGCCAATGGCACCATCGAGATTCCTGAAATTCTCAAAAAAGAAGCGCTTTTTGCATGATGAATGATGTTCAGCAACAGATTCGCCAAATTCAGCTTTATAGCAAACGATTAATCCATGCCAATTTATTTGGCCATTCGCGCTCATCGCAAAAAGGGAGCAGTCTCGAATTTGATCAGCTGCGCGATTATCAGCAGGGCGATGATGTGCGCGCGATCGATTGGAACAGTTCTGCGCGCATGAATAAATTGTTGCTTAAGCAATTTTATGATGAGCGGCAGCGTACCATTCTCATTGCGCTCGATATCTCGGCTTCAGCTTTTTATGGCTCAGATACCACATTGAAGGTGACCATCGCACGGCAGATTGCTGCGCTGCTTGCCTATGCAGCATTTTTGGCAAAAGATGAGGTGGGGCTCTTTTTATTTTCAGACACTAAAGAGTGGTATATTCCACCGCGCAAGGGTCGCGCACAGGTGAGCGCCGTTCTGGAAAAAATTTTTTCTTTTGAACCACGGCGAGCGCAGACCAATTTTAAAACTATTTTGGAACAGCTTGCGAGTCTGCGCAAAAAAAATGCGATGCTTTTTGTGATCTCAGATTTTATTGATGAAAATTTTGAGTCATCATTATCAAATGTTGCCTATCAATATGATACGATTGCCATAAAAATTATTGATGCGGCTGAAACAGCACTACCATTTTCGGGATTTATCACGGTGCAGGATCCTGAAACGGCTAAAGAATATATTCTTAAAGCATCCGCGGCTCTTGAAACTATCTTGAATGCTCGTATTGATGCGCAGAATAAGGAATTTGCCCGGCATCGTATCGATTGCTTGCATGTCACCATGCGGCAGCCACTCATTGACCAACTTATTCACTTTTTTCATGCTCGAAAGCGATAAACGATATGGATACTCAGCAATTATATGATATTTATGGCCATTGGCATGTACCCTTTTGGCAGACGAGACTATTTTATGGCATAATGATTGCCGTGATAGTGGTGATGCTCATGGTGGTATTATGGTGGTGGAAAACGTGTAGAAAAAAATCGGCACTCTCGCCTGAGCAGCACGCGTTTGCTGCATTAAAAAAGTTACAGGCGATGCCGATCATCACGCGTGATGATGCGCAGCAGGCATATCTTATGCTCACTAACACTCTTAAAAAATATTTTGAATATTATTATAGTTCTCCATTTACCACCTACACGGATCAGGAGATGGTAAATGCGATAAGCGCCAAAAATATTCTCGCAACCCGGCCTGCCGGGTTGTTGGAAATTGCGCAAGCCGGGACGCAGGTAAAATTTGCGCGAGAAGATGCGGTGCGCCAACAGCTGGCACAGCATATTGAAGCGAGCATAAATCTTATTAACTTCTTAGTTCAAGCACGAAAAACCAGATGACCTATGATTGCTCCGTGGCCACTCGGTCATTATATATCCATTGGCCGTTTTGCCCCTATAAGTGCCATTTTTGCCCGTTTGTTGCCATTGCCGGGCAAGACAGTTTTATGAAACAGTATCATGATATGCTTAAACAGGAGATTATCCGCTATGCGTCTGCCAGTGCTACCAAGCAGCATCTGGATACTATCTTTATTGGTGGAGGGACCCCGAGCACCTGGCCCGATGACCTGCTACTTGACACGTTTGGTACACTAGAAGATATGTTTAGTTTTGATGAGCAGACTGAAATTACTATTGAAGTAAACCCCGGCACGGTCCGAAAGGAACAATTGAGTATCTGGAAACAGGCAGGAATAAACCGGTTGAGCATAGGCGTACAAAGCCTCAAGGATTCTGTATTGAACAACTTAAATCGGAAACAGACCAGCGCTGATGTTTTCTGGGTTATTGATCAGGCCAGCCGGCATTTTGATAATATTTCCGTTGATCTGATCCTGGGATTACCGGGAGTGAATCGGGAGGAATGGCATGATTTGCTCGCCAAGGTGGTTACCTGGCCGATACAGCATGTCTCGGTCTATTTTCTGACGGTGCATGAAGAGACGCCGCTCTATTTTAGGGTGAAAAAGAGAGAGATTAGTTT
The DNA here is from genome assembly GCA_963836585.1 of uncultured bacterium. Taxonomy (GTDB): domain Bacteria; phylum Babelota; class Babeliae; order Babelales; family Vermiphilaceae; genus BTUB01. The sequence goes on from CAWIJV010000003.1 coordinate 471,972, forward strand.
GCATACTGATGAGCATATGGTCAATTTGTATAATGAGACAATCGGTTTTTTGGCGCAGCATGGGTTTGAGCAGTATGAAATTTCCAATTTTGCCAAAAAGGGTGCTCGATCACGGCATAATAGTATCTATTGGGAGCGTAAACCCTATAAAGGAGTTGGCTTGGGCGCCTGCTCATTTGATGGCAGCTCCCGATTTCAAAATCAAAAAAACTTATTGAAATATCTGCAAGCAATTAAAGAAGGGCAAGATGTAACTACATTTAGCGAGATGTTAACGCCCGCACAGGCGCACTTAGAGCGCATAATGCTCGGGTTACGGCGTGCGGAAGGAATTGACTATGAAACATTAGTAGAGGGTCTTGATCCGGAGCAATGTGCTGCGTTGGTGCAAACAGTACAATGCCTCAAAGAGAATAAATTTATTGTACAAAACAATAATCGAATAGTTTTAACAACGGCAGGATTAAGTGTGCAAAATGATATAGCAGCACGCTTGAGCCTGTGATTTTTACGATATAAGGTGGGGATTTTCCTATGGCAGCAAAACATATTGGTGTAAAACTTCCTGATGATCTGATTAGGGTCTTGAAGTTAGGGCAAACCGTTGCGGTTCTTTCAACATTCTCAGAAAAAGGATTACCGCATACTACGCCCATTCAGTGCATTTATCCAAAAGGCTTGGAGAGTATTTTAATGTCGATAAACAAAGATCACACCGGTTACCATAATATGGTCTGGCAAAAAAAGGTGATGCTCTGTTTCTTGGATGAAGGCAATGTGGCCTATAGTGTTTTGGGCCGTGCTGGTGTGGTTCGAGCTCCATCTCTGGTTCATCCATTGATGAATATTGTTCGTATTGATATCATCGATATTAAAAGTGATAGGTCGGTACTCGCCCGTGTTGAATCGGGTGTGCGTTGGAGCTACACTTCATGGGAAGCTGAAGAACTTTCTAAAGCACTCATGAATGAATTGAAGGAACTTTCAGAGACATTGTAATTGTTCTGTGTAAAGGATTGTAATATGCAAAAGAAACTGATACTTGCATTAGTAATGAGTACCGGCATGAGTCTGCGAGCCGGTGAGGCGCCTGCGGTGACTCCCGAAGCAGTTCAACCGGCTAATGCGCCGGTTGATGAAAAAAAACCGGAAGTTGTTGAACAGCATACTGAAGTTACCACTCAACCGATGCCGGTTGCCGAACCGGCAAAAGTAGAAGCTGCACCGATTGAGCAGTCGGTTGAGAAGCAACCGACTATAGAAGAGGCTATGCCCGCAGCTCCTGCTACTGAGCAACCTGCTCCTGAAGAGCATCCTGAAGACTTAGAGATCAAAGGCATCGACACCGTTGATGTGGCTGAGCCAAAAGGAAACTGGCTCTATAAACGGATCTGGTGGGAAAAGGCAGAGCGAACCTATGAAAAAATAAAGCAGTTAGCGGACAAAATTCTTGAATCGCGTATTGTTTATTATGCGCGCCGCACCGATCTTGATCGCAATACGCTTGATCCCTTTTATATGGGGCAAGGGTTTAGCCAAGGCGAGCTTTCTGAAGTGGTTACGTTTCTCACCGAGCAGTTGGGGCAAGAGCATAAAGAGGGCGCTTTGAATGAAAAAGAAAAAGATCTTCTGAGTGCGCTGGCTGAAGAAAAGAAAAACCTTGATCATTTGCAAAAGAATATCCAATCGATTACCAATATTGATCATGCTCTGGATGACGCTCTTTTAAAGCTCAGTGAACAGCTCAATCAAGCGCGCTTTTATGAACAGCAAGCATGGGAAAGCTTTAAGGCGATCAATCGCGAACTGAGTGATAAAAAAGCGCGTGAGCTTTACTATGGTATGGATACGTATTGGCGCAATTTGAATAATATCAACTCATATATTTCAGGGCCATTCTCCCAATACTTTGATCAATTAGTTGATCGCGTGAAGGGTGAAGTTGAAAAGATTAAAACTACTATGGGTGGTCTAAAAGAAAAGGGCATCGATATTCAGCAGCAGGCCCAGAAGCTCAAAATGGGCAGAACTACTGAATCGGAAGAAGAAATGCCACAACCTGAAGCATCGAGTGGTTTCTTAGGCACTATCTGGGGATATCTCAAAGCGCCCTTTGTGGCAATAGGCAATCTTTTGGGTGATGGCTTCAGCTGGATCACCGGCCTGTTTGGTGGCGGCAGCGAAGAGATTAGTCTCGCGCGGCCCGAAAAGCCTTAAAAGGTTTGATTAGCGCCTTTTTTTATGCTACATTTCTCCCTTGTACGCCGAGGTGGTGAAACTGGTATACACACAGCCTTGAGGTGGCTGCGGGAGAAATCCTGTAGGGGTTCGAGTCCCCTCCTCGGCAATTCATAAATTCTGAAATAATCGTTACCGTAGTAAGGAGTTGCTCGCTATGATCGCTTCCCGCAACAGTTTATTTTCCTGGTTTTCTTTTTGGATAATTCTTGCCATTCTCTTTTGTTATCTGCTCTGGCCACTGCGCAAAACGTTGCGCTACGGCATCGATCTGGTGGGTGGCAGTTACATCACTTTAGAAGTGCAAACCGATAAAGCAATTGAGACTGAGCTGCTTTCTAAATTACAAGCAATTTCCAATCGCTTAAAAGAGACGGGCAAAGAAATGCCGACCGCTAAATCGGTTGAGCAGGGAAAAATTATGCTCACCTTTGCTTCTGCTGCCGCTGCGCAAAATGCTGCGCAACTGATTCAAGCGCAAGAAAAAGAGTTAGTGATTGCAACTTCAAATCAAATAGTCACGCTCAGCTTGCCCGATCGTGTTGCTTCACGCATTAAAGAAGATGCGGTGAGCCGTAACGTTGAAGTGCTGCGCACCCGCTTGAACAAATTAAGTGTGGAAGAAATTACCATCGCTGCTCAAGGTGAAAAAAATATCATTGTTGAGTTGCCGGATGTTTCAGATCCACAGCAAGCCAAAGAGATGATCGGTAAAGCGGCACTGCTAGAATTTAAATTAGTGCAAAAAGTCGGCAGAACTCCTGAAGATATTCTCTATGAGTTGGATGGCATTTTGCCCGGTGACATGGAGATTCTCCCGAGCCAAGATCAGACCGATGGCAAACCAAATCAATATTTCCTGGTATCCAAATTTTCTGAAGTTAGTGGCAAAGATCTGCGCGATGCACGCGCCCGTTTGGGCGATCGTGCCTCCGTGGTGGTTGAATTTAGTGCCTCCGTGGTGGTTGAATTTAGATTCACCTCCGAAGGCGGCGATAAATTTTATGATCTGACCAGCAAAAATATTAATCGTCCGCTGGCAGTAGTGCTGGATGGGGTGGTGATCACGGCGCCGAATATCAATTCTGCTATTCGCCATGAAGGTGTGATCCAAGGCAAATTTACTCCCGATGAGGCAAAGCAGTTGGCGCTCTTGCTTAAATCGGGTGCGTTTGTGGCTCCGGTCACCTTTGAAGAAGAACGGCAAATTGGCCCGGCTCTGGGTGCTGAATCGATCCGGCAGGGGCTGATCTCATGCTTGGTGGGCTTGGGCCTGATTTTTTTGTTTAGTCTCTTTTTCTATAGCCTGTGTGGGCTTCTGGCCTTTATCACGTTGCTTTATAACTTACTCTTGATCTTGGTGGCAATGTCATGGCTGAGCGCTACGCTCACGCTGCCGGGGATTGCCGGCTTGGTACTCACCATCGGTATGGCAATCGACTCCTCAATTCTCATCTATGAACAAATTAAAGAAGGATTGGCGCACGGCTTGAGCATTCGCAAAGCGGTAGAAAATGGCTTCTCTGATGCGCTTGTGGTGATTCTGGATGCCAATATTACCACCTTTATTGTAGGCGCCGTGCTTTACTATTTTGGCACCGGCCCGATCCGCGGATTTGCGGTCACCATGATGCTGGGTATTATTTCTACCCTGATCACCGGTCTGTTTTTCCTCAAATCGATGTTTAGCTTCATTTTGAACCGTTTTAATGTTCAAAAACTAAGAATTTAGTGCTATATTTGAAATAATAAATTTTGGCTACGTAGCTCAGCTGGTTAGAGCGGCGGAATCATAATCCGTAGGTCCGGGGTTCGAGTCCCTGCGTAGCCAATAAAAGCGAAGCCTCATGAAGTTTTCTTCTGTTTCCGATTCATTTTTTCATATCGAACAAGTCAGCTCCCGCTTGGAGATGACCCGCATGCTGGCCGATTTGCTGAGCACAGCAAACAGCAATGAGGCAGATATTATCTGCAATCTGGCCCTCGGGCAGTTGCATCCTCCCTATATCGGCACCCAATTCAATTTAGCAGAAAAAAATGTCGCCAAGGCGCTCGCGCATCTTTTGGATCTTACTGAGCAGGCGGTGGGCGAGCGAGCAAAAAAGCGGGGCGATCTAGGATTAGTGATTGATGAAGATGCCTGGAGGCCAAAAGATGATTTAACGGTGCTGCAAGTATATAAAGCGCTGTGTAGCATCGAAGAAATTTCGGGTACCGGCTCGCAAGAAGAAAAAATCCAAGAGCTGGTGGCCCTTCTGCAAAAATTAGATCCGCTCTCTGCTCGGTATGTGGTGCGCATTATTATTGGCAAGCTGCGCATGGGATTTTCTGATATGACAATCGTCGATGCGCTTTCCTGGATGATCACCGGCGATAAATCGCTGCGCGATAGCATCGAAAATGCGTATAATATCTGTGCCGATATTGGCATGATCGCTCGAGAGCTCAAAGAAAACGGCATTGCAAAAATTAAACAAGCGCATCCCCAAGTAGGCATTCCCATTATTCCCGCAGCTGCAGAACGATTGCCGACACCCAAAGCGATTATAGAAAAAATCGGCCCGTGCATTGCGCAGCCAAAGCTGGACGGATTTCGGTTACAAATTCATGTCGATACAACGAGTGCGCAACCCAAGATTCATTTCTTTTCTCGTAATTTGCAAGATATGTCTGCTATGTTTCCTGATTTAAAAGAAGCATTCCAAACGTTGCCAGTAAAATCACTCATTTGTGAAGGTGAGGCGATCGTGTATGATCCAAACACCGGCACCTTCTCTAAATTTCAAGAAACGGTAAAACGCAAACGCAAGCACGGCATCGAAGAAGCGATCAAAGAATTTCCGTTGCAAGTGTTTATTTTTGATATTATGTATCTGAATGGCAAAGATCTTATGGGCCTTGGCCATGAGGAGCGTCGCGCGCAGGTGCTCAAAGTTTTTGACGATCGCAATCCGCTGATTAAAGTGATCGAAGAAAAAAAAGTGGAGACGGCTGCGCAGCTGGAAAATTACTTCAATCAAAATATCGCCGCGGGCCTGGAAGGCCTCGTAGTCAAGCGGCCGGATGCCATCTATCAGCCGGGCAAGCGCAATTTTAACTGGATCAAATTAAAACGGACCGAAGAAGGCCAGCTGGAAGATACCATGGACTGCGTAATCCTGGGCTATTACGCCGGTGAAGGCAAGCGGGTGCATTTTGGGGTCGGTGCATTTTTGGTGGGTGTTTATAATCCCAAAGAGGATCGTTTTGAAACGGTGGCAAAGATTGGCACCGGACTCAAAGATGAAGATTGGAAAGAGCTCAAGCAAAAATGTGATGCGATCAAAATGGTTCACCAACCTAAAAATGTTGTCTGCGCTAAAGAGCTGTATCCGGATGTCTGGGTGGATCCTGAAATTGTCTGCGCAATACGTGCGGATGAGATCACCGTATCGCCGCTGCACTCGGCAGCAAAAACAGAATCGGCTCTCGGGTATGCGTTGCGCTTTCCACGCTTCATGGGATACCGCACGGATAAAAGCGCCAATGAGGCAACCACGGTGCATGAAGTACAGCGGTTGTATCAAGATCAGTTTGTGAAATAAATGGTTTAAATAAAATAAAAAGACGCCGAACAAATTCGGCGTCTTTTTATTTTATATTGTAAGCTTACTTCAGTTTTGCTATCGCTTTATCAACATAGAAGCGTGCAACTTCATTGCGAGCTTGGGTGTACAGTTCGCCTTCAGTGACACCTTGAGGCAACAGCTCCTCAACATTTGATTCGCCCAACAGCCACAGTATTGCTGCAACTATTTCTTCACGAGCGAGTGTTACTGCGCCATGAACCACCATGTCACCAGTAGCTTTTTGGTGAATCAGATCATGGAACACAACGAGTGCTACTTCCAAGAATTGATCGGTATTTAATACCGTTACTTCGCCGGCAGATGGCAGTTGTACTGAGAAGTTGATGGCATCATGGAGGAAGAGGCGGTTGATTACATATTTGGTAACAAACTTCTTCCATCGCGCTTTATAATCGAATGAACAGTTTGGTAAATCAGGCAAAATTTCTTTGCCAACCAAGTATCCTAATAAGACACTGCAATCTTCTGAATTAGCAACAAGTTTGCTATTCGCGGCGCGGCAATCGCATGCTGAGCCAAGCAGTGCCAGGTCACTTTGGTTTACGCGGTCACAGGTGGCATATGTGGCATATGGCAAACTCGATAGTAAGAGTGCAATTGCCATGGTGAAACGTGAATTCATGAATGTCTCCTTACATGAATATGTGTATTACAATTCTTTGGCCATTCTAATATCAAATCGGAAGCTTTGTCAAACTTCGGTTGTCACTGAATTTGCAGATGCTTATTACCACGATGTTTTTTGCAAATAGTTCATCAGAAGAATATACTTTCTATTATTGTCTATCGCACAAAATTTATTTGCACATTCCGGGAACAACTATGAATAGATTATCTTTACTCGCATTAACCATCATTTCCAGTTCACCTCTATTTGCTATGCAACCAGTGCAGTCACCTCAAGAATTAACAAGGCAATTGCAAATATTAGTGAATAGATGTTCCAGAGGGGAGTTTAATGTTCAAGAAATGGAGAAGCTCATTCTTGCAGGGGCAGATCCAAATGTTCGTCTTGCTGATGGAGAGTATACCGGATGCACCGCATTGTGGTTTGCGGTAAAAGAAGCGGGAATTCTTTCTGATTTTTATCAGTTTTTACTCGAGCATAACGCGAATCCCAATATTCCCGATTCTTATGGAAAATTTCCTTTGCAAATCGCTACCAGAGATGGTCATTATGCGGTAGTTCAGAAATTAATTGAATATGGCGCTGATGTTAGTCGCGGAATCCTAAAACCATTATTTATTGCTGCTGCTCATAGGCGTTTCAATATCATAGAACTTTTCCTTGATAATGGGGCCGGCGAAGATATAGTGGTTCCTGATAATGAGGGCAATACTGCTTTGAGTGGAGCAAAGAGATATGGAGGGGAAGAGGCTGTCAAATTGCTCAAGGTGCGAAAGATAGCATAAATTTTTTCAGAATATTTCGGGTGCTTTTTTTGCAAAAGCTAAACAGGCATAAATATCATTTTTTTGTAAATGAGGATAATCTTCTAAAATTTCTGGAATTGTGATGCCTTGAGCCAGAAGATCCAAAATATGCTCGACGGTAATTCTAGTACCCTTGATGATAGGTTTGCCGACCATGATTTCAGGGTTGATCACAATTCTCTCGGTGAGATCATTCATATTATTTCGTCGAGAGTATCGACTATTTCCGGATGATAACTGGTTAGTTGTAAGATGAGTGATACCAGTTCTTGTTTTGGTTGGCGGATAAGTTTTCTTTCGATTTTGTCATACGCTTCTGTGCGCTCAAAATATTCTTCGGATGGTTTATATTGATTACCTGATTTCTGGTGTGCTATCAGCGCAAAGCCGGTAGCGGCTAAATGTTTGCATGGACCAAACTCAATGAATGCTACACAACTACAGTGGCCGGAAAGTTTGCGTTTCTTTCGCGTTAAAGAAATGCGGTATATGCTGCTTCCTGCTGCGCGTGCAGTGACTTTCTCATCTTCTATTTTTAGCAGTTCGATAAGCCCTTCTTTAAAGTATGTCTTGCCACGTGATAGATAGGGTTCGCCAATAAAATAGGTGAGTTCTTTTTCGGAGATTTCCACAGTGTTGCCTTACTTATTACACAAATTATAAAAATATTCGGCTTCTTGTGCCGGATCGTCAGCATCCAAGATGCTTTTGCCGATCACGATGCCATCCGGTTTGATGTTGAGAATATTAAAGATCGATGTGCGATTGATTTTGGCGGAGACAAAGACCGGCAGCGGCGTGTTGCCGCGTACCATTTCCCATTTATCCAGTAAAATTAAGGCATCTTTTTCATCATAGGCTTGATGAAACAAGAGCGCATCCACGCCCAGATTTTTAGCATCGAGGGCCGATTGGCCCAGTGAACCGGTATCCACCAGATCGAGCATCACTTTCATATTGCATTGGTGCGCCATCGTGGCAGCAGAGTGAATCACCTCTTTACCCGTGCCTGCCATCACCGTGATCCAATCAGCGCCGGCCGCGCCGATAATTGCGGTGGCCTCTTTGCCCCGATCGATTATTTTTACATCGGCGAGAATAGTATGCTTGGGAAATTCGTGGCGAAATCGTTCAATTGCTTTTACGCCATGTTTGTAAATCAGCAAGGTGCCTACTTCTAAGATATCACTGTGCTCTGCCACTTTCTGTGCCAGCTCTATGGCTGTATCAAGATCAGTAATATCAAAAGCAATCTGAAGTTTCATCTTCTTGGTTCCTTTTAAGATTCAGTTACTATGCCGCTTAGAAAGTTATAGCTTCTTTTCCTAATATGTCAAATGACTACTGAGGCGATCTTTGCCATTTTTATACTGAGGAATTATGCCACCAAAATAAAGCGAGAGATTGAGAATATAGAGTGCTTCGCCGGCTAAGTCAAACCCTTGTTTGATATATACTGAGGGCAAGATCAAGTGCGGTGATTCTTTCATGAGGCTAACTCCCAGGGGCACGTAGACATACTGCGGATCGGCAAATATTGCCATCGATTCAAGCGGAATGATGTTGTGATTAGGGATCGGTTCTTGAGTGGCTTGCCAATAATAAACCTTAAATTCCGCATCATACAGTTCTTCAAATTTGTAAACGGCCACCGGTTCACCTTCTTCAAGTTCCCAGTGGTGAATAGTATTGCCGGCCATAACAATTGGTGTCATCTTAGTGGTAACAATCAGATAAATAAACGGTTTGGTATGCTTGCGGGGAAAAGAAAGTTCTCCCATGGCGCTAGAAACTTCTAAGAATCCGCCGTAGGTGGCAAAAATTCCGCCCAGGGATGATTCAAAAAGTTTTTTGGTGCAGTAGTGGTTGAATGTGCCCGGCTTGTGGAGGCTGCCCGAAATTTTTGCGCATTCCTGGGTGGCAGAGGCGAGTGGATAGGGTTTGAGAAATTCTACAATCAACTGCTCACCGTTACTGCTGGGCATCCATAAAAAAAGTGCTAAAATAAAGAATAATGATGTAAAAAAAATCTTCATACGATCTCTCCACGTTATGCTTATACTAACCTTAGCAAAATAATAGGAACTAAATCTATGGTTTCTGAATTACTCTCGCTTGCCCAATGGCAAGCCTTTGTTGCCGACTGTAGGCTGTCCGAAGTTCAGCAACAACAGTTTGTGCGCTATTTTGCGTTGCTTACTGAATACAATGAGCTCTTTGATCTGACTGCCATCACCGATCCGGCAGATATCATCGCCTACCATTTTCAAGATTCTTTGGCCCTTGCGGAATTTACTGATCTGAATGCCATCAACATGATTGCCGACGTGGGCAGCGGCGCCGGTTTTCCGGGAATACCGCTCAAAATTATGTTTCCTCATCTGGATCTTATGCTGATTGAAGTAACCAAAAAAAGAGTTGAGTTTTTAGAAAAAGTACTGGCAGAACTTGATCTTGATAGTGCGATGGTGATGGATATTGATTGGCGTACCTTTTTGCGCAAGACCAATGAGCCCATTGATCTGTTTGTGGCGCGCGCATCGCTGCACACGGATGAACTGATGCGTATGTTTAAACCCAGTTGCCCCTATCAGGATAAGCAGTTGGTATACTGGGCATCAAAAGAGTGGCAGATAGATGCGGCTGAAAAACCATTCTTTCAAAAAGAAGCAACCTATACGATACAGAATAGAGTGAGAAGGCTTATTTTTTTTGCGACAAAAAAATAATGCGTACCCCTTGGGACGCAAAACCTTGAAATATAAAGAGGATAATTATGAAACAAGGGATGATGGCAAGTTATTTTGCCGGAATTGTGGATAAGCAGCATGGTGAAAGCTATTGGCGCATACTTGCCTACTTTATACCCGAATATATCACCTCATTTGTGATATTCGCGCTGCCTTTCTGGATCGATTCCTATTTTATCAGTCTACTTAAATCGACACCGGCCTATGCCACGCTGGGAACCACCAATAATGCACTGCACCTTTTATTTAAAATTGCCGAGGCCTGCTCGATTGGCGCCGTGATTTTAGTGGGCAATCATAATGGCCTTCATGAATATACCAAGGCGGGCCGCATCTTTAGAGATGTTTTTTGGTTCACGCTCATGGTCGGTTTTTTTTTGGCAGTGGTATTATACTGCACCTCCTTTTTTATTTTGCACTGGCTCAATGCATCGCCGGAAATTATTGCGTTAGGAATTCCCTTTTGGCGCTTGCGCGCCATCGGCGTATTTTTCACCTTTGCCTATCTGGCTTTCATCGGCTTTTTGCGCGGGATCAAAAATACGCGCACTCCCATGTATATTTTTGTAATCGGGGCACTGATATTTACCTTTTTTGATTACTGTTTGATCTTTGGGCTCTATGGATTTCCTCGCATGGGATTTAATGGCTCTGCCTATGCCTCAGTGTTGCAAGCGATCACCATGGCGATTGCGGCCGCGTTTTTTGTGCTCTATGATCCGCGCTATCGGGCCTATGGCATTCAACTATTTTCAGGATATGAAGGGGGAAGCTATTATAAAGAACTGTTTATGGTTATTTGGCCCATTGCTATTGATAAAGCAACCCTGGCATTTGCTTATGTCTGGCTCAGCAAAATGCTTAATACCATGGGCACCTGTTCAACGGCAAGTTTTTGTGCGGTAAAAGATTTGGAACGGTTTGCGTTTTTGCCGGCAATTGCGCTGGCCCAGGTGATCACTTTTTTAGTGAGTAATGATTATGGCATTCATAACTGGGCAGGCATCAAAAGTAATTTGAAGAAGGTGGTTTTTCTGGCTTCCATCATGGTCTGTTCTATTTTGGCCCTTTTTAGCATTTTTTCAGCCAGCTTGCTTACCATCTTTGACAAAAATGGTGATTTTACCTCTATGACCGTTCGGATATTTCCCTTTTTGAGTATACTGGTCTTCTTTGATCTGATACAATTGGTACTTTCAGGGGCTCTGCGAGGGGCCGGAGATGTGAAAGTGGTCATGTGGACCCGGTTGGCGGTGTGCATTGGTTACTTTTTCCCCGTCTCCTATTTCTTGACACAATTGACTATCGTGGATCCGGCCATAAAATTTTTGCTCGTGTATGGTTCTTTTTATGTGGGCAATGGTTTGATGAGCATTGTGTATATTAATCGGCTCCGCGGCGCCAAATGGAAGGCGCATGAATTATAATTGTTCATAGGAAAAAAATATGACCCGTATCACTAAAGACGAAGTACTCAAAATCGCGCAAATGTCGCGCATTACTATTCATGAAGATGAGATTGCGCCGCTTACGAACACTTGAATCAGTGCTAGCTACGCAGCACGCGTTTGCGAAGTTGCCGCAACCGCTCAAGCGCAGCAGGTGGCCAATGTGAATATATTTCGCGATGATGTGGTGATCAAGTGTGATGCTGAACGCATCAAGCAGGAAGCGCCGGAGATTGAATCCGATTATTTTGTGGTGCCTGCAATTTTAGAACAGTGAAACTTTTCCCGTCCGTTCGTGGTGAGTGATCGCGAAGCGATCGTATCGAACCATCCTTCGATACGCCCTATGGGCTACTCAGGTCCCTCGACCAGCTCGGGATGATCGGGGGCCCCGTTCGTGCTGAGCTCGTCGAAGCATCGTGAGTTATCGAACCATTCGAGTGGAATAAATAAAATAGGTTTATGATATGAGTAATCTTTCCTTTGCCTCAATCAAAGAGTTACGTAAAAAATTAGATACCAAAGAGATCACCGCGGATCAGTTGCTTGATCATTGCATCGCGCAGTTTGCTGCAAAAGATGGCAATCTGGGTTCCGCGCTGGAGATTTTTGATAAAGAATCGGTGCTGCGTGCCAGCAAACAGCAGGGAAAGCTGGCAGGAATCCCCGGATTGCTCAAAGATAATATTGCGCAAGAAAATCGCGGGCTCACCTGTGCATCAAAAATTTTGCAGGGGATGGTCTCAACCTTCGATTCTACTGCATCAAGCCGATTAAAAAATGAAGGGGCACTTTTGCTCGGGCGCGCCAACTGCGATGAGTTTGCCATGGGCAGTTCTACTGAAACGTCCGGCTATCAAAAAACAAAAAATCCTTGGGATAATGCCCGAGTGCCCGGTGGCTCAAGCGGCGGATCAGCAGCGGCCGTTGCTGCTGGATTGGTGCCGTGGGCATTGGGTTCTGAAACGGGTGGCTCGGTGCGTCAGCCTGCTGCCTTTTGCGGCATTGTGGGCAGTAAGCCGACCTATGGGCGTGTTTCGCGCTATGGCTTGGTTGCGTATGCTTCTTCACTTGATCAGATTGGGGTATTAACCCGAACCGTCTATGATAATGCGCTGGTGTTATCCGTAATCGCCGGCCAGGATCCTAAAGATTCCACGAGCGTGCAACAGCCGACGCAAGATTTTACCCAAGGCCTTGATGGAAAGCTGCCGGATAATTTTACCCTTGGTATTGTAGAAAACTCATTGCATGCTGATGGGATGGATCCGGAAGTGGTTGCTGCTAATGAGCAGGTGATCAAAGAGTTTGAAGCGATGGGCGCAAAAATAAAAAAAATTACACTCCCTATCATCGATTATTCCGCAGCAGTCTATTTTATTGTGAGTCGCGCTGAAGCAGCATCCAACTTGGCTCGTTTTGATGGGGTGCGCTATGGCTTGCGCGCCAAAGATGCGACTACCTTGGAAAGTATGTATTGCAACACGCGGCATGATGGTTTTGGCCCTGAAGTGCGCAGCCGCATCATGATCGGCAACTATGTGCTATCGGCCGGGCATGCTGATGCGTATATTAAAAAAGCAAAAGTGGTGCAGGGGCTCATTCGCCAAACATTTATGGATACCTTTAAAGAAGTAAGTTTGCTTCTGATGCCAACGCATCCGGCGCCTGCATTTAGTTTCGGCGCTTTTGATCTGGATAAGCTGCAAATGGATCTGCAAGATTATTTCACCTGCCCGGTAAATTTAGCGGGCAACTGTGGCATCTCATTGCCGTGCGGCTTTTCCAAATCCGGATTACCGATCGGCTTCCAGCTGATTGGCCCTCATATGGGCGAATCGCTCATGTTTAAGGCCGCGCACGCCTACGAACAAAAAACAGCATGGCACACCATGCACCCGAAGGTATAATGATTTTTCACTAAAACTTAAAGAGAAACTTAATACTATAACATCGTAAAGGATATACACCTCATGATTTTTTTACTCATTTTAATGGCTGCTGCATGCTCTACCGCTGCTATGCAAGCACCGTTTGCAAGGCTCGAATCACATACCTGTTGCCCCAATGGTTTTAAAGCAGTCTATTTTAAAGAGAGCGTAGAGTCTGAAACTCTCAAGGAATTTTATGACCACTTGGACGGTGCGATTGCTGAAGATTTGGATACCTTTGATCGCTATTTTTCCACCGCGGAAGAAACGGCCGGTTGTGATGATGAGCAAGATGCTGTAGAGATATCACCCGATACGTTACAGATTCTCATGGTGCAGGTTGCCAGCTCGGGCGATCAGGGCCGCGCTGCGGTTGGGCACATAGCACAAAAAATTCGCGCGCAAAGAATTAATCTTGTGAATAATCCAGTTTTCATTACACAAAAAGATTTTGCGCATCGATTGCTGCCCTATCTAATGTATAATGGTAGTCCAAGAGGGTATCGCCGCCCAACAATTATTGGAAATCGGGTGGTTCATCTGGATCTATGCCCGGGATGCATTCATAAGGCTAAGAAAGTAACGCTTCGCTATGATACGGCCGCATTTAAAAAACTGTTAAAATAGCAATCAATCGTCTGAATGTAAATAGGCAATCAGAGTCCTTTCTTCTGTTATGCTAGAGCTAAGGGCCATTGTTGTCATCGTTCCGACAAAGGTTATTGCTGCTGCAGACGATGTTGCCAGGGCATCAATTGCCCATGAACTTGATGCTACTCTGCGATGAGCAGCATACCCGATTCCAACTGCCAGACCTATGCCGGTAAGTATTCGGACGGCACCCAAGGCTGAGATCTTAGAATTAAGCATGTGGAGGGCTATGCCATTTTTGTCTTTTGCTTTTTGCAACGCATGTTTAAGGGCCGTCTTTTTCTTTTTTACTGTGTAGACTGCTTCACGCAGTTTTTTATTCGCTTGTTCAAGTTCTAAAATTGTTTTATTTTTTTCTGTGATTTTTTGATTAAAAATATTTAATGCGATCCTAGGATTTTGTGCGGATAATGCGCTAATTCTTACTGCATCATCAGCTTGCTGTTCCAAAAGACTATTCACCTGATCATCCAATGTTTCTCGTTCTGCAATCAGCTTGGGAATGAGCGGCATTATGCGATCGGCTTGCAGAAATCCCAAAAAAGAGTTGAGCACTATTCTGCGAAATTCTTCATCAAGACGTTGGTCATGAATCGCGGTTGAAATACGAGTAAATAGATGCCGCAGATCATCATTATGTATGGATGCGATGTGCTCGCTTGCATTGGTAAGTAAGCTTGTGTGTTGATTCATCTCATCATGTGAGTAGGCGATTTTGAAGTGCTTGACCGGATGGCGGCACACAGGGCACCCGATATCGGTTAAATTTGCCCTGGATAGATTGTTCCATGTTTTATAGCAGGTCTGGTGAAGGGAATGATGCTTGCAAGGAAGGTTGCGCACCAGTTGTGTTTGCTCAAAAGCCTCCAAGCAATAGGAACATCTATCAGATTCTTGTTTTTCTTGGGCAGCAGCTTGATCTTCCATGGCATAGTGAGCCGGGCAGAATAATAATGCTAGAAGTGTAAGTAAAAGAAACTGTTTATTCACGGTATCTCTCCTCTTTTTGTGAATCATAAAAAAGCGTATAGAATTTTTTTGAAGTGGCAACTATTGAGCTTCCCTCCCTTTTTAAAGTATCCTTATTCCAGGGATAAGAGATATCAAAGAAGGGGTGCTGGCAGATGCGCATTCTGCAGATCAGTATGGCCACTGTGGCAACTATGGCATGCCTGAATGCTTATGAGCCGCTCGCATGCACATTTCCTTCCTATGAGTATGAACAACGGTGGTGCGATACCTGCGATCGGCCTAAAAAGGAGTTTCGCACCGGCGCTCCGGCTCTCCGCTTTGTCTTCAATGGATTTGGCAGTGCCGTAAAAGATGCCATCGATCTGAATCTCAACATCATCTCAAAAGATACCTTTATTGTGATTGCCGCCACGATGTGCCCGTATCTAATTGCGCGCCAATTTGATGATGGTATCCAGTGCCACTTTTTTAGCCATACCAGTCATAAAAATATTAATCAGTGCCCCAAATGGTGCCAGGAGTTGGTGCGCTTTAGTCTTGCCGTGCCGATTGTGATCTTTGGCTCGCAACTTTTTTTGTCATCCGACCCGGTGTGGAAAGAAAGTGCCTGGATGTTGCTCTTGGGCATTCCGTTTGTGATTTTTGGAAAAGATCTGATTAAAACCTTTGATACCGATTTTTGCCTGCGGCCGTGGCATGAAGATTTTATGGCGGAACACAAGCGCAGTAGCGGTGGGTTCCCTTCCGGGCACATGGCACAAGCGGCCTATATTGCCACCTTATATGGCACTCGTTTTGGCCACAAGATGGCGGTGCCGCTCACCTTTTTTGCTGCGGGTTTGGGCATTGTCTTTCTTAATTGCAATCGCCACTACTTATCGCAGCTGATTGCCGGGGCCGGTTTGGGCGCTATCTATGGCTTGGCAGCCAACAAAGTGATCGATCGCAAGCTGTCAGAAAACTGGAAAATGGGACTCACCATCAATCGCGATGGCCCGGCTATCAAGGCCCGCTATCGGTTTTAAGTTTTACTCGTTATACTGCTGTAGTGGGGCTTGACGACCCCTCGATACGCCTTACAGGCACTCGGGGCGAACGGAATTTAGTCCGTTCGTGGTGAGTGCGAACGAAGTTCGCGTACCCGGCCTTCGTAGCCTCTATGCCATAGCCTAGGTGTGTTGCCTAGAACTACGGCGGAGTAGGCTCGAACCATAAAAATACCTTACTTATAATTAAAATTATATGATTAATTACTGGCACGAAAAAATAAAAATTGGCTCGCTCTCATTCCCCCGCTTTATCGGCGGCCCGCTGGACGGCATCACCGATTCGCCGTTTCGCCGCCTGGTGCGTGATTTTTCGCATGACGAACTTCTGTATTCGGAGATGCGGCATACCGGATGTGTGGCCAATGAGAAGGGCGGCATAAAAGCTTTAGAATTTTCTCCCCTCGAGCGGCCACTCAATTTTCAGTTTGCGGCCAACAAAATAGATTTTATTGAGCCAGCGGTCCAAAAGGTGCTCGAACGGGGCGTTGATATGATCGATTTAAATGTCGGATGCCCGGCCAGCAACGTGATCGGCTCCGGTTCAGGCTCCGCACTAATGGCCGATCTGCCGCGGCTCACCTTGATCCTCAAAGAGTTTCGTCGCCTTGTGCCGATTCCATTCACCGTAAAAATTCGTGCCGGCTTTAAATGCCAGAATGCGATCGACGTAGCAAAATTGATCCAGGATTGTGGTGCTGATGCCTTAGCGATCCATCCCCGCCTGCAGTCTCAAAAATTTGAAGGGCGCCCCGATTATGCACTCGTGGCGCAGGTTAAAAATGCTATCTCGATCCCGGTAATTGTTTCCGGTGGTGTGGTAAATTGGGCCACCGCCAAGATGGTCCATGAGCAGACGGGCGTGGATGGCTTTTTAATTGGCCGTGGTATTTGGGGAAGGCCCTGGAAACTTAAAGAGTTGCGTGAACATTCTCAAGGGAATATCTATCAGGTGAGCACGCTTGAGATTTTAAACTATGCGCTCAGGCATTTGGATCTGATGCTTGCCTATTATGGCCCCCATGGATTGTTTGTCTTTCGCAAGCATGTGCCGTTTTACATTCGGGGATTGCCCGATGCTTCTTTTTTGCGCCAAAAATTGGTAACTTCAACCTCAGTTGATGAAGTGCGGCAGGTTTTTCGTGCCAAGATAGGTGCAGAATATGAAAAAACGGGTTAAAAAGAGCCGGTGGGTGCTCGTTGTGGCGATTCTGGTCGGTATTCTTCTGGGATATAAGATTTTGTTTAGATCCGATGGGCTCCTTGAGCGGTATAGCTCAACATTGGCCTATCCGGTGCTCGTGATTCAGCACCACATAATTTCTCCCATCAAAGCGTACTTTCAAAAGCGGCAGACAGTTGCGGAGCTTGAGCAAAAACTTGCGGATCTGCAGGCCGAGTATGAGCATCTGCTCTCGCATGAGATTGAGCTGCAGGGCATGATCTGCTATGCGCAAGAAACGCAAGAGCTGGTCGAATTTAAAAAGCAGTATGATTTTTCTCGAGCCACGCTGGCCCAGGTGTTGATAAAAAACTTTTCTGACCAGAGCCATTTTTATCTGGTGGATAAAGGTTCATCTGCCGGTGTGGCCAAAGATATGGTGGCAATTTACAAAGATTGTTTGATTGGCAGGGTAACCGAAGTCTATCCCCGCTATTGCAAAATCACCCTCATCTCCGATCAATCATGCAAAGTGGCCGCCTGTTGCGCACAAAGCAAGGCAACCGGAATTTATCAAGGCAATAATCAAGAATGGCATTCAAATCTCACCCATGTGAGCCATCTGGCGCAATTGGAGCCGGGCGAGCTGGTGCTTTCCAGCGGCGATGGATTAATCTTCCCACGTGGCTTTGGCATCGGGAAAGTAAAATCATTCCAGAATGAAGGGTTGTTTCATCAGGTGAGTGTGGAACCGCTGCTTGATCTGCATGCGATTAATCATTGCTATTTAATACAAAAAAGTGCGGCTTAAGAATTTTTTTTTCTACTTTGTGGCGCGATGTTTTTTGTTAATGTCTTGTATGACCTGTTGGTTGGACATACCAATCATGAAATAGAGTGCCACTGCTTGTATGGCAAGCGCAAAGAGCAAACTTGCTAAAGTTCCTGCAAAAAAGAGTAAAATGTGAGACAGAGGTGAAGTTGCAAATAGGTTTTGTAATTGTGCAAAGAGTACTGAGCGCAATGCACCATTACTGAGCAATGCTATAACCGTTACCGGTAATGAAATGCCAAAGTAAGTAAAAATGGCATATATTTTAAACGAGCGGCTCATCAGATGAGGATATACTTGACGGGTAAAGAGCATGCTAGCAGTGAATCCTGCCAAAATGATACTGATCGATGAAAGATCTGCCATGCCTATTAATTTCAACAAATAGAAAAAAGGGTATTGCAACATAAAGGTCAATAGCCCGAGTCCAAACCAGGAAGAAAGAAAATGCTTATAATTCATAAAAATCCCTAAAAAAAATTAATCCACAAAGGTGATTGCTTGGCCAATTTTGTCGGCTCTGCCGGTTCGGCCGATGCGGTGAATATAATCATCTGATGTTTGCGGGAGCTCATAGTTGATCACGTGGGTCACATCATCAATATCAATGCCCCGGGCCACCACATCCGTTGCCAGCAGGACCGTAATAATATTATTTTTGAAAGCAGCCAACGCACTATTTCTTTGTGATTGCGATTTGTTGCCATGAATGGTAGCCACGGCAAATCCGCGCTCGCGCAAGACGCGTGCCAATTTATCCACATTCCATTTGGTGCGCAAGAATATGATTACTTTCTTAAATTCCGGCTTGATCAGCAGATCATGTAATAGATCCACCTTATTTCTGCCGGCAATCTTGATCACATCCTGATTTACGTTTTCAGCCGATTGGCGTGTCTTAACATTGATCATCACCGGATTCTTCAAGAAGTTGGCCATCACCTCTTTGAGGCTTGCATCAATAGTTGCGGAGAAAAAGAGTGAATGCCGCTTGGTGGGCAGTTTGGCGATGATATATTTAATATCATTGATAAAGCCCATATCAAGCATGGTGTCCACTTCATCGAGTACAATTGCATCGAAGGTGGAAAATCGCAGATTGGCATTGGCCTCTAAATCTTTTAACCTGCCGGGCGTGCCGATCACAAATTCAGGGTTTCTTTTAAGATCATTAATCTGGTGAAAGATATTTACGCCGCCGATGCACAGCGCTGAGCGCAAGTTGGTGCCGGCAGCAAAGCTTTTAAGCTCCGCCTGGATTTGGAGCGCCAGCTCGCGTGTGGGAGTAATAATGAGTACGCGGGTGCTTTGCTTGGTGAGAATCTTATGGATCAAGGGGATCAAAAATGCCGCCGTTTTACCCGTGCCGGTGTTGGCCGTGCCGATCACATCCTTGCCCTCTAAAATGAGCGGAATGATCTGATCTTGAATGGGAGTAGGGGCGGTATAGCCTTTGGCGACGATATTCTTTTTGATCTGATCTGCAATGGCAAAATCAGCAAACTGCCACTGATTCTTATAGGAATCGGTGATCGTTTTTTCTTCAACCTTTTTTATAAATAAAGAAGGGTCAAATTTTTTAATGGGCCGTTTTTGCGCCGGCTGAGCCGGTCTGCCGCCGTGAGATTTTGGTCTGTTGGGTTTGTGGTAAGCCATAATTAGGCATAACCTCTATTTTTAATGAAATTTATAGGATAACAAGCTTAATATGGCATAAAATTACTGTTTTGGCCACCTAAAGTTCCCAGCCTATCCCTGCTTCCAGATTAAAGCCCGATAAATAATGTTAGAACACAAATCCTATGCTGGCTCCAAAGGTGAAGCCGCCAATTTGGATATCTTGTCTTCCATATACATTTGGTATCATCGATTTGAATGATTTTTGCTCAAAGGCATATTCCCCAAAGATGCCTAATAGCAAGCAATCATTGTTAATAAAATTACAACCACCATTAATAAAGAATCCAAAACCATTTGCTCGAATATTTCTATTCACATAGGTTGAATCATTATGTTGATGGAAATAAAAATAGCGAGGCCCAATAGAAAAATAGCCTTTTACGCATTCACTCAAATTAACCATTGATCTGACCCCCGCATCGAGAGGAACTTGCGAAATTGATGTTTTTTGATTTCCGTTTAAAGATTTTCCTTTTACATGCAAATATCCAAGGCTACCATAAAGAGCTATCATGCCACACAATGGATACGATACACTGCCTTGAATCTCAAATCCGCCATGATAAATTTTAGCAAGTGTATGATTCGCAAAAAAGAAATATCCCGGTTTGATTTCAAGCCATGGGCAAGAGATTTGCCCATAAAGCGACGGTATAACGCACGCGATCGCCAGAGCATATATTTTTTTTATCATCTGAACTTCCTTATTTTTTCTCAGTTTTTAACCGACGGTAACCGTGGCTTGACTGCTGATATTACCATCTTCATCAAATGCCGCTACGCCATACAGTGTTGCAACACCGCGCGGCTGATCGTGATCCTGATACGAAGTGGTAGAAGCATTTACGGTTGCAAGAAGAACATCGTTGCGATAAATGTGATATCCCTGTACATCAAGGGAAGCACTTGGTTGCCATTGCAGTGTATTAAAAAGTTCATAGATCACACCAAAATCATTTTTCTGTTGAAAACCGATGAGATTTGTTGGTGGAGCAGGTGCAAAACCTAAAAAATCAAATTGCACAAACGTAGGATTCCCAATCGGTAGATAAGAGAGTGAATAGCTGGGGGTTGCTCCCGTGAAGGTAACCGAATCAAAGGTGCCGGTAATGCCAGACGAAGTGAGAACTGTGTATGTTCCGGGCACAGTGTTTGGATTGATGTCCATCTCCAAGATACCTGCCAATGATGCAGTGCCAGAAACGGAGACTAATGATGCGGTGCTTGACTCAATTTCGATATGCATCAGGCTTCCAAGAGTGTTGTTAATTGGATCTGCTGAATTTAAAGTCAAACTGCCCAAAGTAAGTGTTCCGTTGGTATCCGGAGAGATTGCTCCGGAATTGGCTAAAACGTTTCCGGTCAAGGTTCCGATTCCACTCAATGTGCCTCTTTGCAAACTAAAATCGATGTCTCTACAGACTGAGATCGATGCTGAATCGATCAGGCCATTCACTTGAAAATTCGCATTGTTGATCGTGATGGTCCCTTGATAATCGGTTGTTCCATTGTAAACAACAGTTCCATTTCCTTTGACAAAGACTGTTGTTCCTCCTAAACCAAAAATGGTGTCATCAGTGAATGCGACTTGCGCGCCGAGTGTCAAAAGATCACCGGCATCCGGTGCCATGAATGTGAGATAAGAGTTGGTGCGCAGGAAAATACTATTTCCCCATGCTGATCCATCCGATCCATCGGTGCTTCCACCACTGCTGGTACCACCTGTTCCGGCTTGGGTTGTATTGTTTGATGTATTGAAAGTGGTTGGAATCCTCGGGAGTGCTTGTATAGTGAAATTCAAGTTGCTATCCACAAAGATAGCGGCACCAAGACCACTTCCGCCACCGCCGCCCCCTCCAGAGCTATCGGCGCCATCTCCTCCAGTTCCTCCACCAAGATTTCCCGTATCAGTTCCACCCATAGCAGTAGAGCCATTAGAAGATCCACCGCCACCGCCTCCTCCTCCGCCCAGAGAAGTGCCGCCTCCCGCGGGTGTTGTCCCCGATTGGTTAACGCCGCCTCCGCCGCCGCCGCCGCCAACTCCTCCCGCGCCACCTTGCACCGTATAAGATGCATCATAAGCACCGGCGCCGGCGCCACCACCGCCGCCTCCGCCATAGCCCCCATTCCCCGCTTGTCCGTCAAAGTTATTGGTAAAACTTGTTGTCACCACTCCGCCTCCGCCGCCGCCGCCGCCGTCTGCTCCATTGCCACCCGAAGGCATAGGGCTTCCTCCGGGCGCTAATGCACCTTGAGGCTGCTGACCGGGAAACCCGGCCTCGCTTCCCCCACCGCCGCCACCTGGCAATGTAGCGCTTCCGGCGCCGCCGCCGCCCGCATTGTTTCCTCCACTATTACCTCCTCCGCCAGCACCGGCGGGGGTGTTGAGTCCATAACCGCTTCCATTCAATCCAGCATCTTGATCAGAGCCTCCGGTGCCCAGATTCGTGGGTGTTCCTATGGTAGCGCGGGATCCCAGCCCTCCACCGCCACCACCGCCACCGCCGCCGGCCATGTCGTTGGTCGAGAGAGTGACATCTCCACCATCGCCACCAAAGCCTCCTCCGCCAGCGCCACCACAGCTTCCCGGAGTTGCCAGGGTAATGGATCCCCCATTTCCGCCAAAGCCACCGCCGCCGCCGCCGCCCTCATAACCTGAAAGAGAGACGCCTTCATAATTTCCTCCATTCCCACCAACAGCAGCGCAATCGCTTATCGATACATTCATCAAGGTAATGGAAGGATTGGAACCATTTAAAAAGAATTGAGGTGCGTAGATGGCTCCTCCGGCGCCCATGCCGCCGCCGCCGCCCGAAATTCCGTTTCCCCCATTACCGCCTTGTGCAGTCATGTTTTGAAAGATGATGTTTTGGATGGTTACATTTCCCATGGGAATTAAAAATCCGCTGTAGGCGCCACTGTTACCATCAATGGTGACGGTAGGAGTAGAGCCTGAGTTGCCAATCGTGATATTCACCGGATTTGGAGAATTGTTAATAATCGGCAGAATGCCATTGAGTTGAATAGTCATCGGAAAGGCAAAGGAAATCGCATAATCATCGGGTGTTACGTTTAAACTTTGATTCATTGAATTTAAGCAATATCGTAGATCGCCGGCCTCTCCGGCGCCACCCGGATTATTATCTGAGCTTAAGGTGACATCGAGCGTTGTTAGAGCGTACAAAGAATGTGAAATGAAAATAAAAATCAAATACCTGAATTTGAACATAAAAAAACCCTTTAACTATTTTTTTAGCATCATATTAGGTAAAAAAAAATTATTCAATGGTTGAAGTGTGGAAGAGGAGAAAGCTCATTTTTTTGAGCAATATAGTGAGGTCTCATGGCGAATGCGACTGTTGCATATCTAATTTTGCCACTTTGCGTGACAATGTGAGGGGTGGGATAGATGGAAAATTCGGTCAGAAGCACGCCGGGAATGAGTAAGATAGAATTTTGATTTTCTGATCGAGAAAACTTTCTGAGCGGGGAAGAAAAATCATCAACGGTGAATGAGGATTGATAAGGGCACAGAAGAAGTGATTGGTTTTCTGTGCTATCCAAAAAAAGAGAGAACGCAGTCCCATCATAGTGAGGCCTTGTGGCGCTATAAGAAGGGAGATATTTGATTACCTTGAAAATGATGGGAGGATGGCCGTATTTCGAGGAGAACATCGTTTCTAAACCTAATTCAGCTGCTGCCTCATCGAATAGGCGTGCGTATGGTTGTTGGATCTGCAAACAGGCTTCAAAAAAACGGATGATCTGGCTCACTTGGTTGAATTCTGGGTAATGAGAGCAGATAAATGTATGGAAATGGGGCGAATAATAGAAGGAGATCTGGCTTCTTCCTTCTCTTTCTGATTCATCGTAGAAACCAAAAAAATCGGTGGAATAGTAATTTCTATCTTTTGAGCGAATAAAACGTTCTTTTGCGCAGTATAATTTTTGTGCCCAAAAGGGATTTGCTTGAAGAAATTCGATGAGCTCATCAAAATATGCATACAGAGAATCAAATGTTACAGTTCCATGATTATTGTCGCAAATTTCTAGATAGCCTGCTTTCTTGAATTGTTCTAACAGAGGTATTGCATCAAGCGATGCAAATGAGAGAGAAATCCATATAAAAAAAGTCTTTTTAGTAATCATGGATTCATCGTACAATTTATTTTTTGAATATGTCAAATTTGGGGATGGGTTGCTGAGGAAATAGGCCAGGAGAAGTATAAACGGTACCTGGTTGACATGTTCAGAAGCCATCAAGTACAGATTACCATAAGGTTAAGCCACATTCAAACAGTGATTTCATCGTGGATGCCGAAAGTTGTTAAAATGGGTTAGAATGCTACGACATGAAACTCTTGCTCTATAAATCACCTTATATGATATGCTTAAATCCGTTGAGAAACGGCCAATATCTTTATTAATCGGTGCCCCCTATGAAAATTGCTCAATTAAAATCTCTGATAAAGCAAGGCGAATCAAACTTATTGGAATTTAAAAGCTCTACAGGAAGCTTAAGCGCTGCTATGCAAACGGTGTCCGCTTTCTTAAATAGCGAGCAAGGTGGCACGGTTGTTTTTGGTGTTAAAGATGATGGGAAAATTATAGGGCAACCAGTTTCTGATAAAACAAGAAAAGAAATCGGGGTAGAATTAAGTAAGCTTGAGCCATTTGCTAAAATTGATATTGAATATATTACTATTTCAAATGATCAAAAAGTAATTGTATTTATAGTAAAGCCCGGGGATAAAGCACCTTATGATTATGACGGGCGTGCCTATATTCGCCATCAATCAACCACAACGCGAATGTCTAAAGAGGAATACACTTACTTATATAATAAGTATCATCCAACTACGTGGGAAGGTCTACCTAATACCCTGTGTACTCTTAATGATCTTGATCGTAAACGAATTAAACAAATTATCGATTTAGCTATTATTGAAAAACGGTTGCCAGCGGCTGCAAAAAATTCCACAGTTCCTGATATTCTCAAAAAATTGGGTCTTGTGGTAAATAATAAACTCACCAATGCTGCGGTAATTCTATTTTGTAAAAACGAAGAAAAACAATTTATTCAGTCAGTTATCCAATTAGGCCGCTTTAAAGGGGTTAATAAAAAAGAGTTTTTGGATAATAAAATATTAAAAGGTAATGCCTTTGATTTATACGATAAAACTCTGGATTTCTTAGCTTTTTTTCTTCCGGTTGCCGCGCGCATTGAAGAGGGAAAGCCGCAGCGGATTGAAACTCCCGCTATTCCATACAAAGTTCTGCGGGAAGCCCTTGCTAATGCGCTGGTGCATCGAGATTATAGCCATGCGGGGGGATCAATATCAATCGCCATATATGATGATCGAATTAATATTTCCAACATAGGCGCTTTACCTGTAGGGGTAGAGCTCAAAGAATTATCCAAAGAACATTCTTCGGTTCTACGAAATCCTCGAATTGCAAATGTTTTTTATCTTTGTGGGAATATTGAAAAATGGGGACGCGGCACCTTAGATATGATTGACGATTGTAAAAAGGTAGGAAATCCATTACCAATCTTTGAAGAAAGAGGAGGTAGCTTTTCAGTTACCTTACCGTTTAAAGAGCCAATTCGTAGTGTAATTTATACGCAAACAGTACCATCTCACAAATTAACACAACGTCAAAAAGAAATTATTACCGTTTTACAACATGGCCCTTTAAAATCTCAGGAAATTAATGAACAATTATCTAAATCATTAAATGAGCGTGTTGTGCGATTGGAATTGGCTAAACTTAAGAAAATGGGAATAATCAAATCTATCGGAAAAACTAAATCTACCACGTGGTCATTGATAAATTAATTCGGAAACAATTCGGAATTAATTCGGAAATCATTGATTTCTGATTAGGCGCCTAAGTTGCCTGTCAGACAGCTCGCACGCTATTTTCCATCATTTACAAGTCGCCGAGAAATAAAGAATAGAAAAAATTATTATTAAAATCGCTAATGCAGCTCCCCCGCCGGATCTCGCTTCGGAGTTTTGATCATGAAATTTACTATGGCACTTATTGCAAATTACTGTCAATTCTTGCATATGAGCATGCTCGCGACCATGTATACCATAGCCCACTTTCTATCCGGGTTTAGATAGTTTTCAAGATAATATGATGTGTTTTCTAAAACTCTTTGTTGTGTATTTAACATATTCAGAAGGGTAAAAATTCGATTAAATGGCGACAGCCAGGCGTCCTTCGACAAGCTTCCGACTCCGCTACAGCTTCGACGGACACGCAGGATGAGCGGAATCGAGGCGAAGTCTGGCCTGCCATACGAAGCCTTGGCGTAGTATGGCGGTACCTAGTTGACACGTTCAGGAACGGCCAAATACAGATTACCATAAGCTTAAGCCACATTCAATCGGTACTTTCGGTGTGCAATATAATCAATTGTTAGAACTTGTGCTCGCCATCAGTCTTAATGCTGCAATGAGCCTGAATATCAATTCGAATTTTTTTATGCGGTTTTCAATATTGATAATATTTGGCTTTTGATTAGGATCTTTACGCCCGACCACAATTAGGTATCCGGGTAAAAAATTAAATTTGCGAAATGTTAATCCTGGTGTTATTTCAACTAAGTTTTTTAAAATTAATGCACCTATGATATAGCTATCTATTTTTTTTTCTAATTCCGCATCTGCTGTTAAAATAATTGTGGATTCTCTCATACTTGAATCCGGTGGTAAAACACCCATACATCCAGCTTCTAGCAAGTATGCATCAAGAAGTTCTTCATTATCTCTAAAAAGCTTTTTTCCAACTATTTTTCCAAATAATGATGCTCCTGGTGCATTATCCATTTTTCGCGCTCCGAGATAATAACCAGCCATTATTTTTAATACTATAATTCTATTATTTTCTATTTTTGACCACTGGTCATATCTTAATAATACATCCCAGGCAAACCAGCCACACACTATTTTAAAATTACTATGTTTTTTCCCTTCTTTTTTAAGGGTTTTTATAAAGCTTTTAACTACTTCTTCTATTACTATTACATTTTCAATACAGCAATATTTTTTTAATTTAATGTTTGCTTTATCTATAATGGACTGAACATCAATTTCTTTATTGAAAAAAATGTTTAAATTATTAAGAATCTCATTAAAAAGCAAATCGAGTTTTTTGACTAATTCAGGAGTTTCACTATATTGTTCAATATATTCATCCACTTTTTTAGCGCTATCAAAACATTTTAAAAATTTTTCTGCCTTTTCTGTGCAAACTGTTTTACAGAGGGGTCCAAGGCCACAATATTCAATAATCGCAAATGGATTTATAACTGCTTGATAGTCACCTTTAAATTCTGGCCATTGTGCAGAAATATTATCAAGAACTTGAAAGAAATCATCTTCTTTTTGTTGTAAGTTTTTTTTAGTGAGTTCAAGATCGGAAACTTTCTCATAATAAGAATAACGACTATTAAAGGATGTATCTAAGAATAACTTTTTCATGTAGATATCAATATGGGAATTATGCGGGTAATAACAAACATCTATTACGAATATTATACCATTTGTAATGCCAATTTACGATTAAACTTGCATTTCCCAATAAATTATTTATTATTACCCTCAATTGTAATGAAAGCACCATCAACACCAGGGTAGTCCCATGAAAAGCATCATACTTCTCCAAATGCAATATATGCAGCGAGAGCAATGGCTAGATCATAATGATCTAAGCTGCCTCACGTTATGCATATATAGTTTAAAACACACAATCCCCCTTTACTGATATTAATTTATATCGATAATGCTAGAGAGCATGAATCGAGAGTTTATGATGCTAAGAAGAAATAGAGCTACTGCGCGCGTTCGTGCGCCTGCTCCAAGACCCGTTGAAATTATTTTGTCTGCAGAAGCTCGTAGAAAGTTCGCAGACTTTATCATGCTCCTTGATACTGCTGAAAGGCGTTCAGGAGTTATCAAAAATGAACGCAAAAAAGTAAAACTAAGTAAAACACGAGATGGCCCGCAATCTAGCGGGCTATTTCTGTTTCTTAAATTATTATGCTGTTACGGGCAATTTTCCCTTGGCTTCTATCTGGCCAAATATAACCTGTGCCGCAGCTTCTTGGGCATCCTCATCATCTTCATAGGCCATAATTACTGCATCTTCTTGTTTGAAATATTTAAGGCTATATGGGTTTCCAAAAAGAGTTACAATTACTCGTTTTCCTTTTGCTTTTAAAGTGCGTAATAAATCAAGCGTATTATTTGATAATCCAAATTGTTTGCTTTCAAATTTATTCATATCAAAAATACTTACAATTACTGAATCAGAGGATTCTAGTTTTTGTGCCGCTTGATCGCAATGCTCCTTAGATTCTTGCGCAGATAAACGTATAGAAGGGCATGGCTGCATTCCTGTTACTATTTTGGTGAATACGCTTTCAGATGTGCCACCAATTTGAAGCACAGTCATATTTTTAAATGCCTTATCAGGCACAGTATTTTGTTTATTTTGTACTAAAGTAATTGCTTCTTGATATAAGCGTTTTTTAAGCGCATATGCATGTGGAGTATGCAACTGTGACGCTAATTGAGTTTTATCAATAGGCTTGTGATTTGGTACATTTAATTGTTCTTTTGCTTTTAATATTTTCAAAACTCGCTTATTGAGATCTTCTAAGGGAATTCGCCCATCCAGCACAGCCTCTTCTATTTTCTTAACAGCTTCAGGTACTCGAGGAGATGAAAGTAATATATCATTACCTGCAAAATAAGCCTCAAGCTCTAAATTGCCGGGTTCATAATATTTGGAAACAGCTTTCATTCCAAGTCCATCAGTGATTACCAGGCCTTCAAATCCGAGCTCATTCTTTAGCAAATCAGTTACTATAGCTTTAGATAAGCTTGAAGCAGTATGCTCTCTAGAATCATATACGGGCACTTGTAAATGCGCCGTCATTATTGCACTTGCTCCTGCTGCAATAACCTTTCTAAAGGGAAGCAATTCAACATCATGAAGTCTTTTTTTGTCATGCTCGATAACAGGCAACGCTAAATGTGAATCAACGTTGGTATCACCATGGCCGGGAAAATGTTTGGCACATGCCAAGGTACCGCCATCATGAAGGCCACGCATAATATAAATTGCTTTTTCAGCAACTATTTCTGGATTTTCACCTAGTGAACGATCTGATATTACGGGGTTTGAAGGATTATTATTTACATCTACTACTGGTGAAAGATTCATATCAACACCAATAACTTTGCATTGACGCCCCACTTCTTTGCCAAACTCATACAGCAATTCATTATTTTGGATCGCGCCTAAAGTCATATTGCGAGGAAATCGGACCGTCTCATAAAGACGCATGCTAATACCCCATTCTGAATCTTGGAAGGTCCACATAGGATATTTGCTTAAACTGTAATAATGATTCATAAAATCTACTTGCTTATCTGGCGTACTCTTAAATAAAAATATGAGCCCACCTACATGATATTCACGAATCATTTTTTCTACATTCTCTACAGACATATCTTGTGCAGACTTTGCCATTGCTGATGCGAGCGATTCTTCTGGCTGATCAAAACAGGATGCTGCAGCAATTACAAATAGCTGGCCAATCTTTTCTTTCAAACTCATTTTTTGTAACGTTTGCTCAGCCCATGATACTGATGGCTTTTCTAAAGCTTGCTGCCCCAAAGGAATAAGAGTTAATAATAGCATAATATAGTTATGAATTTTCATTGCGATCCCTTTATTTTAGAAATATACTTTTGCATCATTAGTGAATACTAATAATATCCAATTAAAACACAAAGGAAAAGTCGAATTGTGAAATTAACAAAGGCTTAAAATAGAAGTAGGATAACTCCCAAAATAAACCAAAAAGAGGGAGTTATCCTTGAAAAACATAGTAGAACTATACTGCATAGTTGATGAAGTGGTCAAGCAAGTTGAGCAAAAAATGGGCAAAAAGTTTTGCCGAGGCAGAAAAAATAAGCTACGAAAAAGTGAGTTGATTACCATGACACTAATTGGGCATTTTGATTCCATTGAGACAGACAAAAAGCTTTATGAATACGTAACTTCTTACTGGACTGATTATTTCAAAAATGTGCCATGCTATGAGCAGTTTACTCGAGGAATTCGCTCAACTTCAGAGTACCTGGATCTCATGTTAGGAATTTTGTGTCAACTCAATCAGACTCCGGAAAAGGGGCTTTATATTGTTGATTCAACGTGCTTACCCGTGAGTGACTTTGATCCCAGCGAATGCCCAAAGTGGGCATCTGGGGCAAAAATGGGCAAAAATATTTTCGGATTTTATTATGGCTTCAAGCTGCACATCATCATTAATCGAAACATGGAAGTGGTTTCTTGCATGATAACTCCTGCCAATGTTCATGATGTAAAATTGCTTTCCATAGAGCCATTTATAGCGAATATCAAAGGCAAATTGATCGGGGATAAAGGCTATGTCTGTCCTCAAAAATTGCGAGACAAATTAAGCGCACAAGATTTGGAATGTATCTTTAAACAGCGGGAAAATATGGACCCATATTTAAACAAATTTTATGAGGAGTATTTAAGTCAGCGACAGGTGATTGAAGGGGTTTTTAGCTATTTGAAAAATAGGCTAAAAGCGCTTCATAGCTTTGCAAGATCGGCTGAGAGCTTTTTAGTGCACGTAAAAGCCGCCTTGGCGGCTTACATGCTCAAAAATCTGAGCCAATTTACCGTAGGTTTAACAATTTAATTTCACAATTCGACTTAATAATATTCAATTAAAACACAAAGGAATAATATGATTGCAAATCGTTTATTGTTATTATTGCCCATCTTTGTACTATTTAGCATGCAAGCTCAGCAACCCCCAACTCTCGATCAAATTATTGATGAGCATATTGCAAAGCTCACTAATCTTGACAAAGAACATAAACCATTATTAATTTTATTCTCTGCAACTGCAGGCATGGGTAAAACAACGGTGGCAAAAAAAATCGAAGATGAATTAGGAGCGGTGCGTATTACTCTTGATGAGGCACGCATTTTAATGAAAAAATATGGTGTGTATCCTCTCACTGGCACTGAACAAGATAGAATTACCTGCATAATGAACTATCTTGATAAGTTATTACTTGCCTTAGAAACAAAATCAAAAAATCATTTAGTAATTTTAGATGACACTGTTGATAGAATGCATCAAAAAATTGCTAGTATTGCTGCTAATCATAAATGCCCCACCTTCCTCATACAAGTAAAAGCATCTAAAGAAACTGCGATCCGAAGAATTAAGGGACGTGAAAAAGATCCTCAAGGATATCTAGATAATATCGATCGTTGGTATAAAGATTATTTGGCGTTTGATTCAAAGTGCATTGATTATGCGATAGATAATGATACCGATGGCAAAGATCCTGCGATTAAGCCGCTATTGGATACTTTAAAAACTAAACATAAAGTTTGTTAATTGGTATCTATTAAGTATTCAAGAGCTCGGTTATTAATCGGGCTCTTTCTTTTTACTCATAGCTGCTTTATCTTTATGGTGCATCTTTAACCCATTACCGTAATAGCATCTATGATAGACACCGTTGTATTACTTTTACCTCAACATGCATATCAAATTACTGAGCCAGATAAATTTGTGCCATCAGCACGATGGATTACAGGGATCAGCTCAAGTGCCCTTCACGGAATTCAGTCGCGCCAAAACCCAACTAAGAAAGAACTATTAGCGGGCATCTATAAGCCACGGCTCACCTTATTCCCCAGTGCCAATACACGTAATTCAAAAGAGATGGTATTAAAAGTTGAACTCTCATTGCCCAAGCTATTTTTTGGTAATAATTTTGAAGAACTAAAAGGGAAAGATTGGCAGCCTCTACTCTCTAAGCTATCATCCACTTTAGATCAAATGGGGGTTATTGTTGATCCCCTTGCTCTTGCGCGAGCACCCATATCAGCAATCCATTATTCTAAAAATATTGCCCTCACAGATGGCTCAACGCCCTATCACTATATTAATAAGATCAAAGAAGCAAATATAAAGCTGAGCCTGGATACTAATCAAACGGATTATCGCAATGAAGGGCATAGCTATAAATGGCACTGCAATTCATATGAGGTAGCCTTTTACGATAAGATTAAAGATCTTGAAAAGGCTAAGCAAAGTGATAAGCGGGCAATAGAAAAAGATAACGCGTTGCAATTGAATCTCTTTTCAAAATTTGCACGAAGGAAGAAAAAATTAGAAATCCTGCGCATGGAAGTGCGTTTGAATAAGAGGCAGAAAATTAAACAGCTTTTTAATAAGCTCGGCATCAAATCAGATTTATCTTTTAAAAGCCTTTTTAAGGCTGCCACGAGGCTGTAAACTATTTTGTGTAAATGGGATAAATGGTATAAGCTGAAAATACAGAAATAACCTCCATTTAACAGGATTTTTTATGGCAGAGATAAACAACAACATAGATTTTAGCCAATTGGCAAAAAATTGCAAAAACCTCAAAGATGTCCACACGGTGGTAAAAAGCATGATGAAGGGTGTCATCGAGGGTATTTTGCAGGAGGAGCTAAACCAGCACCTGGGCTACCAGAAGCACTCAAAGGTGGGAAGCAACTCAGGCAATAGCAGAAACGGCACCTCGTCCAAAACGGTACTCAGCACCGCCGGTGAGATTGAAATTGCGATTCCCCGGGATAGGAACGGCGAGTTCAGCCCTCAGCTTGTAAAGTCATACCAAACCGACATAAGTGAGTTCGATGAGAGGATTATCTCGATGTATGCTCGTGGTATGACAACTCGAGACATCCAGGCCCATGTACAGGAGATTTACGGCGCTGAGATATCTCCAACAATGGTCTCAATGATCACGGACAAAGTCTTGCATGTTGCCCACGAGTGGCAGCAAAGGCCGCTTGCATCGGTGTACGTGATCACCTACTTCGATGCTATTTTTTATAAAGTTCGTGATGGCGGGAAGATAGTCTCCAAAGCAGCATACACCTGCCTTGGCGTTGATATAAATGGCAATAAGGACATTCTTGGATTATGGATTGGGTCAAGCGAGGGAGCGACCTATTGGCTTTCAATTATGAATGAGCTCAAGGCACGCGGGGTCAAAGACATTTTTATTGCCTGCATTGACGGACTCAAGGGTATGGGCGAAGCGATAGAAACGGCTTTCCCTCGCACTGAAATACAGCGATGCGTTATTCACATGATGCGCAATTCTTTTAAATATGTTGCGCACAAGAATAGTAAGCAATTCATTGCGGATTTGAAATTAGTTTACACGGCGGCATCAGAGTCAGAAGCACGCTACTACCTTGGTCTGCTTGAGCAAAAATGGGGGACGAAATACCCGCTGGCAGTAAAGCCTTGGGTTGAGCAATGGGCGCACGTTTCGACGTATTTTAAGTACCCGGCTGAGCTGCGACGACTTATTTATACGACCAATGCCGTTGAAGCACTCCATCGCCAGTTCCGTAAAGTGAGCAAAAATAGAACCGTTCTTGCCACTGATGAGTCGCTGTTTAAGCTGCTGTTTTTGGCTGCGCGGGACATTCAAAAAAAGTGGTTGTTCCCTGTTCGTGGTTGGACAGAAATCGCAACACAACTGCACGTCTTTTTTAATGAAAGGGTTACGGCAAATTAGTGAGTTGAAATAAAACTATTTACACAAAATAGTTGACAGACCCGCTGCCACTGCAAAGAAGATACTTTTGCATTACATTGATGAGCTTGAAAGCAAAAGGCCGCCATTGTTGGATTATAGAGCTACCAATGATAAAGCCCTGCTTGCTGATTTAATATTCAATAATCCTGAGCTGGGTTCCAAAAGAATATTGCAGATGTATGGATTATCGAAAGCCTTGAGAGTATTACTATCCGTGAATTAAGGGGCATGCTATCAAAGCGGAATCAAAGGGATTGGAATCGGCTTATGGCTGAGGCAAAAGAAGTGAGGTTTCCAGGCATTCAAAAGCCTTTGGGGATCATTAGGGAACATATAATGAAATTTAGGACACTAAGATTAGCTAAGCATTAATAAGATCACTCAGCCTTTCCCATTTATGGATTATATAACCAAAGCTGATAAGTAAATTGTGCCTATCCTAGAAACCCTTTTGAATTCCGTGGATTGGTAAGATGATCCCAAATAAGCCAGAGGTCGTTCTTTGTTCTATATAAATATTCTAATTGAATATAATTATTTGAAAAAAAGCCTTTATTTATGCTACTTTATTGACTTTATTCCTAATTATACTAGCATATAAATATATGTACTTTTTCTGCTCTTAAATGGAGAACTTCATGAAAAATATGGCTATCGCCCTCATTATGGGTAGCATATTAACTGTATTACCAGGTTGCATTCGCCAACCAATCCGAATCTCAAGCACAAGCTATGCTGATACCACTAAAATCTCTAATGGATTTTCTAAAGATAAATCATTCGCAGTTGCGAGTATTCCCAGTGCAGATGGAGCAGGTCAACAAAATGAACTCCAATCAAAAGAATTAGAACAGAAAATTGCAATCGCCATGAACCACAATGGATATCACATAGAAAATTCAGCTTCAGCAAACTACTATCTATTATTTGATTATGGTATCAAAGCCGAAACTAAAACTCTAAATGTTGCTAAATATATTCCTGGGCAAACAGTTACCAGCACAGGATCTTTAAGTGGAACCTACGGATATTACGGACAGTACAATCAGCTGTCTACTTCATCGGGTACATATGTGTACATGCCTGAAGATCATACTTTTTTCACTAAGTTTCTTAATTTTTATGTCTACGATGCAAATGAATGTAAAACCTCATCTAAAAATAAAACTCCTCCACAAATATGGCAAGGCACAGCCTGGAATATCGATGAATATGGTGATTTAAGAAGCATATCTCGATTTTCTAATAGTCCACTTAGTAAGGATATTCGGGAAAAATTCAGTGGGAACAATTACAAATGATATGTATGGCGACGATCAATCTGTTGCATTGCTACGTCATACTTATTTAAATCCTTCAACACTTGCGTAGGATAATCATCGTTATTTTAATTTTTAATAACTAAATTCAATAGTAAGGAAAATCATGAAAAAACTATCACTAGCATTTACTCTAAGCTTATTAGCTTTACCTTTATGTGCGAATCAAGAAAATATAGCTATTGGAGATACTAAGCCAAATTATGATTTATTAATGAGTCAATGCAATTTCATTCTTTCTAATTATTCAAAGAGAGGCGATGTGTATGGCGTATTTTGCTATGAATCTATTTGCGAATATCTAAAAAAACAAAATACTTCTGATGCATTTAACGTTTTGAATAATTTAGTTTTGGCTGGCCGTTTACCTACTTATGAATTTAGCATTAATGGATGTGAATTATTAGGGAATCAAGCATTAAGAAATGTGGGCGTTAATCCAATTGTAAGTCATTACTACTAATTTGATTTACCTATTATTGTATATTATGATTCCCTTTTAAATGGTGCGTTATGAAAAAACTTCTATTATTAATCCCTTTCTTATTGCTATTAAATGGCTGCATGCCAGAAAAATCATCAGATAAAGCTATTCCTAATGAACATAAAACCGAAACATCTTCTTTAGAGCTAATACAGTCAAAGCAAGAACAGAAAGAATGGGATATAAATAAATGGAAAAATTCAGAAAATAAAGCCGATCTTCTAGATATAGTAAATGCTGGATTATTCAACGGTGATCGTGGCGCTTTATACTTCTTAGGGTTATGTCATATGATCGGTGCGGATGGAATAACGATTGATGTTGAACAAGCTAATGATTTTTTTGATAAATCTGCTTCTCTTGGATTTGCTCCGGCTCTCGATAAAATACGTTCAATGTATCTTTATGACCAGCAAGATCTTTTCCTTATGATGGTTTATCTTAATCTTACCGTATCAGCAGGGCATTACGAGTTTGCCAAAGCCTATCATAATACAAGAAGTGAAATCATTGAAAATTTTGGTGCAAACATTGCTCGAGAAATAGAGCGAATTGCAGTCCATAAACAAAAATTAATTGAAAAAAACAAAGCCGAATTAACTCGAAATGCTAATCTTACAGAGCTTGTTATTTACGGGAAATTTAAAGAAATTACTCAAGAAGATTTGCTCTTTGATGCCAATTATTGGACTCAAGTTCACAAAGGCAATTCACCAGAAAATATTGATACATGGATTAAAGAAAATTTTGTTCTTTTAATTGAACGAGCTGGACAAAAAGCCAAAGAAGATCACAAACGTCTAGAAAACTATAAATAAAGCACACAATATGAAAAAAACATTCATCTCTTTGTTTATTCTATTTATATCGATAGCATCAACTAATAAAGTATGCGCGAAACGAGCTTCTTTCGGACGCACGAAAAAATCTACCCCCAAGCGGGCATATGAAGGGTTTGGAAAGCCTAGCAAAGCTAATGGCAGAATAAAAACAAAAACTACTCATGGTTATTTCAAACCAAGCAATGGATATAAGTTTGTTAACCCTTATTCAAGAAGTAAGTAAATAACATATAAATGGAGTTTTTCATGGAAAATAATTCAAACTATCGGATTTGGTTTTTTGTATTAATATGTATAGGATTTTTTTCTTTAAATAAAATCACAAATTATATCGAAGCAAAACAATCAAATGATTATAACTCAGAAGTGTACTTGCGAAAAATATCTCAAAAACTTGAAGAATTATATGAGCAGGTAAAGCCATATAATGAAAATTGGGAATACGATTCAATAAAAGCAAAAGCTGAAGAAGCAGAATTTAAAATTTATCTATGGCTTGAACAAATAAGACTGTATGGTACTGGAAAAATACGAACAGGATTGCTATCCTCATTCATTCCTGAATCGTGGTTGAATTATGAAGAAATTAGCTTTGATTCTTGCAATGAAGTATTGCTTAAGTATTATGCGCAAGATAAATATTACCTAAAACAAGAACTCGAATTAATAAAGCCTACGCTTTCAAAAAGATCTGAAATGGCTCAATGGTTAAAAGAACACATGATCTTTAAGATTGAACTCGAAATGGATCATATCATAAAAAAAGAAATTGCTGATGATCTAATAAGCAATAATAATTTTGAGATACCAAATAATCTGTATTATAAAGTTCGCCAATTATTTGATTACTCGAACAACAAGCAAAAAATAAAAACAATCGTAAATGAAATTATAAAAAATAATTGGAATATTGAAAGTTATTGCGCAAGTGAGCTTATCCGAAAAAACTTTATTCCCAATTACGTTTCATAGTTATTTAGAAAGCCAGGAGTTAATTTGCCTGGCTTTTTTTTATAGAAATATTTTGCTTTCTGATTACACTGCTAGAGGTTCTGAATTTTTAAACCCTCTAGCAAGTAGACGTATTCATGAAAGCAATTCTCATCGCACGTGTAAGCACAGAAGAACAAAGAGAAGCCGGCAATTCACTTCCAGCACAAGTGGCTCGGCTTGAAAAATACTGCCAAAGCAAAGGTTTCAAATCACCAAGTATGTAGCTTTGATGAAAGTGCTTATACCAATGATCGTTCTGAATTTGATCGCATTATCGATATCATTTTAGCCCAAAAAGAAAAGATTGCTGTTTGTTGCGATAAAGTGGATCGGCTTTCACGCAACATATTTGATAAGCGAATTTCCATCCTTTATGAAAAAGCATTCAGCGATGAAATAGAGTTGCATTTTGTATCTGATGGCCAGGTTATCACCAGCCGCATCTCTGCCGTAGAAAAATTCCAATTCGGTATCAGCCTCGGGTTGGCCAAATATTATTCAGATGCCATCAGCGATAACGTGAAGCGAGCCATGGAGCAAAAGCTACGTAAAGGTGAATGGCCCGCAAAAGCCCCTTATGGATATAAGAATATTACCAAGGAGATGGCAATACCGATATCATTGTGGATGAGTATGCATCGCATATCGTGAGAAAGTATTTGAGCTGTATGCAACCGGGGCTTTTTCCATGGATTTGCTACGTGCAAAATTAAAAAAAGATTATGGCATTAATGGGCCAAAGGCTATTTGATAAAAATTCTCAAAAATCATTTTTATTATGGGGTTATGGTTATTAAGGGCAAACAATATCCCCATCGTTATCCACCTTTCATTACGCAATCCCTTTTTGAGCAGGTACAAGCCGTGAAAAAAGGTCACAATAAAAAACCAGTTAAATTTGCAGGCAAACCATATATATACCGTGGACTTATTCGCTGCGCCGATTGTGGATTATCCATAACGCCAGAAAAGCATAAGGGGCATGTCTATTACCATTGCACCCAATATAACGGCAAGCATGGGGCAAAATGGCTGCGAGAAGAAGCGATCACTGAGCAATTGGGCATGTATTTAAGAAGATTCAGATGCCTGAGGATATGATTGATGAAATATAGAAACCTTAATGAGGTCACCAGAATAAAATTGAATTCCATAATAGACACTTTGATAGGCTCATTCCGAACAAAAAACTACCACCAAGATGATGGATAATCTATACCTTGATAAACTCAAAGGGAGAATTACTGAGAGCGAATATGACAAATTTTACACATCATTTCGAGAACAAGTAACTGATATTAATATTCGACTTGAGCAATTACAAGAAGCTGAAGATAACTATTATATTACTGTAAAGCATGTACTGGAGCTGGCTAACCGTGCATATGATTTATTTATAGGTTCTGAAGTTGAAGAAAAACGGCAATTAATCAAGCTTGTACTTCGAACTTGAGACTTAAAGATGAGAAGCTCCTCTGGGACGCTCATAAGCCATTCGATTTGATCCTAAAAAGTTCGGATCGACAAGAATGGCGGGGCTGATGGGACTCGAACCCACGACCTTCCGCGTGACAGGCGGACGCTCTAACCAACTGAGCTACAGCCCCACTAATTTCCAACCGGATTTTAAACTGGTAAGAAAGTGGCTCCTCGGGCAGGACTCGAACCTGCGACCCAACGATTAACAGTCGTTTGCTCTACCAACTGAGCTACCGAGGAATAGTATTTCAATTAATTTAGGATTTGAGCCAGTCCAACTTTCCTTCGATACGAAAACTGCGTTTTCTACTCATGATGATCGTAATTTGAAGCGAAGTCTGGCCCCTGCCAGGCGTAGCTTGCCAAGCCGGAAGGCCTGGATAAGCGAAGACTGGTGGGCGGTGTAGGATTCGAACCTACGACCCCCAGTTTGTAAGACTGATGCTCTACCAACTGAGCTAACCGCCCCTATTTAAAAGACTAGAAAATTGTAAAAGAAAAGATAGTGAAAGTCAAAGCTTTTTGCCAGAGCTGGTTGGCCTTTGGTTATTCTGCGATTTGACAATCCCCAGGCGCTAGTAGAGACTTTTCGTGAAAGGGTGGCCAAATAGGGTCGATATACATGCCTCATCTTAACCGGCTTTCTCCCACTACCATCATGTTATTTCAAGGAAGTTTTTATGCAAAAACTGTTCTTAGCTCTTTTTATTAGTTTTCCAATTTTCTGCTGCGAGCATCCAGAATTAAACCGGTATATTTCTGCTCAAAGGAAACAGGCGTTAGAAGCTATTCAAAGGGATTTTGGAATATCTGATGAGCAATGGAGCTCAGTGACGCACATCCTTTCCAGTGTCTATGCGCGCCAAAAAGAAATGACATTTAATCCTGGCTTGTGGGGCCAGCAAGCCCATCAAGCGGTTGAGCATGAATTTGGGTTGGCTCCATCCACAAAAGTAGTTTATAGAGCAATTATAGATGCGTTTGTGCGGAAGAATATTTAACTATTTTGATCTTACTTTTGTTGCATCGATTCCTGAAACGGAGAAAAAGTTTACTGTGTTAATATACGATTCGATTACTGATCAGGACCGTAAACTAAGGCCGGCATCTTTGCAAGAGTTCGCTGCTTGCGTGGCAACAAAAAACTTTTGTCAGCGAGCGCTCATAGCGGTTGACCCTGAAAAGCTGAGGAGATTGGATCCCATTGGGATAGAAATCGTAATGGATCATGAAGTGGGGCACTATGCTAAATGTGACGGATTAACAAAAAGCTTGATCAAAAAATTATTAGAAAGAAATGGCCTTACCCAAGAACAAATAGAACAAACAAGAGCATGGCAAAGCTTGATCAAAACTACCAAAGAAGAAGCAGATGATTTTGCAATAAATAATGATCCGTTGAAAATAGCTTTGCATAATCAATATAATCTAAAGCCAGGTGAGTGGACCTTTTAACTTTCACGTCGGTAAGTAGATTAGGGGAAGTGTATGAAAATAACTTTTTTGGGTGCAAATGGAAGAAGTAACCGGATCAAAATATCTTATTGAACAAAAAGATATAAAGATATTAGTCGATTGTGGGCTATTTCAGGGTGGTTATAAAACCACCAACGCAATTGGGATACCTTTCCGGAGAATCCTGCAACTATTAAGGCGGTTGTCTTAACGCATGCGCACATCGATCATACCGGCTATATCCCCGTATTAGTAAAGAATGGTTTCAAGGGTAAAATATATTGTTCAAAAGCCACCTATGAGCTGTGCGCAATCGTATTGCTTGATAATGGCAATATACAAGAAGAAGATGCAAAGCGATTTAATGAGCATAAAGATCCTGATGCTCCGGCAATGCAGCCCTTGTATACCAAGGCCGATGCGCAATATTCTTTAGGTTTTTTTCAAGTGACCGATTATGACAAGGCATTTAGCATTGGCCCGCTGAGCATCACCTTGATTCGCTGCAGCCATATTCTGGGTTCATCATTTGTGGTGCTGTTTGATGGTAAACAAATCCTCACCTTTTCGGGTGATCTTGGAAGTCCTCGCCAGCTCATGATGAAGGCTCCCACCAATCTTACACAAACAGATTATCTGGTTTTGGAATCAACCTATGGGGATAGACTCCATGAAGAGGGCGATCCGATTGGCATGCTGGGCCAGTTGATAAATAAGACCGTTGCGCAGGGCGGAATAGTTTTAATACCGGCATTTGCCGTGGGCCGGACTCAAACAGTTCTTTATTGCCTCTATCAGTTAAAGCAAAAAAAGATTATTCCTGATATTCCTATTTTTTTGGATAGCCCTATGGCAATAAGTGTTAGCAAGATATTTTGCGATTTTAAAGAGGATTATACATTACCCGATCTTTGTGTAAGGATGTTATTAATACTGCAACACCCACGCCCACGGTAGAAGAATCAAAGCATCTGGATACTCTTAAAGGCTCTGCAATAATTGTTGCAGGAAGTGGCATGATGGAGGGCGGGCCGCAATGGTGCATCATTTGCAAAAATATATTTCTGATCCTAAAAACACCCTCGTTCTGGTAGGGCTATCAGGGAGAGGGGACTCGAGGGCGTGATTTGCTAACGGTGCAAAAGAAATACATTTATTTGGTAACACCGTTGAAGTTCATGCAAAAATAAAAACAGTAGATCTATTTTCAGCACATGCAGATTATAATGACATTTTGGAATGGTTGGGACATTTTGAACGAGCCCTAAAAAGATATTTCTCACCCATGGGAGATCTGATGCGGCGCAATCTTTAAAAGCGAAAATAGAGCAACGCTTTGGCTGGGCGGTAATCATTCCAAAATACCAAGAATCTTTTGATTTGGAGTGATTAATGTGCCTTCATTAAAAATGCGGTGTCATTAGTAGGTTTCTTGTTTAAAACCTATACGACATTTTTTCTTGCCATGGTTGGCTTGCTACAGAGTAAGTGAGCCTGAAGGTATTGATCGTGAAACTTTGCCTTTGAGATGTTCTGGCGCCATCCGGTGCGCTCAATGTAGCTGCAAGATTTTGAAACTGAGGGCCCATTTTTTGAGGCAAAATTTTGCCTAGTGTTACGTGAATAGGGGTCTCTTTGGCAAAGGCGCTAAATTTAAATCCTTCGATCTGCTCAAATGAGAGAAACTTTAAAAAGATATCCTGAAGCATTTTAAGATCAAGCGATTCCGCCACCCTAAAGGCTACAATATTTTTACCGGGCCCCAATAATACTGCGCCATCTAATAACGAAATTCCGTGGACCCCTGTTGGAAAAACAATTTTTAAAATTTCAGCAGCATGTGCCAGTGCGCGCTCAACCTTGGCGATCATTGCCGGATCTATAGCATTTTTTGTTTCATACCATGCGATAGTGATGTGAAAATAGTCATTAGTCTCAAATTTGGCATTGTCACCAATTCTTGAGACGATTCCATGAATAGGTGTTTCCCAGCGAATTGGTTGGCCCTTGCTGTTAAGCTCTTTTATATCAAGCCCAATATACAATCGGGTAGCATATATTTCTTCTTCGCGTTGTGGTTCTGCGATGGGAAGGAATAATGGGTAAACGCTGGGATTTTCTTGAGGAATGGGCAAGGGCGGTATTTGGGAGGGGTGAAGGAGATGATTGTTTATGAGCTGGGCTTAAGTCTAAGGCCCTTTGTGCATTTTCTATGACATTGTAAAGCCTCTGTTCTAATTCTGCTTCGCTCATATTTACTTGTTTACGTAATAATTCAAATTCTTGCGGGTCATCGAGGATTATCTGGGCTAGTGGGCCAATCCTGGCTAGCATAATATCTGATTTTTGTCTGAAAAAACTGAAATCACCTTTTTTTTCTGCATCGAGGAAAGATTTCAGATTGTTTCGATAGAGGGGGGTAATTTTTATGGGTTGTTGCATGCCGCTAGTAAGGCCAGCAACCAATAAAAGAGTTCCGAGATATTTCTTTAAAATCACTATTGCTGATAGATTGAATTTTTTCATCTATTTTCCTTAAAAATTCTTTTCAAATATTTTGAGCAACTGCTTTAACAATCTACAACTTGCTAATCAGCGCGATGATGTGCTCATGTCAAATTGATTTTCATGCAGAGAGAAAATATCTTTTGTAAATCACTCTGGTTCTTCAGGATAGCTTGGCCACGGGCCCTTAAAAAGAGGAGCTGGTTTGG
Organism: uncultured bacterium; assembly: GCA_963836585.1. Classification (GTDB taxonomy): domain Bacteria; phylum Babelota; class Babeliae; order Babelales; family Vermiphilaceae; genus BTUB01. The sequence continues at coordinate 514,710 of CAWIJV010000003.1, forward strand.
GAGCCACATGGATTTCTTTTACTTTTTGAGATCCAGGAATCATGCCTGATGGCTTTCCCTGCTCACGATCTTTTAATTCATCTAATATTTCTTGTTTTATCTTTTCCAGAATTTCCCTTACTTTTATTAATGGAATACTGAAATGCGTTCTAATGTCATCCATTAATTCGTTGCTATTAAGAGCTATGTTTATATGAGAAAGCGCCTTTTCTATGATAGAGTTCACTCGCGCTCCAATGCGCCCGCTGCGCTCTTTCTGAAATTTAGGATCAGGCCACAACTTTTCATTTATGTAGTCATACAAAATTTTTATAGTTTGTTTTTGCGGCTTAGCGCGAGCTCTACTTTCTTCAGCAAAGGCTTTCTTGCTAACATTTGCGAGAATATCTCTTGCTTGTTTTTCTGTGATATTAAATGCGTCTTTAAAAAGAGCAATTTCGCTGGCAGATCTTAGAACTTTATCTGCAGAAAATCTCACTGTTAGGTAGGAGGTTATTGGCTGTGTAGTAATATATGCTCGCGCATAGGCATCGTTATAAATTTCTGCTTCTACAAAATCATAGAGAAGAGGCATCTCGCTTTTGAATTGCTCTCGAGCAGACTTTGGTTGAGAAGCCAAAGCGACTTTTGCTGGCAATGGCGCCTGAGGAAGAAATGGCACCCTTCTTTCTACAGCTTTAGTTGCATTAGACTATGAACTCATTGATAACCAATTTGATAAATTCTGGTTGCGTTCTTAGTTCAGGGGAGACTTGTTTTACGTTCTGAGAAAGTACATTGAGTGCATTGGGGTCTTTTAAAGCCTTATAAGTAAGGTTTATTAATGTCTCAATTTCGGCTAAGCTTTTTGTGGTAAAAAAGTTGGGATTATCTCTTCCGTTTAAAGCTCGCGTCAGTTTTACAATATCATTTTCATTCAATGCTGCTGGCGGTCGCTCCATAGAGGGCGCATGCATTCCGAGTAGGGATATTCCTACCACGATTGCTGATAAATTGAACCTTTTCATCGATTCTCCCCTTTTTTTTAAAGTTCTTAATGGCAGGTTAGCTATTTTTTGCAGCGAGAGTCAATGGGCTTTAAAAAAAGTGTTGGCTAAACTATTGCGCTCGGGCTGATTGGCGTGGTAAAGCTACTTAAAAAGGGATACCAAATGCAAGAAACGTGCGCGTGGCGCTCTGTAAAATATCTGTCAACTTTTTTTATACTCATTCTGATTCCGGTCTACTTGCACTATTATGGCCCATTCAATTTTTTGTGGCTTTCTGATATTGGTCTATTTTTAACAGTGATTGGGCTGTGGACGCATCGGCCGATTTTTATCAGCATGGCCACCGTGGGCGTGATCATCACTGAATTGGCTTGGAATGTTGATTACTTTTACGAGTTGCTCACCGGCACAACTATCATCCGTCTTTCCGATTATATGTTTGATAGCGCCTATCCGGTTTTGTTGCGGGGAATTTCATTATTCCATGTTGCTACGCCGATTATTTGGATCTGCTATTTGGCCCGCTATGGCTATGATCGGCGCGCATTTTGGTATATGACGCTCTTATACTGGATTGTGTTGCTGGTCACCTATCTTTACACCGAACCCTCGCAAAATATCGATTGGGTATTTTTGCCGCAGGTTTATTGCTGCTTGCCGGAGTTTGTGGCACGCGCTTGGGTGGTAATATTATTTGTAGGATTTCCACTTCTTCTTTTTGCACCCACGCATTACGTGTGCACAAAATTATTTGGCCCTCCTACGCCGAGGCTTCGGCGGGCAGGGCGGCCTTCTTAGCCCTTCGATACGAAGCCTGTGGCTTCTACTCAGGGTGTGTGTGCTTGTAGCAAATCAGGATAATTAGTGATCAAGCCATCAATGCCCATCGCGATTAATTTGTTGGCGATCGCACTATCATTCACGGTGTAAGATAATACTTGCACGCCGCGCGCGTGTGCATCTTTAATAAATTCTGGCGTGATCCAGTCATAATACAAAATGGCATACTGCGCATTAGCATTGGTGGCGATGCGTGCATAGCCGATTGGATTTCCTTCGAAAATCACACCGGCTTTTACTGACGGTGCCAGTGTGTGAAACTCACGCACCCGGTAATGATCAAATGAGCTAGCGATAAAATTTTTGGGCGACCATTTTTTAGTGGTGATATATTCATTGATAAGAGCGGCCACCGGTTGTGCCGTGCCGGGAGCTTTGAGTTCAATATTGATGATGGCGCGCTGATTCACCAGATCAAAAACTTGTGATAAGAGGGGAACGCGTTCACCTTTGCCTAGATCATACTTTTGCAGTTGCTCAAAAGTGAGATCGGCGACCTTCTTCTTGCCGATGGTATCATCATGGATCACCACCAACTCGCCTGATTTGCACAGATGCACATCGAGCTCCATCATAGGTGCGCCCATTTGAATGGCGCGCTCAAATGCGCGGAGCGTGTTGCCCGGTTCATAGGCGCTGGCACCGCGATGGGCGCAGATGATTACATTTTTGATTTCCGCTATCGCGGAAAATGTTGTGGCAAGAGATAAAAAAAGCAAGATAGACGCTTTCATACTAGTACTCCCTGTTTTCTATGATGCTAACAGTCATTATTAATGTGATGCAAGATTTTGCTTGCAATCACATGAGTAAGACTATTCTTTTTTATCCGCTGATATACAATAAACAGCGATGTGAATAATCTATTTTTGTAAAGGTAAAAAATGTACAAAAATCTGCTGTTAGCTGTTGTGTTATCGAGTAGTGTGATGAATAGTTTTCAAGCAATGGAAGAGCCGATCTTTGGCGCTCCGTGCAGTGATTTTTTTAGAGATTTTGTATTTTCTCTCGTGTTTTCTTATCCGGCGCACCCAACTCAAGAAGAGGCAGCATTATTTGAAGCGATTGACGATAATCAACCGGGAATCTTGAGAGCGATTCTGCAAAAAAATCCGAAATTGGTCACCCATGCGCGCACCAGCGAAGATCTTTTCCTCTTGCTCTATGCAGCTCAGTTGGGCAGAGCGCAGATGGTTGCGGAGCTGCTTAAAGCCGGCGCGCCGGTTGATCAAACTGAACATCAAGGATTTGCATTGCTTCTTCCTCCGACAAAAAACCAGAATACGCCACCGGTTTCCACCGAGTATCAGCCGCTTACCGGATTCACCGCACTGATGGCAGCAGCAAAGTGGGGGCATCTTGAGGCGGCGCGACAATTACTTGCCGCTAAAGCTAATGTTGCATTGCGCGACGAAACAAAAAGAACAGCGTGCGATTATGCGCAAAAATATGGCCACAGTAATCTGGTTGCATTGCTGACTCAAACACCGGGAAATAATTAAACTTTGCGCGCCGCTTGAACAACGGTTTGATTTCTATTCACCGCAGCCTGATAGGAAGCAACTGCTGCCGTGCCATCATCATCTTCATCGCTGGTCACAATGCCACAGAGTGCGGTGATTGAATAGCGACGCAAATAGGTGATATAACTTCCTAATGTTTGCACATCACTTTTTGGCGGCGCAATGCGCACGCGGGATTCTACCCACTGGCCCGACATATGGCACAATAGGGTGTGCAAATAGGTGTAGCTATCTTGATGAGTAATAATTTGTTGGATAATTGAAAGTCCGTGCTTGGTGAGTGCCGGGCGGGATGCTTTTACCACGGCCGATAAATCAGCATAGCGGGTTTTAAAGTAGGGGTTTTCAGCCGAAAGCCCGGCCGTCTGCATTTCAGCTTGCGCCTTTGCCAGGGCAGTAAAAAGATCTTTAAGATCGGCAGAGCGGTGGGATGTTTCTTGCTGAGGGGCGGGGATAGGTTGAGTAGATTCCATAGAGTTCCTTGCTAACGATGTCTGATAATCTGATGTTTTATGCTACTATAACCTAAAAAATAGCAATTGTAAGCCCCCATGCTCCTTTACAATAACTGCTTTTTTAGTAATACTTGAGCTATAAATTATTAATGAATTATGCATACATATCCTTCGATACGTCCAGCCTTCGCTAAGGCTACGGCGGACTACTCAGGACGAACGGACCCGATCGTGGTGAGTAACGAGCGAAGCGAGTGTATCGAACCATAAAGGAACGCTTTCTATGAAAGAAAACAAACATCCGGAATTGCATGAGCTCACCGCACGCTGTGCCTGTGGCAACTCCTTTGCAACCACCTCAACCCTCCCTGAGATGCATGTGACCATCTGCTCAAATTGCCACCCATTTTACACCGGTGCGCAAAAGTTCATTGATACGGCTGGCCGTATTGAAAAGTTCCAAAAACGCTTCAAAAAAGGCGCCGCCAAAGCATAAGGATGCTCGATGGCTATTTCTTGGGATCAGTTACAAAAACGGTACGAAGAGCTTTCTAGCTTGCTCTCACAGCCTGAGCTGGAAAGTGGCAAGCGGCATTTGCTGCAAAAAGAGTTTTCTCACCTTTCCCAAATTTTGGCCAAACATCGAGAAATCACCGATTTTGAGCTTCAAAATAGCCCAAACTAAAAAAGAGATTACTCAGAGCCACGATCCTGAACTGGCTCAGCTCTTTGTTGATGAGCTGGCTGAGCTTCAGATTCAATTGGCTGCCAAGCAGCAAGAGCTTGATGATATTCTCTTCCCCAGCGATGAGCGCAATGATCGCTCAGTTTATCTAGAAATTAGGGCAGGAGCGGGTGGCCAAGAGGCCGCTCTCTTTGTGGCCGATCTTCAAAAAATGTATACCGCCTATGCCCAAAAAAAGCATTGGCGCGTTTCTGTTGAGAGTGTGAGCACCACCGATCTGGGCGGCTACCGAGAAATTGTACTCCATATTCAAGGCAAAGGGGTCTATGGCCACCTGCGCTATGAATCGGGGGTCCATCGAGTGCAGCGGGTGCCTGCCACTGAAACTCAGGGCCGCATCCATACCTCAACGGTGACCGTTGCGGTGTTGCCCGAAGCAGAAGAGGTGGACGTTACCATCAATCCGGCCGATCTGCGCATCGACGTTTATCGCTCCAGCGGAGCCGGGGGCCAACATGTAAATACCACTGATTCGGCCGTCAGAGTGACCCATATTCCTTCCGGCGTGGTGGTTGCCTGCCAAGAAGAGCGCTCCCAGCATAAAAATAAAGCAAAGGCGATGAAGCTTTTGCAATCCCGTCTTTTGGCCGCTCAGATGGAAAAGGCCGAGAGCTCAAATGCGCCAACAGCGCAAGGAGCAGGTGGGCACCGGTGAGCGGGCCGAAAAGGTGCGCACCTATAATTTCCCTCAAAACCGCGTTACTGATCATCAGGTGGATGTCACCCTTAAGAAGCTCGACCGGGTGATGGAAGGGGATCTTGATGAGATTGTTGATGCCCTGATGGCAAAAAGCGCGAAGAGCGCAGAAAAAGTCCCTTAAAAATAGCCTAATTTAGCTAGTTTTTACTTTTCTCAAATTATTGCAAATAGAAAATAGTATGTGATACCCTAGAAGTAGGATAAAGCTATTTTTACCCATAATTTCTTAGGAGTATCATATGAAGTCGTTTTTAATAAAAATGCTGGCAGTCGCCGCGTTATTCACCGGTTCACTCTTGCAGGGCTATGCGATAGTGTACAGCTCTAAAAGTCCCGTTCCTTATGTAGATATTTACACCTATAAAGCAGATAATTTTGTAGATGCGTTAAAAAAGCATGAAGAGTATGCATCCAAATTTGGTATTGCAAAGGATCTATTTGATAAATTAGAAAGCGCACGCGAAGCGACAGGAAAAGTTGCTGCAGTGGCCGACAAAGCCACTGAGGGTATAGCAAGTAAGGTGCAAAAAGGGGCGTACATTGGCATTGATGTCGCTAAGTTTGCTTACAATCAATTTAAAAATGATATCGACAGAGCAATTGCGACGATAGCCGGCGGCAAAAATGATAATGCGTTCCATGAAAAGGTGTCAGCGCGGAAATCATGGCCGTGGTGCTGAATGGCCAACGGACAATAAAATGTGGGCGATTGTTACCATGCCGGGTAATTTAGCGCCTCTTAATAATAAACCGGCGCTTTTGCAACCGCGTAAAACAATCGGGCTTACGATTGTTCCAACAGGCAATCCAAGCGATCCCTATAGATCATTGTTTACTACCAAATCGAATACGTCCAAGAATACTCGACCTTAAAGCCTGTAAAATAAAAAAAATAAAAAAGGATAAAGAGATGAAATTTTTCAAAATATTTGCAATCACCGCATTGTTCACCGGTTCACTACTGCAGGGCTATGCGGTTGTGTATAGTTACAAAAGTGTTGTTCCCCTGGTAGACATTTATACCTTCAAGGCAAATTCTCCTCAAGAGGCAAAGGTTAAATTTATCCTCTATGCCTCGACGGTGAAAGTGCCTGCAACTTTATTTCAAATCTTGAGAAGATTCGTGGGATATCCGGTACTGTTGCCACTGCGGCTGCTCCGTTTACCGAAGGTATGTCAACAAAAGTTCAGGAAGGGTTTTACAAGGGAGTTGATATAGCGAAGAAGCGCATATGAGAAATTTAAACCGCAGACCACAAAAGCTATCGGCTTATATCTTTGGCGGGACTGAGAATGGATACCATGAAAAGGTGTGGCGCGGAAATCGAGGCCGTAGAGCTGAAGGGAAAGTTGATGCTCCTTACTATGCCTTTGTTACGATGCCGGATAACTTAGCGCCTCTTAATGCGCAGCCAATATTACTACCGAAGGGCAAGCCAACCGGTATTATTACTGTTGCAACCGGAAATCCAAATGATCCATATCGAGCGGAGCTTTATCCGGCGGCAGTAAATGAATATACTGATGCGAGCAATGATAAGCGTAACTTTGATGTAGCGCGAAGCTTGGCCCAAGAAAATGATCCGTTGGCCGGCGCATGGGGGTTTCAGGGTGCGAAAGTGTATCCTAAATAACAATCCCGAAAAATAAGCATCTAAAAAAAAGGCGGTCTTTTGCAGGCCGCCTTTTTTGCGTTATACTACAGCGATATGTAATAAATAAATACACAAGGACGCTTCATGCTTCATTATCTTATCGAACACAATCGCTATTTAAATCTTCTGGGTATTATCATCATCGCGCTCATCGCGTTACTTTTTTCGCACAATCGCCGTGCGATCAAAAAAGGAGTAGTGGCTCGCGCGCTTGCGTTGCACATTCTTTTTGCGCTGATTATGTTGCGCACGAGTTGGGGATCTTTGCTGATCGGCAAAATTGCCCACACCGCGCAACTGCTGTATCTATTTGCCGATAAGGGGGTCACCTTCATGTTTGGCAAGTTGGGTGATGCGAGCATGCCATGGGGATTTGTCTTTGCCTTTAAAGTGCTGCCGGTGATTATTTTTGTTGGCGCGCTCACCGGGCTGCTCTATCACTGGGGCCTTATTCAGCGATTGGTTGCCGGACTAAATGCGGTCATCCGTCCGATCATCGGCACCTCCGGTATTGAAACAATGTCAGCAATCGCCAACAGCATTTTAGGCCAGACTGAAGCGGCGCTTTTTGTAGGGCATTATCTGCCGATGATGACCCGCTCGGAGCTATTTGTGCTGATGACGAGCGGTATGGCGGCCATTAGCATCTCGGTGCTGGTGATGTATGTGATGCTGGGGATTCCGGCCGTGCATCTGCTCACCGCGAGCATATTCAGCATTCCCGCATCATTGTTTATTGCCAAAATTATGGTACCCGAAACAGAAAAGCCGACGGTGGGTAAGGGCACTATCACCTTTGAAAATAAAACGAGTAATATTTTTGACGCAATCTCCAAAGGAACCTTTGATGGTCTTAAACTTGCCGTGGGTGTTGCGGCAATGTTGATATCATTTTTGGCACTGATCGCCATGAGTGATTATATGTTGGCAGGAGTTTCGGCATTTATTAACTATCTGTTTGCGTATGCCAATCTGAGCATGCGCATTCCTTCTTTGAGTTTCGCGCTGATTCTTTCTTATCTGTTTACGCCATTTGCTTACTTGCTGGGATTAACGGGGGCTGAAGCAGGAGAAGCGGGCAAACTCTTGGGGATTAAAGTATCAGTCAATGAACTGGTGGCCTTTACTGAGTTAGTAAAAACATCCTTATCGCCGCGCACCTTCACGATTTTGGTGTATGCGCTCTGTGGATTTTCAAATTTTTCTTGCATCGGCATTCAAGTCGGGATGATTGGCGCGCTTGCGCCTGAAAAGCGGCATCTTTTTACCCAGCTCGGGCTGTATGCCGTTTTGGCAAGTTCGCTGGCTAACCTGCTTTCTGCCATGATTGTTGCCTTGTTGTTGTAATTTGAATTTAGTTCTTGGTACACAACAGATATTACATGGTATGCTCAAGGCGGAGTTATTAAAAATTGTATGGAACAAGAAAATGACCAAATTTATTGTTGTTGCCGGCGGCGTAATTTCCGGCGTGGGTAAAGGAGTTACTACTGCTTCCCTGGGAAAAATTCTTAAAGAGCATGGGTATAAAACAACGCTGATTAAAATCGATCCGTATATTAATTATGATGCGGGGACTTTCCGGCCCACCGAGCATGGTGAAGTATGGGTGACTGATGATGGAGGCGAGATTGATCAAGATCTGGGCACCTATGAACGGTTTTTAGATGAAGATATTCCCAAACGCAACAATATTACCACCGGCCAAATTTATAAAGCGGTGATAGATCGCGAACGCCGCGGCGAATATTTGGGGCAAACGGTGCAATTTGTGCCGCATATTTTGATGAAGTGAAGCGGCGAATTCTAGAAGCATCCACCGGCTATGAGATTGCCATCATAGAATTGGGTGGCACGGTGGGAGATTATGAGAATGTGCCGTTTCTATTCGCGCTTAAAGGAATTGAGCGCGAGCTGGGCGCTGATAGCATTGCCTATGTGCTGGTCACCTATTTGCCGATTCCTGATCATATGCAAGAGATGAAAACTAAACCGACGCAGCAAGCGGTGCGCTTGCTGGGGCAAGAAGGAATTTTGCCCGATTTTATTATTTGCCGTGCAAAGCAGCCGCTTGATCAAGTGCGCAAGAAAAAAATAGAACTCTGCTCCCATGTGCATGCGGATCAGATTATTTCAGCGCCCGATATTCAATCGATTTATGAGATGCCTATCTATCTTGAGCAGGAGCAGCTGGGCAAAAAGATGTTGCGCCATTTTCATATGGAATCGCGCAGAGAGCCGGATTGGAATTCCTGGCAAGCATTGGTAAACACGATCAAAAATCCGCCCAAAAAAGTTGCGGTCGCGATTGTGGGAAAATATTTGGATATTGGTGATTTTAGTCTCACCGATAGTTATGTGAGTATCTATCAAGCATTGGTGCACGCGGGTGCCCAGCATAATGTGGGCATCACAATTCACTGGATCAATGCGCAGCTGTTTGAAGCATCGCCGGAGCGCTTGCAAGATTTAGCACAATTTGATGGCGTGATTATTCCCGGCGGATTTGGCAATGCGGGTGTTGAAGGTAAAATTGCGACCATCAGCTATGTGCGCACCCATGAGATTCCCTATTTAGGATTATGCTATGGCATGCAGCTGGCTGCCGTTGAATTTGCGCGCAACAAGTGCGCACTCGCCACCGCACACACCACTGAAGTGAATGCAACCACCGAATATCCGATCATCGATATTTTGCCCGCGCAAAAAGAGATGCTCGCTGAGCATGCTTACGGCGGCACAATGCGGCTGGGCAGTTATACCGCGACGGTAAAAGCAGAAAGTAAAGTGGCGCATCTGTATGCGCAGCGCATGAATGGTGCACTCACGGTTTCTGAGCGCCATCGCCATCGCTATGAAGTGAATCCGCAATTTGTGCCGACATTGGAAAAGCAAGGCCTTTCATTTTCCGGCTATCATGAGCGGGCCGATGGCACACGACTCATGGAATTTCTTGAGTTGCCTAACCATCCATTTTTTATTGCCACGCAAGCGCATCCGGAATTTAAAAGCAGATTGGGAAATCCTAATCCACTGTTTGCCGGATTTGTGCGTGCGTGTATTGAGCGATCTAAATAAGAGAACCGCGAACTTTCGCTCGCGGCTCTCTTAGATTTTAATAAAAAAGGATTTGAAGCCAATGGTGAATTATTATTTACCACCACCCGCAGCAGCCGCTGCAGCGCCAGCATTATGATGATGATGGTGATGTGCTGTTGCTTGAGCTTTGAGTCCTTCAATATAACCAAAATATCCGGCTGCTACGTAACCGAGAGCAAGACCGAGTTCCACTTTATTATCTGAGGCCCACTGACACAGACCCGTTAGGTGATCAGCTGCTTTAGTGGCAAGAGATTTGCTTGGTGCGCTTTGAGATGCAGCTTGAACAGAACGGTTTTTAAAATGGGTATAAGCTTTTGCTGCTCCAAAGATAGCAGCGCCGCCGCCGATGTGCCGTGCATGATATGCCCAGTCAACATTTGCTAATATCGGCTGGCTCAATAAAGCGGCGAAAGTGAGAGCGGTTATAGTTGAACGTATTACTTGCATAATTATCTCCTTATGCGAATGTAAGTATTACCTACTGTTTGTATACTAAATTTTAGTGAGGCTTTGTCAATTAAAATTTTTTTATCCAAAAAATTCATGAACCGGATGCATTTGATTTGAGTGCACTCGGATCCTTTTGGCATTTGGCATTAAGATCAGCAATATATTCGAATGGATTTGTTGCAAACTCGAGCATGCCATTGATGCTGCAATAAACATCTTTTGAATTTCTATCCAATAATACCATCAAGGTGAGTGCTGGAATAATAATTGGCTTGAGTGCTGAATACAGAATTCCTGCTGCGCCGCGTGCTTCAATTTTGCTGTATTTATAAACCAGTTCACCCGGATTATCCGCATTCACCACCAATTTATCAGGGCGTTCGCCTTTTTCCATTTGGCCCACCAGAATCTCATCAAAGAGATACCAGATCAGTTCTTTGAGAGAATCATCTTTGGGCTGCACACGCTTTGGTTGTGTTTTTTTGGTAACCAATCGCAGGTAACTTACCAGCACCGTGAGTAATACCGTTGTGCCCAGCGCGCGTGTTGCTTTTGAGGTTTCAAATAGGGGTTTGACTGCTGGCTTATCTACTGGCTGCACCGTGTTTGCTGCCAGGCAAAACAGAAGAACAACGGACAACTTTTTGTGATAGGAAAATGATTGCATATATTTTCTCCTTGGATGTATATGCGATGAGTCGATAGAAAAACTGTGCACAATAATACAATTGTGAAGATTGCGTGTCAACCATAATGAATGGTGGTATGCTGCTTTTTGGAAAAAGAAAAAATGTACCCTTTAGCTCGCCCGGAGGGCGAATAGGGATATTTATGGAATATATAAAAACATTCGCGCAAATTGCGCAAAAAGATGTGCCGCAGGTGGGAGGTAAGGCTGCTTCACTGGGCACTTTATACACAAAACTTTCCAATCAAGGCATTCGAGTGCCGAACGGATTTGCCATCACGGCCGATGCGTATTGGCACTTTATTAATGCCAACGGCTTGATGCCACACATTGAAAAGTTGATGGAAGAGTTGCGCGATTTTACTGATACGGCAAAGGTGCATCATGTGGGCAATCTGATTCGCAACCTGTTTCGTATTGCACCTATGCCGCAGGCATTAGCCGATCATATTATTGCAGCGTATCATGCGCTTGGCGCTGAATATCGTCAAAAAAATCTTCATGTTGCCGTGCGCTCATCAGCCACTGCCGAGGATTTGCCGACTGCATCATTTGCCGGTCAGCAAGAATCTTTTTTAAATGTTTCAGGCAAAGAGGAGTTGCTGGAAGCGTGCAAAAAATGTTTTGCTTCACTCTTTACCGATCGGGCAATTGTCTATCGGCATGATCAAAACTTTGATTATAAAAAAATTGCGCTTTCCATTGCGATCCAAAAGATGGTGCGCTCAGATCGGGGTGCTTCCGGGGTGGCGTTTTCTTTAGATACCGAAAGTGGTTTTAAAAATGTGGTGGTGATTAACGCATCGTATGGCCTGGGTGAATCGATCGTGCAGGGTGCGGTGGTCCCCGATGAGTATGTGGTATTTAAGCCGACGCTTGCGCACGGAACTGCGCCGATTATCAAAAAAGAGATCGGCAGCAAAAAAGTTAAAACGGTCTATCGTGATCAAGGCACTCAGCAGGTGAATGTCCCCTCAGGCCAGCAACAGCAGCAATGCATTAGTGATGAGCAAATTTTGGAAATTAGCAGGGCTGTCTGCGCCATCGAAAATCTGTATTCTGATGAGCGCGGGAGCTGGTGCCCCATGGATGTTGAGTGGGCAAAGGATGGCATCGATAATCAAATTTACATCGTGCAAGCCCGCCCGGAAACGGTGCACGCGCAGCAGACTCATGGATTTACGCACTATGCGTTGCGCGCAGTGCAAAAACCAACCATTTTAGTGAGCGGCCAAAGCATTGGGCAGCAGATTGTGACCGGTGTGGCGCGGCTGATTGCGCAGGCGCATGATATTCATCTGGTGCAGTCCGGCGACATTATTGTGACTAATATGACCGATCCTGATTGGGTGCCGGCGCTCAAAAAAGCGGTCGGCATAATTACTCAAATGGGAGGCCGCACTTGCCATGCGGCGATTGTGGCGCGTGAGCTGCGTATTCCGGCGCTCGTGGGTGCGCATGATGCTATGAACCTGCTCAAAGATGGCCAGCAGATCACCATCGATTGCTCGCAGGGGATGGCCGGCTATGTGTATGAAGGTGCCGTTCCTTTTGAAAAAAATACAATCGAACTGAACACTATTCCCACCGCGCCGACAGACATAATGATTAATCTTGCTGATCCGGATCGCGCATTCGCGCTATCATTTTTACCGGTGGCCGGCGTTGGATTGGCGCGTATTGAATTTATTATCACCAACACCATTAAAATACATCCGTTGGCGCTTTTATATCCCGAAGGGTTGGATAAAAAAACACTAAAAAAAATTGCTGAGCTTACCGATGGCTTTGCCGATAAAAAAGAGTTTTTTATCAACAAATTAGCGCAAGGAATCGGGACGATTGCCGCGGCATTCTATCCTAAAAAAGTTATTGTGCGGCTTTCTGATTTTAAAACAAATGAGTATCGCAACTTGATTGGTGGATCTTTATTCGAGCCCGAAGAAGAAAATCCGATGATCGGATTTCGCGGTGCGGCGCGCTACTATAGCCCCAAATATAAAGAGGCCTTCGCGCTCGAATGCGCTGCGATACAAAAGGCGCGCAATCAGTTTGGGCTTACCAATATTCAGGTGATGGTGCCGTTTGTGCGCACGGTGCACGAAGGAAAGAAGGTGATCGCGCTGATGGCTGAGAATGGCTTGGTGCAAGATGGCACACTCTCGATCATCATGATGTGTGAAATTCCTTCAAATGTGATGCTGATTGATGAATTCTTGCAAGATTTTGATGGAATTTCCATCGGTTCCAATGATTTGACGCAGTTGGTACTGGGCGTGGATCGTGACTCACCATTTTTGGCGGGTGTGTTTGATGAACGGGATCCGGCACTCAAAAAAATGTTTGCACTCGCCATTGAAGGTGCCCAGCGGGCCGGGAAATATAGTGGCATCTGCGGCCAAGCGCCGTCCGATTATCCGGAACTTACTGACTATTTAATTGGCCTGGGCATTCAATCAATTTCTCTTAACCCTGACACGGTGATACCATTTTTGATGAGATACATGAGGAACTTGGTTGGTCGCCCAGTCTTGACGAAATTAGAGACAGATGAAGAAACTTCCCCGTTCGTGGTGAGTGCCGCCGAAGGCAGTGTATCGAACCATCCCCTCGATACGCCCTAACGGGCACTCGGGGCGAACGGTTTGTGTATGTCGCTAATTAGAATTTTTTAACACGAGAAGTGGGTCTTTTTATTATATACATCGGCTGGATATCGTGCTTGTGCCCGCAGTCTAAACATTCCCCGCGCGCCAAACTTATTTTACGGCAGGGGCAATAGCATTTTACAAAGTGATACTCTTTAGCATCAAACGGGCGGGCCAAATGCCAACTATCATCCATGCAGCCGATGCCGGCAAAGAGTGATGGCGCGGTATAGAACAGTAAGTATACAAGTATCCGTTCGAGCTTCATTTCTTCTCCTTGGCGCCGGCCATCAATTTTTTAAACTCTTGTTTGCCATAATCGGCGGTACTTTGCGATTGTGCACGCGCGCCGGGCTGATAAAAATCGGTACTAAAAAATGGAATGGACTGGGGAGTCACTTTTGCCACACAAGTCGGGCAGGTCTCAAGCGTTAAAAAATGTGTGATTAGCGTGAAAAAAACCGATACTGCAATAAGATTATTCTTCATGTCCCTACTCCCCTAGTAGACACTCTTATTGTAGCAAGTTGAAAATTCAAATTGCAATAAAAATTTTATAAACAGATGTTCTGAAGCTGGGCATAATGCAAATTTGCCTTCAGCCATCCGGTGGGATTGCCAATATCATGGCGAATGCCCTGAATTTTGTAGGCAAGAATACGTTCTCCGCCTTTGAGCATGGCTGCCATGCCATCGGTCAACTGAATTTCTCCGCCGATGGAAGGTGGCATATCTTTGAGTTCATCAAAAATGCGTGAAGAAAGCACATAGCGGCCGATGATGGCCAAGTTGGAAGGAGCTTGATCCGCCTTTGGTTTTTCAACCAGGCCGGAGACTTCAAAAAGATCCGGTGCAAGCTGATTTTTATAGGCAACTACGCCATAAGCAGAAATATCGCTGGCCGGAACTTCTTGCACTGCGATCACGCTCGCCTTATATTTTTGAGCGACTGCCATAAGTTGCCCAATGCCCGGCGTCGGGTGAATAATAATGTCATCGGGGAGCAGAATGCCAAAATAATCATCTGTAATAGCGCCTTTTGCCATTAGAATGGCGTGGCCTAAGCCCTTTGCTTCATCTTGGTAAATATACGAAAAAGAAAGCTTTTTGATCAGATCATTGAGCGGCGCCATAAGATCCTCTTTTTTCTTTTGCGCTAAAAAAAGATCCAGGTGCGGCGCTGCCTTAAAAAAATCTTCAAGCGCTTTTTTATAGCGTGCGGTGATCATGATGCAATGATCAATGCCCGCAGCGCTTATCTCTTCGGCGATTATTTGGATGGCCGGCTTACTAAGGAGCGGCAGCATCTCTTTGGGAACCGCTTTGGTGAAAGGGAGGAAGCGGGTGCCAAAGCCGGCGGCCGGAATTATTGCTTGAGTAATTTTCATATTAAAACTGCTTCAAAAACTCCACCGTTCCACTGCGGAACAGGCGAGCATCAGTAATACCATACTTCACCATCGCCAATCGTTCAATCCCGAATCCCCAGGCAAAGCCTGATATAGATTTCCGGATCAATGCCGGCCATTGTGAGCACATTCGGGTGCACCATGCCGGCTCCCATCAGCTCAATCCAGCGAGTATATTTGCAAATTGAGCAGCCGGTTTTGCAAAAAGGGCAGGATGCATCAATCTCGATGCCCGGCTCTACGAATGGGAAATATCCCGGGCGTGCGCGAATATCAAGATCCTCTTTTTCAAAAAACGCGCGTAAAAATGCTTTGGCGGTGGCCAGCAGATTTGCCATCGAAACATCTTTATCAATAAATAATCCTTCGCCCTGCATAAAGGTAAAATCATGCGTGGCATCAGTCGCCTCATTGCGATAGACTCTGCCGGGCGCAAAAACAGCCAGTGGCACCGATTTGGTTTCCATGGCCTGAATCTGCACGCTGGAGGTGTGAGTGCGCAATAAATATTGGGGATTGGTGAGCCAAAAGGTGTCTTGCAGCTCGCGGGCAGGGTGATGCGCGGGGATATTGAGCGCCTCGAAATTATAATAATCGGTAACCACTTCCGGGCCGGAAACCACTTCATAGCCCATGGTGATAAAAATATCTTCCAGCTGTTGAATGATATGGGTAAAAATATGCAGGCTGCCCTGCGCATCGGGAGCGCGATAGGCGGTCACATCAAAATGCTGATTTTTGAGCAGTCCCTGTTGGCTGGCTGCGGCTGCCACTTTTTGCTTGGCCGCCTCATACTGATCCTCGGCACATTTTTTAAGCTCATTGAGGAGCGGCGCGATCACCTTTTTTCTTCAACCGATAGATCCTTGAGGCGGCCCATGAGGGCACTGATGCTGCCATTTCTGCCCAAATAAGCAATGCGCAGCTGCTCTAGCTGAGCTGGCGATTTTACCTGCTGGAGGGTGCTCGTGAACTCTTTTTTGAGAGTTTCGATCTGCGATTTTAAATCATGCATAAGTGAGATTCCTGATTAAATGGTACCGTGCATCAGTCTAGCAATGAGCCATTTTCTGGCAATGGCCTAACGCTGGCCGGTAGTTTTTGGTAAAATAGTGAGGTCAAAAACTTATAATGGGATCAAAATGGGTAAATTTTTTAAGGACCTAAAAAAAGGACTGGAAGAGTATATTGCTTATACTGAAGGCAAGATAGGGTTGCGCTCAACCCCAATTCGAGTAGCTCAGCATTCTAGATCGAAGTCTAGTAACACTCAAAATGAGAAGATTCGCACTGATTTTTAAGGGATTTTTCGCAAAATTTAATTTGACAATACCCCCTCTCACCCTTTAATATACAAATATCCAAAATTCATTTCTCATTCGCCGGGGTAGCTCAGTGGTAGAGCGCAAGCCTGAAGAGCTTGGCGTCGTTGGTTCAATTCCGACCCCCGGCATTTTCTTTTTCACTATTTTCGCAAACTCTTGTTTTTTACTTTGCAATTATTTTATGCTCCCTCTGTTCAATATAAGTAGAGAGGGTTACTAATGAAATTTTCTATTATTTCAATCTGTTTACTGATGAGTTATGGTGCTGCAATGAGCATGGAAGGGACCAAAAGTTCGCCGCTGCCACGGCACCCTTTGCTGCGCACTAAATCGTGTGAGATAAAACAAATGGGCGGTATCGTTAAAGAGCTGGATGTAAATATGTGCCCCAATGCGGAAAGTTTTGCGACGCGCAAGAGCTCGCCACGCGTACTCACACCATTGGCTGATGGGCGTAGCCGAGCTGCCAGTGTCTCTGTGGCTGCTGTTTCTAGAGTGGCGGCATAGCCCTTTTGCAACAAATTTATTTCATTCATTGATTTTCTTATCCGACCGTGGTTGAATACCATAAAAGTTCATTTGTAAAAAAGGGTCGGAGATGATGAGGTATATACCAACAGATAAATATACAGTTGCCTGGTTTAAATTGGCCGAATGTGTGGCTAAAGGTGAAAAAGAAAAAGCGTTCGGCGTCTATCGATTGTTGATGCATTCGCTGGAAGATAAAGCATACGCGCATCAACTGGAGGGCGATCTTTTAGGCGCTTTCCACGATGAGCGGGCACTGGAAAAATATGAGCATGCGGCGCAACTTTATGTGACTGATCAGCGTTGGAAGGAAGCGATTGCGCTTTATGAGGAGCTGGTGAGCGCAAGCGGGTGCGAGCAGCGGTTTGTAAAAAAACTGCTTGAACTGTATACGCAGCAAACTAATCATGATGCACGCATGTTGCTTGAAAATACCTTGCGCTATCTGATGCAGGATGCTACCGGCACTAAGGTGCAGCAATTTTTGGTGCGGCTCGAGGAGCTTGATGCGCAGTGGCATGCGGTGGCATATGAGTTTATAAAACGCACCGCGGGCTGATGTTCATCTCCTCCAGTTTTTCAAAAATTTCTGCCGACAGGGAAATTTTTTGCCGCGTAGCAACGCGCACCAGCTTGCCGTTTTCTTTAAGAATAAATTCTAGGCTAATAGTGCCGGGTGGCAGGAGCTGCTTGAGGCTTTCCAGATTCTCTTGGCTGATTCCCGATGCGGGCAGAAAGCAAGAAACTTTTTGAATCGCCGGCCACTGAGTAAAAAACAGATCGATCGGGATCATCTGATTCGCTTTTATTTTGCATTTGTGCGGCGAGCCGCTATCCAGCGCGCCTTTCACAATAAACATCTGGTGTGCGCCAAACCATTGCTCCACGTTTTTGAAGGTGCTGGGAAAGACAATAATTTCCGCGCTGCTTTTAATATCTTCCAGCATCACAAACGCCATGCGATCACCTTTTTTGGTGATGATCTCCCGCTTGCTTTTAATCAGCCCCGCGCCGATCACAATCTGTTCTTGCAAGCTTGGATCATTAGACTGTTTTTTGAGCAGCTCCTCAAAGGGTGCGACGGCCAGCCAATTGAGCATCTTTTTGTATGATTCGATCGGATGGGCGCTTAAATAAAATCCGATCACCTCTTTCTCTTTTTCTAATTTTTCTTTGTCTGCCCAATCAGGAATAATCTGATATGCAAAATCATTATCACCATTTTTGTCATCCGCTTTAATATGAGCGGCATCGCTCATATTAAAAAATAATCCCATCTGTCCCGTGGCGGCTGCGCGCTTGTGTTCAGCGGCAAGCTCCATAATCTGCTCAAGATCATGCACCTTTTGCGCGCGAGATCCGGGCACGCTATCAAAGGCGCCCGCACAGATTAAATGTTCGATCACTCGTTTATTTGAGGTGCGTAGATCGATGCGTTTGCAAAAATCGAGCAGGGAGGTAAACGGGCCTTTGGCATCCCGTTCACCAATAATATTTTCCAGCGCCGTGAGCCCCACATTTTTGATGCCCTGCAATCCAAACAAAATGGTGCTGGTTCCCGAAGGCATGAAGGCGATAGCAGAAGTATTAATATCGGGCGCCAGAATGGCAAGATTCATATCTTTTGCTTCTTGCAGATAAAATGCCATATTTTCTGCATGCGCTGCTTCCAGTGAGATCAAGCAGGCCATAAATTCTGCCGGATAATGGGCCTTAAGATAGGCCGTTTGATAGGCGATGAGTGCATACGCTGCCGAGTGGGATTTATTAAATCCGTAGCCGGCAAAATAGGCCATGAGATCAAAAAGTTCACCGGCTTTTTTAGCATCAAAATTGCGCGCAGTGGCTTTTTCAATAAAGATAGCCTGCTGCTTTGCCATCTCTTCCGCTTTTTTCTTGCCCATTGCACGGCGTAAAATATCAGATTCACCCAGAGAGTATCCGGCGATTGCTGAGGCGATCTTCATTACCTGCTCTTGATACACAATTACGCCATAGGTTTCTTGTAGAACCGGTTCAAGTTCATCAAAGAGATAACTGATCTTTTGCCGGCCGTGGCGCCGCTCGATATAATCATCCACCATGCCTGATCCTAATGGGCCCGGGCGGTAGAGCGCGTTGACGGCGATGATATCTTCAAATTTATCCGGCTGCAGTTTGCGCAGCACGTCTTTGAGGCCATCAGATTCCAACTGGAATACGCCGGAAGTTTTTCCTTGGCCCACCAGGGCGAAGGTTTTGGCATCATCAAGGGGAAGCTTGTTAATATCAAAAGAGATGTGGTATTTTTTTTCGATGAGCGCGATCGTATTTTTGATCAGTGTTAAGTTTTTGAGCCCGAGCAGATCCATTTTTAAATAGCCTAGGCTTTCCAGTTCAGTCATCGCATACTGCGTTACCAGCTCAGGAGTTTTTGCCTGCACATAAATGGGCAACACCTGATCGATCGGTTCAGGCGATATCACAATGCCGGCCGCATGTTTGGAGGCATGGCGCGTGAGGCCTTCAAGGCGGAGTGCAAGATCAAATAATTTCTGCGCCTTAGGATTTGTTTGAATCAACTCTTTTAAGCGGGGCTCTTGCTCGAGCGCTTCGTGTAAGGTGATTTTAAGCTGTTCAGGAATTAAATTGGTAATCGCATTGGAATCTTCAAAGGTAAACCCGAGCACGCGGGCCACATCTTTGATCACGCCCTTTGCCATCATGGTGCCGAAGGTAATAATCTGGCACACCTTATCATGCCCATATTTATCGCGCACATAGTTGATCACGCGGTCTCTGCCCTCGATACAAAAATCGATATCGATATCAGGCATGCTCACGCGTTCAGGATTTAAAAATCGTTCGAAGAGCAGATTATATTTTATCGGATCGATATCGGTAATTTGCAGCGCCCAGGCAACCAATGATCCGGCAGCCGATCCACGGCCCGGGCCCACCGGAATGCCGGCCCGCTTTGCCCACTGAATAAAATCACTCACCACCAAAAAATAGCCGACAAAACCCATTCTGATAATCAGATCAATTTCTAAATCAAGACGCGCTTGATAGTGCGCCTGATCGGCGGCATTAAACCGCTCTTGGGCCAGCAGCTCTTGGAATCCTTTGTTGCATAGATGTTTAAAAAAACTGTCTTGCGTATGCTCAGCAGGAATTTCAAATTTAGGAAAGAATAGTTTGCCGGTTTGAAAATCGAAGTTGCAGCTATCGGCGATGATGCCGGCATTCCAAACTGCTTCGGGATGATCTTTGAAAATTTCCAGCATCTGCTCAGGAGTGCGCATAAACACGCGGCAATCGCCGAATGAGTAGCGATCGGGATTATTTATTTTGTCATGCGTTTGAATGGTGAGCATCACCTCGTGCGCTTCATGATCATCGGCCGATGCATAATGGCAGTCACCGGCGGCCACCACCTTAATATTTTTTTTGGCGCTATATTCAAACAGTTTTTGATTCAGGATCGTCTGCTCTTTTTGATCATCCGGTTGCACTTCAAGATAAAAACGATCGGGGCCAAAGACGCGCAAAAACCAGTCCATGCGCTCTTGTGCTGCTTCATCCTGGCCTGCCATGATTAGCGAAGGAATGTGGCCGCCCAAGCAGGCAGTGGTGGCAATTAAACCCTCTGAATATTTTTCTAATATTTCATAATCGATGCGTGGCTTAAAATAAAAACCCTCTTGATAGGAAAATGAGATGAGCTTCAAAAGATTTTTATAACCGATCTCATTTTGCACCAGCAACATCAGATGATAATATCTTTTGTCTGCAATCTTGAGTTTGGCATCTTCAGTTAAATAGGCCTCCATACCCAGGATTGGTTTGATGCCGGCCTTTTTGCATTTTTGGAAAAATTTCACCGCGCCGAAAATATTACCATGATCAGAAATGGCCAGCGCCTTGAGCTTATTTTTTTGCCCAAACTCGACCAACTTTTCCAGCGAAATAGCGCCGTCCAAGAGCGAAAATTCAGTGTGCAAGTGTAAATGAGTAAAATGGTTTTGCATGCGTGCCAATGATATAACTGTTGCAAAATAAAAAACATTTGCTTTATGCTTCCACTTGTTGTAGAACTACCAGTATATCGTCTCACATTTTTTTAAGAAAGGATGCGCGTATAAAAAAAATAAAAATATTTTTGTGTTGTAGTAGTCATGATGTTCAAAAAAGGATGATTCGATGAATCCCAAAAGAATAATAATGAGTCTCGCGCTGATATCAAGTATGGCGCCGACTGTTTTCGCGCAGGATACGGTTACCTGCGATTCTCATATGTTTGTGCCGCGTGGCGCCTCTACCGATCTTACCTGGATCAATGCGCTTACATTTTATGATATCCGTATTCGCGACTATGCAGATAAAAAATATTTTTTTAATAGCATGACGATTTACCAGCGGGGTAGCAAAGATCCGGAACTGGGCTCCGCTTTTTTATTGGGTACGAGTAATACCGTGAGCGCCGTGCAAGGTGGTGGCGCGGGGGTGATTAATTCTTTAGAGCTTGGCTTGGCAAATCTGGCGCCGGCTACGCCGTTTAGCGGTTCGCTTACCATTAATCCTGAAAAGAAACAGTTTACCTATATCGGTTATATGTATGCCGATCTGGGTGACTGGTGGTGCGGGCTCTGGGGTGATTTCACCTTCGGCGTGACCAATGCGCATCATCTGTTAAACTGCTGCCAAACAGGTACTACGCTTGGCACAATTTGCCCGGGCATTGAAACGATATCCGATGCGTTAGGTGGCAATACTTTAGGGCTGGAATACAGCCAATTCTATTGCAACACCTGTGCCGATGGCAAACGCAGAACCGGATTGGAAGATGTGCAGCTGCGCTTGGGATATGATTATACCTGGTGTGATAATAATCTGGTGGGCCTCTATCTGATTGGCACTATCCCATCAGGCAGAAGACCAACCGCACAATATATTTTTGAGCCGCTGGTGGGCAGTGTACATGCCTCATTTGGCGCCGGTTTGATTGCCGATTATACGCTCGACTGTTTTTGCGGAAATGATGACGCGAGCTTGGTGTTTATGACCGATTTTAACTATCGGTATGTGTTCAAGGGGCAAGAGTGCCGCACCTTTGATCTAACGAATAATGGACCGATGAGCCGCTATATTTTAGTGGTAAATGAGTTAGCGCTTGGATTGCCATTCCCGGCTGCTAATATTACCACCGTGCCGGTGAATGTGCAGCCAAGCAGTACCATTCAGTGGTGGGTTGCTGCCAATTATGAAGTATGTAACTGGGATTTTGAACTTGGTTACAATCTCTTCTGGCGCGAACAAGAAAATCTGAAAACTACTGAAGTAAGCTGTTTGACCATTCCAACAACGGTGGGCGTTTATAATTTAAATGGCTGCGGTGTGAGTCCGGTGACCGCTTCAACGGCCACCATGACCAGTTCAGGCACTGCTGATGCTACATTTATGCCGATCACTGCTGCCAACTTTAATCTCGCTTCAGGCCTTGCCGGGCGTGTATTGACCAACAAAATATATGGTGCGGTATCCTGGACCGGATGCGCATGCAACTGTTTTGAATGGATGGCCGGGTTTGGCGGTTCCTATGAATTTGCCTCAAAGCAAAATCGTTGCAACACGTTGCAAAATTGGGCGATCTTTGGCAAATGGGCTATTGGATTCTAACAAACAATGATAATGAAAGGATACATTGTGAATACACGTAAAATAGTATTGATGGGGATAGCATTTATGGGCTTGCTTTCTCCCTTTATTGTCGATGCATCAATACCATGCGGTACCACCGATTCTTCTACCGTCTTGAATGTGGGAATATTACCCGGTAATTTACCGTGGAGCGCTTTTACCGGCGCAGGTGTACCCGAAGGGTTTGATGTGCTTCTGATTAAAGTAGTTGCCGAACTTTTGGGATACAGTACGGTAAACTTTATTAGTTATGCCAATGCTGGGGCAGCCGAAGCGGCATTAGCTGCCGGAACCATTGATATCTATGCCAATTCAGGCGTCAATTTTAGTGCTATCCCACCTTCTCCTTACATTGGGGTAATCACCGATGTTTCCGGGCTTAACAGCGGAGCAGTGCGAGGATGGTTGCTGGCCGGCACCTGTTGCGATTTAGCGTTAGCGCTTGAAGTGTCGATCAATGCGGTGACAGATAGCGGCGAGTACGCGTACATTTTACAAACACTGCGTTTGGATGGTTTAACCGGTGGTCTGCTTCTGGGAAGACCGGCAAGTGCTACCGGTGTTTTGCTTGATCCATTTGTATTTGCGTCAAGTGAAGTGGGAACTATTCCACTTGCTTGCGCAACCGGACCGATTGCACAACTGCCGGCAACCAATTGCATTAGCAATTACTTGCAAGCATCCTGCTCAGTAACGGTTGTTACCGGTGTGACGGGGATATAAAAAACCAAAAATGGCTTCATGCTAAAAAGAAGATCTTCTTGTTTGAGGATCTTCTTTTTGGTTTTTTAAACAATATTTTGTGTCTGCTCGCGCGCTTTTTCTAATTCAACCTTGATGTTGATTGCATGTGCGCTGATGATGGTATCAGCGCATTTGGCGGTGATCGTATTAATTTCGCGCGAAAGTTCTTGGAGCGTAAAATCGATGCGGCGGCCTTTTTCAACATCTGCTGAATTTAAAAAGGCGCTCAGATTTTTTAAATGATTATTAAATCGCACAATCTCTTCATGCACGTCGATTTTATCTAAGATGGCGTAGAGTGCATCTTTTTGTGCCTCGGCAAATTTACTGGTGTCTGTTTCCAAAAGTTTCATCGCGTCAGTTACTTTTTGTTTTTGTTGCTGCATCACCAGCTCAAATGCTTTTTCAATGCCCGCTATCTCTTTGGTGATGATGGCGATACGATTTTGAATATCTTTTTGAAGCGCAGCCCCTTCTTTGGTTTGGATCTCGATCAGTTCACTCATCAGTTGGCGCGCAGCGGTGAGCAATGCATTTTTGATCGATTCATCAAGATCGATGTCTTCGGTAATAAAAATGTTGGGCAGCATGAGCACATTGGCAATGGAGAGGGTGCCGTCTACTTTGAAATTTTTTTGAATAGTTTCCAAGGCGGCAAAATAGTTTTTGAGGGTAGGTAAAGAAGGCTCAATGGTGCCTTTAAACGCATTGGGGTTGCCCACATGAATCATGAAGGTGATGCTACCGCGGTACAGCGATTCTTTGAATAGCTTAACGAACTCAGTCTCGAGATTGTTGATCGGGTAAGGCAGCTTGCAGTTGGTGTCAAAGTAGCGAGAATTTAAAGATTTAAGGCTCATATTGAGCGGCACCTTCATATCATGCACGCTGAGCATTAGTGAGCGCATAGTAAAGCCGGTCATACTCCGAATCATACGTGTTCCTTTTTATTCAAGATTTGCGTAGACATTTTGCACATCATCAAGATCCTCAAGTGCCTCAAGCAGATCATACGCCTTTTTTGCTTGAGCTTCAGGCAATGAAAGAGACGTTTTGGCTACCCAATCAACTTCTGCTTTTTCAATCTTGAGGGGAATGGCAGCTACCGCGTGCTTAACGGTTTCTAGTGATTTAGGATCGCAATAGATAGAAAAAAAATTGCCATCCTGCCTGATATCTTTGATATTAAAATCCATCAGTTTTTCCAGGAGCGCATCTTCGCTGATCATGCCGCTGGCATCAATCACGCCCATTTTTTCAAACATCCAGCTGACTGCACCGCTTTCAGCCAAGTTGCCCCCCTTGCCGCTAAAAATATGGCGCAGCTCGCCCACGGTTCTATTTTTATTATCAGTAAGCGCCTCTATAATGATGGCGCTGCCGGAGGGGCCATAGCCTTCATAGGTGATTGCTTCATAATGCACGCCCGGCAGTTCGCCGGTGCCCCGCTTGATGGCGCGGGTAATGTTATCCAGTGGCATATTGATGTCGCGCGCTTTTTCAATCAACAAACGCAGCCGCGGATTGCCGGCCGGATCGCCGCCGCCGGTTTTGGCTGCTACGGTGATCTCTTTGATCATTTTGGTGAACGCCTGCCCTCGCTTTGAATCTTCCTTTTCCTTTTTGCGGCGTATCGTTGCCCAATGCGAATGCCCTGACATGAAAACTCCTTGCAAAGCTCATAATATTATTTTTTCTTCAGAATATCGTTTTACATGCAATGTGTCGAACCCCAAAAATTTGCTTTTCTACCCAAAGATCTTTAGAGTGATGTTGGATTTTTGACCAAAATCATTTCGAAACATGTTGGATTTTTAACCAAAAAGGAAATTTATGAAGCGGATTATTGATTATTACCTGAGACAATGGAAAGCGGATCGATACCGCAAGCCGCTGATACTGCGTGGAGCTCGCCAAGTGGGTAAAACACACGCAGTGCGTCAGTTGGCATCATTATATACCGATTTTGTTGAGATCAATTTAGAGGATCTCCCTGAGGTTCGTCCTATTTTTGAAAAAAATCTGGATCCGTCAGGTATTTTATTGGACTTGAGGATGATTACAGGTAAAACGGTTACGCCTGGACTCACATTGCTCTTTATTGATGAGATTCAAGCAGTGCCGCGCGCGCTTATCGCATTACGTTATTTTTATGAAAAGATGCCGGAACTTCATGTGATTGCGGCCGGCTCGCTGCTTGATTTTGCTATTGAAGAGGTGGGTATCCCTGTAGGGCGCGTGCAGTCTTTATATATGTATCCGATGTCATTTTTAGAATTTGTTACTGCGTGCCATGGCGCACTTTTCGCGAAAGAAATATTGTCGGATGCGCTTGAAAAATACATGAGTGAGGTTGCTAACAACAGACTGCTGGAGCTTTTAGGAGAATATGGGGCCATCGGTGGCATGCCGGAGGCAGTGCAAGTCTGGAAAAATACTAAAGATCCGTACCGATGCTCGCGAGTTCATCATGCACTGCTTGATACCTATCGGCAAGATTTTTCAAAATATGCCAAAACCCTTCAGATAAAATATGTCGAGCTCGTATTTAAAAATATTCCCACTCAAATGGGAGAAAAGTTCAAATACAGTTTAATTGAAGGTGAGTATCGCAAGCGCGAACTGGCACCGGCCTTAGATCTGCTGGTGACTGCAGGGGTGGTGCATAAAGTGCATTACTCAGCCGGGCAAGGCTTGCCGGTGGGCGCGCAGATGGATCCACAAGATTATAGAGTGATATTTTTGGATATTGCGCTGAGTCAGGCAGCACTAGGGCTTGATCTTGCCGGTTGGTTTTTGAATCCGGCGGTTGAATTAGTGAATAAAGGGGCATTAACCGAATCATTTGTAGGACAGGAATTGCTAGCCTATAGCAATCCGGCCCGTAGAAAAGATCTCTATTATTGGCATCGCCAGGAGCGAACGAGTCAAGCAGAGGTTGATTATATTATTCAGCAGGGTGAAAATATTATTCCTATAGAAGTAAAAGCCGGTGCGGGAACTACGCTCAAAAGTATGCATGCGTTTCTTCAAACTCATAAACGTTCGCCATACGGGCTTAGATTTTCCACACAAAACTATTCAAAGTATGAAAATATTTACTCGTATCCATTGTATGCGATTGCGCGCGCGGTAGCTGACGCCGAAACAAAAGAGGCATTACAGCAAAGTCTGCTGGCCTAGATATTTTTGCTTAAGCATCGGCAGCCTTTTGGCCGGAATCTGGCGGCCGCGGGCAGTTTTTTCCAAATACCCCTTGCGCAATAAAAAAGGCTCATAGACCATCTCGATTGTTTCAGTATCTTCGCCGATCATGGCGGCCAATGTTTCCAGACCCACCGGACCGCCGTTGAAATTCTCAATAATTTTGCGCATGAGCAAGATATCGATCTTGGTCAACCCATCTTCCTCGATTCCCAAAAAATTTAGGGCCATGGCCACGAGTTTCCCATCGATATGGGACTGGCTATTCACCTGAGCAACATCGCGCACTCTGCGCAGGATTTTTTTTGCAATTCTAGGGGTGCCGCGGGCACACGTGGCGATAGCATGTGCCGCATCGGGATCAACGCCAATGGTTAAAAACTGCGCGCTTTGCATCACAATCTGTTGTAAATCATCATCGCTATAATAATCGATGCGTTCGATGATGCCAAAGCGGCTGCGCAGTGGGGCGGAGATCATACCGCTTTTGGTGGTGGCGCCAACCAAGGTGAACGGATTTATGGGAAGATTGATCGATTTTGCGCCGGCCCCTTGGCCAATAATCACGTCGACCCTAAAATGTTCCATCGCATTATAAAGCACTTCCTCCACGTTGGCCGGCATGCGATGAATTTCATCGATAAATAAAATGTCACGCGGATCAAGGCTAGAAAGAATGGCAACCAAGTCTCCGGTGCGTTCCATCATGGGGCCGCTGCATATTTTGATGCCCACTCCCATCACCTGTGCCATAATTTGTGCCAGTGTGGTTTTCCCCACGCCGGGTGGCCCAAAAAGCAGCAGATGATCAAGCGGCTCTTGGCGCATCTTGGCTGCGCGCGTAAATACCGAAAGTTTTTCTTTAAGTTCTTTCTGCCCCAGGTAATCATCAAAGGTTTTAGGGCAAAAATCATGCGCACGCTCTTCGGGCGTTTCTTGCAACGCGATGATACTCACATCAACCAATTCTTTTTTTTCCATAATACGACTCTACTATTTTACGCATTTGACATGCATCACCAAATACATACACTTATAATTTGTTAATTTTTTTCTTTACCTTTATAGGGGCATATGAAATATCTAAAACATCTAGCATCACTTTTCTTGTTTATTACTCTTCAGGCCCACGCGATGCAAGATAATCCTAAATCATGCAGCGATTGTTGCTCGATGGCAACCCTTGGTATGCGGGTGATCTATAAGGCGCCCGTGACATTAGCCATTTCTGCGGTTGAGTATAGTTGGCGCGGAACCATTTATGGTCTTGATCAACTAAAGCATGGACTCGAGCGGTTGGATGCATTTGTGGAACAAAAAGAAAAAACCGAGTAATCAATCTCCCCAATAAAAGCGCCGTATAGCAATCGCATTAAAAAATCCCAAGCTCGCAAAATTTACCCACAGATTACACAATCCATAGCTGATAAACGGGAGCGGGATGCCTACGGCCGGTACCAGGCCCATTACCATGCCGATATTGATGAAGGTGGAGATAAAAATCGGCAGCACCAATCCCAGCGCTAGCAGTTGTACAAACGGCGAGCTGATGGTGCTCACAATCCACAAGCATTGCAAAAAAAGAATCGCAAACAAAAATATAATGCACAGCGCGCCAAAAAGACCGGTCTCTTCAGCGATCACGCAGAAGATAAAATCGGTTCTGCTTTCGGGTAAAAATTGTAATTTATTTTGAGTGCCTTTGAGTAATCCTTTGCCGATAATGCCGCCTGATCCAATAGCAATTTGAGACTGTTCAATCTGATAGCGTTCCTTCTTACTATCACCATAGCCCAGAAACACCAAGACCCGTTGCTGTTGGTATGGCTTGAGCAGATGCCAGGAGAGAGGGGCAGTTATGGCGACCAATAAAAATCCATAGATAAAAAAATAACGGCTCATGCCGGCGCACCAGATCATAATCATGCCGGAAAATAATAGAACTAATGCGGTTCCTAAATCCGGTTGCTTGAGAATGAGCACAAAACTGATGCCCAGCACCGCAAGTACCGGTAAAAATTGTGCAAATGAAAATGATAAGCTGTCTTTTTCGGTGTAGAAATAGTAGGTGGCGTAGGCGGGGAAGATCAGCTTGGCCAATTCCGAAGGTTGAATTTTGAAAAAACCGATATCAATCCATCGTTGGCCGCCCATAGCAAAGCTTCCTTTGATGATGGTGAATAGCAGCAAAATGATGATGCCAAAATAGATAAAATATCCCCACCGCATTAATGCTCTAAAATCGGTCATTGAGCAGAGCAAGTAGATAATAAATCCGGAGATAATGCCGAAGGTCTGTTTTTTAAAAAATAGCGAATAAGGGGCTTCCGGTTTATACGTAGCACTGAAGACAAAAAAAAGGCCGATCGCGGTCAAGATTGCTATTACTATAAAACTAATCCAGTCAAAATAGCGAAAATAACGGCGCTCGATTAAAAACATGGACAGTTACACGGTTGCTTGAAGATCCGGAAGCATTATGGTGCGCTCGCGCAACGGAATAAACCCTTTATCATTTACCACCAGTGGCATCGGCAGAAGTTGGTGCGCTTCAAGCGCTTGATAGAAGGCGGTATAAAGCGCGGTGAAGATAGATGAATTTACGTTGATCAGGTCAAGTGCCATTCCCGATACTTGATCAATGGCCGAGCCGGTATTGAATAAGGTTTCATTCACCGCACTGGAAAGAGCCAAGCAGGTGTCGATGGCGTGCACTTGAGTAAATTCCGTTTCACAAGGGATCGGATTGTTGCCTTGCGCAATGCCGGCAAAGGTATTTTTATACAGCGTTAGCTGTACAATCGAATTGGCCAGCGTTGTATCAGTTTCCGTCAACAGTTTTTGAATTCCGCGTGTGTTGGTAGTTGCCCAATTTTCCAGGCTACGCTGGCCGAGCATTTGCAGCTGTTCAATAACAACCATCACATGCTGATACGGGCACTCATTAATTTCTTGGGCGCACCGTTGCCATGCGGCAAGAAAATAGTTACGCGATGGTATAATCTCACTTTCAAGACTTTCGAGTAACTGGCCTAGCTGCTCACACAATGCAAGTGTGTTGGTCGCGTCTGGCTGATTAGTCATTTTAAAAGCAAGCAGTTGCGAACCGCGTTGCAGATCCATGAGCGTGCTACGCAGCACAATCTCATAGTGAGAGGCGGCTACATCGTAATACAAAAAAGTGCCCACCAGTTCAAGCTCATCTTGGTTTAATTCTGCTATGCATGCATTGGCCCAGGCATGTGCAAACTGCTGCACATCGGTGATCACATGTTTGTGCTCTTCTTGAGCTTGCAAGAAAGAGAAGGTGAGCGCGGTGAGTAAAATAACTGCTTTTTTCATAGTTAATCCTTGAAAAGGTTCAATTACCTGAAGTTTATTATTTAAAGGGTTCGATACGATTGCTGCGCAATCACTCACCATGTGTAATTTACACATATCCTGAGTAGCCCATAGGGCGTATCGAAGGATTATGTGCTAAAATGTTTTTTATCGATTTTAAACTTCTCATCTAAGAGCATGAGCAGTTCGTCTTGTTCATCTTCATCAATGAGGCCATCTTCGTCGAACAGTATATAGAGTTTTTCTTTTTTAGTAGAAATCTTTTTGAACAGACTGTTGTAAAAAATATTGTAAATGGTGGCTTGAATGTTGGTGATGTCGGCTGCCATTGATCGAATGTTCATCGCATGGCCCGCCATGGAAAAGCAGGATCCCACGGCCAGGTCGGCTGCCTTGAGCACCTGCTGGAAATGCTCTGCATAGGTGGCAACATCAACTTCCTCATCATTAGCATCTAATGCGACTGCTTCTTGGAGCGCCTCCAGTGATTGGGGTAGCAGTTTAGAATCTTTTTCAAGTGATTCTACGCAGCGGGTAATAAGGCGATTGATCGATTTTGGCCAATCTTGGCTCATCAGTGTATCAACCGATTTCTTACTATACTCTTGGAAAGCGGCGATTACTTTTTTGAGTTCCGTAAATTTGGATTCACCAATATGCTCAAAGCATGCCTGTGCTGCTTGATTGGCGTAGATGCGCACCGGCACCAAGTGGCCATGCAGTTGAGCCATACGTTGCATGGTTACTTCCATCTGTTTGAGCGCTTCATCTTCATTGGTTACCAAAAGCTGTTCCATCATCGAACTTTGGGCATAGTTGGCGATGAGCGTAACACGAATTAAATAGTCATAGCGGGCGGTTAAAAAGTTAAAATAGAGATAGTTGATCAGCAGTTTGCATTCTTCGGGAGAAAGTTTTTTTGGCAGCTGCTTGGCCCAGGCGTCAGCATCTGCCATCAGATCTTTGCTGCTTAAAGGGGTTTCTTGTGTTGGAGTTTCTACTTCAACTTCGACTTCTTTTTTTTCAATCTCTTTTTCTTTTGTTTTTGCTTTAGCGGCAAACAATGGGGTAGCAAAGAGGAGTGCGAGCAGTAACAGATTTTTTTTCATGGCGAATCCTTTTTTAAAGAGTTATGGTGGGAAGCACCGGTGAATTTTTAGGATGCAACCCGTTTTCATCAACAATAATGGTCCAATATTTTTTGGGCACCTGGTGCCGTTTCATAATACTACTCATGATCTGATAGTATGCCAAGTAGTAAGAAGCGCGCGCCGTTTCAATTTCATGCCAGATAGTCATATTCACCTGCAGCATGGTGGAGATGATCTCCCAACCTTGCTCGGCCATAGTGAGTTGCGCACGCTCTGCATCGATGAATGTTTGCAACGAAAGAATTGGCAGATATGAAGAGATCATCTGGAGCATATCAAAGCGCAATTCCGGCTCCTGCTCCGGTTCACTGCGCATTCCGTGCATGGCCAGATCATACAGGTTTCCCAGAATTTTTTTAGCATCTAAAAATGCTTGTGCCACAATTGAGCGCGCATGATCCCGGAGTTTGGTAATGGCATCATGGGTGGGCTGGGTAAAATAGTGTTGCTTAATGAGCGCTTGCGTCAGGTTTGCATACGCCTGTGCGGCATAGCGATGCTCCTTTTGGGCCTCGATGAAACGATGATAACAGGCTTCTTGCGTGATGGGATCAAAAATGTACGGCGCTTTGTGCGAAGGATTCATGCGGGTATGGGCAATATTTTGCCAGCCATGCCACAGAGTATCCAGCGCGGCGCGCGCAGCCTCTTGGCCTTTGATGGTGGCCGCAGAGCGCAGATAGGAAAAATAAAAAAGATTGGCAACCAGCTGCAGCTCCTCAAGACTCACGAGCAGCATGCCATCAGATTCGATATGATTTGCATGCCATGCGAGCGCTTGGGTTAAATAAGGGGAGGGATCAATGAGGGGGAAAAGAGAAAAGACTGAAAAGCTCAGGCATACTCCGAGCAAAAATTGTTGCTTCGTAATCATTACTGCTCCTTAAAAAATCGGGGCAGCCAGACTCGAACTGACAACCCCTCGCTCCCAAAGCGAGTGCGCTACCAATTGCGCTATGCCCCGAAAAAATGCTTCAAATTAAAGAACGTAAGTAAATGTATAGG
The DNA here is from genome assembly GCA_963836585.1 of uncultured bacterium. GTDB lineage: Bacteria > Babelota > Babeliae > Babelales > Vermiphilaceae > BTUB01. Next base: position 546,892 of record CAWIJV010000003.1, read on the forward strand.
TTTTTTGCATCGGTTGCAAGTGGATATTATGAATGTTGATTAATCTTTATCATCCAGGTGTTTGGAGTAGCTGGTAAAGCTGCGGTAAAAAAATCTGCTTTTTTGCCCCAAAAGAAGAACCAAACCACAATAGATGAGAAAAATCCCCGGCAACAGAGCCCTACTTTGCTCGCAAAGACGAGCTACGAAGGGCACCCCATACCACGCTGGTGCTATGAGTGCTAATTTTATTAGAGCAGGTGATTCCCTTAAAAAGACTGGCCTGCCATACGAAGCCTTGGCGTAGTATGGGGTGAAAGATGGGGATCGAACCCATGACCCTCGGAACCACAACCCGATGCTCTACCAACTGAGCTACTTTCACCATACATATATTTAAGGATGGAATTATTATACGATTTTTAGGGCAAAAATCAAAAGGTTTGCGGTAAACATGCAAAAGAGGCAGCAGAAATAATGTAATTTCTGCTGCCTCTGTATGTTTTGCCAGATATGGCAGGGCAATTTACTTGCTTGTTTCAGCTTCTGTTTTAGCGCCTTTTTTCTTGAGTATATCGATAATCTCAAGATAGCGAGGGTCGTTAGAATGATTATGAAACTTAATTGCTTCATCCAAAAGGGTCCCGCCAACCATATGATCAACAAAATTGATATTTCTTGCAGGGATTTTAGCAATAAGTCGTTTAACGTGATCAAAATCTATCCATTCAGGACGACCATACAGCGCTTTCATCGCATCTAAAGCAGAATTTCCCGTAAGCGGAGTTTCTTTAATTAGTTTCTTTTGCATAGCATCATTCATAGCATCAGACTCTTGAGGTTGCATTGCAATAATGCTGCCTGCAGATATGGTTGCTAGTATTGCAGCTAAATTTAAAATATTTCTATTCGATGATTTCATGGTATTTCTCCTATTGAGTGTTTCATAGACCCACCATGGGCCTATTCTCAACTATAAGCATAGCATAAGAGGGGGGGGGTAAAAACAAGGGATTTGTCTTTATTATAGCATATTTCCAGGGATGGCCGCATGGACTTTTTGACTATTTTCAGGTAGGGTAGATAGGTACTACTAAAAGCTATGGAGGAGATGCCCAATGGCAGATCAAAAAAACGACTGGATCAAAGTATACGGTGCCCGGGAGCACAACCTTAAAAACGTCAATGTGGCCATCCCCAAGGGGGCCTTAACGGTAATTACCGGCCCTTCAGGCTCAGGTAAGAGCTCATTGGCCCTGGATATCCTCTTTACTGAGGGTAAGCGCCGCTATATGGAATCCCTCTCATCTTATGCCCGGCAGTTCCTAGGGATCGCCAAAAAGCCCGATTTTGATCGTATTGACGGCCTGTGCCCCTCAATAGCCATCGAGCAAAAGACAGTAGGGGCCAATCCACGCTCCACGGTGGGCACCATCACCGAAATTTATGACTATTTGCGGGTGCTCTATGCCCGTATCGGTCGCGTGCATTGCCCCGAATGCCATGCGCCCATCAGCGCCGAATCGCCTCAAAAAATCACCCAAATGCTCTTGAAAAATTTTGATGGCGATCTGATTACCATCGCCGCACCGATCGCGGTTGCCAAAAAGGGTGAATTTGTGAGCGAGCTGCTTGCGCTGTTTAAAAAAGGATTTTATCGCTTTGCCATCGATAATAAAACCTATCGCTTTAAATCAGAAGATGAGATAAAAAATTTAAAACTCGGCAAAACGTATCAGCATTCAATTGATCTGCTCATCGATGCGATTGAAGTAAAAACGAGCGAAAAAGCCCGCTTAAGTGAAGCAGTAGAAACAGCCGGAAAATTGGCACAGGGCACCTGCAAAGTGATCGTGGGCAGCCGCGAGTATGTCTACTCATCAAATCGCATGTGCGCCCACTGTGCCGTTTCAGTGCCGGAGCTTGAGCCACGCTTTTTCTCATTCAACTCGCCCATTGGCGCCTGCGCAAAATGCCATGGCTTGGGCATCATTCATGAATGGCCGTGGAAACCCGGCGATCCGGAAGCCTGGAAGGCTAACTATCCTGATTTTTTTGGTAACAAATATGCTACGCAGCAAACTTGCTCGAGCTGTTTTGGCAAACGCTTAAACAAGCTCGCCTTGGCGGTGACGATCGGCGACTGCGATATTTTTGACCTGGGTGCAAAATCAATAAAAGATTTATTATTATTCTTTAAATCCTTGAAACTCGCCGAAAGCGAACATGAAATTGGTAAGGGCCTGATTAAAGAAATTTCAGCTCGTCTGCAATTTCTTTTTGATGTGGGCTTATCCTATCTTTCATTAAATCGCCCGGCCCGCACGCTATCGGGCGGTGAAGGGCAGCGCATTCGTCTTGCCACGCAAATTGGATCGGCCCTCAGTGGTGTGCTCTATATTCTTGATGAACCCAGCATCGGCTTGCATCAGCGCGATAATGATCGTTTGATCACCACCTTAAAAAAATTGCGCGACCAAGGTAACACGGTGGTGGTGGTGGAGCACGATATCGATACCATGAAGCAGTCAGATTATATTATCGATATGGGTCCGGCAGCCGGCATTCAGGGCGGCATGGTAACCGCCGTCGGCACACCGCGCGAAATTTCCAAAAATAATAAATCACTAACCGGTGCCTATTTAAGTGGCAAGCGCAGCATTGCCATTCCGCAGGCGGTGCGAACACCGGCCGGCTATATGACGTTGGCGCATGCGCGCAAACATAACTTGAAAGATCTGACCGTGAAATTTCCTCTGGGTGTGATTTGCGGCATTTCCGGTGTTTCGGGTTCAGGAAAAAGTAGTTTGATTATGCAGGAGCTGGTGCCTGCTCTTGAGTGGATACTGAATGGAAAAGATGCTGAGCAGCTATCGGGCGCCCAGTCGCTCGAGCATCTGATTGTGATTGATCAGAGCCCCATCGGCCGTACGCCGCGCTCAAATCCGGCCACCTATCTGGGGGTTTTTGACGATATTCGTAAACTGTTTGCCGGGTTGCCTGAAAGTAATGCGCGTGGTTACAAAGTGGGCCGTTTTAGCTTTAATATGGCTGAGGGCCGTTGCTTTGAATGCAAGGGGGATGGTATCATTGAAGTGACTATGCACTTCTTGCCGGAAGTTACGATGGTGTGCAAAACCTGTAATGGCAAACGGTATAATGCGCAAACATTAGAGATTACTTACAAGGGTAAAAATATTGCCGAAGTGCTGGAGATGACGGCGCTCGAAGCGGCGGCTTTTTTTGCGGCACATTCTACGATCGCCAAGCGATTAAACCTTCTGTGCGATGTGGGGCTGGATTATCTTAAGCTGGGTCAGCCGGCAGTCACCTTATCCGGCGGCGAGGCGCAACGCATAAAATTGGTGGATGAGCTGGCCAAACGGGGCAGCAAAACGCTCTATGTGCTTGACGAACCGACCACGGGACTGCATAATCACGATATAGAGAAATTATTGGCGGTACTTAATCGCTTGGTGGATAAAGGTAACTCGATGATTGTGATTGAGCACAATATTGATGTACTCAAAACGGTGGATCATATTATCGATTTAGGCCCTGAGGGCGGCGATGGCGGCGGTATGATCATGGCACAGGGAACTCCTGCGCAGGTGGCCAAGGTTGCCGGCAGCCATACCGGAAAATATTTAAAAGCAGTCATGCAATTTGAACGGAATTAACAATGTTTAAAAAAATAATCCTTGTAACAGTGTTATTGTCACACGCATGTTCATTACCCCTCACCATTGCGCCAGCAATGCTAGAAGAATCATCCCTTGCGCAAGCAAAAAAGAAGATCAGTACCGATTTTGCACGTCGTGATAAATTGGCCAAGGTGAGTTACGGTGTGCTCGGGGCCGGGCTGCTCTGGTTTGCTTACCAATGGGGCGCGTTCGATTTCCTGTTAGGAAAAAATGAAACTCTTGAAAAAGTGCCGGAAAAATTAGAAAAGGCTATTCTGGACGCGGAGCATAAAGAAAAACTATTTGCATTACTTGCGGCATTGCATGCCCAGTATCAAAAAAATGCTGAAGGCAAAAACCACAAGATTATCCACTGGATTATTGAAGGGGTAAAATATGTCGGGTTGACCGGCGTCACCATGGTGGCCGGCATTCTGGTGCAAGCAAAATGGCGCAAATTTTTTGACTACGCGCTGGCCGATGCAACCTTCGATTGGTTTTTTAGTGGGCATAGTATTGTGAGCCGCGTTGATGCGCTCAAATATCATGTGAGTAATGGCATCGACGTTTCACCACTCGTGCCGCAGGCAACCGTTGATTATCATGCGCAAGCAATTGAGCCGATTGTAGGCGTGATCCTCAAAAATATTGTGGAGCTTGATGCCTTTTGCGAATACTATCTTGAAAAAGCGGATCAAGATCTGGTGTTTGCTCAAAAGATGGATGGCGCACCGCGCTATCTTTTTAATCTGACCAACGATTTTCTTGCTAAAATTACCGCTGCGCTCGCAGCCGATAATCGCATAGTGGCTCTTGCTGCCATCGATGAATTTAAAGTGGATCTTTCTGCCTTTATTCGCGATTGCCAAGCATTTGAAACGCTGGCAACGGGTGGGTAGGTTTTTACACCGTTTTTACTTCTCTTTTTCTTCCTCTGCTGCTAGGCTATCTACATTCAAAATAGTAAGGTGTGGATTATGGAAAAAAGTTGCGGCAATGTTTTTGCCGATCTTAATTTGCCGGATGCTGATAAATTATTTGCCCGAGCAGATTTGTTGGCTCAAATTTACAATATTATCAAGAAAAAAAAGCGAGCATGTAATGCTCGAATAAGAAAGTAATTTATGACTATCGAGCAGCCAGCAGATCTCACGCCGCTTATGCGGCAATATTTTGCAATCAAGCAACAATACCCCCAGGCTTTGGTACTATTCCAAGTGGGGGATTTTTATGAACTCTTTTTTGATGATGCCAAAACGGCGGCTCCATTTTTGGGCATCGCGCTCACCAAGCGGGGCAAGGGCAATGGTGAACCGATTCCGCTGTGCGGTGTGCCCGTGCACGCGCTGGAGCATTATCTTTCCAAGCTGATCAAAGGCGGTTTTAAAGTTGTTTTATGTGATCAGCTGGAGGAGGCTAAGCCGGGAAAAATGGTGGAGCGGGGAGTCACGCAAGTGTTCACGCCCGGCACATTAACCGATTCTAAACTGCTCGATGAAAAATCAGCTTCTTACTTGCTCTCATTTTATCCGACCGAATCTCAGTGGGGCCTGGTGTTTGCTGAGCTGCTCACCGCGCAGCTGTATGCAACAATTGTTCCCGGGCAAGCGGTAAAGGCACTCGAATCGGAGCTGATTCGCTTTTTTCCCGATGAAATTATTCTGCCTGATGAGAAACAGGTCAAACCGTTTCACGCATTATTTGCAAAATTGGGCTATTGCACGAGCGTGATCGGCGATGAGGATGCCTTAGTAAATGGCCATGCCTGGATCTCCAGCCAATTAACGAGCGAATCACAAGCGAGTGTGAGCGCGCATGCATCGGTGCAATCGGCGCTCGCTTATTTCTATGCCTACATGCGCAAAACGCAGCAGGCGGCTCTTGAGCAGTTTAAATCGGTGCAGTGGTATGCTCCCGAAGATTTTTTGATTCTTGATCCGGCAACGCAGGCAAATTTGGAGCTTGTGCGTAATACGCATGATGGCAGCAGAAAAAATAGTTTATTTGAGGTGCTCGATGGCGCGCTGAGCCCGATGGGCTCCCGGATGATCAAGAAATGGATCATGCGGCCCTTGGTGCGGCAGACCGCTATTGTGCAGCGGCAAGAGGTTGTTGAACAATTTTTGCAGCAGGTGACCCTGTGCAAACAACTGGAACAACTATTATCCGAAATTGGTGACATCGAGCGGGTGATTGGCAGAATTGCGCTGCGCCGTGGCACGGTGCATGATTTTTGCCATCTCAAGCGCGTGCTTGGCCTTTTACCGCAAATGGTAATGCTGGTGCAAACTCTTGCCCCAACGGCGCTGCTCCATGCGATTGCCGCCAACTGCGGTGATTTTAATATTCTTTATACATTACTATCAGCAGCGCTCGCTGATGACAGCTCCAAAGATTGGATAATCAAAGAGGGCTTTGATCAGGAGCTGGATCATCTGCGAGATTTTGCGCAACATGCGGGCCAAAAAATTATGGCGCTTGAGCAGCAGGAGCAAAAAGCAACCGGCATCAATTCACTTAAAGTTCGCTACAATCAAGTGAGCGGCTATTATATTGAAGTCACCAAAACGCATACCGATGCCATTCCCTCCCGCTATGTGCGGCAACAAACATTGGCCGGGCGTGAGCGGTATACCACGAGTGAGTTGCAAGCATTAGAGCATGAAATTCTGCGCGCACAATCGCAAACAGCGCAGGTTGAAAAAGCGGCATTCGAACGGATCAAACAAGAAACGCATGGCTATTTGGGGCCGTTGCGCAAACTATCTCATGCGCTGGCAAATCTTGACGCGCTGATTGGGCTCGCGCGGGTGTGCTATCAGTATAGTTACACGCGCCCACAATTTAATGATGAGCGGCGCATTAGTATCACCGGCGGTCGCCATCCGGTGGTTGAGCGGGTGATTGGGCATCATTTTATTACCAACGATACTCAGTTGGATGATCAACATGCCACCTGGATCATCACCGGGCCAAACATGGGCGGGAAATCTACCTACTTGCGCCAGGTTGCGCTCACTTCTATCATGGCTCAAATTGGTTGTTTTGTGCCGGCAAAATCGGCAGATTTAGCGCTGCTTGATCGGATATTTACCCGCATTGGTGCGGGCGATAATTTGGCGCAGGGCAAGAGCACCTTCTTGGTGGAGATGGAAGAGACGGCGGCAATTTGCAGCCAAGCAACTGAACGCAGTTTGGTGATTCTTGATGAAGTGGGCAGAGGCACCAGCACCTTTGACGGATTGGCGATTGCACAAGCGGTGGTTGAATTTATTCACACGAGCATAAAAGCACGCTGCTTATTTGCCACCCATTATCATGAGCTAACATTGCTACCCCAAAGTTTTGCCGGCATTTGCAGCTACTATGCGGCCAGCAGAAAAACAGATCGGGGCATTCAGTTTATCTATAAAATTATGCCGGGCGTGGCCGATGGCAGTTTTGGTGTTGAAGTTGCAAAACTTGCCGAGTTGCCTGCACCAGTAATTGCTCGTGCGCAGGAATTATTGGAATCGTTGCAGCATCATGGTGCGCAAACAACCTATGCGGCTGCACGCATTGATCCAGATGAGCGGCTTATGCAAATAAAAAAAGAGTTGGAAGTTGCACATGCTCAACTGCGGGAGGCACAAGCGCGCTTAGCAGCGCTTGAGACCATCGATTATGATCTGCTTTCGCCCAAGCAGGCATTTGATTTACTGTGGCGGTTGCGTGAGATGTAAAAAGACCCTTCGATACGCAGCAAGCTGCTACTCAGGGCGAACGGTATCCTACCGTTCGTGGTGAGTAATCGCGAAGCGATTGTATCGAACCATATTTTTGCCGCTTGCAAAGAACTTGCTTTTCAAAAAAATCTGTAGTAATTCTTGAGAGAAGTCTTAATTTTTAAAAAAGGAAAAATGTAATGGTCACTCTGATTCAAAAAATTAAAGCGCTAATCATCTCTCTCTCGATCCTATTTTGTGGTAATTTCCTAAATGCATCCTGCCCTACCAATTCAGCACAATTTTGCAATGTCTGCGTGAATGGCATCATCATTGCCAACACGGGCATTTTTAATAATTTAACGGTAACCGGCGCCAGCATATTTGAGCGGCCCGGTCACAATTACTAACACCACCGAAAGTTTCGCGTGCGATGAGGGCGCACTCGTGATTGACGGTGGTGTTGGCATTATGGGCAACTCAATGTCTGCGGTGCGATCACCGCAACCGGTGGCATAAGCTTCACCGGGCCATTGATAATATTAGATCCAACGCAAAGCCTCAATTGCTCCGGCGGTGCAGTTGCGGTGCCTAAGGCGGTGTGGGCATCGGTGGCAATTTAAATGTCTGCGGCACTGGCATGTTTGGCAGTCCGGTGATTATCACTTCCACCGCAACCGGCTCTTCATGTTCCGAAGGTGCATTGGTAGTTTTCGGTGATGTGGGTATTGAAGGTAGCTTGAATGTTTGCCAAGTAATTACCGCGGGTGGCGCCAGAAGTGTGCCGCTACTCAATAACGAATTAAGATCAGTCCCCTGCACGGGCCCGCGCAATGCACTGGTGCTAGAAGCATTGGGCAACGTGGGAATTCTAGATAATTTATATGTCTGTGGCAATGAAGAAATCGGCGGCAATACAACCATCAATGGCAACCTGAATGTTGCAGGCACTGGAACATTTGGCAACGTAAGTTTCACCGGCGGCAATGTCACCTTCAACAATTTCACGGTAAATGGTACCGGCACCATAAACAACCTGGTGGTAAACAATGCCACGATTAATAATTTGACGGTGACTGGTAGCACTCAGCTGAATAATGTTACCGTGAATAATCTCACCGGAAATAATGGTGCATTTGCTAATCTCACGGTAACTGGTAGCGCTACGCTCAACACAGAAACCGTAAACGTAATTACCGGCAGCACCGGTTCATTCAACAACTTGACGGTGAATAATCTCACCGTGACCGGTAGCAGTACACTTAATACTGAAACGGTAAATATACTTACCGGCGGCACTGGCAGTTTCAACAATTTGAGTGCAAATAATTTCATCGTAAACAATCTTATAGTTACTGGCCCGGTGAGCATCAGCAATACTACGAAAAGTACCACCTGCACAAACGGCGCACTCATTGTTTCTGGCGGCGTGGGCATTGGCGGCAACTTGAATGTCTGCGGAAATATTAATGCCGCAAACTTTAACCTGACTGGTGCAAGCAATTCTGCCAAATGCAATCTTTCAGTGGGTGATAATACCAATAATGTGAATGCTGCTGGCGTGACGGGGGTCACAGCGCTGGGTGAAAACGCATTGCAAAATAATGTGGCCTCATATAATACAGCAGTGGGATGCAATGCATTAAATAATAACAGTAATGTAAATGCTGTTGATAATGTAGCAGTAGGCTATCAAGCATTGCAATCAAATATAAACGGCAGCGATAATGTTGCGATAGGTTTTCAGGCGATGTTAAATATAACGGGAACCATCACTAGCGTGGCTATCGGAAGTCTTGCCGGTCAAATGATGGGAAGTAGTGATAACGCCAATGTTGCAATAGGGCGCCGGGCTATGCAAAATTTTCAAGGAGGTACCTATAATGTATCACTAGGGTTTGATACCATGGCAAATGCTACAGGATCAAGCAATAATATTGCAATAGGCCTTGAGGCAATGCAACTTGGTACTTTGTTAAGCACTAATATAGCGATAGGAAGTACTGCGATGCGGTTGGCTAGCGGATCGAGTTTTAATATTGCCATTGGTGATGCTGCAATGGCAAGTGTAACAACAGGTTCAGCTAATAATGTTGCCGTAGGTTTTGCCACAATGGAGTTTGCAGTAACACCAACTTTTAATGTGGCAATTGGGTACTTGGCAATGGAAGATGCAAGCATGCCAACCAATAATGTAGCGATTGGGCAAAATGCGCTGCGTAATAGTGTCGCTTGTAATGCTAATGTTGCACTGGGCAGTAATGCCATGCTAACTTCAGCCGGTTCCATTAATACTGTGGCCATCGGTACTAATACAATGCAAAATGCCAGTGGAACCAGCGCTATTGCAATAGGAACCAACGCCATGGAAAATGCTAATAATGTTACTAATACTGTTGCGATTGGAAATGGAAGTATGGCAAATGCTACCGCTGCTAATACGAATGTTGCAATTGGATTGCAAGCAATGTTGGGTGCTGCTAATGCGAGCACAAATGTTGCAATTGGATCGCAAGCGATGCGTAATAGCACGGGCGCAACCAATAATGTGGCAATTGGTAATAGTGCTCTTACCACTGGCACAGGCATTAACAATGTTGCCATCGGTACCAATGCGCTTTCTAAAAATTTGACCGGTTCAACTAACATTGCCATTGGTAACAATGCCGGCAATAACTTCACCGGTGGTGAAAGCAACAATATCGATATTGGCAATCTTGGTGTGCTTGGCGATCAAAATATTATTCGCATCGGCACGCAGGGTTCAGGATCCGGCCAGCAAAATACCTGTTTTATTGCCGGAATTTTTGGTGTTACGGGTAATAATACCGGATCAGCGCTTCCGGTATATGTGAGCACTAATGGCCAGCTTGGGACTGTGCCTTCATCAGCTCGCTATAAAAAAGACATTGCCGACATGAGCAGCCAGCAAGAGAAAATGCTCAAGCTGCGGCCGGTGACTTTCAGTTACAAAGGCGATGTGAGCAACAGCAAACGGTACGGCTTGATTGCTGAAGAAGTGAATGAGATTTATCCGGAAATTGTGGTGCGTGATGAAGCGGGTGAGATTTACTCAGTAAACTATATGGCGCTAATTCCGCTGCTACTCAAACAGATTCAGGAATTGGAGGAAAATACTCGTGCGCATGATGCGTTGCATGATGAGCAGTTGCATGAGCTTGATGTGCGGCATAGCCAAGAGATTGATCAGCTGAGGGTGATGGTAAACTCTCTTCTTGCTCTTCAAAAATAAAACTTCCTTTTTTAGTCCCCATCCTCGTGTGTGTGTTGAGGGTGGGGGACTTTTTTTTAAAGCAGTTTTCACTGCATTTGCTTCTATTGCCAGAATGTTGCATTTGCCAACTATATTTGGTAATATTAAGATATATAAAAAAATAGCTTAAGTTAGGAGTTGCTGGTGCCGATCAGTGGAAAAGATATGTGTAAACTTTTTCTAAAAGCCGGGTATGAAATAGTGCCGGGAGGGGGAAAGGGCAGTCACATAAAACTCAAGAAAAAGAGTTGTCCAACAGTCATTATTCCCGGGCATAGAGAGCTAAGTACTGGAACGGAGCATATGCTCAGAAAAATTTTAGCAAAGGTTAAATAGGAGGCCTAATTATGGTATACCATTTCAAAGTTCATAAAGAAAAAAAGGGGTATTCGGCTCAATGTATTGAGTTGCCTGGTTGTATCACCCAAGCCAATACCATGGAAGAATTAAAAGCAAATATGCAAGAGGCGCTCAATCTTTATATTGAAGAGCCAAGCGATTCTGATGATATTGCGGCATTTCCTGATGAAACTATAAGAAAATCTAAAAATGTGGCGGAAGTGCCCGTTGATCCTCTTATCGCCTTCGCATTTTTAATGCGATACTGGAGAATTAAAGATGGGCTTACGCAAAAAGAAGCGGCAGAAAAAATGGGATTCGATACGCTCTATAGTTATCAACGGTTAGAAGCTAGAAAATGCAATCCAAGTTTAAAAATGATTGCTAGGATCAAAACAGTATTTCCTGAATTTTCAGTTGATTTAGCGATGCGTAAATAACTAATGCGCGAGCTGATTTTATAAAAAAATCCAAAATTTCTGCGGCAAAAGTTAAGCGTATTCTTGCTCAAGAAGATCCGGATTTTTTTGATGTGAAGTTACTGATTAATGCTATGGGATTTACCATAACGATTGTTGGTAGAGAGAAATCTGCCTAAGCAGTTTTTACTGCATTCTCTTGCTGCATATGCGCAATCAATTGCGTCATTTCCTGATAACGAGTTTTGCTGGCCGGATGGGTGCGCAGATCTTCTTGGTAATTTTTAGCCATCGATTGCGCAAAATCTTCTTGCAATGCTTGAGCGGTTTGCATATGCCCGGCTGCTGCCAAAAGATCGGCGCGCAGTTCACGGTGATGGCGGTAGGCATGCACTGCCCGACTTTTTTCATAATCGGCGCGTGAATATCCTTTTTCTTGCAAGAAATCGATGATGTAACCACCTTCAATAGAATCCATATGCTTCAAGTGCTGCATCTCATGTTTTATGATCGCATCCTGAATGTGCGGTGCGCGCGCTTGCAGCCATTCTTTGTCGATTGCAATTTTATGGTGCATTGTGCGGCCATCAAATTCTTGAATCGCCAATAATGGGCAGCCTTTATTAGGCTGGTATGCAATTTCTACCGCATTGGGATTGATGTAGCCATCGGCCAACATATCTTTAATATGATTGGTGAGCGGATCACTATTTTTTTTGGCAGTTATTTTATTGTTGACCACGATCGAATATTTTTGCCGCACTTGGGCAAACTCATCCATGAGCTGTTGCCACTCATCATGCGCAATGTTAAATTCATCACGAATGCCATTCATCACCGCAGTATGCTCTTGATCAAGATTGCGAGTGAGGGCTGCGCCCATGATTTTTTGTTGTGGGTTTACCATCACGCGAATGAACTGATTCATTACTATGATTGTAGCACACAGGCCGATGAGGGCTATGCTTGCGTGCAAACATTGTTTGGTGATTGATACGTTGCTTAACATTGTTGCTCCATATATTTAACTAAGTTGGTAATTGCCGCATGCCGCTCCGTTTCGGTCGGGTGCGTGCTGTGTGTCGGATTGGTTTGCTCGTGTGGGAACTTTTTAATACGTTCTTGCATATCATGCATGAATGCTTGGGCGGTATCCATGCCATGCGCTGCTGCGAGCAGGTCTGCGCGATATTCTTTGAATTTCTTTAAGGCGATAAAATCAGGATCGGCATAATATTCTTCCGAGCTGACATCATTTTTTTCCAGCACATCTTTAACGATCATCATCTCGATGGCATCATAGGTGAGCAAGTGCTGAATCTCGTGGCGCAAATAAGCAAGCGCTACTTCATCTGACTTTTTTTCTACTTCGCTCATATTCACCCGAATGATATGGCGAATTTTTCCTTTTTCAAAGCTTTGGCATGCAGAGAGGAAACTCTGAGGGGTTTTCACATATTCAATTTCGACGCGTGCGGGGTTGATGCCATATTCAGCCAGGGTAGTATAGATGGTGGTAATAAAAGGATGATGAGCGGCCGGAATTTCACCGTTCGGGCTCACCAAATTATCATTATTTTTCAGCCTTTGCAGGGCCTTCATGGCATTTTCCCACTGCACCGGATGGATTTGAGGGAAAGCTAGGGGTATACGAGTCAATAACTGGCTGTTTTCCTGGGTAAGCTGCTCTTTCAGGGTATGGGCTACCGTAGTTTGAGCCTGTTCTATCTGCTGTAAGGTTTGCTCGATTTCATGGGCCTGCGGCTCACAAAATAGGGCTAAGCAGGGGTTTTTGGCTCTAAAAGCCTCGTATAGGGGATAAGAGGTTATAGCGGCTAAAATGGCCAAAATTAGGCCCATTTTGACGAATTTGTTCATAGTAATAGTCATATAAGTATACCTCCATTTTCTGATATTTTCTAGTTGTAAATAAGTTTATAGATATAGGTATTTTTGTCAACCCGCCTACGCTTGTCCGGGCCTTTCCTCCTTCGCATAAAGCTTCGAAGGACAGGCCGGCTCGCTTGCTCTTCGTAGCTCGAAGAGCGAAGTAGAGGCAAGCTTCGTCGGGCAGGTCCCCTACCTATAAATCCCCTTTTTTTAAAGCTTCTTTTTTTAAATAGGGGCTTCCCAGCCCCCTCACCCCCGTGCCAAAAGGGGTTATTTTTTTATTCGGCCTCCGGCCATGGGTAAGAGTTTATTTTTTTTAATAATTGGGGCCTCCGTGGCCCCAGGCCCCGCGGCAGGGATTTGGTGCAAAATCCCTGCACTCTATGCACCAAAGGCTGTGCCTTTGGAAACCCTGACGGCCGAACCCGGATGGCCACTTACTGCCTCGAAGAGGCAGACGCGGCCATCCTTCCGCTCCCCGAGCAATCAAAAATGATTGCTCGGCTGAGCTCGGTGCGGCCTACATAAGAACTGGACGTTTTATTCTGCTATTACTTGTGGACTTTTTTACAGCGGGCCACGTTACGCCCGCTTCCATTCGCCAAGTTACATTTGCAGTTTTTTACTACGTTGTATCTTTTTAAGAAAAAATTAGATGAGGATGTCCTATAGTCCTATAGTCGCGGCGAAAGCGCCGACGCAGCGCTTTTGCGCTGCAAGTGCGGCTGAGTATCGCGGCGAAAGAAAGGGGATTATCAAGGGGCGAAGCTCCCTTGATCGTGGGGATTCCAAAGGGTGCGCACGCCGAGCGCCCTTTGGTGCACCGCGCTGCATAAGCGCACAAAAAATAAATCTCTTGCTGTGGGGTTAGGGGCTGCATAAGCCCCTTCTAAAAAAATAAATTCTTGCCCGCGACGCAAGTCGCATAAAAAAATATTTAAATCTTGGAACCTTTGACAATACTTTCAAAGTATTCCGCACCTTTCTTCTTGGTTCGTTTGAGATCATTATCATAATCAACATGATACAGGCCAAATCGTTTCTCAAAAGTGCCCCATTCATAGTTGTCCATCAAACTCCAATGCAAGTAGCCGCGCACATCATAACCATCTTGGATAGCGCGTGCAAGTGCATATAAATATCTTTTGCCTTGCAAGGTGCGTTTATTACCTTGATCCGGCTCCACGGTATCTTCTTCCTGGGTAAGCCCAATACCATTTTCAGTTACATAGATAGGGATTCCCAAAGGTGTAGTAATACGCTGTGACATTTCTTTGATTGCTCTATAAAGCCCTTCGCCGTATACCGTATATTGTGGATGTGCCGTGTGCGGTTCAATATCCTGATTTTGTTCGCGGAATGTTTTAAAGTTACTCATGTAATTATGGCAATAATAACTCATGCCCATATAATCCAATGCTTTGCCGCCATCTTTGAGATAGTTATTAGTTGCTTTGTAATTTACTTTAAACGGAACATATACTTTAAATTCACCGGTCTTAAAGAAGCGGTAAACCGATTCATTAATCAGCTGGTCGCCCATATAGCAGGCCAAATGATCAAGCGGATTAGCAATGTTCCATGGATCAAGTTGGAATACGGTTTTGTGGATCCCAATACGTGATTGGTTACCATTGGGTAAACTTTTGAATCTGCGATAAATATCTACGTGTGTTTCTAACACATTGTGCAATACCTGCACCATTAAAGCCATATCTTTTTTGTAAGGCGGCCTACTGCCACGCAGCCAGCCTTGTGCAGCCGTTTCAGGTGAGCAGAAGGTGAGCCACATATAGGTGTATGGATGCAAGCGCTCGTATACTTTTGCGCAAAAATTTACAAAGTATGTGCAGTTGGATCGCTTTTCAAAACTATCCATTTTAGAAAACCAGATCGGTTCAGTGTAATGGTAGAGTGTGATCACCGGTTTGATGCCGTTGGCTACTAACTCTTTACACACATCTTCATAGTGATCTAATGCGGCTTGATCATACTGGCCCGGTTTGGGTTCAACTTTTGACCACTCGACCGAGAAGCGATAGGAGTTTACTCCCAACTCTTTCATCAGTTGAATATCTTCTTTATAGCGATTCCAATGATCACAGGCTTTGCCCGCTGGTACTACTGTTTCGCCATTTATCACTTTGCCTTCACCTTCACAATATTGGTTATTGTCGCAATCGCCTCCCACTTGATACTCAGCAGTTGCAGTGCCCCAGAGCCATTCGTTATGATTGCCTGATGGGGTTGAAGGAACATCTTGAGCTTCAGCAATCCGCTGTGCGTGAGACTTGAAAAGATTGGTCACCGTGCCCCCTTTATAGGGCAACACCGCGGTATTTATTTTTTTCCAATCCCAATGCAATAGTTTGTCATACGCTCGGTTTGCTGCGTAATAGCCAAGGCCGCCCAGAACTGCGGCGGCAGTAGCATATTTATGATCTTTTACAAAATCGGCAACTCGATCCATGCTGTGCACAGATGCGGGTTGGAGCGCGATGCTCATAGTGAATAATGCGAGTGCTAATTTTGACATTGATTGCATATTTTTTCCTTTAGTCATGTTGATAGTTAGGCTAAGACGCCAACTTCTTTAAGATCATCACGCAATTGAGCAATCGCTTGTGCATTTGGTTTGTCGGCTTCAAAGTGAATGCCCACAAATCCTTCTTGCGCCGCTGCTTGCACGTTTGCTAAAGAATCATCTGCAAAAATTACGATATATTTTTTGTCAGGGTTGTAGGTCTGCATAAATTCTCTGAAGAATTGCGCCGTCGGTTTGCCCACTGATGCCAGTTCCGGTGGTAATACCGTGAGTGGATTTTTACCATATCTGCTATAGTCAACCACTTTGCCGGGCAAAATTTTGTCGAGCAAGGTGCTATGGTAAACTTTATTAAATTTCAGCTTTAATTCTTGCAACAAGCGTGGGCCGATATTAGAAGCAAATCGTTGTGGGATATTTTTGGCCGCGATCGCTTCCACAATTTCTTGCATGACTGGCTGTGGCTTATATGAATTTGAAACGAGGATGACCGCGTTGGCGATATCCTTTAGGTCATGCTTTTCAAAAATTACTACGTATGCTTCGCCTGACGCATCGCTTACGCCCAGTTTTTTGTTGTCAGCTTGCATGGTGTTGATATCTGCTTTTGCGCGAGAGGTCGGATTTTGGCGCCCAGTGATTTTTGCCCACGCAATATCCCTAAAGGCACGTGCGAATGCAAGAGGTGCCGCTTTAATAACGGTATAGATGTTGGTCCATTTGCCACCTTCTTTGGCGGCCAATACTTTGTGAATATCCCAAGCCATCATCTTTGGCGCGCTGTACACTTGAAGTTGAGACAACTGGGGCGGATATACCACTACTGCGTTGACGAGAGTTGCGTTGAGGGATAAGAGGGTGAGTAATAATAATTTTTTAAACATAATGAACTCCTTAATTTGTTCTTCTATTTCTTACCATAGATTTGCAATGTTTGAAATGCATTGCGTAACTGTTTTACAAAAAGGTTATCTTTCAGCGTGGCATTCACATGAATTCCCACGAATCCTTTGCTCACGGCAGCCTTGATGTTTTCAAGTTTGTCGTCAATAAAGATAATGATCTGGTCGCCGGCGGTATTATAGGTATCAATAAAATCCTGGAAAAAGGGAAGGCCGGGTTTGCAAAATTGTGTCAAATGAGCCGGGAGCGGCTTTTTGAGTGGACGGGCACCCAGCTGACTATAGTCGATTACTTTGCCGGGCAAAATCATATCGAGCATGCCGATCTTGTATTTGTTTTTAAATTTTGTGCTGAGATTTTTTAAAAAAGCGTCGCCGATATTTGAGGCAAATCGCTGGGTGAAACCGAGCAACTTCATCTCATGTACTATCGTTGCCATGCCTGCACGCGGTTTATACGCATTTGCCCCTTCTTGTGCCATTTTGGCCATTGCGGTTTGGCCATGCTTGTTAAAAATCGCCGCAATGCCCTGCCCGGAAATATCCTGATCTTTGGGAATGCTATCGATCTCATCCCAGGCATCAGGGCCGGTTAATTTTGACAGTCCAATGGCTGGCAGATGTTTGATGATCACTTTTGCTTTTGCGGCACCATCTTTTTTTGCCAAAACGCCGTGCACATCCCAGGCAAAGATGATTTTTTTAGAGGCCGCATAATCATGTACATGACCAAACGTGATCCCTTTGGGAAGGTAAATCATGCCCCGTATGCCTGCGGGCACGAGGAATAATAGTAAAAATAGACGCTTGAACATGATAAAAAACCTCCCGAGATTTTTCTAGCCTTTAAATAGGGTCAATTTCGAAGTTTCTCATCAGTGCTTTTGAGCCGGTTTCAACGATGAATGATGTGGCAAAGGCTGAAAAGAAGCTGCAAGTGCCCAGTTTTTCGGCTATTCTTGCATCTTTAGAGATCAAGACAGCCGTGGCTACTCCAATGCTGTGAGCTGCATAGCTGGTGGCCAATGGGTGCTTATTAACGGTTTGAAGGATGCTGGCGCCAATCTTGCCCAAGAAGGTTTTAGGGCGAGCTGCCTGGATAGGTGCCAGGGATAATATTGAAAGGGCGATCGCAGAAACTGCTGATTTTTTAGATAAGAACATGGTATAAACTCCATTTAAAAATATATAACCTACTTTTTACCTTACGTGAAAAAATGAAATTTGCAATAGTCCCAGGAGGGCAAAGGCATTAGTAGTTTCAAATAGAAATAAATGAGCGTTTGAAAGTTAAAGGGCACACCTTTTCATTTTGGTATGCCCTTGTAAGTCTTTTATCTATTTGAGCCAAAAGTTTGATCGGCAAGATAATTCAAACTATAACCTATAGCTAAAACTCCTGCGGTCATAATGCCACCAAAGGCTATTTTATCGCTTATATTAGGTATTTCTTCGGTCATTTTTTTCATTACATAGCCATGAAGAGCTACCGTTGAAGCAACGAAGAGTCCTAAATAGGCCTTGTCTCCATTCGAGAGTCCTGAAATAGGATTGGAATATAGAGGTGTGATTGGGCTTATAAGTAATAAGCTTGCTAAAAAGTATTTGTAAAACATATAAAACTCCTTAGTATTTTTAAATTAATAACAATATTACACCTTTATTCTACCTTAAAATTACAAAAAGGCAATGATTTTATTCTCCACTTATAAAATTATTGCCTTTTTGAATAAAATAGGTAGAATTAGTGATAGAAAATACAGTATTAGCTGAAATTTGGAGGTTCAATGTTAAAATTATATTGCTACTTATTATCAATCCTGGTAAGCCTGCCTATAATGGGCATGGAAAAGCCGGTACAAAGGCAATCTGTGATACCAGTACCCAATGATATTATAAGAGAAGGTTTCCTAAAAAATCTTAAAGGGTCTTCTTTACCAGAATCGGTTAAAAATATACAGTCATTAGCTCATTCGAATGCACAGTTTTTAAGATCGATTAATAGTGATTCTATGACTCTCTTTCTTATTAATTATCTTGCCAAAGTTCATGCAACAGATGCTATTTCAGTGGCGCTTGCTTTAAAAAATAAAGGAGCAGGCCTTTGGCTCAAAGATTGCTATCCGATAATGAAGGAACCAACAAAAGACATAGTACGAGAAGCATTTGTAAAAGCTGCTACTGAGGGTAAAGCGGGGCTCATATCATTTGTATTGGCCCATATGCGTCAACTGGTAAATCAAAGTGTAATCCGATTAGCAGATGGACACCTCTGGGCTGATGAACCAGCTTTAATCAATGCGGCTCAAAACGGGCATACTGAAGTTGTGAGGATGCTTATCGAAGCTGGTGCAAATGTTTGCTATAAAGATAGGTTTGGATACACTTCTTTGCATCGCGCTGCTCGAGAGGGCCATAGGGAAATAGTAAAACTATTACTTGATGCAGGAGCAGGTCGATGTATGATCGATACGGGCTATTATAATGGGTGTGATGTACTAGATCTTGCTAAAGGGCATGTCGAAATGGTTGACTTTTTAAAGTCGCGCATGGGCTGGATGCAAGTTTTTTCATATTGGGTAAAGGAATTATTCAACAAATCTATATGATAATTTTCAATATATTTCAAATAGAAAAAATGTGATTGCATAGTAACCTACTAGACCATCAGGGGAATATTTGTTAAAATACCTTATAATCAAAGAAAAATTTATGATTCTCATCAGTTAGGATTCTTGAAGATGGAACAGATTAAAACGTTTGATAAATATGCTATTTTTGCCCGCGGATTAAAGCAATACCAGGCAGTTGAGGGCAAGACCCTGGCTCTGGACTCCATCGAAGGCGAGCCGGGTTCAAACTTGGAGTTTAAAGAGGTGCTTTTCCGTAAAACCGGTGAAAATGCCTTCGAATTTGGCAAGCCATTTTTAACCAAGCCGGTCAAGGCAGTTATCATAAAGCATATGAAGGGGCCTAAAAAGATCTCCCTCCGCTTTAAACGCCGTAAAAAAGTAAGTGTTCAAACTAATAGCCGCGCTCATTTGACGATTGTTCGTTTCGAGACAGTGTAATTAATTTCTTAAGTAAATTCTAAAGCCCCGCTGAAAATGCGGGGCTTTTTTGCTTGGTGCTAATTCTGCAGACACTGTCTGCAGAATTAAAGACCTTGATATATTACTCAATTTCTCCAAGCAGTTTTGCTATCTGATCCGCGCTCGGAAGCTGATTTTTAAGTTCTTTTGGCAGCTTTTTGACTACTGTGTACCCTGCTACGCCAATAGGTTTCTGAGATTCCTTGAGCGCATATTCTACTATTGTTCTATCTTTTGTCTTGCATAGGATAATGCCAATAGATGGATTCTCGCCGGCCATTTTATCATGGGCATCGAGAGCTGCTAAATAGAATTGCATTTTACCCACATATTCGGGTAAAAACTCGCCAATCTTAAGCTCAATCGCGATAAGGCATTTTAGGGCACGGCTATAGAGTAAGATATCAATAAAGTACTCTTTATCGCTCACCTCAAGACGATATTGACTTCCGACGAAAGCAAACATACCGTCCATTTCTCTCAAAAAATCATCTACTCTTGTTACCAGTGCATCTTCTAGTTGCCGCTCGCTAAACTCATCGCCGAGCTCCAGAAAATCAAAAGTGTACTCATCTTTAACAACCAAATTTACTTGATCTTTTATAGTTACTGGGATTGTTCTATCAAAGTTGGTCTGTCCGAGCAAGGTCTTCTCATAGGTTTGATTTTCTATATTGTTTAAAAGAGCTCTATAGCTCCAGCCTTTCTTATAAGACATTCTGATGTAAAATTCTCGTTCCAAAGGGTCTTTAGTGGCCTGAAGTATAGCTAAATTATGGCTCCAGCTAATTTCTGCAGACACTGTCTGCAGTTTTTCATTTTTCCCGTATGACAGGTATAAATCACGCATATACCATAAGTTACGTTGAGAGAACCCTCTCATGCCCGGGAACAGTTTTTGAAGATCTTTTGCGAGGCTTTCTATAACTGCCTCTCCCCATTTTTCCTTCTTTTGGGTTTCTACTATGCGTTTACCCAGGTGCCAATAAAGCCTGATTAATTGAGTGTTAACTGCCTTAAGAGCATTCTTCTGTGCTTCGCGTATATGCTCGTTAAGTTCCTGCAAAAATTCTGCATATGCTTGAGATTGTAGTTTTTTAATTTTCATATCTTAAAGCCTACAGTTTCGTGATTTTTTCCAGATCTTCTTTTTCGCCCGAAAAGACCAGTTTATCCTGTGCCATAATCACATGATCAGGGTTACTCGAAACAATCTCATCAGCCCGATCGATGCCGATGCAATAGATGCCATAATTTTCAAAAAGATTCAGATCGCGTATTTTTTTGCCCACCAGTTTTTTGGGAGCAAGCAATCTACTGATATAAAATTTTTTAGTGATTCTAATCAGATCAATAAAGGGGGAGCTCAGCCGATCGGCCAGATGGATGCCGACCTCTTTTTCCGGCAGGATCACCTGATCGGCGCCCACTAGTGTGAGAATCTCTTTGTGAATTTCACTCACGGCGCGCGTGATCACCTTTTTTACTTTGAGCCGCTTTTTGAGTAGCGCGGTGATTAAAATCGATTGCGCAATATTTTCCCCCATCGCCACAATCACGGTATCCATCTCATCCATGCCGATGCTGCGCAAGGAGCTTTCATCATTGATGCGCACGCAGACCGCTTGGGTCACCTGATCGCGAATAGAGCTAATAATCGATTCATTATCATCAACGGCCAAAACTTCCATGCCATTTTCTGCCAGCAAAGCGGCAACATCATGCCCAAATCTTCCTAATCCTATTACGCCAAATTTCATAGTGTTGTTATCCTTTAGCTAAGCATAATCCGCTCTTCAGGATACACAATCTCCGTTTGCCCTGCTTCTCGGCGCAGCGCAATTTTTCGCAACGCAAGAATTAAGGTGAGTGATCCTATTCTGCCAAAAATCATACTTAAGATAATTAAAAATTTTCCTGCTGATGAGAGCATCATGGTGACGCCCGAGCTAAATCCTAAATTGGTAAATGCTGAGAGCGCCTCAAAAGTGACATCAATAAAGCGCAAATGAGGCTCAAAAATGAGAAGACCAAAGATGGTGATCAGTATCCAAAAGATGCCCAGCGATATGATGGCGATTGCTTTATTCACCTGATCCTTGGCGATGCGGCGACCCAAAATATTGATGGCCGTATGCCCTTCAATGGCTGCTTGCACCACGGCCAGATAGACTGCCATGGTGGTGGTGCGGATGCCGCTCCCGGTTGATCCGGGTGCCGAGCCGATAAATCCGACAAGCATAATAAGAAAAAGTGTGGCCAACTGCAAGTAGCCGATCGGCACGGTTAATAATCCGGTGCTTCTAAAAGAAACGGCATGAAAAATAGTGGTAATAATTGTTTGCCAAAAACCGATCTGCGCAAATGCATGATGGTGTTCGATGGCATAGATTATAAGCGCGGTGAAGCCGATCCCAATGAGTGCACCATAGAGCACAATTCTTGTTTGTAATGAGAAGTGATGATGCTTGCCTTGCTTCAGGTGAGTGCAATATTCAATAATTTCATAGAGGGTTACAAATCCGATGCCGCCCAAGAGCATGAGAAGTGTAGCGGTGATAAGCATGGTGGAATTGTGTGCGAACAGTTGTAGGCTATTGTTAAAAAGCGTGATGCCGGCACTGCAAAAGAATGAGATGCCATGAAACAGTGCCAAAAATGCGGCATAGCCGGGGGAATAGGAACGAATAAAAATAGTGAATAGCACACAGGCGCCAAGCAGCTCAACGCTGAGGGAAATGGCGATGATAAAAAAGAGCAGGTGCTTAATATTTTTCCAATATTCAAGTTCTAAAAGTTTGCCGGCCATGAGTTGCGTGGTGAGTCCTAAATTCACAAACAGTGAAAGAATAAATAAGGTGAGGGTGACCACTCCCAAGCCACCAATCTGAATGAGGAAGAGAATCACGCAGTGACCAAAAAAGGTAAATTGTTCCAAAGGAATAGTTAAAAGGCCGGTGACGCAGGTGGCGGAAGTAGCCGTAAAAAAAAGATCAAGAAATGAAATAGGCACATGGCGGGCAATGGGCAGGGCAAGTAATAGTGTGCCCAGTAAAATAGTGCAAAAGAGTGCCAAAAGAATAACGCGCCCCGCAGAAAAATGTGCCAAGCGAGAATTACTCATATAAACGTCCTATATAAGATTCGATACGATCGATAGCAATCCGTTCCTGTTTGGTTGTATCACGATTGCGCACCGTAACACAATGGTCTTGTTCACTATCAAAATCATACGTGAAACACAGCGGTGTTCCAATCTCATCCTGGCGGCGGTACCGTTTGCCAATTGATCCCGATTCATCAAATTGCAGTTGGTGCCCTTTGGCGCGCATTTTTTCATAGATTGCTTTGGTTGCTTCGGTCTGCTTCTTGGTGAGGGGGAAAAAGGCTGCTTTGATGGGAGCAATACGCGGATGCAATTTAAGCACAACGCGCGGTTCATTTTCAACCACATCTTCGCAATACGCATCAAAAAGAAGGGTGAGGAACAGGCGATCAACACCCACTGAGCATTCTACCACATGGGGCACATACGATTCTTTGGTCTCTTCATCGTAAACATTTAAATCTTTACCCGAATGCTGAGCATGCTGGCGCAGATCAAAATCACCGCGATTGGCAATACCTTCCAGCTCTTTCCAGCCAAAGGGGAACTCATATTCCACATCGGTAGTTGCTTTGGAGTAGTGAGACAGTTCATTTTTTTCATGATGACGCAGGCGAATTTTTTCTGTGGTGACGCCGATAGCCCGGTAAAATTCTTCGCGCGCTTTGAGCCACACTTGGAAAAATTGATCCGCATCGGCCCCTTTGCAAAACCACTCGATCTCCATCTGCTCAAATTCTCTCATGCGAAAGAGAAACTGCTTGGGGGTAATTTCATTTCTGAAGGCTTTACCAATTTGCGCCACACCAAAGGGAATTTTAACCCGATTGGTAGAAATAATATTTTTAAAATTGATAAAGATTGATTGCGCTGTTTCCGGGCGCAAGAAGGCGATGGATGCCTGATCGGCTGCAGCGCCTAGTTGGGTTTGAAACATCATGTTGAACTGGCGTGGCGCCGTCCATGATTTGATGCCGCAATGGGGGCATGCTTTTTCTAGATTGATATCATCGGTGCGATAGCGGTGTTTGCAATTGAGGCAATCAACCATCGGATCGCTAAAATTTTCCACGTGCCCCGATGCTTTCCAGGTCTCATAGGATCCTAAAATGGCGCCTTCAAATTGGAGAATGTTGTCGCTTGTTTTATACAGAGATTCGATCCACGCTTTGCGGATATTTTGCTTCATAAGGGTGCCCAGCGGACCAAAATCATAGACGCCATTCAAGCCGCCGTAAATTTCAGCCGATGGATAGACAAAACCCCGCCGTTTACACAGTGCAACCAACGTATCAAGCGTTGCTGCCGGTACCGATGAACTCATGAAAAACTCCTAACATTCTCATTATACAGTAACTAATAGGGTAAATAGTTTAGGGTGGTTTGGCAAATTGTCTTAAATGCCAAACCGTGCTATAAGAGTATCTTACAAATAATTTTTTACCCTGAGATGAAAAAGGAAATTTCTATGTTTACCAACCGTAAGTTGCCCGATATTTTGCTGATTATTGTGATCTTCATACTGGTGATCCTCAGCGTGGGGGGATTCCTGCTTTACCGGCAGCAGCGCGCGGTTGCTCAATCGATTACTCAGATGCATGATGCCAATATGGAATTGGCCAAGCAGATTGATATACCACAACAGATTGTGGAAAAGGTGGTTTCCAAAACGGTCCTCTGGCGGCCCATCCAGGAGCAGGTGAAGGATACGGTGGTGCAGGTGTTTGCCCAAATTGCCGAATATGATCTGCTGCAGCCCTATCACACGCCGCATCAATATTCAGCATTCGGCAGCGGATTTTTCATCAATGCCGAAGGTGATTTAATTACTAATGCGCATGTGATCAATCAGGCGCGATCGGTCTGGATTCAGATTCCTTCGTTAGGCCGCCGGATTATTGACGTTGAAGTGGTGGGCATGACGCCGGATCGTGATATCGCGCTCTTGCGTTTGAAACCGGAGGGCAAAAAATTAATTTTGTCGGCACTCGGATCAATTCCTCATCTGGAACTGGGGGATTCAGATACGGTGCGCCGTTCTGATGAGGTGCTTGCCTTAGGCTATCCGCTGGGCCAGCAATCACTCAAGAGCACTACCGGCGTGATCAGTGGCCGTGAGCAGCATCTACTGCAAATTGATGCGGCCATCAACCCCGGCAGTTCCGGCGGCCCCTTGCTCAATGAAGCAGGGCAGGTGATCGGTATTAATTCTGCCGGAATTCGCGAGGCGCAAAATGTTGGCTATGCCATTCCGATTAATGATTTGAAAATTGTGCTTCCTGATTTATACAAGACGCGCCTCTTGCGCAAGCCCTTCTTGGGAATCCTCTATAATAATGCCTCCGATGCGCTCACCGAATATTTGGGCAATCCTGCGCCCGGCGGTTGCTACATTGTGGAAGTGGTTAAAGGAAGTACGCTCTATAAGGCGGGCGTAAAACCGGGCGATATGCTCTATGGAATCGATGGGCATCAGCTGGATCTGTATGGCGATATGTGGGTGCCATGGTCAGAAGATCGCATCTCCATTATTGATTATATTAGCCGTCTGCCGGCCGGCCAGAAGGTGAGCATGAGTGTCTATCGCAAGGGGGATCACAAAGAATTCACCTTCACACTCGATCTAACCGAGTTGCCGCCAATTCGCAAAGTGTACCCGGGTTATGAAGAGATAGATTATGAAGTGTTTGGTGGAGTGGTGGTGATGCAGCTCACCTTGAATCATATTATGATCATGGAAAAGATGGTGCCCGGCCTTTCAAAATATACTGAGATGAAGCATCAGAGTGAGCAGGTTTTGCTGATCACTCATATTTTTGCCGACTCACAAATCTATCGCACACGAACGGTCACCCCCGGCTCAACCATTAATGAGATGAACGGTAAAAAAGTGACGACGCTCACTGAGCTGCGCGATATCCTCAAAGAATCGGTGCATGATAAATTTCTTACGCTGCGCGCATCAGATAATTTAATGCGCGTTTCGGATAATTTATTGGTCGTACTCCCGTGGGAACAGATTTTAGAAGAAGAGCCGATGCTGGCGCGCGATTACCACTATCCGCTTTCTGAAACAGCAAAACTACTGCTTGCCGCTCACATGGAACAAAAGCAAGTGGGCAATGGCGCTATGGCATTGCCGGTTTCATAGATTTTAGTGATTTTTTTCCGGTGACCACAAGGTAGATGAAGCTTGCTAAAACGAGGCCGAGATTTACTGATGTTCCAATGGCTTGAATAGCGTGCATATTGTCTTTTGACCATTGTTTAAAACTGAAGCCTTCTTTAGAATGCAAAATTTCGGAGCTCGCAAGAATTCTTCTATATGCTGCTTCAAGCTGTTGTTCTGTTACAAAATCGATGGAGCCGGTTTTTAAAAACTGTTCTTGTTGCGCTAATGTCACCAGCATCTGAAGCTGCCGAGGCGAAAAGCGCTCTGTTTTGCCGGCGAGTTTGCCCATGTAAGCATCTGAGCAGATATAAACGCCTTTTGATAGATGATGCTCCAAAATGGTAGAGCGGTTGTCGGCACTATTTGAATATACTTTTATGATGTTCCCTTCAAAGCGATCTTTTAAGGGTGCCGGAAGGCTGGCAACATCATTAGCAGTACCAATAATGAAAATATCGGGGTTTTGAGCGCATTGGTCTAATAATAGCCATAGTACTGATCCTGCATTTGAATCATCATTATCATAGGCTTTATTTTTATGCTCTACAAATATGTTTAACTCATCGAGAATTATTATACAGGGTCTTTTTAGGGCCAAAGCATTGTTAAATACTCGTATTAAATTCGTAGTTTCGGAATTTTTATATTCATTTCCCAAGAGTGGCATTTTTATAAAATAATGCTCCCAACCCAATGCATGGGAAATAACTCCTGCGAGTGTAGATTTTCCTACCCCTGGAGGTCCCACTAAAAGTAATCTGTGGGGAATAATTTCATAGTAAGTTTTTGGGTCTATGTTGGAAGCTCGCGCTTTTTTAATGAGCTCAATATAGTTTTTGATTTCTTGGGAAGCATTTTCATAGAAATAATCAAATTCCTCTTGATCCAAGAAAATGCTTCGCCTTAAGGCACTTTTGATCAATAGCTCCTTTTCTTTTTGAAAATCACTAACTAATTGTCCTTGAGAATTACTTGCTGAAGAGGTAGCGTCGGACGCGTTAGCACTAAAAACTATTATAAATAAGAGGAAGAGAAATTGAGATGTTATCGTTCTTTTCATGGTATAAATTTCTTTTTAAGAATGCCAAATTAAATCATTAGGAAAGTTATTTAACGTGAACTCGATCTAAGATTGGCAAAATTTTGATAAAAAAAATATCCTTTTAATTGGAACTAGAAACCCCAAAAAAAAGGATATCCGTAACATGTTACTAGTTAAAATTTTCTGCGAAATCGATGATTTTAGCAAGCTTTTTCAGCAACAATTTCAAAATAATTTTCTAACCGATGGTAAAAGATTGCGAAATCGATCATTCATTATGAAGCCCAGTGAGATCATGACAATTGCGATCTACTTTCATTTTTCCGGATATAAAAGCTTCAAAGATTACTATGAAAAATATGTATTAATGTACCTTAATTCCGAATTTCCAAATCTGGTTAGTTATAATCGGTTTTTAGAACTTCGCAAAAATATTGCAATACCTTTAGCTATATTTGCTCAGCTGCAAGCACGATTGGCAAAATGTACTGGGGCATCTTTCGTTGATAGTTTTAGCCTCGAAGTAAGCCATCAACGTAGAATTTATTCTCATAAAGTTTTTAAGGGAATCGCGCAAAGGGGAAAGACGAGCGTAGGATGGTTTTATGGCTTTAAATTGCACATTGTTATCAATTGTGTCGGTGAAATAATTGCATTTTATGTCACACCAGGAAATGTCTCTGATAATAACGAAAAAGTGCTTAATAAACTTACTCAAAAATTGTTTGGAAAATTGTATGGTGACAAGGGCTATATAGTTAGACCAGAAGTATTCGAGAAGCTGTATCTGAAGGGGGTTCATCTCATTACAAAATTAAGAAAAAATATGAAGAACAAGCTTATTTTATTTGAGGATAAAATTGGCCTAAGAAAGCGTGGAGTCATTGAATCAGTTGGAGCAGTCTTAAAAGAAGACTTGTCTTTGGAGCATTCCCGTCACAGAAGCGTTTTCGGCTTCATGAGCCATATTATTTCTACTCTTGTTGCTTATTCTTTTCGCGATAAAAAACCTCAAGTAGCGACAGCTACAACAGAAATTGCTAAAATTGCTTAGATCGAGTTCACGTTATTTATAAAGTTTATCAGGGTCAAACTTCTTGTTTTTTTCGCTAAGAACTTTGCTGATACACTCCATCCAATCTCCCCAAGTGGCAGGGTCAGCAGTTTCTTTTTCTTTCTCAAAAAATTGGAGATCGCCAAGTAATGATCCAACATCATCAGATTGAGTTTGTTCGTAATATTTCTCTAGAAATAATCGCATAGCGTAAAACGCTTGCAAGTCTGTTAGCTTAATGGCCATGGTAATTCCTCTATGATAATTTGCTGAGTCCTGTTTGCCCCGGAATTGCGTAAACGGTTAATCCAGTTTCTGTTGGTGGCTGCTCCATTGCGCACAGAGAATTTGTAATAAAAAGAGCCGCAATAATATATCGTTGCATCATGAAAAGTTCCTTTATATTTGTGTCAATTGTACTGTTATAATGCATCATATTTTTAAATAAGTGTAGTTTTTATCATAAAAATTGCCGATACTAAAAATGAGGTACTATTTTTATGAGTAAAATAAAAAAACGATTAGACCAGTTGGTGCATGAGCAGCAGCCGCAGTATAGTAAAACACAGATTCAAAGCTGGATCATGCAGGGCAAGGTGACGGTGGATGGGCAGAGGGTGACCAAACCCGGCACTATGCTTGATGAGGATGTTGCACTCTTGTATGATTTTCAAGAACCAAAATTTGTGAGCCGCGCCGGATTTAAATTAGAAAAAGCGCTGGAGCATTTTAATATTGATCCACGCGGTTTGATTGCTATGGATGCGGGAATCTCAACCGGTGGCTTTACCGATTGCCTTTTGCAGAAGGGCGCTCAAAAAGTGTATGGTATTGATGTGGGCTACGGCCAGGTGAGTGAAAAGATTCGGCAAAATCCGCGCGTAGTTTTAAAAGAGCGCACCAATTTGCGCGAAGTGCGCGATGTGGGAGAGCTCGTAGATCTGGTGACCCTCGATCTTTCATTTATTTCGGTATTAAAGGTGATGGATGCGGTAGATGCAGTGCTAAAGCCCGGCGGCTCGTTAATGGTGCTCATCAAGCCGCAATTTGAGGCGCGCCGAGAAGATGTAGGCAAGGGTGGCATTATCAAAGATGAGCGGGTGCATCGGGAAGTGATTGACCGAGTGCGCACCGGCATTGAGGCTCATGGCTATACCAGTAAGGGAGTTATCGAGTCGCCGATCGAAGGTGCTACGGGTAACAAAGAATTTTTGGGATATTTCATAAAAAGATGAGGGGAAGATGGCAAAAGCATGGGTAGTAATCATGATGGCGGTTGCCGCTTATGGGATGGATCAGAGTGAACGGGAACTGGGTGTTCGCCTAAAGTTGACAGATCTTGGATGCTTGCAAGATGTTGATAGGCCTAACGATGTGAAAGAAGATGAAATTGTTGCGGTGAAGCATCAAGGCGAATGGATTTATGCCCGGGTGCAGATGGTGCCAAAAACGGCAGCATTGTGTATGGGACTAGTCAATTATATTGATCCCCGCAATAATTTTGGGGGTCGGGCGATTAACTTCAAACGGCATGTGAAAAAGTTGCTTCGATTAGAGAAAAAGAAACAAGAAAAAACTCAGTAAATTCTAGCCAGAGCCGGTGTTTTACATTACAATAAGCGATAATTAATCAAGTTATCATGCGCGCCCGTAGCTCAACTGGATAGAGCGTCGGACTTCGGATCCGCAGGTTGAGGGTTCAAATCCTTCCGGGCGCACCAGTCTTCGCCTTCGTGGGTTAAGCTTCGAAGTATAAACGCGGCTACGCCTGGCAGGCCATCCCTCTTCAATGAATTTTATGTGCCCGTAGCTCAGTATGGATAGAGCGAGAGATTCCTAATCTCTAGGCCACTGGTTCGATCCCGGTCGGGCACATTTAAAAAATGAAATTGTTACATAAATAAGTTATTGTTTCCTGGACTGCAATCAAGTACACTCAATAATCATAAATTTAGTTTTAGAGAGGTATCATGGAAGCTATAGAATTTGTAGGGAAAAAAGCTGCAAAAGGGATGATTAAAATCCCTAAAGAATTTCAAAAACAATTACATGATGAATTTCGTGTAATTATTCTCCAGGGTATGCCAGCCGCAGAACAAAAAATTGCACGAGAGAAGCGCACGTTGAGTGCTCCTAAAATAAAAACTAAAGGCTTCAAATTCAACCGTGAAGAAGCTAATGCCAGATAAAGTTTTTATTGATAGCAACATTATTATCTATGCTTATTCAGTTGATGAGCCTAAAAAACTGGAAATTGCTCGAGACATTTTACTTTCGAATGAAACAATCCTGAGCACGCAAACCATTAATGAGTTTGTGAGTGTAACTACACGCAAGAGAATGTTAAATAATGCACAAATTGCAGAAATTATCGATGATTTGTTCTTGTTATTTTCTATTCACCCGGTTGATCAAAAGATCATACAAAAGGCTCTCACATTAACTGAAAAATATCGTTACTCATATTTTGATAGTCTCATGGTTGCATCGGCACTTGCAGCCGATTGTTCAATTTTGTATTCAGAAGATATGCATCATAGTCATGTGATAGAAAAGAAGCTAAAAATTATCAACCCATTCCATGTTGCTAAAATGGCCCAATAGGGCACATTTTAGCTCACCTTACTCAAGTAACTTCCCAAGAAATTCAGCCATGCAGGATTTTGTGTGGTCCAATACAGATCATAATAGGATGGCTCAATGCCATACTTGGTGCTTGCAAAATAGATTGAAAGCCCTTTGGCATTTAGCAAATCTCTACTATGAGTGTTTGCAACCACTGCGTGCGTGATGCTTGCCATGCAGTTGCGCGCAACTGTTTTAAGTTTTTGTTCATCGCCATGAGAAAGGCCATAATGCCCCGCTTGAATATAAAGATTTGAGCAGAATTCATACAGATCCATGTAGGTAGGCTCTGCAAAAACCGGAATATTTTTATTATGCGCCGCCGCGCTGATGCCGTTGGCAATTTTCTTCTGCCCATCATTTTTCAGGAGCGCATTAAGCAAGGTTGCCAGCGTATTGGTGGCTGCAACAGTGGTCGGAAGCTTGGAAAGATCAACGGCTGAGAGCGTGTATGATTGGCCGCTGTTTTGATAATACCGTTCATACGATTGCACCATCGCTTTTGCAAAATCGAGCGCTGATGGCGATACATGAGCGAGTGTGTTGATAACATCGGTATAATTATAGCCCGGGCCGGGCACCGTTTGCTGTGAGCTGACCGCAAAATCGGCGTAGTGTTGCAACGTGAAGGCGACTTCAATATCGGCCATCAGGCAGGCATCAAAACAAACAATATCGATTTTACGGCCATGAAGATAGTGAGTCACGATTGTGTCGAGCGCATTTTTATAATCAATATCGGTCAAGAAGTGGCCGGTGGAATCATCGTAGCATACGCCCCGCTGCTTGCGCATCACGCGATTTAATGATCCGGAACCATGGTTCCATAAGTCAACCACCACATGCTCGGATGGATAGTTGGTGACTGCCCATGAAAGCGCTTTGATGAGGGTCCGCGGATCGCCACTGTCTTCAACCGTGGTTGCCCCCTGCTGCTGGATGGCGCCATCTTGGATGAGCAGATATTGTGTCTGCTTTGCCTGGCTGCCCCGCTTGATGTTGAAGCAGACGGCAATATAGGCATTCATAGTTCTGCTTGCTTTCACCATCTGGGCTATATTTTTATCCGCTTCAGGCCAGAGGTTGTTGTCGGCTGCTACATAGACAAAAAAGAGCCAAGGGCGTTTTTGATTGAGACCGTGGGCATTCAAACTAGCCAGAGCTGCCATGGCAAGCAGCAGCAGATGCAACTTTTTCATACTATCTCCTTTGAAAAATAGATTAATGGCTATTATACTAAATAAGTCTTTCATTTTTTTATTTGCAAATACAAGAGTTCCTGCTTCATGTCAAAAAATTATCTATTAATTGGCGCCTCTGCCGCAAGTATAGGGGCCGCGCGCAAACTGTGTCTGGTGGATCCTGATGCCCGCCTTACCCTTATCTGCTCAGAGCGGGAACTTCCCTATAATAAATGTTTGCTGGCCGATTTTTTATCCGGCATTCGAGAGCAAGGTGAGCTTGCTATTTACAAAGCGCATGAGCGGATTACCCTTGAGCTGGGCTCGCGGGTGATCGCCATTGATCCGGCAGCCAAGCAGGTGACCAGCAATCAAGAAAAAAACTATTCCTACGATGCGCTTTTTTTGGGAACCGGCAGCAGCCCTTTTATACCTGCTATTTCCGGAATATTCAGTGCTGGTGTGTTTACGTTTCACACGCTTGCCGATGTGTTGGCGATACAAAAGTATGTGCAAGAAAATCGGTGCAAAAAAGCAGTTATTATTGGCGCCGGGCTGAGTGGCATAGAGGCTGCCGATGCATTGCATGCTCAGGGTTTGGCAGTTACGCTGGTAGAAAAAAATAATCGTATTTTACCTTCAATGTTAACTGAGCCTGCTTCAGAATTTTTGCAAAATCATTTGCGAACAGCAGGAGTCTCGCTCGCGCTGGAGACCGGGGTGGTAGCCATCGAAAGTAACGCAGAAAAAGTGACGGAAGTTTACTGCGATAATAATCTGGCCTTGAGTGCAGATTTAGTGATTATTGCCACTGGTTTGAGGCCCAATATCCAGCTCTGTGCTGCCGCGGGTATTGCCTATGATTATCAGGGTATTATGGTGGATGAATATCTGGCCACCAGTGTGCCGGGGATATATGCCGGGGGGGATGTGATCCAGGTAACTGATCGATTAACGGGTAAGCAAACCCGCAGCTGCCTGTGGCCGGATGCCATGCAGCAGGGAGCCTATGCGGCCCTGGCTATGGCCGGCAAGCCGATGGTTTACCCAGGGCCTTCTTTAGTAGTAAGTTCGGCCTTTTTTGGTCTTAAACTGGCCAGGGCGGGCCTTATTATGCCCGATAGCAAGCGGACCCAAGGAGCCTCTTTTTACCATGAAATAAGCCTTACCCAGGGGGCCCTGACCGGCTTTCAGATGCTGGGCCAGGGGTATGATTTTCCCCAGCTACGGCGGCTTATTCTCACCGGAGTTCAAGCAGGCATTTCTATATGAAAATATTTGCATATTGTAAAATTGCCAAAATTGACAGTCCCTGTTTAATGGGCTACTCTGGAAGTATCATAATAGATACTTGAGATGGAGGTAAAATTTCATGAAATCTATGAAGAAAGCAATTCTTTTAACCTGCATTGCCGGATCGATAGGATCATCGGCTCAGGCGGGAAAATGGTCCGATTTTCAAAATTCATGTTCAATGGGTATGACTAGGGCAACTACTACGGTGGGTGGCTGGTATACCGATCTTAAAAATACTATGGCAGTTGCCAGCAACGCGCTTGCGCGTGCCGGTAATGGTGTTGCTAAAGGTGCTACGTTTACCGTAAAGCATCCGGTATTGGTAGGCGGAACGGCCTTAGCAGTAACCGCAGCATATTTGACTCACTGCAGAAGCAGTATGGCAATGTGGCAGGCATGGATTAATAATGCTAAAAAAGTTACCCGTTATATGGATAATGCTGATGGCATGCCCGCTAAGAAAATGATGTATTGGCATATTAATATTCCAAATTTTTCTACTGCCGCAGATATTATCGCACGAAAAGAAAAAATATATGATGATCTAAAATCTGAGAAAGGCCATAGCGACTCGGATCATTTATTTATTGAAAGGATGACCAGCATTCTCGATAAAGAGAAATCTGATTTGGTAAATTATTTGGATGCTCTTAAGCAATGTTTAGGTGAATGTCATCTGGTTCCTTCATTAAGGTCGGCTGAATATTTACAAAATAATAGCGGTGCAATACAGCTTATTAAAAGTTATATCAATCGTAGCAAAGAAAATGGGACATTTCTTGATGTGCCGCGCCAAAACGCTCTGGCTCTTGATCGCCAGATAAAAAATTTAGCGGCGCGTTCATACGTGAATCCATTTAAGATGATTCGCCGATGGGCATTGCCGTGTGAAGGCGCAGCGATTGATCAATACTGGAAAGTTTATCAATTACTGCAACGTCTTGAAGCATTTCAAGAGTGTTTAAATAATAAACAAAAAGAACTGAATAAATAGTAAATCACCTTTAAATGGAAGGAATAAGCTATGTTTAAAAAATCGATCTTAACTCTTTTATTGGCAACCGTTGTTACTCAGCCTATTATGGCAGTGCAAATTGACACGGCTGCCTTAACCGCCTGTTTGGGTGCCCTGAATGAGACCAAAAACCTTGATGCGATTAGCAAATGTATTGAGAAGTGCGCTACGAGCAGCCCACTGGTTAAAGCAGTGGAAAGAACAGTAGATCTGGTGACCAACCCCGTTTATGTAGCGGGCGCATTGGCATTGGGCGCCGCGCTCTTTTATCTATTGATATGGCCGAATGTGGGCATTCATGCTTCGCTTACCTTTGACAAAAACAGCCGCGCAGACAATCAAGGGCATCGCCGATAAATCGAATATATTTTAAATTTGATGATAAAATGAGTATCCTAACAAAAGGGTACTCATTTTTTTTGTGCGGGGGACGATTATCATGTTTGCATTTATCACTACCAATTTACTATGGACCGAAAGTTTGTGGATTGTGCCGGCGCTTGCAGCGATTGGCATCGTGGGCTGGTTTATTGCCCGCCCGATCAGCTATGCAGCGCTCATTGCTTTTCTATTCTGCTTCTATTTTTTTCGCAATCCTGACCGAATCTGCCCCGAGGCGCTGGTTGATGAGATGATTATCGTTTGCCCGGCTGATGGGAAAATCGTGGATATCAAAGATAAAAAAATTTCTATTTTCATGTCACCGTTTAATGTGCATGTAAACTGGACGCCCATTGCCGGAACAATTGAAGCAATTCACTATGTGCCGGGCACTTTTACCATGGCATTCTTGCCCAAAAGCTCAGAGCTCAATGAGCACAATGATCTGATTATTCGGCATAAAAATGGCCAAACGGTGCTGGTGCGCCAAATTGCCGGCACGATGGCGCGCCGCATTGTCTGCTGGGCTCATGAAGGAGAATCGGTAGCTGCCGGTGCCAAATTTGGGATGATTAAATTTAGCTCGCGCGTGGATCTTGTGCTGCCTGAATCGGCGCAGATTGGGGTGGCTATAGGGCAATCGGTGTATGGTGGAAAAACCGTGATAGGGAGACTCGCATGAAAGTGATATCATTTAAAAAATTACAAAATTCCGGCAAAAAAAATCTGTTTATCATTCCCTTTTTTTTCACCTTCGGGAATGCATTATGCGGATTTTTATCAGTGATCAATACCTTGGAAGAAGATTATTTTTTTGCGGCGCTTTTTATTTTACTGGCAGCCTTTATGGATCTGTGTGACGGCAGATTGGCTCGTTGGTTTGGATCAACCAGCGTGCTGGGCATGGAGTTGGATTCACTCTGTGATGCAATATCATTTTGCTTCGCGCCGGCGATACTATTATATAGTTGGTCACTCTATCAGATGGGCACCTTTGGCATGATTGTGCTGGGCCTCTATTTGTGCGCAGGGCTCTTTCGTTTGGCACGCTTTAATATTATTGCCAGTGTGCAAACTAACTGGTTTGTGGGATTGCCCACCACGATCGCGGCATTCTTTTTTGCTAATGTGGTGCTCTATGAGCAGTGGTTGGCGCATTCATATTTTTCATGGCTCCTGCGCCCCGAGCGGATTGCGTTTATGGTGAGCATTATTGCGCTGCTCATGATCTCATCAATTAAATTTTCCTCATTAAAGATGGTGAAGATGAGAGTTTCCACCACGCTCTTGGCGGTCGTCGCCTGTATCTTTGCGCTGTGGACATTATCTAAAGGCTATCCACTATTTTTGGGCCTTTCGGCCGGCTATATCATCATCAACTTTCTGCTGAGCTTATTCAAAGAGATCACCCGCTCCTGGTGGGCACGATCCGACTCTTTATGATTGCTGAGGCTCTCGTTGCATTTGACTGCCGTATTTATCATGCAGCTCTTTGAGTTTTTGTTCGATAAATGGTTTTGATTCCGGTGGAACATTAGCTTTTAACCAATTGAGCCATTGATTTGTCGTATCAATGTTTTTTTGTAAGCTCTTATTTTCGTCGTAGATTTCAAACATAAATTCTACCGGTTTATCTCTCATGACCTGAATAAACACTTTGGTAGCAAAATCTTGCAAGAGAGATCTCTGAATATTGGTCAAAGTTGCAAGATATGAGGGAGTATTTAAACCGTAGGCTAAAAATGATCGCAAAAGCAGTGCATGCTTATGGCCCGCCCTATGAGCTTTACCGAGCAACTTAAAAGCTACGCTTATACCGCTAAGAGGCCCGTGAATACTGAACCATATTTTTGCTTTTTCATACATTGCTTCAGGTGAAGTTTCTTTTAAAATCCTTGATTCATAGTGTGCTGCCAGCGCGTTCTGATGTACATTTTTGTAATGCTGTGCCAGCTCATTCCACAGCGCTATTTTTTGCTCAGTAGAATGCGGAGCATATGCAGCAGAAACGGTTTTCAAAAAAGTTTGATTTTTTTTCTCTTTGATAAGTTCATAATCAGTGCCCAGATACTCAAATGAATTGCCCTGAGAGATAAAGACATAGTAATAGATTTCACCGCTGATAGGAGCGCGCAGGGGTGTTTTAAGATTGTATCTGCTCACCGCATCGGGATTTGCCGGAAAATGATTGTTGCCAAACAATGAGCGCTGAATGTTAGAGAACTCGTAATATTCAACGCGGCTTTTGCCTTCGGCTCGGGTGGGTACGCGCGCTAAAATAAAATCTCGATTATTCTGTTCAGTAACTGTCATCAGCTCACTCAGGGGAGCAGACGCGATAATATCTTCCACCGTCTTCACATCAATTGGCTCATCGATAGTTTTCGCCGTTCCGGGAATGGGCACCTTTAGAGTAATAATTGATGATTTTGCTTCTTGCCGCGCCTGTTTGGCTGCCGGCTCTACTTCTACCGGTAGAATTTCTTCTTCAGGGTTCGGACGCTTTTGAGCTGCTGCCGGTGGCTTTTCCATGGCGATGGTTGCAAATGCGAACCATGTTAAGAGCACTACTATTTTTTTCATTTTTTCTCCTTTGTACATTATGTTCGGGACCTTTTTAAGGAGTTGGTATCAGCTCAGCAGAACCATTTGATCTTACGGTTAACGTATATCGTTGATTAGTAAGAGTAATATTTTTTTGTGTGCCATTTGCTTGAGTAAGCAGAGCATTGTGTCCTTGTATCTCTATGAATATATCACTGCCGGCTGCTTCATGCTCGATAATGATAGGTACTTGCTCAAGCGCTTGAACGCCTTGCCATAATTGGCCGGATGCAATCTGCTGAGTGCCGGAGATCAAATGTGCAATGAGGATTCCCGGCGTGTCATTTTTGATAGTAACAAGCTGCGGAGCTGAGAGCATCGCTTTTGGCGCCGCCGCAGGGGCCGGTTTTGTGATTGGCATGAGTTTTTGTGGTGCGCTTGGCATTGTTAGAGTAAGTGCAGCATCACGGATAATCGTTGTTGCCGTATCCAGGGCATCGCTTTTCACCTCATCTTTTAATTTTGCCAACATGCTCATGGCTATGCGAAGCATAGCATATTGAGCATCACGGCCCGTTTCTTTTTGCACTTTTTGTAATGTCCAGATGATCATATCAGGAAGAGTAGCGAGTCTTGCTGGCTGCGCTTGATTGCGCACAGAATTAATAAGCGTGATTGCTTGGGGAATGTCTTTTTCTGAATAACGAATGGAGCGTGCAGAAATGGGCAGACCTAATGCTGCGAGTAGCTCCTGGCGATCTTTGTCTCCCACTAGAAATATGGCGTTAATATAATAGTCGAGCGTTTTGCCTGCTTCATCTGGCATATTGGCGTGTGCTTTATACTGCCGTAAAAGTGCTACAACTTTTTTTAACTGCGCAATTGATAGCTTGTTTTCCTCTTTTTTCTTTAATTCAGCGATGGCAGCTGGGAGTTCTTTTTCTAATTCAGCGGCATTGGTGAAACTCTTATTTTCTATATCCAGATGAATGATGCCTTCTTTGGCGGCGCGTACTGCTTCAGCGAGTGGCGTCCTGCCCTTTTTCTTTTTAGGAGGAACGAGAGCATCAACAGCATTAATATCAGTTTGCGCGCCTGATGCCAGAAGATAGTCAAGAAGAGCAAGATCTCCTATGCGTGCTGCATAGTGTAGCACGGTAAATCCATCTTTATCCCTGGCGTGAATATCAGCCCCTTTGCTTACCAGTAGTTGAATGATGTTCAGATACTGAGCGGGATTTTTGTAGCTGTTAATAATAGCCCACAACAGTGGTGTTAATTCTTTGCTGTCTTTTATATTGGCATTGGCCTTCTGGTCAAGTAGAAAACGAACCGCCTCAAGATGCCCATTGCTTACTGCCAGGCCCAAAGGACTATATCCTTGTGTGTTGAGTATGTTAGGAGATCCCAGTTGAGCTATCTGCTTGCGCATATTTTCTATGTGGCCTACTGCCGCAGCACCGGCCAGCAGATCTGCAGTTGATTTGGTTGGTCTTTGCATGGCCGGTATGAGTGTGCTGATGAGCATGCAACTTATGAGAATAAATTTTTGTTTTGAAAATACCATGGTTTCTCCTTATTAGTCCTAAATTAGATGATTCTAGGATGCACTTTCTGGGCAAATGAAATCAATGGTTGACTATAAAATAGCGTAAACATGGTTTGCGCTATTTTAGTAACTACTATGATCCCACACGGAAGATAGTTTCAATATCTTAAATCGCGTGATCTCTTCGACTTCTTCGCGTGCCTTATTGAGCCGCATCAACGGCGTTTGATGATGATAAGCGTGGATCAGCTCTTGATAGGTGGTGATTCCTTTAAAAATATCTTGCAGCGGTATCTCATGGACTATGCCATAGTCGCTCGGGTAGCCGCGTGCCTCGATGATCGTGTTGTTTGCTATATCAGCAATAATCATCACATGGCCCGGGATCCAGATCAGGTCGCCGGATTGAATATGATGATCAACGCCTAATGATTTTAAATAGTGCGCGAGTGTATAGGTATTTTTAAAAAAGTAGGGAATGCCGCACATTTGGGCCGCGCGAGAAATTAATCCGGTGCAATCAAAACCGCTCAGTGGTTTTTGCGGGCATTCTGGGCGCTCAAAGATGGTGATATCTTTTCCATTAACCAGTTTTTTTTGTTTTTCCACAAATGGATGATTGCAGCAGTGAGTAAAGCTGCAGCCGCCCCACACGTAAGGGATTGGCCCATGATGGCAGTGGGCCCATTGGCGCAAGAGGGTGATAAAACATTCGATCGCCTCCTCATGGCTTTTGGGCGCGATGAGCATTGCATGATCGCGGGGAATCAAGGATGTTTTGAAGCTTGTTGTTTTTGCGTCAAAAATAAAAACAGCATAGGCGCTGGCCGGCGATGGCCTGCTGGTATCAAGCACACAGCGGGTGCCTGCTGAGAGCGTTTGCTCGGTGACCGGATCATGATGGGGCTTTGTTAAAACGATGGTGTTACTCGCGGTGGCAATCGCATGGGTTTGTTTATATGACGGTGAAGCGGGAATCTGTGCTAACGTGCCATTTTTTACGGTTATTTTTTTGAGTGTGATCAGATTTTTTTTGAGCGTCCAATACATTGCCTGTGGACGATGATGCTGATGGGTGATAAAAAAGAGCTGAGGAATAATAATGCATACTTCATCCTCATCTTGACTGATAATTTCCACCAACTCATGCAATAATAATTGATGGATGCGCGGAGTTCCTTGCGTGGGCGATGTTTTTCCACCGGCCAAACCGATGCGTGCATACGATTCTTTAACCGTTTTTGCCAATCCAAAGCTTTGAATTGGCGCGCCGACCAAATCTGCTACCGGCACTATGATTATGGCCGGGTCGCCGGCCATAAGTTGGCCCATCTTAAGGGCAAAAAATAGAGAGATGAGTGAGTGTTTCATTCTTTTCCTTACATTTACACTAAGTATGAAGAAATTTTCGGCGGAAAAATAGGATAATATCTTCTTTCAACCAGAAACCATTGAGAATTTTTTGGGTCTAATAGTACTATATTAGTAAATAACGGGTGGGGCTTAAGGGGAGTATCATGAAGCAATATGTGCCTATACTGCTAGGTTTTTTGAGTTTGGCCGGCGCTCACGTGAGTGCTGCTAAGGCCAAACCAAATGCCAAAAAAAAGCTGCCGGCCTGGAGCTCATTCCACAGAAAAGTATTTACTGAGCAAGAGCAGGGCGAAAATAATGCTAAAAACCAGCTTGCTTTTGCCAAGACCGATTTGGCTCATTTTAATCAGCTGGTATTTAGTTGGAATGCATTGCGGCCTGCGCATGGCCATTTTGTTTTCTACGCACGCGTGAGGAATGCGCAATCACATGCCTGGAGTAAGTGGCATCGCATGGCGCTGTGGGGTGCGCACAAGCAAGAATCTTTTCAAAGCGATTCTGACGGCATATCAAGCTATCATCATGTGCGGCTGGAAACCAAGCCGTTTTTGGCCGATGCATTTACGATCAAAATTGAACCGAAGGTAGGAGCATCATTAAATACTGTAAAAGCATTCGCGGTGAATCTTTCTAACTCTCATCTTTTTAAATCGGAAAAAGAAGCAGCACTTGGCGGGCTTGCTTCAGTATGCATTGATGGGGTGCCGCAATATTGCCAATTTGAGCTTGATCATCCGCGCAATGATGGCCTATGCTCACCCACATCCTGCGCAATGCTCACCGCTTATTTACTCTCAAAAGATATTGATCCGATAGATTTTGCCGAAAAATCTCATGATCGCGGGCTGGATAAATATGGCAGCTGGCCGTTTAATATGGCGCATGCTTTTGAGTGTGCCGAAGGAAAAATACTATTTTCTGTCAAACGGATGAACACCTTTAAAGAGCTGCACCATCAGATTGCCAAAGGGATTCCGGTGGTGGTGAGTGTGCGCGGGCAGCTGCAGGGTGCACCGCGGCCCTATCATAATGGCCATCTTATGGTGGTAGTTGGGTATGATGCAAAAACAAAAGAGGTGGTGTGCCATGATCCGGCCGTAAGTGAGTCACGGTTGGCGCGCAAAAAGTATCATCTTAAAAGTTTCTTGCAAGCATGGGAGCGTTCCCATAGACTTGCTTATTGTGCCGATCCGATTGCCTGAAGGAGTTTTCTGTGAACAAGTTATTTATTAAGCCTTGCCCGAATGGTTCAACAGGCTCACCACGAACGGGCTTAAATGGTATCGTTCCCGCTCGCCCTGACCCTTCGGCAAGCTCAGGAGGAACGGCCAGCCCGGCGCCGAAGCTCGTAAGAGCGAAGCTGGCTGAAGGGTGCGAGTGGAGAAAGTTTAGATACTCATTAATTTTAGTTCTAGCATGGTGTGCCAATCTTCAGGCTAATGAATTACAAAAAGTATATCATCATATCCTTACGCCTGATCATACAGAGCTTGCAAAAATTGTTTTCTATTTTTCTCATGAGCCGGCTATTCGTGATACTCAAATGGCTGTTGCAGATCACAGATGCGATATATCTATTTTTTCCCGGGTGTTTCGGTTGATAGTGCCGCGCATGAAATGATTTCCTCACTTAATCATGCAAAGCATGCGGATTATGCCATTGCGCTCCAAGAAGTGAAAAAACCGGGCAAGGGGCTCGAGCTTTCTATTACTGTTGATCCGCGCAAAGTTATGGTAAAATATGATTTTTTTGACGCGATCACCAAAGCAAAAGGGGTGGAGTTTCATCTGTATAATCAGGCACTTCTCGACCGGTTGCAGCGCAAAGATGCACGGGTGTTGCAAGTGGCACAGGCACCCAAAAAAACGATCATCATCGATTGTGGCCATGGCGGGCATGATACGGGCACGATCGGCTGCTTTTCTCTCGCTGAAAAAAATATTACTTTAGCGGTCGGCAAACAGTTGGAGCAGGAATTAAAAAAACAGGGATTCACCGTCTGCATGACGCGCTCAACCGATTCTTTTGTTGCGCTTGACGAGCGCACGCGCATTGCCAACACCAAAGATAATGCGATTCTTATTTCGCTGCACGCTAATAATTCGCCTCATTCTACTACCAGAGGCTTAGAAACATTTTGCCTTGATGAGCATCTGTTTAAAAAAACACAGATGCAATTGGCGACTGCCATCGATGTGATCATTAATGATGTTGCCACGCAACAACATGCGGCCAGCAAAAAATTGGCCGGCATCGTGCACGAATCGCTTCTTTCTAATCTTAAGATACATGGCTATGAAATTCCTGATCGCAAGGTGAAGCATGCGGCTACTCAAGTATTAATGGGCATTAAATGGCCGGGCATTTTGATCGAAATCGATTTTTTATCCAATGAAAAAGCGGCCGCGCTTTTAAATTCCGGCCCGTATCAACAGGTGGTAGCACAAGGAATTTGCAAGGGGATATCTAAATATCTTCTCCAAAATCCTGCATTCTGATAGATTGATCCTTCGAGATCCTCCTGCGCTAAAGCTACGGAGGGCAGGTGCCTCCTCAGCCTGTCCGCCAAAGCTCCGAAGGAGCGACGGAGGAGATGAAAAGATTTTTCTTATCCATTTTTTTAATTGATTAATCGTGGTAACAGATATTTGGGTCGAATTTTTAAAGATTGTAAAAGAAGAAGCCGGAAGCCGTGTGGTTGAAACATGGTTTAAAGCAGTTTCTTTGCAGCGATGGGATCCGCATGAAAAAAAGTGCACTTGCAAGCTCCCAATGCATTTGTGCACGATTGGATCAAGTCGCAATTACTCCCTTTGATCGAGCTTCATTTAAAGCGATTATTGAATGTGGATCAGTTGCGCATAATTTTTGTTGGCGCAACTTCGAACATTGGAAGCCAGCTACTTAACCGTGCCAATGTTCGGCAACTCCGGATAATTCATACTATCCGGAACAAAAAATTGTTCCTGCCCAAGCCTTGCCATCAAGAAAAAGATAAATGGCAACCGCTCCTATTCATTTGATAGATTTGTGGTGGGTCCTAATAATTCACTTGCTTATGCGGCTGCGCAAGCAGTGGCCGATAAGCCCGGCATGATCTATAATCCGCTTATTTATTTATGGTGGTTCAGGATTGGGCAAGACCCATTTACTCCATGCAATTGGCAATCATCTTAAAGTACAAGATAAAAAAGCATCGTTTTATATCAAACGGCTGATCGATTTGTGAATGAATTTATTCATGCTATTCGCTTTGATAAAGTGCATCAGTTCCAATCAAAATATAAATCCGTTGATGTGCTTTTAATTGATGATATTCAATTTATTTCTAATAAAGAACAAACCCAGGAAGCTTTTTTCCATATTTTCAATACTCTGCATGATGCTGAAAAGCAGATTGTATTTTCAAGCGATGCATTTCCGCATGATATTTCCGGTATTGCAGATCGTCTTAAGTATCGATTATCCTGGGGCTTGGTGGTGGATATGCATGTGCCGACTTTAGAAACTAAGATTGCAATCCTCAAAAAGAAAGCAGAAATTAATGGCGAGCATTTTAGCAGATGAAGTTGCTCATTTTATTGCATCACGGGTGATAACAAATGTGCGTGAATTGGAAGGATCATTAATACGGGTAATGGCCTTTGCAGCTCTAACAAAGCAAGCGATTACCATTGAGCTGGCGCAAAAAGTGTTAGTACGCACTCCAGAAGCTTCTCAAGCACCAGTAGGGTTTGAGCGCATTGTAAATTGTCAATAAATATTATCCCTATGATTTAAATGATTGCGTTCAAAAAATAGGAGTAAAGAGTTATCATTTGCGCGGCAAATAACGATGTTTTTGATGAAAAAAGATTACTGATAAATC
>CAWIJV010000004.1:0-29501 GCA_963836585.1 uncultured bacterium
GGATTATGGTTAGTTGGTAGCAAGTTTATCTGCTCTGGCACGCGTGTCAAGCATAGTAAAACGCGCATTAAATCGATGGGTGATCATTCTACTTCGCAATAAAAACCGAGGTTTTTTTTGCTTCGAAGAATTTCGCGCAATACGCCGGATTAAAAAACCGGCGAGCGCTTCATTGTAAAGAGCTGTTGGGTAGCGTATAATTTTTTTAGTGTGATAATTTTAATTTTGCAAAGGGATCTTTTTCATGAATTTTAAACAATTGTTTCTTGTGATTGTGATAGTGAGCTTCAATCTATGTG
The DNA here is from genome assembly GCA_963836585.1 of uncultured bacterium. GTDB lineage: Bacteria > Babelota > Babeliae > Babelales > Vermiphilaceae > BTUB01. The sequence goes on from CAWIJV010000004.1 coordinate 300, forward strand.
CCATGCAGAGGCCCAAAATTGCCAGAAAAGAGGTAGCGGTTATAACTACAAACCAGTCACTTCAGTTAGTATCCGCGTGGTATAGTACGCGAGCTGGTATAGCTGCTCCCGCGCCTATTCCTCCTTTTGGTTTGAGATACAACTTGATGGCGGTGCCGGTCGATGCATCAGAAGTAGTGGGCGGCATACATAGCTCCAATTTTGTTTACAAGATTCAATCGATGGAAGAGCTTCTGCAATTAATGTTTGTTACGCCAAAAGAATGCAGTTTTGGATGGGCAACAGAAGGCCACTTTTTACTAGATATTCCTGTTGCAGCGCTGGAAGATAGAATTACCTTTATCATCGACGAAGACGGTGGCATTGCTTGTGAAGATTATAAGCCGGATGATGGAAGACCCAATGCGCCATTGGCAGTTTACAAAAAACTGGTTGGCCACCGTATCTATGCACGGCCCGCCTGCATTTTGGGATTACGAGCAGGTTCTTCCGAAGATGAAACAAAAAAAGCATATAAGAATAAAATGCGGGAATGGCATCCGGATAGAAACAAGTCTCCCATATCGCAAGATGCTTTTGCCCTTATCACCTGGGCTGCAGAAACATTGGGTGCAAAAGAAAAAATAGATTTTTAGGCGTTTATTCAAGGCCAATCATTGCGAGCCATTGTGGATCAAAACAATAATGTTACCATTCAGGTAACGTCTGTAGAAATTAAAAAGCATCTATCCCATAAAACTCTTCGAAATTCTTGTAGGTGATCCGGTAATTGTGGTTTGCTACCTACATGAAGAGTACGATCTCACAAGTCCGATTTTTGATTATCGCTCTGGGTATGCTGGCTACACTTGCATACCCATCTAGCCCCAAGGGTCTCCTTTATTCCAAGTTTCGGCCGCTGATCGATTGCAAATAAAAGAAATATACGATAGATTATTATTACATTTAGAGCATTTAAACCTGGAAAAGTTTATGATCATAGATCGGCCGCTTTGGCAAAAAATGATAGAAGAAGCATGGCAAGAGAAGAATGTTATCTGGCTTATGGGGGGCGACGGATAGGAAAAACGAGCTTAACTAAAATAGCCTTGGCGACATAGAGTACTTTGACTGTGAACTTCCCCGAGTGCGCCAGCTTTTTGAGGATGTAGAGGGCTTTTTAAAAGGCCAAAAAAGGCAAGAGGATTGCCTTAGATGAGATTCATCGTCTCCATAATCCATCCCAGCCGTGCCAAGCCGCACCTGCTCACTATGGACCCCACCGTAAAAATTATCGCAACTGGCTCATCCACATTAGGTGCAACTGCAAAATTTAAGGATACTTTGACCGGGCCTAAGCGATCAATTTGGCTCACGCCGATACTTTTGCAGGAGATGGAACTTTTTGGTAATGAAAATATTCGTCATCGTTTTTTATTTGGGGGAATGCCTTCGATTTTTGAAAAAAAACAGTTGCCGGAAAAAGATTTTCATGAATGGATTGATGCCTACTGGGCAAAAGATATTGAAGAGGTTTTTAGTATTGGAAAACGGAAGTTTCAAAAAGTTTGCTGAATTATTGTTAGCAAATAGTAGCGGAATGTTTGAGGCAATCAAATATGCGACGGCCCGCCAGGTAGCTAGGCCAACTATCGCTAACTATTTAGATGTTCTTGAAGCCACTTTTGTAGTGCATGTGATAAGGCCTCATTCCACTCATCGGCCTACTGAAATTGTGTTGGCTCCCAAAGTTTATGGATTTGATACCGGATTTGTGTGTTATGCGCAGGGGAAAAATAGTTTGCGCGCAGAAGATACCGGGCTTTTGTGGGAGCACTGTGTTTTGAATGAGATGCATGGTCAATTGCAAACACGCGCCATCAATTACTGGAGAGATAAGAGTGATCACGAAATTGATTTTGTATTACGCGCTAAGGATGAGGCTCGTGTTGCCATTGAATGCAAGTTTATCAGCTCGGCTGATGATCTGAAAATGGGCAAGATAGGAAAAAATTTTGAGGCGTTTCGAGCCTTGTATCCTGAAGGTGATAATTTTGTGGTTTCTAGTAATATCGATCACTCATTTACACGTCAATATCATGGTTTAACCATTCATTTTGTGAATACACAAGGGCTGATTAAAAAACTGATGGCATAAGCCAGGTTTAGAATATCTCTTTTACAAACTGATCAATCTGCTCGGAGCTCACCTGGGTGCCCATAGCTCTATAAAATTCTTCATCATATTCTCGTGTTTGAATCACAACCGGCATGGCAACCGCATGGCCCATGAGCAGCGCTTGTTTTTTGCTGTCAAGTGATGCTAAAATTGAGCGCAAATTTTGTGCGCTGTTAACACCGGTGAGCACTGCCTGAATATCTTTTTCATCATTCAATTGTGCCACAATTTTGGTGCCGATTTGCGAAATGATTTCTTGATCGATGCCAGAAGGCCGTTGATCAACCACCAGAAGCGAAACATAATATTTGCGCATTTCACGCGCAATAGTGCCAAAGATAGTTTGCCGTGCGGCGCTGGGATTTAAAAATTTATGTGCCTCTTCAATGGTGATCATCAGTTTTTTTGGTTCATCTTCTTTTTTTTGTGAGCCCAAGAATTTTTCTGTTTTGGCAACATATTCGCTGTGAATGCGGCGGGTGATAATATTGGCAATCAGCAAATAGCAGAAGGTGCCGGTATAGTTGCCAAATTCCACGATTACGCTGGTGCCTCTATCCAAATATTCCATCATCTGATCAATCACATTCGTATCGCGGTAGGCGCCTGCTTTTGCATTTACAAAAAAAGGAAATCGCTCGATGCGTTTTAGTTTGCGATAACAGTGCAGCAATCGATTCAGGGTGCCCGCCCAGTTGCTGGGCAAACTCTTTGAGATTATCTCCTTGGGCCAGAAGCATCTGCAAGCCAATTTTTTTGTATTTTGCCGCAATCAGATAGGCAGCTTCCAAGGCAGTTGCATGGAGACCCAGCTCATCGCCCAGTGATAAGATATCTTCCACCTTCACTGCCTGCAATGGAATGGTAATCTCCACATCCGGCGTGGTGCCGCGACGGCGGGTGGATGCCGGATCGAGTGAGAAGAGCACCACTTTATCAGGGAAATAGCATTTTAAGACCTTTTACAAATGAGTTGGTATTGCCTTCTTTGCGCGATTGCAGGCCATATTCGCTGTGCATATCAAAAATCAGATTCACCGCTTTATTCGTGTTTGATGAGCCCGGCAAGCACGAGACGTGTAATAAATGTTTTGCCGGTGCCGGTTTTACCAAAGATTCCGTTGCTGCGTTCGGTGAGCCGTTCAAGATCAAGGCAGACGGGAGTTGCCATATCCAGTGGGGTGCCCACATTAAAATATTTTTTGCTCGCATCATCCTCGCTGCCAAAAATAAGCGCGACATCTTTATTATCCACCTCAAGCACGGTAGAAAAATGGGGAGGAATTGTTTTGACCGGCATGGGTCGCCCCTCAGCGCCCAGCATAAGCATCGGCTTAAGATTTGCCGTGGCATAGATGTCTCGTTGTTTTAAAAATGAGAGAAGCAACTGCTCCGATTCAGTGGGCGGAAACAGAAGAATATCCGGATGAGAAATGGCCAGGCTTAAATCAGTAATGAGCGAGAAATATTTGTGTTGGCTACCCACAATCGAGACAAATTTTCCTGTTTTGATGGTCTCAGGATTGGTCTGCGCGTCAATGCGCATCAGGAGCCCTTGCTCCAGCGAGCCAGACACGATATGGCCTATTTTTTTCTTCATGAGAACTGCTCAGTTTGACTCTTATTGGTAGAGAATGCTACACTCGCTTATACTGTAGTCGAATTGTGAAATTAACAAAGGCTTAAAATAGAAGTAGGATAACTCCCAAAATAAACCAAAAAGAGGGAGTTATCCTTGAAAAACATAGTAGAACTATACTGCATAGTTGATGAAGTGGTCAAGCAAGTTGAGCAAAAAATGGGCAAAAAGTTTTGCCGAGGCAGAAAAAATAAGCTACGAAAAAGTGAGTTGATTACCATGACACTAATTGGGCATTTTGATTCCATTGAGACAGACAAAAAGCTTTATGAATACGTAACTTCTTACTGGACTGATTATTTCAAAAATGTGGAGGCTGTAAACTATTTTGTGTAAATGGGATAAATGGTATAAGCTGAAAATACAGAAATAACCTCCATTTAACAGGATTTTTTATGGCAGAGATAAACAACAACATAGATTTTAGCCAATTGGCAAAAAATTGCAAAAACCTCAAAGATGTCCACACGGTGGTAAAAAGCATGATGAAGGGTGTCATCGAGGGTATTTTGCAGGAGGAGCTAAACCAGCACCTGGGCTACCAGAAGCACTCAAAGGTGGGAAGCAACTCAGGCAATAGCAGAAACGGCACCTCGTCCAAAACGGTACTCAGCACCGCCGGTGAGATTGAAATTGCGATTCCCCGGGATAGGAACGGCGAGTTCAGCCCTCAGCTTGTAAAGTCATACCAAACCGACATAAGTGAGTTCGATGAGAGGATTATCTCGATGTATGCTCGTGGTATGACAACTCGAGACATCCAGGCCCATGTACAGGAGATTTACGGCGCTGAGATATCTCCAACAATGGTCTCAATGATCACGGACAAAGTCTTGCATGTTGCCCACGAGTGGCAGCAAAGGCCGCTTGCATCGGTGTACGTGATCACCTACTTCGATGCTATTTTTTATAAAGTTCGTGATGGCGGGAAGATAGTCTCCAAAGCAGCATACACCTGCCTTGGCGTTGATATAAATGGCAATAAGGACATTCTTGGATTATGGATTGGGTCAAGCGAGGGAGCGACCTATTGGCTTTCAATTATGAATGAGCTCAAGGCACGCGGGGTCAAAGACATTTTTATTGCCTGCATTGACGGACTCAAGGGTATGGGAGATGCGATAGAAACGGCATTCCCTCGCACTGAAATACAGCGATGCGTTATTCACATGATGCGCAATTCTTTTAAATATGTTGCGCACAAGAATAGTAAGCAATTCATTGCGGATTTGAAATTAGTTTACACGGCGGCATCAGAGTCAGAAGCACGCTACTACCTTGGTCTGCTTGAGCAAAAATGGGGGACGAAATACCCGCTGGCAGTAAAGCCTTGGGTTGAGCAATGGGCGCACGTTTCGACGTATTTTAAGTACCCGGCTGAGCTGCGACGACTTATTTATACGACCAATGCCGTTGAAGCACTCCATCGCCAGTTCCGTAAAGTGAGCAAAAATAGAACCGTTCTTGCCACTGATGAGTCGCTGTTTAAGCTGCTGTTTTTGGCTGCGCGGGACATTCAAAAAAAGTGGTTGTTCCCTGTTCGTGGTTGGACAGAAATCGCAACACAACTGCACGTCTTTTTTAATGAAAGGGTTACGGCAAATTAGTGAGTTGAAATAAAACTATTTACACAAAATAGTTGACAGACCCAAAATGTGCCATGCTATGAGCAGTTTACTCGAGGAATTCGCTCAACTTCAGAGTACCTGGATCTCATGTTAGGAATTTTGTGTCAACTCAATCAGACTCCGGAAAAGGGGCTTTATATTGTTGATTCAACGTGCTTACCCGTGAGTGACTTTGATCCCAGCGAATGCCCAAAGTGGGCATCTGGGGCAAAAATGGGCAAAAATATTTTCGGATTTTATTATGGCTTCAAGCTGCACATCATCATTAATCGAAACATGGAAGTGGTTTCTTGCATGATAACTCCTGCCAATGTTCATGATGTAAAATTGCTTTCCATAGAGCCATTTATAGCGAATATCAAAGGCAAATTGATCGGGGATAAAGGCTATGTCTGTCCTCAAAAATTGCGAGACAAATTAAGCGCACAAGATTTGGAATGTATCTTTAAACAGCGGGAAAATATGGACCCATATTTAAACAAATTTTATGAGGAGTATTTAAGTCAGCGACAGGTGATTGAAGGGGTTTTTAGCTATTTGAAAAATAGGCTAAAAGCGCTTCATAGCTTTGCAAGATCGGCTGAGAGCTTTTTAGTGCACGTAAAAGCCGCCTTGGCGGCTTACATGCTCAAAAATCTGAGCCAATTTACCGTAGGTTTAACAATTTAATTTCACAATTCGACTTATACTGTATCTAAAGGGTATAACAATGAAAAAAAATAGTCTCGAAATTCCTGCTCAATATATTGTTAATAATATCGGTAAGAAAACTGGAGTAATTCTCAATATAAGTATCTTTGAAAAAATTATGGAACGGCTTGAAGAATCATATTTGGGAGAAGAAGCCGAAAAGATATTTGCCGAAAAAACTGAATACGTTGATCTTTCTAAAGTTCATAAGAAATTATTAAGCAAAAAGTAGTATATGAAGTATTATGGATTTAGAATAATCTTGTCCAAAAAGGCTCTCAAACAACTTGAAAAAATCCCTAAAAAAGAACGCGCGGCAGTTGTAGAGAAAATAGATCTTTTACTTACGCAATCACATAATCTTGATATTAAGAAACTACAAGGCTACTACAATCTTTATCGCCTTAGAGTAGGTGATTATAGAGTTGTCTTTAGGCCAGAGATCGAAAGTAGCAGTATTAAGATTGGTATGATTGCGCATCGTAAAGAAGTTTATGAAATGTTGGAAGCTTCAAATCTCATGGTGCATTAGTTTACTGCGACAGCAGTATTGTAATTTGTAAGCGAGTGATTTCCGCAATGCCGCGCTGCACCATCACAATCTCTTCTTTGCCATTTTTATGCGCGTAAATAAGCGGCTGCTTAGGGCAGAGCGCTAAAATCATAGGTGCATGTCCCGGTTGAATAATATAGTTACCGGTGGGCGTGTTGAGCTCAACCCAGGCTGCTTCGATGATCTCTTTTTTTTCCGCTGTTACAATTATTAGTTGCATATTATGCGCCACTTATTAAAATGCGCGCCTTTTCCCGCGCTTCTTCCAGAGTTCCCACCATATAGAATGCTTGTTCGGGCAGATCATCATAGTCGCCGTTTATAATTTTTTCAAAATCATCAACCGCTTTATCTTTAGGCACATAACGGCCAGGCAATCCGCTGGCAAATTCTGCGGTAAAAAGTGGCTGCGTGAGGAATTTTTGAATGCGCTTGGCACGGTTAACAATTTTTTTGTCATCTTCTGAGAGTTCTTCCATGCCCAGGATAGCGATAATATCTTGCAACTCTTTGTAACGCTGCAAAATAGTTTGAATGGTGCGCGAGACCCGATAATGTTTTTCGCCGACAATATCAGGCTTTAGTCCTTTGGAATTTGATTGCAACGGATCAATAGCCGGATACAATCCCAACTCAACGAGTTTGCGTGATAGCACGGTGCTTGCATCCAAGTGCATGAAGGTGGTTGCCGGTGCCGGATCGGTGATATCATCAGCGGGCACATAGACTGCCTGCACGGAGGTGATCGAGCCGTTTATGGTATTGGTAATCCGTTCTTGGAATGCGCCCATTTCAGAAGCAAGTGTTGGTTGATAGCCGACGGCTGATGGCAGGCGGCCCAAGAGTGTTGAAACTTCTGAGCCTGCTTGCACAAAGCGGAAAATATTATCAATAAAGAGCAAAACGTCTTTTTTTTCTTTGTCTCTAAAATATTCGGCCATGGTGAGCCCGGTGAGGCCGACACGCAAGCGCGCGCCGGGCATTTCACCCATTTGTCCAAACACCAATGCTGTTTTATCCAGCACGCCGGTGCGTTTCATCTCGAGCCACAGCTCATTGCCCTCACGAGTACGTTCACCAATGCCGGTGAATACTGAAACACCTCCATGCACCGAGGCAACATTATGAATCAGCTCTTGGACCAAAATAGTTTTTCCTACGCCTGCGCCGCCAAAAAGGCCGATTTTTGAACCTTTGATATAGGGGCACATCATATCAATTGCTTTGATGCCCGTCTCTTGAATCTCATTGGCAATTTTTTGCTCCACGAGGGGAGGCGCATCGCGGTAGATTGACCAGGTGTGCTCGGGATGAAGTGCCGGCCGATCATCAATAGTGTGGCCTAATACATTAAAGATACGGCCTAACACATTATTGCCCACCGGCACTTTAATGGGAGAACCGGTATCTTTAACGGGCAATCCTCGGCTGATGCCAAAGATATTATCAATGGCAATGCATCGCACAATGCCGTCGCCCAGTTGCTGTTCAACCTCGATGCTGGCCTTGTTGATACCGCTGTGTGTTGGAATTTCTATAATAAGCTCATTGAGAATATTGGGGGCGGCATCGCGGGGAAATTGGACATCGATAATGGTGCCGCTGACGCGGAGTACTGTTCCATTGATATCGGGCGATGAGCTTTTCATACTAATGCCTTAATTGAGAGATCTTTTTTTAAATCGATAAAATCTGACCTAAATGCACATACGCGAAATTCTATGCTATCACCGAACGTTGCCACGTAAAAATGTTTTTTAAAAAGAGGAAGATCTGTTTTATTGCGCACAATTCTTCGTATCAGTTTGGCATCTAACTTAGAAATAATTCCTTTGGCTTTATAGCGCCCAAGAATTTGCAAAGCATCACCAAAAGCTTGGGAGGAGAATAAAGGCTCATTTTGCATAATGAGCCTGCTGGCAAAGAATACTATTTCTGAGCGTGCAAAAAGCTCTTTATTCTTGCGAGTCAAATCTGCCAGCGAATTTGCCTGATACACCTTATCGCATCTTCCGCTGATAGTGACGGGTATTTCTTCCTGATCGCATCGCAAGGTATAGCGTTGCCCCCGCAGCAATTCCGGCTCTTCAGTGGCTGCTGTAGCTGCGCGCAACTCAGGTGCGGAAGCCGGTCGATGAATAAACGATGAGGAGGCTGAGCGCACTACTCTCACAATCAGGGAGCCTGAAGGTTTTCGAGGTTTTGCTATCATGCTGCCACTGGTTGGCCGTTCCATGCCAAACGTAAAAGAGTGAAATAAGAATAGTGATGAGGTAAAAAAGAGAGAAAATAAGTGCAAAATCATAGCTTTTTCGTGTAATGAGTTTAACTATATATTGATTAAAAGCTAATTGAAGCCTGTCATTTTGTAAAGCAGTATCTGCGGTAAAAAATTACAGGGCAGCAATAACGCTGCCCTGATACTGTTAGCGTGCTTTAAACAATCACAATTTCTCGTGGCATCAACACATATTGCAATACTTCATTGGCATGTTTTACGAAAATCACGTCAATACCCTCGATCGTGTCTTCAATGCCGCTCAGATCTTTTTGGTTTCTGAATGGCAAGATAACATGATTCACTTTATTGCGTTTTGCTGCCAATATTTTTTCTTTCACGCCGCCGATCTCCATCACTTCGCCACGGAGATTTAGCTCGCCCGTCATAGCATACTGAGCATTGATGGGCCGTTGCGTGAGAATAGAAAGAATTGCCGTGAGCATCGTGATGCCTGCCGAAGGCCCATCTTTGGGCACTGCGCCGGCCGGCACATGAATGTGAATATCGTAATTGGTAAACATTTTGTGACCAATTTCAAACTCACTTGCATGCGCCTTGGCATAACTAAGAGCAGCTTGTGCCGACTCTTTCATCACATCACCTAGCTGCCCGGTGAGAATCAGTTTGCCCTTGCCCGGCATGAGCACTGCTTCAATCTTGATCATTTCGCCGCCAAATGGTGTCCAGGCCAGCCCATTACTAATGCCGATTTGATCGTCTTTATCTGTTTCATCTTCAGCATATTTGCGAGGCCCCAGATACTGGTGCAGATCAGCGATACTAAAGCTGATGGTTTTATTAGTCTCTACCAACACGCGGGCTGCTTTTGAGCACAGTTTTTTTATCAACCGTTCCAGCTGGCGTACGCCCGATTCTTTGGTATAGTTCACCACAATATCAGTAAGCAGATCATCAGCTATTACGATATCATGGACCTGCAATCCCGATGCGGCAACAGCACGAGGCAACAGATACCGCTTGGCGATATTGAGCTTTTCATCGTGAGTGTATCCCGATACTTCGATGATCTCCATGCGATCGCGCAGCGGTTCGGAAATAGTGTCTAATGAGTTTGCCGTGGCAATAAACATCACCTGGGATAAATCAAAGGGAATGCCCAGATAATTATCGTAAAAGGTCTTATTTTGTTGTGGATCGAGCACTTCAAGCATTGCTGCTGATGGATCACCTCTAAAATCGGCGCCTATTTTATCAAGCTCATCGATCACAAGTACTGGATTGCAGCTGCCCGATTTTTTAATTGCCTGGATGAATCTTCCCGGCATGGCACCAACATAGGTTCTGCGGTGGCCGCGAATTTCGGCTTCATCCTTTACGCCGCCCAGTGATATACGCGCATAGGCTCTGCCCAGTGCGCGCGCTATAGAGCCGCCCAGGGATGTTTTACCAATTCCCGGCGGTCCCACAAAGCATAAGATTGGCGGATACCCGTCTGTTTTTAATTTACGTATCGAAATAAAATCAAGAATGCGCTCTTTGATCTCTTTGAGCCCATAATGATCTTCATCCAATACTTTTTTGGCATGCTCAATATCGAGATTATCGACGCTGAATTGGCTCCATGGCAGCGCCAAGATCCATTCCAAATAGTTGCGCGTTACGGTTGCTTCCATCGAATCGGGGGATGTTTTTTCCAAGCGATTAAGGTGACGGCGCATTTCCAGTTTTACTTCTTCGGGTGCGGCCAGACCGTCCAGCTTCAAGCGAATCGCTTCCAGCTCTTCAAGATCATCTTCACCCAACTCTTTTTTAATGGCGCGCATCTGTTCACGTAAATAAAACTCTTTTTGTGCTTTATTCATCGAATCGCGCGCATTATTGCGGATCTTTTCTTGCATATCAGCAACTTCCATCTCTTTGGCCAAATGCCGATACAGCACTTCCAAGAGTTCCCCTTGATCATCGGTTTCAAGAAGTGCTTGGGCATGCTCCACCGCGAGATTAAGATGCGAAAGAATAAAGTCCGCAATTTTTTCAGGATCCTGCATTTTAGAAAGTATTATATGAAAATCCGGGCTAAATGCATTTCCCGAAATTGCCATTTTTTCCGCTAAAAGCTTAATATTTTTAACGTGAGCTTGAACTTCTTCTTTATTTTTACTGGAACAACCGTCAAGTTTGATAACATTTGCATGAAGACTTTCATCTGAAGCCATCACTTGCTGCGCTTCCGCTTTGCAAATTCCTTGCACCAGGATCTTTACCCCACCTTCCGGGATTTTAATAAGCCGCATAATTGATGCGACCGTACCAACGCTATAAAGATCTTTAGTGGCGATGCCTTCATCGCTATCCGGTTGTTTTTTTGCTGCAAGCAGTAATACCAATTTGGTTTCTTGTAGTGATTGATTGATGCCTCTGATGATCTTATCATCAAGAACAAGCAATGGTACAATCATGTGTGGAAACACCACTACATCCATGGTCGGAATTACTGGGAGCATCTCTGGAATATGTTCATGCATATCTTTGTTTAAAACAGTTTTCATTCACTCCCCCTCAAATCGAATCTTTAGTACGCGTGTGCTGACACGCTGATTCATTACCCTATACCTCATTGTAGGCTCAGCAGTTGGGCAAAGACAATATTTATACGCAAATGGGGTAATCTTCTTTTTGAAAACAGTCTTGTTTTGTGTTTATACTGAGTAGGCCTTTAAGTTAAAAAATTGCTGGATTTGTATGACTACCCACTCTCTTTCTCTCATCAACGTCTATAAACAATATACCCAAGGGGGCACCACCATTCCGGTTCTGCGTGGTGTTGACGCCCTTTTTGAGCAAGGTGCCTCCTATGCCATCACCGGAATTTCGGGCAGCGGGAAATCAACCCTGCTGCATCTGCTTGCCGGCCTGGATAAGCCCAGCTCAGGGGAGATTCTCTTTGATCAGACTGATATAGGGACTTTTTCTACCAATGAGCGCAGCCTGTTTCTCAACAGTAAGCTGGGGCTGATGTTTCAGTTCCCCTATTTAATCAAGGAGCTCACTGCGCAGGAAAATGTTGCCCTTAAGGGATTAATCGGCGGCAGATCTCATCAAGAGTGTATGGCTCAAGCACTTGATCTTCTGGCCCACGTGGGATTGGGAGACCAAAAAGATGTATATCCGGGCCAACTCTCAGGGGGCCAGCAACAACGAGTGGCGCTTGCGCGGGGGCTCATGAATGAGCCGGATTTTTTAATAGCTGATGAGCCAACCGGTAATCTTGATGAGGCCACCGGTACGGCAGTGATCGATCTGATGCTCCGCATTCAAGAAGAACGGGGGATGGGAATTATTGTGAGTTCCCATGATGAGTATGTAACCGGCCGTATGAATAGTATCTATGAGCTAAAAGACGGTATACTCTTTATCAAATAGTCTTTAGACTAGTATTATTATGATTCAAGTAAATTCAATTAAGCTCTCATTCGGCTCTCGCGTACTATTCGATTCGATCTCTTTTGATATTAATGAAAATCAGAAGATTGGCCTTATTGGTGCCAACGGCTCGGGTAAATCTACTCTGCTGGAGGTCATGGTTGGCCTTCAACCTTTGGATGGCGGCTCGATCTCCATCGGTAAAAATAAAAAAATCGCCTATTTGGCCCAAGATGTGGTGCTCTCCTCCGAGCGGACTATCCTTGCTGAGGTGATGACCGCTTTTGAGCAGATCAATAAACTTAAGGCAGAGCTTGAACTTCTTGAGCATGAAATCACGCTCGGCAATGAAATTGATCTTGAGCATTATGCTCATCTGCATGAACAGTTGGCCGATAGTGAGCCTGATGCGATGATGGCGCAAGCAAAGAAGATGCTGCTTGGCCTGGGATTTAAAGAATCGGATTTTGGTAAACCGGTTGCGGAACTGAGTGTGGGCTGGCGCATGCGCATCGTGTTGGCTCAATTATTGCTTCAAAAAGCAGATTTTTATCTGTTTGATGAGCCGACTAACCACTTGGATATCTTTGCCAAGGACTGGTTTTTGGATTTTCTAAAATCAGCCCCTTTTGGCTTTATGCTTGTCTGCCATGAGCGGTATTTCCTCGATGCGGTTTGCAAGCAGGTATTTGAATTAGAGCGGGGCAAATGCACGATTTATCAGGGCAACTATAGCAAATATCTGGTGCAAAAAGAGCGTGCCTTAGAAATCTTAGAATCCCAGTATCAGCTGCAGCAAAAAGAGATAAAGCAAAAAGAAGAGACGATCAACCGCTTTAAAGCAAGCGCTTCGCGTGCCAAGCAGGCTCAAAGCATGATGAAGCAGCTGGATAAGCTCGAACGCATCGAGCTGCCGCCTGCACCCAGAACGATTAATTTTTCCTTTCCCCCCATTGCTCGATCCGGCAGTATTGTGCTCAAAGTTGAAAATGTGGCCCATGCGTTTGAGGGCAAGCAGCTTTTTAATAATGTTAATTTTGAGATTGAACGAGGCCAAAAAGTGGCACTCGTGGCATCCAATGGCGTGGGAAAATCCACTCTTTTGAATCTGATTAACGGCAAGCTGCCATTGCAGCAAGGCAAAATTACATTTGGATCAGGGGTTACCTACACGCTTTTTGATCAGGACCAAAATAAGGCACTCGATCAAAATAGATCGGTCCTTGATAATATTGAGGGCCACTGCCCTCCCGGGGTCACTACAGCTGCCATACGCTCTTTACTCGGAGCCTTTTTGTTTAGCGGCGAAGATGTACACAAAAAAGTAGGGGTATTGAGCGGCGGAGAAAAAAATCGCGTGGGCATGGTGCGGGTCTTGTTGCAGCGAACAAATTTTTTACTTTTGGATGAGCCCACCAACCATTTAGATCTTGATGCCAAACGTATTTTATTAGAGGCATTGCGCAACTATGAGGGAACGATATTATTCGTTTCTCACGATCGCTCATTTTTAAATGATCTGGCTACCCGGGTGATTGAGCTTACGCCGACCGGCATTATTTCATTTGTCGGCAACTATGATGAATTTCTTTACTATAAGCAGCAGATAAATCAGGCGAATGCGCCTGAAAAAAGTTCTGTTGCATCAAAAACAGTTGTTGAGAAGCCTCAAGTCAATGATTATGAGCGGGCTAAAAAAGTAAAAGCACTCGAACGTAAAATTGAGCAGCTTGAGCAAAAAGTTGCTGCCCAAGAATTAGTGTTTGCCGAGCTTTCTTATGGCATGAGTGAGTATAAACAAGCAGAAGCGGTGTTGCATGAGCTTAAAGAGCAGCATGCGCAGGCAATGCGAGAATGGGAATCCTATCAAACAGATCAAACATCCCGATGATACATCTTGGGAATGCAGCCTCGAGTCCGCGCCGTTTTTTGCTCCTTGCGGATGGCATTATGGAAATTGAGTTGTAATACGGCAAATAAAAGATTGCTGTTAAGTAGCGCGGCTCTTAGAAGACTGGCGTGTTCTTCTTCGCGGCGCATCAAATCATGCGGATTTTGAGTGAGCTGATTTTCAAATTTTTTAAGTTCTTCTTCGCTGCTAATAAGCTCTCCTAAATAGTGCTGAATAAGCACAAGATTTTCAACGATGTCTCCATCATTTTCCCGATCAATAATGCAGGAGAAAGTTCCGATTTTAGCATCTTCCGCATCAATCGATTTTTGATTCACCATGGCATTGGCTTGAGAGTATGCCAAAGAAGCTTGTTCTATTTGAACATCACGCAGTTCTTGTAAAGCTTTCCATATGGTCTCTGCTTTTTCAGCTACCGGTATGGTCGAAGTGGGCGCTAAACTGGCAGATGGTAGCGGCGGTTGCTGCGCAAAGATCGGCAAAATTGAAAAAAAAGATAAAAAAAGTAGAAGTTTCATAACTTTTCCTTTATTGTTATTTTCTAATCGATACGTTTGCATAAATTTATAGGAAAGTAAATTGCAATGCATAAAAAATTGATCATAAAACGCACGATTCAGATTGGCAGCTCTACGCTCACCAGTAGATTTTTAGGCATTGTGCGTGACCTGCTCATGATCCGTTTTTTAGGCGTGGGCGTGGTTTCCGATGCTTTTACGGTTGCCTATCGCATGCCCAATACATTGCGTAAGATCTTTGCCGAAGGCGCATTATCAGCAGCATTTATACCCTTATTTTTGACCACCTTGAGAAAAAGCAAACAGGATGCCATGAGTTTAATGTCTTTGGCCTTTGTGCTTTTTGAAGGAATTCTGCTTGTTTTGTGCACCCTGGGAATTATTTTCGCGCCACCATTAATTACTTTCTATGCGCCGGGATTTTCTGCCGAGCAAACAGCCATAGCCGTTCCCTTGCTGCGCGTTTTGATTCCCCTGATATTTTTTATTTCCAGCAGCGCATTGCTTGCCGGGGCATTGCAATCTATTGGCTATTTTTTTGTGCCGGCTTTTGGCCCGATTTTACTGAATATGGTATTCATTGCGGGGCTGGTGGTATGCAAATTGTTTGATCTGCCGGTGATCTATTTATGCTTTTTTATTTTATTGGGCGGGCTCTTACAATTTTTGCAGCATCTTTTTGCCTATTTAAAGCATGATTTATCATTTGGCGCTATCAGCAAAGAGACGTGGCAATCATTTGCCCGTATTATAGGCAAATTTTTTTTATGTGCTTTGAGTATGAGCGTTACGGAAATTAGTATCATCATTGATGGTCAGTTTGCCTCATTCTTGCAAATTGGCACCGTATCATTGATGAGCTACGCGCATAAATTTATGGCGATTCCGGTTGGGGTATTTGCTGTTGCCTTTTCCACTATTTTATTGCCCTATTTCTCTCGGGTAAGTGCCTATGCTCCCAAACGATTAAACTTTTTTTTATATGAATCTGCCAAGATAGTATTTTGGGTGATGATCCCTTGCACCTTTGCGGTGATATTTTTTGCCAATGATATTTTTCTCACCATTTTTGTGCCCTCATTTACGATTGCCCAGGCATATAAGGCCGGCGCAATATTAATGGCCTTTGGCTCGGGGCTGTTTTTCTTTGCCTTTAATAAGATAATTCTGAATGTCTATTACGCGCTTCATGAGACACTTATCCCCGGCATAGTGAGTGTAATTGCTTTGTGTGTAAATGTTATTTTTAATCTATTGTTTATATGGCATTTGGGTGAGGTGGGGCTTGCGGTATCAACGGCACTTTCAGGGGCATGCCAAACCATTTTATTATTGTATTTCTTGCGAAAAAAATTTGGATTTCACGGCTACTTGCCTAAATTTTTTGAGTTCGTACAAAAGTATATGGTGCAATTGGCAGTGGTAGGATCAGTATTTTTAGGTGTCTACTTTAGTATGCTGGTCGCCATTCAACGTCTGTTGCCAGAGCGCATAGCCTACTTTTTTTTGAAGCAAGTAGGATTTTGGCTGTGGGTAAGCCCCTTGTTTTTAATGGGAGGTTTGTTACTGTATTTGTGGAGAAGCCGTTTTGGAGTACGTTTATATTTTCTGGATTGAAACATTTAAACTTTATCCGTTCATGGTGAGTGCGCCCCAAGGCGCGTATCGAACCATGATGCAATGCCCCTTCGATATACCTCCTGCGGAGGTTACTCAGGGCGAACGGTTTTATGACAGGGTCCCATGATTGAGCAACAATCTGCCGGCATTATTACTTTTGCACCCAAACATGCTACTCAAAAATATCTCATTCTGCATTATTTGAGCGGGCATTGGGATTTTCCTAAGGGCAAACTTGAGCCGAGCGAAACCCTCGAGCAAGCTGCGCATCGTGAACTCAAGGAAGAGACGGGTCTTACGGCTACTTTAATAGCGGGATTCCAAGAATCTCTTTCATATACCTTTAAAGAGCGTGGCAAACTGGTGAGAAAAACAGTAACATTTTTTGTGGGCTCTACTGCCGAGCAGCCGGTGCGGCTTTCGCGGGAGCACAGCGGATATCTCTGGCTTCCGTTTGAAAAGGCGCATGAAAAACTCACCTATCAAAATGCCAAGGATTTGCTGCACAATGCGCATGAATTTTTGCAAACAACTTCACTTTGATGGCGATGTAAAATAATCGATGCCGCAATTGATGGTAAGCGCTGTTTCTAAAGAGCATATTTGCATCTTAAGGAGCATAAGATCCACGCCGCATTGTTCTTGATTTTCTTGATCTTTGTCCCATGTTTTCTTTTTTAGAATGGCGCGCTTTTCATTTTTAAGAAGAGTAAGTTGGGCTTTAAGATAGTTAGCAACCGGTTCTGTGCCGGGTTTCCTTCCTTCCTTGATTGCCTCTTGATAATGGGCGATTGCCTCTCTTTTAATAGATTCCGCTATAGCAGGAATCAAATCATGGGAATTTTTGGAGAGCTGATCCAAGAGTGCCGCCGCCTGAACAGGCGAATGTGAATAGAGTGACTGGACTCTCCCGCCCGGGATATCAAGCGGGCCTGAAGGTGGTGGCTGCATTGCCTGCAAACTGATACCGGCGAGTGAGGCTAAGAAAGTTTTTTTCATGGGCTTTCTCCTTCATTTTGATTTGATAGTAGCATAGAAGAAGATGAAAAGATAAGAGAAAGAGTATTGCGGGGGCTGGATTTGAACCAGCGACCTTTGGGTTATGAGCCCAACGAGCTACCAGACTGCTCTACCCCGCGATTTACAAGAATTTCTCAGTAAGAAAAGTACTATAATAGTACGGTCTTTTGGGCTTTTGTCAAACAGAAGTGCAAGAAAGCTCCTTCACAGTGGGCCTTTGGTGGGAGGTCGGCTTACCGCATCATGTAAGGCCTTCAGCATGCCAGGCGTGGTAGGAGTTGGCCGTCCTTCGACAAGCTCAGGATGAGCGGAAGTGGTAGTCGTCCCGTCTTGTAGATGACTGGCGAAGCCAGGCGAAGCTTGCCGAGCCGGTAGGCCCGGATAAGCGGAGACTGGGATTACCCACATGCCTACATCCTCGCAAAACTGTGGGAGTAAATCGGGATCTTGCATGGCATCACGGCCCATTCCCTGCGCAATGGTTGTGGCAAGACAACCCAAAAATAATACTTTTTTCATTAGTTCTCCTTTAAAAAATAATTTTCTTTATGGGTATACTACGTCCATTTTGGAAATTCAACTTATATTTTTTGGATTACTACCACCGCCGTTGCGGTGGTGTGAGTATGCGTCAAAGAGATAAAGAAAGTAAATGATTGCAGTTGCTCTGTGAGTGCACAATTGGTAATGGCAATCTGCGGAACTTCATTTTTTTTGATGATCGCTAGCGACTTGCACAGGGTTAAAAATGAGATACGTAGTGTTGGACATGCTTGGCTGAGTGCTTTATAGAGCGCCTCGCGCACGGCAAATCGCACGGCAAACCGTTCAGCGCTTTTTAATGGATGTGCACGGCAGTAATTAATTTCTTCTTCAGAAAAAATACGCAATAATTTTTTTTTATCATACGCATGCCAGTGCTCAAAGCGCGCAATCTCAACGCTATCGATCCCAATGCCGGCAATCATTGGCGATGCCGCTCCAGACTTTGATCAAGCGAGCGATACATGATTGCTTCTTGAATATGCGGCGCATCAATAAGTTGCTGTTGCTCAATATCTGCGATAGTGCGGGCCACGCGCAAAATTTTATGATACCCGCGCATGCTCAAATGCAACGAGTCGAATGCCTTTTTGATAATCGCTTCGGCGGCTTCGGTGAGCAAGCATTGTTTTTCAATCTGCTCCGAGCTCATGTGCCCGTTCCAACTGTTGGCATTGCCAAAACGTGCCTGTTGCGCAGCGAGCGCATGCGCCACGCCAACTAATAAATCTTTGGAGCTTTGGCAATGTGCCGGGCTTGCTTTGATAGTGTCATATTCAATCGATTGCACATTAATTTGCAGATCGATGCGATCCAAGAGTGGGCCGGATAATTTTTCTAAATAGCGGGCAATCAGTTGGCTTGCGCAATGGCATTTTCGTTTTTTGTCACCCCAGAATCCGCAGGGGCACGGATTAAGTGCCGCAATCAGCAAAAATGAGGCGGGAAAATTGATCGAATGAAGCGCGCGGGAGATGTGCACCTCTTTATTTTCCAGTGGTTGGCGCAACACTTCCAGGGTGTGCCGTTTAAACTCCGTGAGCTCATCCAAGAAAAGAATCCCATGATGCGCCAAGCTTATCTCGCCCGGCTGCGGATATGATCCACCGCCGACCAGGCCTGCTTGTGAAATAGTGTGATGCGGATTGCGAAAGGGCCGCTGCATAATCAGTGATTGCGATCCGAGTTTGCCGCTGATCGAATACACTTTGCTTGCTTCAAGCACTTCATCAAAGGTCATGCGCGGCATGATGGAGGGCAACCGTTTTGCTAGCATTGTTTTGCCTGCGCCGGGTGGGCCGATAAACAAAATATTGTGCCGCCCTGCCGCCGCAATTTGCAGTGCGCGTTTTGCTACTGTTTGGCCTTTAACTTGAGCAAAATCGAGTGATTTATCGATAGCGCTGAGAGTTTGAAAATCAAAATTGCTCACCGTGGGTTCAATGGGCAATTCGCCGCGCAGATACGCAATGAGCTGCGTAATGTGATCAACGCCGATTACTTCCAGGCCGGAAATAAGTGCCGCTTCTGCCGCATTGGCCTTAGGCACAATAATGCGCTTTTTTTTGAGCTTCTTAGCATCATACGCGATGGCCAGCGCGCCTTTGATAAAGCGAATGCCGCCATCGAGTGAAAGTTCACCCAAAAATAAGGTTTCTCGTAAAAATTCCGGATGAATCGTAAAAAATTCTGCCGCGGTTAAAATGCCTACTGCAATGGGCAAATCAAAAAGCGTGCCCTCTTTTTTTAAATCGGCGGGCGCTAGATTAACGGTGATCCGTTTGGCTGGAAGTTGGAATCCGCTATTCTTGAGCGCAGTCAAAATCCGCTTGCTGCTTTCTTTAACGGCAGTATCAGGCAGGCCCACGATGTAAAAATTCACCAAGCCAAAGGCGATATCAACTTCAACTTCAATCAGATGCGCATTAATGCCAATGGTGGTCGCGGAGAAAATTTTTGCATGCATGAGGGATATAATCCAGGCAGAAATATTTTGTAAAATTTTTAAAGCAATTCTTAGATAGTTATATCATAAAAATATGAATTGAGAAGAAATATTTTTTGTATGTTTGTGCTTGACCGCGCTTTCTGGTTGGTTTATGCTGGCTCCAATTTGCACCAATACTTCAACCGGGAGTTTACCTCATGCGGCATTCGCTCAACTACTCTTTCCTTTTCATATTTTTTGTTTTTTACTCGTGCGCTGAAATGCAGCAACTTTCCGAAGAAGAGATGCAGCGCAAGCGCTATCTGGAGCCGGGCATCGGAGTGCAGCATGATTATTGCGATGAGCATCTCACGGATGAATTTTGTGACTTTATTCTGCAAACGGCGCCTCAAGAAATACTCGACAAGATTATATTGATGCGCAGCCCCCTGTGCCCCGCGTATCTAAAACCCAAGCGCATTATTTTGGTTGGCCCTTCGGGCAGTGGCAAAACTACTTTAGCGCAAGTGATTGGCCGCAAGAGCGGCCGGCCGGTAATTTTTATCAATGCCGGTTTGCTGGGCAATGAGTTTAAAAATTCCGCGGCACAAAATTTACGCCGTGCTCTTGAGCCTTATTTGAGCTATTCGTGTGTAATTATTCTTGATGAGATCGATTGCTTGCTCAAGCAATCGCAGCATGATAGAAATCCTGATGTCGATCTACCAAAGCAGATTTGGGAACTGTTTGATATTTGTGGCCAGTTTCCCAATATCACCATCATCGGCATCACCAATGAGATTATCGGTATGCCAGAGCCGGTTAAAACGCGATTTGCCGGGGATATTATTGAGATTCCGTTGGTTGATTCTCATGAAAAGAGAAAAGAGATACTGCAGTTTTATCTGCAGCATGTGGAGCATGAATGCGCGGAGGGATATTTGAGCAGCCTGGCTCGAAAAAGTAAAAAATTATCTCACCGAGAATTGGAAAAGCTGATACGTGAAGCGAGCGCATACGCTTTTTTGCGTGAAGGAATGGTTCCGATCATCAAAGTGGAGGATCTGGAAAAATCATTCAAAAAGATTCAAAAAACGCGCGCCCTTTTGAATAAATGGCAATGGAAAGAGTATGAAAAGCAGTTTGGTTATGGGCTGCAGATTACCGGGTTGAGCTTAACATTGATTGGAATATGCGTATCAACCTATATGGCCATGCAAGCATATAAGTTGAGCACCGCTTCTTTTGAGCATGCCAAGCAACATGCTCTTGACGCTTTAAAGCTTTCTCAGGATCAGGTAAAATTGGGCGAGGATTCATTTGAACATACCAAAAAACATGCCAAAGATACGATCGATCTTTCCAAGGATCAGTTTAAAAAGAATCAAGAATTAACTCGAGCAGTCGCAGATCGAGCAGACAGAAGAACGGTTGAAGGGCAAGTTTTGCAAAAAATGCAGAGCGTATTGCATACATTCTGGACACACAATCAGTATGGAACCGGCTATTTTGATCTGAAGGAAGGTGACGATGGAAAGACGGATGCGCGTTCTACAGCAGCGGTAAAATATTATCGAGAGGGCTGGGCAGCCTTGGCTGCTTGGGGAAAAGATGGATTTAGTCCGTTAGTAACACAAGAATTAAAAAAGGGTGAGCATGATCTATGTCATTATTTTTGTAATAACTCTGGTAACAACTAACAACTCCTATACTCATCAGAGCGCCTTGCAGCTGATGTTGGGTAATCACTCATCACATGATAGCCGCTGGGATGCAAGTTTTCATCATGATTCTTCATCCAATTCATGGAGTAGTGATGATTCCTCTGATGATCATTCTGCAGGGCAGCAACAAGAGTTGATATCACTTGATTGCCAATTGCGTAGCAATTTATCAGCGCGTGATGCTTTCATAGAGGTATATCATGCTCTAAGGAATGAAATTCAATGGGTGGTGGATGCGGTAAATAAAGCAAGATCCAATTTTACCATCGATGTTGAACAATTACTCGAAGTAGTCAATTTTAAGGTGGATGCAGCGGCGATCGGTCTTCAGGGGCATGTGAACGATTTATTGGCGAAACTTGAACCGATTGTTTTTGATGCGCAAGGACATTTTAAGACATCGCTGACCAAATCAGAGGCGCGTCAATACGATAAAATAATAAGTTCATTTTGCCGGTCCATAAACGAATGGTATGCCATTGAAGGGCAAATTGAATGCGCGCGCTATGTGTTGCATATTTCCGATACTCACTGGGGTTGCCAGCAGCATCAAGGATCATTCTTTGAAAAATCGGATGTCAAAGATCTGCTTGCCATGGATCGATATGTCGAAAACCATCAGTTTGAATGTGCCTATGATATTGCGCAAAAATATGCCACACGCTTTGCCAAACCTCAAAGCAACTTCTTTTTAAAGCATTACCATCGCCGCTTTGGCCAAACCCATAATTATCAGGGCATTAAGCACAAGCACTTAAACTCTCTCTATTATGAGAAGCATTTTGCTCATTTGCCCGCCAGCCATCTTCCCAGCAGCTGTAATGTGGTGCTTGATGAGCGCCAAGCGCTCAAAGATAAAGTGTGGAATGATCCCTATCGCAAACCCTCAAAAGAAGTCGATCAGATTTTAGAAAACATTGTTGATCTATATCCTCAGGGAATTGGCGCAGTAACCGAATTCTTTTGCAAGCAAGTGTATGCCGATCATCCCAATGCGCAGCTGAGTAAAGAGTTTAAAAAACTTTCCAATTCTTGGGGAGGCCCACGATGGGTGAGTTATAATGCTGCAATCAATGGCGTGCAATTTTCCCCCGCTATAAAAAATGCCGATCATGCGCAGGATCGGATAGTAATAGCGCAATTGGGCCAATTGTCACTGGATGTCTGTGATAGGGCCAAGATTGCGCAGGCCGCAGCCTATATCAACCATTCATTTGCATCAAATGCATTGGCGCACTCATATGGCATGCTGGGCAATGTCTTGGCGCAAGAGCTCATCTCGGGTCAGCCGGGAATTGTTTCCCGCTTGCCGGATCTTTCGGTGATTCCTTCAAATGCTGAATACCGTGTTGTGCATGAAGCGCTTGTCTCGTTTTGTGCGGAGAAAGTTTCTGCATCTGATTGCAATAACTCCCCGGCATGGGCAGATAATGTGGCTCATGCGTATCAAGATATGTTGAAAGGCAAGCAGCTTGAGAAAGTTTATTTACAAGAATGCTTGCTGCCTTCACCCTGCCGCATGGCCTTTGATATTGATATGAATATTGATATCTATCGGGGTCTAGATATGTCCGCAGTAGTGGTGGATGTTGGCTGCCAGAAGATAAGAGAATGCGTGGCAGCATGCCGAGATATAGAAAAAAATGGTTCTATCGAGCGCCTGCCTGACCACCAGCAGTGCGATGCCATTACGCGCGTGTATTTAGCCAAAATTGGTATTGATCCTGCTGCATTTGACCAATATCGTGGTAATCAGCTCGATCAGGTGTTTCATAAATACACGATGCTCAATTATCAGCAAGCGGCGCATCTGTTTCAAAAGCAATTACATCCGCGCGTGGTGCCCCTTCTGGAATTTGCTGCACAATCCAATGCGCTTTGCTCTGCTTATGTGGCGATCAAAAACTATAGTGCCGCTTTCAGCATGAGCGCGCTGACCGATATGGGCATTTCTTGTGCTCAGCAAGTATATCATGTGAGCCATGAGATGATTATTGGCGCCGGTCAAGGCACCTGGGAAGGCATACAAAATGTGGGCCATATGGCAACGCATCTTCCTCAAACAATCATAGAGTGCGGCCGTGGAATCTATCATTTGGCCGATCGGCTTGATCATTGTGTGGCCCGTTTGAACACTTTTATTATCGATACGGGTAGAGCGCCGCAAAAAGCGCGTGAAGATTTTAAAGAGTTTTGCCACGCTGCGGTAGAGATAGCAGTCCACATTAAAGAGCGGGTGTATCAAGCAGGAATCCGCGGCTGCTCTCGCGAGTGCGCCAAAGTTGCCACTGAAACCGTTCTCATGGGAGAGCTCACCGATCTTGCTCTTGCCGGTGCTGCTGCCGTGGAAGCGGAGGCGAAGGCATTGCTCTCTGATTTACAGCATCTTGCAGCAGAAGAAGCCATTGCGATGACTGCCGAAGGATTGGAGATTAGAGTTGCTCGATCAGCTGAAGCGGCGGAAAATTGTTTGTTTAAAGAATCAATTAAGGCGACTGCGCAAAAGAATGAATTGCGAAGTATTGCCACTCCAGGAAAACCACTAGACTATGGTCATAGTGCTTTGCAATATGAGGAATTAAAACAATCATTAAAAGTTGAAGAAATTACAAGTGTTATTGATACCACTGAGCATGGATTGCAGAGACTTATAGAGAGAAAATTTACTCCTGAAGAAATTCAAAATTTAATTACAAAGCCTGATGTCTTAAAGGTGCAAGCTGATGGCGCGAAGGTTTTTCTCAAAGAAACTACAACTAATGCTCATAACCTATTGATATACAATCCCGAAAAAAAAGCAGTTGTTACCGCATTAAAAAATATTAGTAAGCATGATTTGATGAATCTTAGTAAAAATTATGGGTGGAACTTATGATAAGCTCAAATGTAATCTGTTGTTTTTGTAATAAAAATATTAAATCTGATGAGATAAATCCTTGTGACATTAATATTTTAACCAATTGGGATAAGTCGAAAGAGAGACAGCATAACCAGACTTTTTGGTGTCATGTGGAGTGTTTTAGGGAAAAACTGCATAAAGATGTGCAGAAAAATCTCGTAGTTCATTTATTGTCATCTATTAATCCAAAAAATTAATAGTGTTATAAAAAAAATAAAAGATTGTGAAAGCATGAGCCAGGCAGAGGATTATTTTGCGCTTCTAGCATGTATACAGGGGATAATTTTGCGTCTCAAATTTAATAAAGGAATAGAAGTCGGCGACGAGTTATGGAAATTTGGCCGAGATTTTGAACGCATAGATAGTGAGACAACACAAATAAATTTATTTGAGAAAATAAAGAATGAAGGTTATGGCTACCGATTATAAGGAGCGAGCCATGGTGGCGCCGGTTCAAAGTTCGGAAGATTATTTGCAGAAATTGCTTGATGCAAAGCCGATTGATTTTAAAAAAGGCACAATTATTTATCTCGATTTTACCATAGATGCTTCTTTGGCAGTCGAGCAACAACGGTGGTCTCATAAAGAGGATCTCATGCAAATTAGTTTTGATAATGGCTACCTAATTGATCTGGGCTGGCATCCCGAATTTAATCCAAAGGGATCTTTCAAAGTGGCAATTATTAAGGACTATGCCTGGGATTTACCAGTATGGAAGCATACGTGTAAAGATGTGAAAACCTTGCCTCAAGTTTTACAAGAAGCAATCAATTTTTGCGATGCCCAGGAAAAATGAAAATAAGCTTTAGGCGCCCAAGTATTTCATAAAAAAACTTTGCCTCCCTTTTTCCTATACTTTGTACCGCAAATCTGATACAATCTTAATAGATTCATAAAAAACATATTCTATTCGAGAGTGTCTAGTGGATGAAAAATTTATAGCCTATAAAGGCAAAAAACTTACCATAGAATGGTATTATAATAGCAGGAAAGAGAGTGAGGCCTTGGTTTACTTTGAGGAGTTGACTCTTGACCGAAAGAAGAAGATGGGTCATTTGCTTTATGTTTTAGGTGAAATGGGGCAAATAAGAAACAAGGAGAAGTTTGTTAATGAAGATGATCAAATTTTTGCCTTTAAGCCTGATTCGGATAGATTTTTGTGCTTCTTCTATCCTGGTGGTAAAGTAATGATAACTAACGCCTATGAAAAAAAGTCTCAAAAAATGCCACCCCGGGAAAAGGAAAGGGCATTAAAATTAAAAGCAGATTATATAAAGCGATGCAAGGGAGGAAGTTATTATGACTAAAAAAATCAAATCTACCTATGATAAGCTCATGGAATCCATAACGCAAAAAGAAAAAAAAGAATACGAAAAAGACCTTAAAGATTTTCTTATTTCTGAGATTATTCTGGCAGCAATGGAAGAAGATAACATTTCAGTACGAAGGTTAGCCAAATTGGCGGGTGTATCACCCACTATCGTTCAAGAAATGCGTTCCGGAGCTAAAAGAAGTTTCAATACTGACAGCTTTTTCAAAGTTATGAAAGGCCTGGGTTATAACGTTTTCCTAGAAAGAAATGGTGCCATGACTCCTTTAGGGCTTCCTCATCTTTATAAAAAGTGAATTTGCCAAAACAACTCCCTCTTCTTATGGGTTGCCAGACCAACGCTAAGGACTGTTTTACAGCGGGCTACGTTACGCCCGCTTCTATTTGTTTTTGTAGCAAGCAAACTTTTTTTTACAAAAGCAAAGACCTTTTCACTCCGTTCGTGCTGACCCTTCGACAAGGCTCAGGAGTAAACGCCCAGCCTGCCCGCCATAGCTCCGAAGGAGCGACGGCTGGGTCGAAGCATTTTTTGATAAATCCAAAAATCATTTAAAATTTTGTGAATCAAGGATTAAATTTACCAGAACATGCTTCGATAAACTCAGCACGAACGGTACTAAGACAGCCTGAAACTTTTGCCTATGTAAATAAGCATTTTCAGTCATAAAAACAAATGGGAGCGGGGGTAACGTGACCCGCTGTAAAAAAGTCCACAAGTAATAATTGTATAAAGCGTTAAATTCTTAGCCCGGCATCACCGAGCTCATCCGAGCGATCATTTTTTTGATTGCTCGGGGAGCGGAAGGATGGCCGCGTCCGTCACCGAAGGTGGCGGTAAGTGGTCATCTGGGTTATGTCCGGTAGGGATTTCAAAGGCGCTAGCCTTTGATGCACAGAGTGCAGAGATTTTGCATCAAATCTCTGCCGCGGGGTTTGGGGCCGCGCAGGCCCCGTTTGAAAAAAAATAAACTTTAAATTACGCCCGCTGCAAAGCGCATAAAAACAACCCCCTCTTTTCATGAGCTAGTATCAAAAAGAACCGTCTCTTTTGTTGACTTACGCGTGGCTAACCCTCTATTCTTATAAGTAAAAAGGCCTACAATAAAGGGATATCATGATATATCGTAAAGGGATGGCGTTTCTTGCCGAGTGGCTGCAGTCAGAGAATCGCAAGCCGCTCGTGATTCGTGGCGCCCGGCAGGTGGGTAAAACGTGGTTGGTCAGGCAATTAGCCGCTGAAAATAAGCGAAAGCTTATTGAGATAAATTTGGAGCGGCAGCCGCAACTTGCATCACTATTTGCTTCAAATGATCCGCATCAGATTGTGCTGAGCTTGAGCGCGGCATTTAATGAATCGATTGATCCGCGTACTGCTCTGCTCTTTTTGGATGAGATTCAAGCGGCGCCGGAGCTGCTGGCAAAATTGCGCTGGTTTGCCGAAGATATGCTCACGCTGCCGGTGATCGCCGCCGGATCATTGCTGGAATTTGTACTTGAATCGCATACCTTTAGCATGCCGGTGGGCCGGATCAATTATATGCATCTTGAGCCGCTTTCATTTGAAGAGTTTTTGCATGCAAGCAATAAAAAACTTCTTGAATACATCCAATCATTTTCCTGGGGGACTATTATTCCTCACGCGCTGCATGAGCAGTTGATGGCGCTCTTTAAAGAGTATCTAATTATTGGCGGGATGCCGCAGGCGGTTGCCGGCTGGATTTTCAAGCGGTCACTGCAAAAAGTGAGCCAGGTGCACCATGATCTGATAGCCACCTATCGGGATGATTTTGCAAAATATAGTGGGCGCATTGCAACCCAACGTTTAGACGAGGTGATGATGGCGGTGCCCTTATATTTGGGCAGCAAGTTTGTGTATAGCAAAGTAAATCGGGATGTGCAAACTCCGGCCATCAAGCAATCGCTGGAGCTTTTGTTCAAAGCAAGAATCTGTTATCGCATTGCCGGCAGCGCGGCCAATGGTGTGCCACTCGCGGCTGAAATTCAAGATAAATATATGAAGGCGATCTTTTTAGATGTGGGCCTTTGCTCCACCATTTTAGGATTATCGCTCGACCAGTTGCGCTTGATTGATGATCTTGATTTAGTAAATAAAGGTGGCATTGCTGAGCAAGTGGTGGGGCAGATTTTGCGCAGCATTTTTCCTTTTTATGTTGAACCGGCGCTATATTATTGGCGCCGGGAAGAGAAAGGATCAAATGCGGAGATCGATTATGTGGTGCAGCATGGCAATAAAGTGATTCCTCTGGAAGTAAAGGCCGGCAGCACCGGTGGCATGAAATCGCTCCATCTTTTTATGGGCCTCAAGCAGTATGCCACGGCCGCTCGGGTGAATTCTGATCCGCCCGAGCCAAACGCCAATTGGCATAAAAGATCATGAAGGTAATGTGATTCAATATCAGCTTGTTTCATTACCATTTTATTTGCTCGGCCAATTGCATCGGCTGTTACCATAAAAAATTATAGGGTTAACATAGTGTTCTTATAAAAAAATTTGACAGGCGTTCCAGAAAATTGCTAGTGTGAGGGGAGTAGTTTTTGCTCGGCAATAAAAAAGGGTAGCTCATGAACGCTCTCATTCAAAAAATTAAAGCGCTAACTATCAAAAAAGCCTTTATTGTTACACACACACACACACACACACACACACACACACACACACACATTTCTCCTTTTAGTGTTCCTATTTTTTAGCTCATCATTATTCGCATCCTGTCCAACCAATTCAGCACAATTTTGCAATGTCTGCGTGAATGGCATTATCATTGCCAACACGGGAATATTCAATAATTTAACAGTAACCGGTGCCAGCATATTTGAAGGCCCGGTGACAATTACTAACACCACCGAAAGTTTCGCGTGTGATGAGGGCGCACTCGTGATTGACGGTGGTGTTGGCATTATGGGCAATCTGAATGTCTGCGGTGCGATCACCGCAACCGGTGGCATCAGCTTCACGGGGCCGTTGATAATTCTGGATCCAACGCAAAGCATCAACTGCTCCGGCGGTGCACTCGCGGTGCCTAATGGTGGTGTGGGTATTGGTGGAAATCTCAACGTCTGTGGGGACCGGTATGTTTGGCAGTCCGGTGATTATCACTTCCACCGCAACCGGCTCTTCATGCTCTGTAGGTGTGCTGGGAGTTTTCGGTGATGTGGGTATTGAGGGTAGCCTCAATGTCTGCCAAGTGATCACTGCCGGCGGTGCAAGGAATATTCCTCTTCATGCTGAGGAAGGCTGGAGCCTGTCTCAAAGCATCCCCTGCACGGGCCCACGAAATGCACTGGTGCTAGAAGCGCTGGGCAGCGCAGGAATCTTGGATAATTTATATGTGTGCGGCAATCAAGAAATAGGTGG